>CAXBCO010000003.1:0-661877 GCA_963973995.1 uncultured Alphaproteobacteria bacterium
GGTAAGGTTCTGCGCGTTGCTTCGAATTAAACCACATGCTCCACCGCTTGTGCGGGCCCCCGTCAATTCCTTTGAGTTTTAATCTTGCGACCGTACTCCCCAGGCGGAATGCTTAATCCGTTAGGTGTGTCACCGAACAGTATACTGCCCGACGACTGGCATTCATCGTTTACGGTGTGGACTACCAGGGTATCTAATCCTGTTTGCTCCCCACACTTTCGCACCTCAGCGTCAGTACCAGTCCAGTTAGCCGCCTTCGCCACTGGTGTTCCACCGAATATCTACGAATTTCACCTCTACACTCGGTATTCCGCTAACCTCTCCTGGTCTCTAGACTTCCAGTTTCAAATGCAGTTCCAGAGTTGAGCCCTGGGATTTCACATCTGACTTAAAAGTCCGCCTACGTGCGCTTTACGCCCAGTAATTCCGAACAACGCTAGCCCCCTTCGTATTACCGCGGCTGCTGGCACGAAGTTAGCCGGGGCTTCTTTACTAGGTACTGTCATTATCATCCCTAGCGAAAGAATTTTACAACCCTAAGGCCTTCATCATTCACGCGGCATGGCTGCATCAGGCTTTCGCCCATTGTGCAAGATTCCCCACTGCTGCCTCCCGTAGGAGTCTGGGCCGTGTCTCAGTCCCAGTGTGGCTGATCATCCTCTCAGACCAGCTATAGATCGTCGCCTTGGTAGGCCATTACCCTACCAACTAGCTAATCTAACGCGGGCCGATCTTTCACCGATAAATCTTTCCCCCGGAGGGCGTATACGGTATTACCACTCGTTTCCAAGAGCTATTCCGTAGTGAAAGGTACGTTCCCACGCGTTACTCACCCGTCTGCCACTATATCGTTCGACTTGCATGTGTTAAGCCTGCCGCCAGCGTTCGTTCTGAGCCAGAATCAAACTCTCAAGTTGAGTGTTGATCTGACGATCCGTCCTTTGGAATAAGGACGGCAACTGTTGCTATATAAGCATCAAGTAATTGCGTTCTTTGACGAGAAACCCTTAGTCACAAAGACCAGGCGAACCTGATCGATGGAAAAAGAATTTTCTCAAGAAACGCATCCGTCGTGATCGTTTGGACCGTAGCCGAAGCCCGTGTCCGCAAGCCGTCACGCCGCCTGCGTTTCTCTTCCTAATCTCTTACAATGTCAAACAGCTGGAACCGAAGTTCCGGTAGGCCATCCAGGGCGCCGCCCCTTCCGGAAGAGGCGGCTTATATGGGCCACCCAACTCCCCGTCAACACCCTTTTTTGCGTCTTCTGCAGTCTCCGTGTTTGACCACGTTTTCTACTGAATTTTGGCACAAATGAAATTGTCGACCGTTGTGACGGCCTGCAAAATCAGGCATTTCGAAGAACCGCATATATAGCCGCTGTTCGGGTGAAATATCAAGAACTATTTCACTTAATTAGCAGCCCGTCTGCGGGGCCCGCTTTGGAAACCGTTAGGTCTCTGCAGCGGAGGCCGGGGAATACCCCCCTGATGCCGAAGCCGCAACCCCTTAAAACAGGGTTTCCGCAGAAAACGACACTTTTGTTGCAATCAGCCTAGTATTGGGCGGACAGATACGACTTCATCGCCTCTGCTTCGGCCTCTGTCTCGGCAATTTTCCATTTCACCAGATCGCCGATCGAGACGAATCCGATCAGCTTTTCGTTGCGCAGGACCGGCAAATGGCGAATCCGCCGGTCGGTCATCAGCTGCATGGCGTGATCAATTCGCATCGTGGAGGGCACCGTGACGACGTCGCGGGTCATCGCATCGCCCACTTTCATCTCCAGCGCGGCCTGTCCGTGACGGGCAACCTGGCGCACGATATCGCGTTCGGAGAGGACGCCGATGATCGATTCGCCGGAATCCAGCGCGACGACCGCACCGATTCGGCGCAGATCCAGCACCTTGGCGGCAGCGCCCAACGTTTCCTCCGCGCCAACGGAGATGACTTCGCGCCCCTTGTCATTCAGAATTTGGTCAATCGTCATGTAACATCCTCCAAGCCTCAATCGGTGTGTCCGATTTCTATTTGCAGTGACGATACCATATCCGGCGCACGGAATCGATCAGGAACGCAAATCAGGCCTCGACGCCTTCCCTGCGCCAGACGAAGAAACGGAACACGAGGGCGCCGGCGACGTATCCGCCGACATGGGCCTGCCAGGCGATTCCCGCGCCCAGCATGGACGGCCCGATGAAGGCCAGGATCAGGTTGGCGACCAGGAACACCACTGAGCCGGCGATGAAGGGCCGTGAGGCAAGACGCGGCTCTGCACCCTGCTGGGCCATCAGGACGACGGCAATCAGGCCCGACACGCCTCCGGACGCACCGATCGCCGGCTGCCCCATCGGATAGTTCGCGGCCAGGTGGGCCAGCGACCCGCCGGCCACGCTCATGAAGAACAGGACGAGGAACAGTTCGGCGCTGCGGTTGCGCCCACGCCCGCGGGTCCGTTCCAGGTATTCGTAAACCGGCTTGCCGACGCCGAGCAGCATGGCCGCGTTCAGGCCGACATGGACCCAGTCGCTGTGGACGAACGCAATCGTGAAGACCGGCGCGATGGCTGGGAGGGCACCTGAATAGGGCTCTGCCGTTCCCGGCGGCAGGCTGGCTCCCAGCCAGCCCCAGAACCGCTCGGGAATCAGCGCCACGTTCCACAGGAGCGCGTCCTGCAGCCCCGCGCTGAGCAACACCCTCCCCCCATGCGCTGCCAGCAGGACCAGCGCCAGGGCCGTCACCCAGGGCGGCGCATTGATGATGGGCGGACGTCCGGGATTGCGGGCCATGCAGCCTCCTGAGGGGAATCAGAGTTCCCCTTATATAGACACGGCCGCGCATAATGGCAGGTTATGCCTGCGCCGGACCGGGGATTTCGGCCGCGGAATGCAAAAAGCCCCGCCGCGAACGACAGGGCTTTCTTCAATGTATTGGCTGGCCGGATCTAGAACGCCTTGCGAACGGTTACGCCATACGTCTTGGGCTGGCTCGGATAGCCGCTGATCGATCCGCTTTGCGCCGTGGTCGGGAAGGCCACCGTGACATACTCGTCGTCAAAGATGTTACGTCCCCAGAAGGTCACGCCCAGGCCGCCTTCGGTCGTGAAGCCGGCTGACGCGTTCCACGTGCTGATTTCATGCTCGTCGTTGATGAGCGCCTGGTTGGCCGGATCGTCGAAATAATCCGTCGGGCTCTCATACTGCCAGTCTGCCCGCACGAAGGCCGCAAGCGACTTCACGTCGAAGCTGTAGGTCGCCGAGGTCGACGTCGCCGTTTCCGGGATGTCGTACGGCTTCTTGCCGGACAGATCGAGTTCGTTCGATGCCGACAGCGGCAGGTTCGGGTCGATTCGGATGCCCGTGCTGGTGAAGTCGTCATACACCGGATCCTGGAACGTACCCGCGAAGGTCAGCATCAGGTTGTTGGTCACATTCCATGATGCGTCCACTTCGAGGCCTTGGGTCGACTGCTTGCCGGCATTGGTCAGGTTGAACCCCGTGCCTGAGAACGTGTTCGACTGGAATCCTTCAATGCTCTGATCGAACAGGGCGACGTTCACCGCGAAGGAATCATAGGCCAGCTTGGCGCCAACTTCGAAGACGGTCGCGTCTTCCGGCCCGGCAAATCGCGTACCGATCGTCAGGTTGTTGACGGCAAGGCCGGCATCGCGGATCGGCGACGAGCCCGGGCTGGTAACCGGAGACCCTGGCGTGAAGTCGCTCGCGAAGGGGCGGCTGTCGCGCGACAGGTTCCAGGACGTTGCCTTGAAGCCCGTGCCATACGACCCGTAGAGGTTCAGGTTGTCGGTCGCATCATAGGCCAGCCGGAACGTGTAGGTCAGCTGGTCGTCCTTGGAATGGCCGTCTTCCACCGAATTCGGGAAGTCCAGGAAGGGCGGCAGGAACTGCAATGGCTGGAGGCCGAGCAGTGTGTTCTGCGCCGGGTCCTGCACAGCCGCCTGAATGGCTGCAAAGGCGAGTGGGTTGGCACCCGCAAAGGCAGCGACCTGCGCCGGATCCGTGGCGTCGACACTATAGCCAGCCAGCGTCTGCGCAAAACCGATGGCAACAAGGTCGAGGCCCGAGAACACATCGGTGCTCACGATGTTGCCGTAGGCATCCTTCTCGTCCTCGGTATAGTTGAGGCCGACCGTCGCCGTCAGGCGATCCGTGGCGTGCCAGTCGACCGTGCCGAAGATCGACCAGGCTGTATTGTCCTGACCAAATTCTTCGGTGAGACCTTGTCCCGCCTGTCCGAAGACAAGCCCGACAGGCAGGCTGAGCGCGCCTTCGACCAGGCCTAGGGCACCGCCGGACAGGGCGTCAGCATAACCGCGGAAATCCGCGCCATAATAGAGTTCATTCTTGATCGCGACGGTTTCATCGAAATAGAAGCCGCCGACCATCCAGTCGATCGGGCCATCGCCGGTCGACGTGAGCCGGACTTCCTGCGTGAACGTCTCAATGTCGGTCGCATTATAGTTCCGGCTCAGCAGGTCCGCGCTCGTGAAGTCGGAGTCGGCGTTCTGCTCAAGATCTGACTCGCGATAGGCCGTGATCGACGTGAGCGTCATGGTGCCGAGGTCGAAATCGCCCTGCAGGGACAGGCCACCATTGTCGATATTGTTGGTCGAGCCGAAATTGTACGCCACTTTATAAGATGTTGGATCTTCGGGCACGACCTGGCCGCCCAGAAAGTTGACGATAGCGCCTGTCGGGCCGTTCACCACATTCGCAGCAGCGCAGCACAGTTCGTCAATCGTGTCATAGTCGCCAATCAGGCGGAACGACATGTTCTCGGTCGGTTCGAACAAGAGCTCGCCGCGCAGGCCGTAGCGGTTGCGCTCATTAGTGTCCTGGCCGGTGCCGATGTCTTCGATATAGCCGTCGCGCGTATTGTAGCTGCCGCCCAGGCTGAACGCGAGCGTGTCGCTGATCGGTCCGGTGACATAGGCCTTGGCACGATAGCCATTATAGTTGCTGACAGTGCCTTCAACATTGCCGCCAAGTTCGAAGGACGGCTTCTTGGTGACCACAGAGATGACGCCAGCCGAGGCGTTCTTGCCGAACAGCGTCGACTGGGGCCCGCGCAGAACTTCGACGCGCTCAATGTTCGGCAGGTCCGAAATCTGCGACGCCGACCGCGAACGGTACACGCCATCGATGAACACGCCGACCGAGGGCTCGATGCCGGCATTGTTGGCGCCGTTGCCAAAGCCACGGATCACGAAGTTCGTGTTCGACGACGACTGGAGCTGGCCGACGCTGAGCGATGGCACGAGCGACTGGAGATCGTTGAGGTCGAGAATCTGGGCTTTTGCGATGACGCTTTCATCAACCACCGAAACGGCGACCGGAACGTCCTGGAGCGTTTGCTCCCGCTTCGTCGCCGTGATCGTCACGGTTTGCAGCGTACGCGGTGATTCGTCTTCGGCTTCCTGCGCAATGGCGGGCATGGCGGCGCTCGCGATGGCCGCGAAGCCAACGCCGAGGCAAAGGGCGGATTTCAGATTCGAACGCGCAGCGGCGCGTATAGGTGTCTTGGACACTCGGTATTCTCCCTGGGATTTTGTCGTCAAGTTTGAGAGGACGCCGCGAGATTCGCAGCAGCGGATAGGTAACGGTACGCGCAGGACTAGCGGCGACGTAATTCTACGCAAGACCTCCACCGAAAAATTTCCGCCCTGACGTTGCGTCCGCATCAGAACGCAGCCCTGGGTTATCCTGACATCCACCCCGTGCGGGTATCGAGTTGTTTCGACTTGGTACGATCTGGCACATCCGGACCACCTGCGAATGATGCCGATGCCCGGCGCGCAATCCCTTTGAGGCGAATTTCGCGCCCGCGACGCCTGCTTTTCCCCAGACACATGACCCTGCATCTGGAATGGATATTGCGATTGCCTGTGCTGGACGGTCCGGAGCGGACCAAATCATTATGGAGACAGCCTGTCATGCAAGACCGGTCAATACACCCAAACACCCGGATACTGATCGACGCGTGGCGCCGGATGAGCCGAGGACCGGAGTCAAATGCAATCGATGACCCGCGCGTGGCTGAACATCCGGACCTGATTACGCAATTGTTTGTCGTCCAGCACAGCAACGACAATGGCTGGCGATTCCGCACGGCAGGACAGGGCCTGTCCGACCTGCTCGGCCGCGACCTGACCAATCATGACTTCCTGGAACTCTGGAGCGGACCCGACCGTTTCATGATGACCCATTTCATGGAGGCCATTCGTTATGACGGCGCCCCTGGCATCGTCCGCGGGCGGGGTGAAACCCTTGCTGGCCAGCGCGTTGAAGTCGAGATTACCCTTATGCCGCTGGTGCGCCCGGGCGGCCAGACAGACACGCCGCGCCTTCTCGGCCTCTACCAGACGCTCGGCGGCGAACCCATGCTCAAGGGGCGCCCGATCTGGCGTCATCGCATCTCGATGCTGGTGCCACCCGATACCCGGATCGAAGGCCCGCAATTGCGCCTGGTCGCCACCAACGCCTGACCTCAGGCGGGCGTGAGGATTTCCTCACGCGCAAGCGCGGGTTTTCCCAGCATCATGTCGGCCGCTTTCTCGGCCACCATGATGGTCGGCGCGTTCGTGTTCCCGCCGACGAGTGTCGGCATCACCGACGCATCGACAACACGCAGCCCGTCCACGCCGCGCACACGCAGCTGGCCGTCGACAGGGCTCGCATCGCTGGTCCCCATCGCGACCGTGCCGACAGGGTGATAGATCGTCTCGCCGGTCCGGCGGATGAAGGCGTCGATATCCTCGTCGGTCACGACACTCGCCCCCGGCATGATCTCGGAACCGCGCAGCGCATTCAGCGCCGACTGGCCACACACATCCCGCACCATTTTCACGGCCTCGCGCATCGCACGGCGGTCTTCCTCCGCTGCGAGGTAGTTGGGGTCGATGGCCGGATGCGCGAACGGGTCAGCAGACGCAAGGCAAATCGTGCCCCGGCTCTCTGGACGCAGCTGGCAGGCATGAACGGTAAATCCGTCTTTCTTTGGATCGTGGTTGCCATGGTCCATCATGATGGCGTTTACCAGGTGCAACTGGATGTCCGGCATCGACAGGCCTTCGCGTGAGTTGATGAACGCGCCGGCCTGCAGGAAATTGTCGGCTCCCGCACCCGTCTGGTTGAACAGGTACTGAAGGCCCACGCCGAGCTTCTTGAGGCCCTTCTGCTGCGAATAGGCCGACACGGGCTGCGTCATCTCGTGGATCACCGTGACGTCCAGGTGGTCCTGTAGGTTCTGGCCGATGCCGGGCGACTTCACCTTCGCCTTGATGCCGAACCGGTCGAGATGTTCCGGATTGCCGATTCCCGACAGCATCAGGATTTGCGGCGACTGGACCGCCCCGGCGCAGACGACGACTTCCTTGTCGGCATGGATTACCTGGGTCAGCGCACCCTTGCCTTCGACAACTTCAACCCCCGTCGCGCGCCCGTTCTCGATCAGCACGCGCGTTACCAGCCCGGTCGAGATGACCGTCAGGTTCGGCCTGACGCCTTCGATCGGACGCAGGTAGCCGTACGAGGCGCTCCAGCGCTCGCCCTTGTGGATCGTGCGCTGGTAGCGGCCGAAGCCTTCCTGCTGGGCGCCGTTGAAATCATCGGTCAGCTTGAACCCTGCCTGTTCGCCGGCTTGCACGAAAGCCCGGTAGATCGGGCTCGACATCGGGCTTTCCGATACGCGCAGCGGACCCGCCCCGCCATGGAACGTGCTGTCGCCGGACTCGTGGGCTTCCGACCGTTTGAAATAGGGCAATACGTCGGCAAAGCTCCAGCCCGTCAGGCCCATCTGGGACCACTGGTCATAATCGCCCGCATGCCCGCGGATATAGACCATGCCGTTGATCGAGGACGATCCGCCCCAGCCCTTGCCCCGGGGCCAGTAAAGCTTGCGCCCGTTCATGTGTTTCTGGGCCTCGGTATGGAAACCCCAATTATGGTCATTGGCCTGCTTGATCAGGCTGCCGACACCGGCCGGCATCCGGATCATCAGCGAATTGTCTTTCTTGCCCGCTTCGATCAGGCACACCTTGATGGCTGGGTCCGCCGACAGGCGGTTCGCCAGCGTGCACCCGGCGCTGCCAGCGCCAACGATGACATAATCATAAGTTTCCATGGAATGCGGCTCCGGCCCGATTGGATAATGAATGACGCGCCCGGAACCCGCGTTCCGGCCTGTCTCGACAACACTTTGTGAACCTAAAACGCCTAAGTAAAGCGTTCACGGTGGGACAAGCGCGGGAATTCCGGGCTTTCGGGAGCAGACCATGACCGTTCCGCACAGCTCAGCGGTCAGCAACAGTCCGCTGGTAAATCCTGACAAGGACCGACGCCTCTACAAACGCGTCGCCCTCCGTCTTGCCGGGCGCGTCCTCGATGAGGACGGCACTGACCACGCGATGACGACAATCGACATTTCCTGTTCCGGAGCAATGATCCGGTCAGACCACCGTCCGGCAGCGGGCGCGCAGGTGATCTGCTATTTCAACGAGCTCGGCCGCGTCGCCGCGACGGTCATCCGCGCGACCCCGACCGGCTTTGCCGCCCATTTCCGGATCGTTCAGCACAAACGCGAAAAACTGGCCGACCGCCTGACCTGGCTTCTCAACAAGGACAGGCTCGATCTCGCCGATGACCGGAGCGGGGCCAGGTCCACCGGCGGCGGGCCCGCACTGCTGACGCTCGATGACGGGCGCGAGATCAAGTGCCGCGTCCTCGACATCTCGCTCACCGGTGCCAGCTTCGAGGCCGAACGCGCGACACCCATGGTGGGCGACACGGTCTTTGCCGGCAATGTACGCGGCGAAGTCGTCCGCGTGACCGGCAAGACGTTCGCAATCCGTTACCTGCGCCAGTAACCCGGTCAGTCGATACGTTTCACGCCGTCGCGGTGCTTCTTCCAGTTCTCGACATAATGCAGCGCCGACATTTTCAGCATCTGCACCTGCGGCTCTGACAGCGTCTTCACCACTTTGCCCGGCGATCCCATCACCAGCGAATTGTCGGGGATCTCCTTGCCCTCGGGGATCAGCGTATGCGCGCCGATGATGCAATTCTTGCCGATCTTCGCATTGTTGAGGATGGTCGAGCCGATGCCGATCAGTGTTTCATCGCCGATCGTGCAGCCATGCAGCATCACCATATGGCCCACCGTCACGTCCCGGCCGATGGTCAGCGGCGCGCCGATATCGGTGTGCAGCACGCTGCCATCCTGGATATTGGTGTTCTCGCCGATCGTGATCGGGTCATTGTCGCCGCGCAGGACGGCGCCATACCAGACAGAGGCGTTCTCCTTCAGGATCACGTTGCCCATAACTTGGGCATTTTCGGCCACCCAGCAGTTTCCGCTTGCCGGCAGCTGGGGTCGGGCCTCTCCGATCTGGTAGATTGCCATGATGATTCGTCCTCTCATTTCGCCTGCGGAATATCGCTTAAAGGGTTTGATAACCCTGCTAGAGTCTAATCGACAACAGATTCGGACGTGGAGACGGTCATAAACAGACCCAGTCGCACCTCGCCGCCGGAACCGCGTGTTTCCGGACTGGCCACGCCGCCCACAGGGCGGTCCCCCCATCTGCCCCCGTTTTTCGCCAAGCCGTCCGCAATCCTGCTGACGGCTTTTTTTCTGCCTGGAACCAAGGAGTCCTCCCATGGGTAAACGCAACGCCGCCAAGCGAATGAAGACAGCCTCAGAGGTGAAAGCCACGGCCTGGATTCAGGATGCCGGTCGCGGTCAGCCGCCCCTTCTCCACGCCATTGATGGCGGCCGCAGCTGGCATCCGGACGATGCCGACACCCGCAGGCGAAAGCCGGCGGCCGCAGAGCCCGACCGCACCCAGCGTTACCAGAAAACCGTCAAGCCCCGCTCCGAAAACCAGGCCCAGCTGATGAAGGCGATGGACACCTATGCCCTTGTCGCGGCGCTTGGGCCCGCCGGCACCGGCAAGACCTATCTCGCTGTCTGCAAGGCGGTCGAGGCCCTGCAGGCCGGCAAGGTCGCCCGCATTATCCTGTCGCGTCCCGCCGTCGAGGCCGGCGAGCAGATCGGCTTCCTGCCCGGCGCCATGGAAGACAAGCTCGCGCCCTACCTGCGCCCGCTCTACGACGCCCTGTCCGACCGGCTCTCGCCGGCCCAGCTGAAACACATGCTGTCGGAAGGCGTGATCGAGATCGCCCCTATCGGCTTCATGCGCGGGCGCACGCTCAACAATGCCTTCATCGTCGTCGATGAGGCGCAGAACTGTACCTATACGCAGATCAAGATGCTGCTCACCCGGCTCGGCTGGCACTCGACCATGGTGATCACCGGCGACCCGGCCCAGACCGACCTGCTGCCGGAATTCTCCGGCCTCGCCAATGCCGCCGAACGGCTCGAGAAACTGGCCGGCGCCGCCGTCATCCGCCTCGAAGGCGCCGACGTCGTCCGCCACCCCCTCGTCCAGGAAATGCTCGAAGTCCTCTAGGCAAGCCGATCCCCCGCCTCGCCCGCCCGGGAAACCGGGCGGGCTTTTTCATGGCCCGGCGTCAGGCTTGACCAACGCGTGCGCCCCGCGTCAGGTGCAGGCAAAAGAAACGCCCCAAGGGAGAGACACATGATCCGCTTCGCCGCGCTGGCCTTCGCCCTGGCCCTCCTCCCCGTCGTCCCTGCCCGCGCCGAGGAGGCCGCCGCCATGCACACCTACAAGTCCTTCGACGGCACGCCCATCGCCTACCAGGAAGTGGGCACCGGCCCGCTGGTGGTCCTGCTGCACGGCTTCACTGGAAACGCAGACCTCAATTTCTTCCAGCCGGGCATTGCGCAGAAGATCGCCGCTGCCGGCTATCACGTCGTCGCGCCGGACCTGCGCGGCCACGGCGCCTCGCCCTACGCTGCCCCGCCCGAAGACTGGCCGACAGATGCCGTCGCCCGGGACCAGATCGCCCTTGTCGCGCACTTGAAGGAAGACCCCTACGCCACCGTCGGCTATTCCATGGGTTCGATCAGCGCCCTGCGCTGGCACCTGCTCGCGCGCAATACCGGCCGCATGGCCCTTGGCGGCATCGGCGATTCGGGCGCCGACGAGTTCAACCGGGATCGCAACACCGCCTTCCGCGCCGCCATCCGCGCGGCCATGGCCGGCGAGGACACGCCCGGCGCCAGGAGCATGCTGGCCCGCGCCCGGGCCACCGGCGGCACGCTCGACGGCTATCTCGGCGCCCTCTCGGCCCGCACCTACACGTCGGCTGACCTGCTCGCCACGTTCCAAGTGCCGACGCTGATCCTCACCGGCGACCAGGACCTCGACAATGGCTCCGGCCCCGGCCTCGCCGCCCTCATCCCCGGCGCCGCCTATCGCCAGCTCACCGGCACCCATCTCACCGCCGTGCTCGACCCCGAACTCCCCCGCGCAATCATCGCGTTCCTCGATGAGGGCCGGCCCGCCGACTAGGCCATCACCAACTTGTTATTCACAATCGTCCGCGCCTTCCTACATGTAAGCCCAACGCCCACAGAAAAACCACGGAGCAAGCGACATGAGCGACCCGACCTATACCCCGCCGAAAATCTGGACATGGGACAAGGAAAGCGGGGGCCGGTTCGCCAGTATCAACCGCCCGATCGCCGGCCCGACCCACGAGAAAGAGCTGCCCGTCGGCAAGCATCCCTTCCAGCTCTATTCGCTGGGCACGCCGAATGGCGTCAAGGTCACGATCATGTTCGAGGAGCTGCTGGCCGCCGGTCACACGGGCGCCGAATACGATGCCTGGCTGATCAATATCGGCGAGGGCGAGCAATTCAGCTCCGGCTTTGTCGCCGTCAACCCGAATTCCAAGATCCCGGCCCTGATGGATCACAGCACGACCCCGCCGACCCGCATCTTCGAATCCGGCGCCATGCTGATCTATCTGGCGGAAAAGTTCGGCGCCTTCCTGCCGACGGAAAATCCCCAGCGCGCCGAAACGCTCAGCTGGCTGATGTGGCAGATGGGCAGCGCCCCCTTCCTCGGCGGCGGCTTCGGCCACTTCTACGCTTACGCCCCGGAGAAATACGAATACCCGATCAACCGCTACGCCATGGAAGTGAAGCGCCAGCTCGACGTGCTCGACCGTCAGCTCAAGGACAATGAATATATTGCCGGGGCCGATTACACGATTGCCGACATGGCGATCTGGCCCTGGTACGGCGCGCTGGTCACCGGCGCGGTCTACGAGGCCGGCGAGTTCCTGCAGGTGCAGGACTACACCCATGTCATCCGCTGGATGAAACAGGTCGGCGCCCGCCCCGCCGTCGAACGCGGCAAGATGGTCAACCGCACCTTCGGCAAGCCGGAATCGCAATTGCGCGAACGTCACGATGCCAGCGACTTCGACACCAGGACGCAGGACAAGCTCGAAGCCCAGAGCTAGTCCTTTCTCCCCCCTCTCCCCTCGGGGGAGAGGGGCCGGGGGTGAGGGGACACCCCGCTCACGACACGCCCGGCTATCCGCCATCATACAGGGCCACTCCACCCGGACTGCCCCCTGACCCGGCCACAGGAGCGGCGCCATGTCCCCCGACCTCATCCTCACCCTGTTCGACCGTATCGGCGTGTTCGTCTTCGCCATTTCCGGCGGCATCGTCGCCGTGCGCAAGGACATGGACCTGTTCGGCGTCATCGTCCTGGCCTTCCTGCCCGCCATTGGCGGCGGCACGCTGCGCGACCTGATCCTGGACCAGCCCGTCTTCTGGCTGTCGGACACGCCGACCCTGCTGCTCGCGCTGGCGGGCGGGCTGACCGCCTATGTGTTTCACCGCTTCCTGGAAAACTTCCGTCCCCTGCGCTGGGCCGACGCGTTCGGCATGTCGCTGTTCGCCGTCACCGGCGCGGCCAAGGCCATGAACCTCGATCACGGGCTCGCCGTCGTCCTCATCATCGGCACCCTCACCGCCAGCGCCGGCGGCCTGATGCGCGACGTCGTCGCCAATGAGGAACCGCTGCTCCTGAAAAAGGACATCTACGCCACCGCCGCCCTGCTCGGCGCGGGCGTCTATTTCGGCCTCGCCACCTGGGGCCTGCCCGAATCCAGCGCCTTCATCGGCGGTCTCGCAGCGGCCTTCACCCTCCGCGCACTGGCCATCATCTTCCAGCTGTCGCTCCCGAAGTCGCCGTTCTAGGCGACCTCCTCCCCTCTCCCTCGGGAGAGGGGCCGGGGGTGAGGGGTCACGGACTCCCCACATCCATCATTCGCTGCCATGATGCAAACATGCCCCCTTCTCTGGACACAAGACGCGCCCGCCGCTTGAGGCAAACGGCCAACGCCCCGGAAGTCACCGCATGGCAAGCCCTCCGCACATTGCGCACCCACGGCTTCCCGGTCCGCCGCCAACACCCCATCGCAGGCTATGTCGTCGATTTCGCCATCCCCAAAGCCCGGCTCGTCATCGAAATCGACGGCAGCATGCACGATAATCCCGAAGCGCAATCTGCCGACGCGAAGCGCCAGTCAGACATAGAGCAACGCGGCTGGAGTTTTCTCCGCGTCGATGCACAAACAGCGCTCAGTGCCGATCACCTGATGACGCTCGTCACTGCACGGCTGGGTCTGTAACCACCATCGCTTCCCCTCACCCCAACCCCTCTCCCAAGGGAGAGGGGCCTTTGACGGCGCGCCGGCCTTCACCCTGCGGGCGCTGGCCATCATCTTCCAGCTGTCGCTGCCCAAGTCGCCGTTTTGAGAGGGGGGCCAGAAAGACGGAATCCGAACTTCACAAACACAACGGATTCGATGCGGGAGTGCGCAGAAAAAAGGGCAGTGACGAAGCTGCTCATTCTTCGTCGGAGAGCTCACCCTTCAAAGAAATCAGCGCTGAATTTATTAGGTTGAGTTGGGCTACTGTGATCGTGTGTTGATTTCCCTCCTTCGCAAATTTTGAACTCTCCGCAATCATGAAAAAACGCTGTAATTGGTCGTCACTAATGAGGTCATTTTCTCTCAACAATCTTACGAACGGCTTGTTACCCGGCCATTTGCCCCGAAAGGCAGCCTTTGTTCGCCAATGAAGTTCGGATTGTTCAAGCACTTGACTACATAGCGCCGCCGAACTTGTCTGGATGTTCTTTAGGATGATCGCCGCGTTCGCCAAATCCTCGTATTTGTATTCAGCTTTAATCCCTGCCTGCAGAAGAGCGTATTCACTAAGAATGCGGAATGAGTTCTTGGATTCCTCCGCCAATTCCCGGATTTGTTCGCCGGACTCAACAACCTGACGCTTCAAATCTCGAATTTGACCCCGAAAAATCAGTGGCACGAACACAGCCGCAAACGCGGCTGCATAGACGGTAAATAGCTGACCGATGATGGATCCTCGTCCATCTCCGAGGTCGTTCCAGTAAGGAAGCAGCCGTCCGGTCGCGAAGCCGTATGAGATTGCTGAAATTGTTGCGACACCCATCAGCAACAAAAACGCTGCAGCGAATCCCAGCAACCAGGGAACGTGGTTCACTTTTGTTTCGACATTGCTTCCATCATTTTCTTCGCTCACGACGCCCCACCCCCTTGTTATAGTTGTTCGAAAATTGCCAAAATATCCCTTAAAATAGAATTGAAGGCTTGTCATCCGGCCCTAAAAAGGAAGCCTCTCTCCTCTGCATAACAAAAATACTTATCCCACCCTTCCGTACAGCCCGTATAATATCGCGCATGCAGTTCACGCCCCAGCTCCTGCTTGACCTGATCGCTGCCAACTGGCCGCGCGCGGCGAAGCTCGCCTGGTGGGCGCGGCAGCTGGTGAAGGAGCCCGAGGCGGCCACTGTCGCCCGGCATGTGCACGCTGAAGTCCTCCGCATCCTGCGCCCGGCGGAATCCATGGTGCGGCGCATGCTGCTGATCCTTGCGCTAAGAGAGCCGATCACGCCCATCGCACCCGCCAAATCAGGGGCCCGAGGCCACCCGGCCCCCACCCCCGCCACACCCTCACCCCCACCGGACCAGCCCCGCACCCCCACCGCCTTCCCCCTCACCGAACCCCTCACGATCCGCCTGCCGCAACAGGGCCTGCCCTTTGCGAAGTTCGGCCCGCGTATCCATGTGTTCGGCTCCGGCATGGTCTGGCGGCCCCTGCCCCCGGACACGTGCCTCGCCCCCCTGCCCACCGCGCCCCTGCTCGCCCGGCTCAGCCGGCTCGACGCGGTGCTGGCCGACCCGGACGCCCATGCCGCCCGCCTCGCCCGCTGGATTGCCCGCAATCGCGGCGCAAGGGCGGCGGGCCGCATCATTCGCCTCGGCCCCATCCGCCCGCGCAGCCTGATGCCCGGTCGGGCCAGCCGCCCGCTGGGCCGGCTGACACACTCGGCCATCACCTATGTCTGCTGGGGCGCCGACGCCGCGATGGATGGCGCGTGGGATACCGGCTAGGCGGCGCTTGAAGTTTTTTACCGTCAAATGTGAACCGTTTCCGCGCGGCTCCGTACAAAGGGGCATGCGTACCCCTGCGCATCGCATGGAGAGTCACATATGCCCCTCAAGACCAATCTGTTGATTTCGGCGGCCATTGCCGCGTCCCTGTCGCTCGCGGCCTGCGAAGATGCCGCCGACACGTCGGACTATGATGCCGCCCCGGCTGCCGAGGTCGAAATGCCGGCCGAAGCGGCAACACCGCCTGCTGAGCCCATCATGGAAGAAGCCGCTGTCGAAACCGGCACGATCGTCGCCGTCGCCGCTGGCAATGACGCCCTGTCGACACTCGTGGCTGCCGTCACGGCGGCTGACCTTGTCGACACGCTGAACAGCGACGGTCCGTTCACTGTGTTCGCGCCGCCGAACGACGCATTTGCCAAACTGCCGGAAGGCACAGTGGAAACACTGCTGCTGCCGGAGAACAAGGCCGCGTTGGCCGGCATTCTCACCTATCACGTGGTCGCCGGAGAAGTGATGGCGGCTGACCTTGTGCAGGCCATCACCGACAATGGCGGCACGTACACCGTTCCGACCGTCAATGGCGCCGACCTGACCGCCTCCATCGTCGATGGCAATGTCATCCTGACCGATGCGACCGGCGGAACCGCCACCGTGATCGCGACCGATATCGACGCATCGAACGGCGTTGTCCACCTGATCGATACTGTTGTCATGCCGGGCTAAGCCCCCGAATTCCGGCGTGATCTGTGGCCCCGCATCCCTCCCGGTGCGGGGCCACTACTTCCCGGCCCTTGCCCCGGCCCGTTCCGCTGGTACTGTCCCGCCCACACCAGATTGCTGAGGGTTGATAAGATGCGTGGATTATGGCTGGCACTGTGCCTGGCACTCGTTGCCGTACCGGGTTTTGCCGACGAAAAGGCCGACAAGGCCGAGGCGGCACAGGAAAAGCCCGAGATTCCAGAGGCCCAGGCCTTCTCCTCCGACCATTCCCTCAAGCTCAACGGCGAGACCATCAAGTACAAGACCGTCGCCAGCGAAACCTACCTGCGCGACGCCAAGGACGAGCCCACGGCCTCCATCTTCTCGGTTGCCTATATCCGCGACGGCGTCTCCGATGCGCGCCAGCGCCCCGTCACCTTCGTGTTCAATGGCGGGCCGGGCTCCGCCTCGCT
Source organism: uncultured Alphaproteobacteria bacterium (assembly GCA_963973995.1). Lineage (GTDB taxonomy): Bacteria > Pseudomonadota > Alphaproteobacteria > Caulobacterales > Hyphomonadaceae > Hyphomonas. The sequence goes on from CAXBCO010000003.1 coordinate 16,574, forward strand.
CTGGCTGCACATGGGTGCCTTCGGCCCGAAACAGGTCATCACCCCGTCCGATGCCTCCGGCGTCGGCGCCCCGCCCTACACGATCCGCGACAACCAGAATTCCCTGCTCGACGTAACCGACCTTGTCTTCATCGATCCCGTCGGCACCGGCTATTCCCGCCCCCTCGGCGACAATGACGGCAAGGAATTCTACGGCGTCAACGAGGACGCCGACAGCATCGCCGAATTCATCCGTATCTGGATCACCGAGAACGGCCGCTGGAACAGCCCGAAATACCTCGCCGGCGAAAGCTATGGCACCACCCGCGCTGCGGCCCTCACCGAGAAACTGCAGGGCGGCTGGAACGGGATCGGCCTCAACGGCGTGATCCTGATATCCGCCATCCTCGATTTCCAGACCGGTGAATTCGCGCCCGGCAACGACACCGCGCACATTTCCTACTTCCCGTCCGAAGCCGCCATCGCCTGGTATCATGGCAAGGTCGACAAGACGAAATGGAATGGCGACTTCGACGCCTTCGTCAATGCAGCGCGCACCTATGCCATTGACACGCTGGCCCCCGCCCTGATCCGCGGCAACACGCTGGGCGCCACGCAGGAAGCCGTCGTCGCCAGTGAGATGAGCGCCTATCTCGGCGTCTCGGCCGAGTGGATCCGGCAGGCGAAACTGCGCGTCGACCCGACCCGCTTCCGCAAGGAATTGCTGCGCCGTGAAGGCTATTCCATCGGCAGGTTCGATGGCCGCTACAAGGGCGTCGACAGCGAAGGCACCGCCGACTCGCCCGAGAACGATCCGTCAGGCTACGGCATGGATGTCGCCTATGTCGCCGCCATCAACGACTACCTGACCCGCGAGTTGAAGATCGACTTTACCCGCCCGTACAAGGTGCTGACAGGTGAGCCAGGCTCCAAGTGGAACTGGAGCACGAATGACAGCGGCTGGCCGGAATATGTCAACGTCACGCCCTGGCTCGGCAAGGGCATGCGCGAAAACCCGCAAATGAAGGTTCTGCTCGCCTCGGGCTGGTACGATCTCGCGACGCCCTTCTTCGGGGCCGAGATGGCGCTGTTCAAGAACGGCGTCGTGCTCGACCGGGTCGAGTTCGACTATTACGACGCCGGGCACATGATGTACCTGTCGGAACCCGAAGGCGCGAAACTGTCGAACGATGTGCGCGCCTTCATCAGGGCCGGCCAGTAAGGGTCAGACCTTGCGCACGATCGCCGTATTCATGCGCGCGCCCTCGACGACGACCGAGTCGCCGGCATGAACCGGGACCATCGGGTCGGTGGCTTCCGCGCCCCACACCGTGTCGCCGATCCGGACCTGGCCACGGCCGCCTGAGAAGTCGCCCGTTGCCTGACCGCGCTGGCCGACAAGGCCCGCCATGCGCTTGTTCAGCGTCGGGTGTTCCTCAACGCTGCCGCGCAGGCCCGCGAACAGGGTGCGCCCCATCACAACGAGGACCAAGGCGGCCCCGCCGAAAAACACCAACTGGCCCTGCCACGTCGCGTAAGTATCGGGCCCGAAATAAGCGAACGCCCCGGTCAGCCAGGCGGCAATCGCCAGCATCATCAGGTCGAACGTGCCGGTCATCATCTCGATGCCGAACAGGACGAGGCCCAGCGCCAGCCAGTGCCAGACGGTAAGCTCGGTGAAGATCTGTTCCATGCTCGGATGTCCTTTCGTCTACTCGCGGCGCGTCGGCGGCACGGCGCCGCCCGGCGCCTGCGGGCTGGCCTGCGCCGCTTTGGCGGCGCCGGTCAGGCCCTTGATGCCTTCGATAGTGCCGAGGATGCTCGAGAACTCTGCCGGGATGATGACCGTGCGCTGCTGCGGGCTGGTCGCCAGCTTTTCGAACGCGGCGACGTAGGCCTGGCCAAGGAAGTAGTTGATCGCGTTGACGTCGCCCTTGGCGATGGCCTCGCTGACCATGGCCGTGGCCTTTGCTTCGGCCTCGGCTTCGCGCTCACGCGCCTCGGCGTCGCGGAAGGCGGCTTCGCGGCGGCCTTCGGCTTCCAGGATCTTGGCCTGTTTCTGGCCTTCGGCCTTGAGAATCGCCGACTGCTTGTCGCCCTCGGCGGTCAGGATTTCCGCCCGCTTCAGGCGCTCGGCCTTCATCTGGCGGTTCATCGCTTCGGTAATGTCGGCGGGCGGGCTGAGATCGGCGATCTCGATCCGGGTCACCTTGACACCCCACGGATTGGTGGCGGCATCAATCACATGCAGCAGGCGCGCATTGATATCGTCGCGGTTGGAGAGAACCTCATCAAGGTCCATCGAGCCCACCACGGTCCGGATATTGGTCAGCGACAGGTTCTGGATGGCATTGTGGAGATTGTTGACCTCATAGGCCGCCGAGACCGCATCGATCACCTGGATGAACACGATGGCGTCGCACTTCATCATCGCATTGTCCTTGGTGATGACTTCCTGCTGGGGAATGTCCAGCACGGTCTCCATCATGTTCATCTTGCGCCCGACCTTCTGGTAGACCGGCATGATGAAGTGCAGGCCCGGGGTCAGGGTTTTCGTGTACCGCCCGAAATTCTCGACCGTCCAGTTATAGCCCTGCGGCACCTGCTTGACGGTGGACACGATCAGAATGAGGCCGACGACTGCGATCAGCACCGGCACGGTCATTAGAAAGTCCATGTATCCCTCTCCTCTTCAACTCTTTTCCATGTGGGGAAGAGTTTACCGATATTCAATAAGACTCAAACGAAAACCGGCGTGCCCGGTCCCCCGAACACGCCGATAATGGCTTGATTTGTTTAACAGATACTACGCAGTCAGCCTCAGAGCTGGCCAAGCAGGTAATCGGCGCTGGAAACCTTGAACTCCGGGCCCTGCTCGACGTTGAGCTCTGCGACGACGCCGTCTTTCACCAGCATGGAATAGCGCTGCGAGCGCTTGCCCATGCCGAAGCCCGACGCGTCCATTTCCAGGCCGAGCGCCGTGGCGAAGGCGCCATTGCCGTCTGCCAGCATGCGTATGTCCTGTTCGGCGCCGGCAGATTTGCCCCAGGCACCCATGACGAACACGTCATTGACCGACGTGCAGACGATTTCGTCGACGCCCTTGGCCTTCATGTCGCTGGCCTTGTCGACAAAGCCCGGCAGGTGGCGCGCCGAACAGGTCGGCGTGTACGCGCCGGGCACGGCAAACAGCGCGATCGTCTTGCCGCCGAAAACCTCGGCCGTAGTGCGCGGCTGAGGACCGTCGCTCGTCATTTCCATGAATGTTGCGTCTGGAAGCTTGTCACCAACCTTGATGCTCATCTGTCTGTCTCCTTGCAGGTTTGGCATTGGACATAGAGCCGACGCGCTGCTGCGGCAAGCCGCATTGCCCTTGCCAAAGTCCCGGCCATGCCTCAGCCTCATCCCAACGGAGACCACTGGCGCATGAATACAGATCTCACAGGCAGACTCTTGATCGCCCTGCCGGGCATCGGCGACTCGCGTTTTTCCCGGTCGGTCATCCTGCTCTGCGCCCACTCCCCGGACTTCGCGATGGGTATCGTGCTGAACAAGCCGATGGACGGCATTCGCCTGCCGGAACTGTTCGACCAGCTGGATGTCGAAACCGAACTCGGTGTGCCCGACACGCGTGTGCTCGACGGCGGCCCGGTCAGCACGGAGCGCGGCTTCGTCATCCACACCGACGACGTGATCAGTGAAGGCGCCACGCTCGAGATTGACGGCACGCTCTGCATGACGGCCACGCGCGACATGCTGCTGATGATCGGCTCCAGCGCAGCCCCGCGAAAATCGGTTCTGGCGCTCGGCTATTCCGGCTGGGGCGCCGGTCAGCTGGAAGAGGAACTGGCGGCCAATGCCTGGCTCGTCGGAGACCCCGACGACGACATCGTGTTCGGCGATGATTATGACCTGAAATGGCGGCATGCCCTTGGCCGCATGGGTGTCGATTCGGGGCGCCTCCAGGTCGATGGCGGCTCCGCCTGATCAGGCGACCAGGAACGCCGCAGCCGCTTCTGCGTTCATCGGCCGGGCAAAGGCAAACCCCTGCACATGGTCGAATCCGAGGCCCCGCAGCTTCACCGCATCATCCTTGTTCTCGACCCCCTCCGCCGTGCTCGTCATGCCAAGGCGGCTGGCCAGCAGCGTGATCGTGGTCAGGATCGTGTCGATGCGTCTCTGGCCGATGCGGCAGGTCAGGCCATGGTCGATTTTCAGGCTGTCAGCCGGCAGGTCAGCCAGCCAGGCAAAGGACGAATGCCCTGTGCCGAAATCATCGAGCACCAGGCCGGCACCGACGGCTTTCAGTGCCATGGCGGCCGCAAGCGCGTTGCCCACATTGCGTAGCGCCGCCTGCTCGGTCAGTTCGATCCTGAGCGCGCCTGGCGGCAGCGTGTATCCGTTCATCAGCGCTTCGACCAAGGCTGGCATCGTGCCCCGGGCAAGGTCGCGGGCTGTCAGGTTCACATGCATGAATACATCATCGCGGCCGGATTTTTCCCGCAGCATGGCCAGCGTCTCGGCAGACCGGATCAGCATGTTCGACGCGAGCGCTTCGTCCTCGTACCGGCTGGGAGGCGACGTGCCGTCCGCGCCGACCCAGCGGGCCAGCGCCTCAAAGCCGGCGATACGACCGTCGCGCAGGGAAATGATCGGCTGGTAGACAGGCGCGAGGTCCGGACCGGGCTTCAGGTCGGACGGATCGATTTCCGGGAAGTCGTCACCCACCAGCAACATGCCGCGCGCCTCGGATTGCCCGACGAATGCCCCGACGAGGTGTACGTCACGTCCATTCGACAGGCGTAAGGCACAACGCACCGGCCCATTGCCGGTTCCGAAGGCTTTGCCAAGACGTCCGCGGCTGAGGCCTTCCAGCATCTGTTCCAGCGCATCAATCGACCAGTCTCCCGACAGGTCGGAGAGGGCCGTTGCCTGGGGCGCCTCGATGAGCAGGCGCTGGGATGGCGCATGCCAGTACCAGTTGCCGTGAGGCTGCGTTGTCGTGGATTTGGCCATCATGTTGAAACTAACTGCGTTTCGGCTGCCTGACGAGACCGAAAAGGACATGGTCACGTCGCTCGCCTGCAATCTCGAGATAGGCCCTGGCATAGCCCTCTTCCTCGAAACCCGCCGCTTCGAGGACTCTGCGCGACCGGTTGTTCTCGGCCAGCGTTCCGGCTTCGATCCGCCAAAGCCGGAGTGTCGCAAACGCCCAGTCACACACGGCGATCACGCTTTCGCGCATATAGCCCTTGCCTTCAAAATCCGCGCCCAGCCAGTAACCGAGGCTTGCGCTGGAAGCAGGCCAGTTGCGCACATGCGTCAGGGAGGCACCGCCAATGAGAGTATTGTCCGAGAGGTTGCGGATCAGGAAGACATAGGCCTGCCCCGCCTTCCAGGCGGCCGTCCAGACTTTCAGGCGCCGCGCCCAGTCGGCTTTCGAGTGGGCATCGCCCGGCCAGAGTGGCTCCCAGGGTTCAAGGTGCTCCCGGTTCGCCGAACGCAGCGCAGCCCAGTCGTCATAGTCGGCCTTGCGGGGCGGTGCGAGAACCACGCGCTCAGCCGTGATCAGAGTATCGCGCTGCAGGACGGCCATCAGGGGGCCGCTTTTGTCTTGGCTTCAATCACGCCGCGAACGGCCGCCACGTCAGCCGGAAGGCGGTCGAACACTTCGCCGCGTGCCAGAAGCGAGCCGCAGCGATGCGGCAGGGGCGCGTCGAGGCCCGTGGCCTCTTTCACTGTCTCCGGGAACTTCGCAGCGGCCGCCGTCGCCAGCACGACTGTCACAACGTCGGTGCGCGGCGCCTGTCGCGCCTCGAACGTGCCAACAGCCGTATGCGGGCAGATCAGCCAGCCGGTCTCGGATTCGAATGTCGCCATTTCGGCCAGCGTGTCGGCATTGTTGACGGCTGACGCCGTGATGCCAACGCAGCCGAGTCGGTTCCTGGCGACGTCAGGCAACTCGGCCTCGCCAGCCTGTTTGTATCGGTCGTAGACGTTGCGCACGGCGTCACCGTCGCGGCCGGTCGCTTCAAAGAGCAACCGCTCGAAATTGCTGGGCACGGAAATATCCATGGCCGGGCTGGGGGTCGCCACGGCAGGCGCACGGGACATGATCCCGGTCTTGAACAGGCGCGCCAGCGCGTCATTCTCGTTGACGGCGCAGGCAATCTCGAAACCGCCAGTCATCAATCCGCAGCGCGCAGCGACATAGCCTGCCAGCGCATCGCCCATGTTCCCGCTCGGCACGACGAAACGGATCTTGCCGCCGAGCGCGGCCTGCGCGGTGGCATAATAGACTGACTGCGCCGCGATGCGCGCCCAGTTGATCGAATTGACGCCCGAGAGGCCGACGCCATCGGCAAATGCCTTGTCCGCGAACAGGGATTTCACGATGGCCTGGCAATCGTCAAAATCGCCATCGAGAGCAAGATTGGTGACATTCGACGCGCCGGTCGTGGTCATGAACAGGCGCTGGACGGGCGAGATGCGCTCGTGCGGATGCAGGATGAAGAGATCGGCATGTTTCGCGCCGGCAAAGGCGGCAGCCGCCGCACCGCCCGTGTCGCCCGATGTTGCGCAGACAATTGACAGGCGCCTGCCGGTCTTGCCGAGCATGTAGTCGTAAAGCTGGGCGATGATCTGCATCGCCACGTCCTTGAAGGCCAGTGTCGGGCCGTGATGCAGTTCCATCAGCCAGAGACCGGGTCCGGCCTGCGTCAGCGGCGCGACCGAATGGTGCGCAAAGCTCGCATAGGCGCGCTCGCACATGGCCAGCATGTCGGCCTCGGGAATGGCATCGCCTGCGAAGGCTGACAGGATACGCGCAGCGACATGGGCATAGGGCTCGTCGGGCTTTGGCGGCGCGATCTGGGGGTAGGTTTCCGGGACGTAGAGACCGCCATCGGGCGCCAGGCCCGCGAGGCAGGCGTCAACGAAATCTACCGGTGCGGCCTGTCCGCGTGTCGAGACATATTTCACGCATCGCTCCCTTTGCGCAGCCGCAGACGGCCCTTCTGGTAATGGAAGGCGAGATACACGCCGAGCAGCGCCGTGGCGAGCCCCCACCAGGTGATCGCATAGCCAAAATGGCGCTGCGGCGGCAGTTTGAAATCGGCGCGGACACGCGCGAACGGATTGTCGCCGACCATGGTGCGGCCATTCTCGCTGAGCCGGATCGTGTCGGGTTCGAACACGCGGCCATGTACGCGGCTGGCCTCACCCGCGGGCAGGAGCGTGGCGAGAGTGGCGGGATCCAGCGTATAGAAGATGCCCGTTTCCGGACTGTCGTTACCGCTGAAGGCATTGCGCCCACGCGGCACCTGGTAGAGGCCCCGGGCGGAAAAGCGCAGGCCCGCGCCGCAGTCCGGGCCCTGGCATGGCTGTGGCGGTTCGACCTGGTAGATCACCTCGGTCGGCGTGAAGACGATCTCCTCGCCGGTGTCGATGGCGACGATGCGCCGCCAGGCGGCAGCCGCATCAATATAGGAATAGACCATGGCCTCGCTGCCCGGCACGACCATGCCGTCAATCACGGCCCATTCCGGCTCGGACTTGTCCAGCGCCATCTTTTCGAGGAAGCGGCCATATTGCCAGTTGCCGAGCCAGACCAGCAACGCGAGGCTGAGCACGGTGAATAGCGTGAGCACAGGCATCGGGCGAAACGACATGGCGGGCAGGCCTCTCAAGAAAAAGGCCCGCCGGGCGGTTGGACGCGCCGGCGGGCCTGGGATCGAATCAGGTTCGCGTGAAGGCGCTTACTTGCCGCCTTCCATAATCAGGTAGGGCGCAACGTAGACGAACGCGAAAAGGAACAGCCACACGACATCGACGAAGTGCCAGTACCAGGCAGCAAACTCGAAGCCGAGATGATGCTTCGGTGTCATGCCGCCCATCATCAGGCGCATCAGGCACACGGCGAGGAAAATAGTGCCGATGACAACGTGCGCCCCGTGGAATCCGGTGGCCATGAAGAAGGCAGACCCATAAAGCGTACCGTCATAGGTGAATCCGGCGTGGCTGTATTCAATCACCTGAAGCGCGGTGAAGCCCATGCCGAGAAGAATGGTCAGCAGCAGGCCGAGCTTGGCGCCGGACCGGTCATTGTGCTGCAGCGCGTGGTGCGCCCAAGTCACCGTAGTGCCTGACAGGAGCAGGACCAGCGTGTTGATCAGCGGAAGGTGGAAGGGGTCAAACGTCTCGACGCCAGCCGGTGGCCAGTCGTTGAACTTCGCAAGGGCATCGGCATAGAGCGGATTGGTTGCGTCCCAGGTGCTGCCGGTACGTGCCGATTCATAGATCGTAAATTCGAAGAAGCCCCAGAACCAGGCCACGAAGAACATGACTTCCGAAGCGATGAACAGGATCATGCCGTAGCGCAGGCCGATGCTGACGACCGGCGTATGATCGCCGAGAGCGCCTTCCTTGGCGACTTCGCGCCACCAGCCGATCATCACATAGGCGACCATGGCAAAGCCGAGGGCCATCAGCCACCAGGTGCCTTTTTCAAGACCGAAAAGGCCCTTCATATAGGTCACGCCACCGACGGCCAGCGTCAGAACGGCCAGCGAGCCGATCAGTGGCCAGGGGGAGGGATTTACGAGGTGGTAGTCGTGTTTGACGTCGCCGCTGGACATGGCTTGGGAAACCCCTTGAAATTATCACGTATAGCTTTGCGCTGTTTAGCCCGCTCCGCGCCAAAAACGCAACTGGTTCAGCCCGGGCTGGCCGAATTCGCCGCACCCCGGGCTTCCTGCTTGAGCGGGCCTTTATAGGCCGTGCTGTCGAAAAACGTATAGCTGAGCGTGATCGTCTCAAGTTCCCCCGCCACGTGATCCTCGATCATGTCTGGGGAAATGAAGTAGACGACCGGCAGTTTCTTTGATTCGCCAGGCGCGATCACACGCTCCTCGAAGCAGAAACATTCCAGCTTGTAGAAATACGGCCCGGCAAAATGCGGCGTCACATTATAGCTCGCGATGACGCGAATCGGTTCGCTCGTCGGGTTCTCGACCTCGAAGAAAGCAAGACCGTGCTGACCGATCCTGACCTTCTGGTCTCGCTGCAACGGGCGGAAGGCCAAAGCCGTGTCGGCCACGTTTGCATCGAACCGGACAGTGATTTCCTGGTCGAGGATTTCCTTGGGCGCGCGCGTCGCAATCCGGGTCGTGCCGCCAAAGCCGGTCACCTGGCAAAAACTCTTGTAGAGCGGCTCAGCCATGAAGGCGAGGCCGAGCATGCCGAGGAAGACGGCGCCGGCAATGATACCGATGGTGCGGTTGGACAGTTTCATTCCGGCACCTCGCTGGGCTCCAGTCCCGCTGGAGGAGCGGCCTGCTCCTCGGTCATGCCCGGCGGCAGGGCCGGCGCCGCATCGACCGGCGTGCGGTCGCCGCTATTGCTGTAATAGAAGCCGGCCCCCTCGCTGAGGTCGGTGTTCGACAGACGGATGATGGTTGTAATGGCGACAAGCACCACAAAGCCGAACAGGGCCAGGCCGAGCCAGACATTGCGCTTCTTGCGGGCGGCAATCGCTTCCGGCGCCATGCGCGGCGCATCCATGAACTCGCCTGCGTAAGGCTCTTTCTCGTCAGTCATCTAAAAACCCTTCACAGCGAAATACAGGCCGGTCGCATGCTCGATGATCAGCGCGGCAAACACGATGAACAGGTACAGGATCGAGAACAAGAACATCGAACGCGCCAGTTTCTTCTCGGCCGCCGTGCAATCGGCATCCCCGGCTTTCGACAGGAACACGCGGACAGCATAAGTCATGAAGACTGCGCCCAGCACGCCGGCCGTGACCGCATAGATCCACCCGCCGAGACCGGTCAGAACGGGGGTCAGCGCCAGCGGAACCAGGACAATTGTATAGAGCAACATCTGCAGGCGGGTCGCCCTGGCACCGTGCGTAACGGGCAGCATGGGCACACCGGCCTTCTCGTATTCGCCGTGCGCCAGCAGGCTGAGCGCCCAGAAGTGCGGCGGCGTCCAGAAAAAGATGATGGCAAACAGGATCCACGCATCAAGCGGCGTGTTGCCGGTGACAGCAGCCCAGCCGATGACCGGCGGGAAGGCCCCTGCCCCGCCACCGATCACGATATTCTGCGGCGTCGAGCGCTTCAGCCACATCGTGTAGATGACGCCGTAATAGAAGATCGAGAAGGCGAGCAGCGCGGCCGCCAGCCAGTTCGATGCGAGCCACATCAGCATCACCGAGACGCCGGACATGATCAGTCCCATGGCAAGGGCTTCCTCGCGCGGCACGGCGCCGGACGGGATCGGACGCGTGGATGTGCGGGTCATGATCGCGTCGATATCGGAATCGAACCACATGTTGATTGCGCCAGCGGCACCCGAGCCCAGGGCCACGGCCAGCAGCGCGATGGCGCCCATCAGCGGATTGATCGGCGTCTGCGTGACACTGGCCGCCGCGATGAGGCCCGCCGCCGCCGTGAAGACAACGAGCATCATGATGCGCGGCTTCATCAGGTTCACATAATCGCTCGCCGTGGCGTAGCGCTTTGCGGGAGTGGCGGGGGCGTCGGTCATGGTCAGGGCCTTATGGGGCATTCAAGCGAAACGGCCCATACGCCTTTTCAGCGCAGGGCCGCCCGATTTTCGTATCCGTGTGCAGGCCCCGACAAGGGGCCGGCAACGTGAGCGTCTAGTGGCCGCCCTTGTTCGTGACGTGCGGCAGCTCGTTGTACTGGTGGAATGGCGGCGGCGAAGGCAGCGTCCATTCCAGCGTTGTTGCGCCTTCGCCCCATGGATTGGCAACACCCTTGCGGCGACGGATCATCGCTTCGGCCAATCCGATGAAGAAGACCAGCGTGGCAACGAGCGTGATCGCGTAACCGACGGACGACACATAGTGCCAGGTCTGGAAGCCATCGGCATAGTCGATATACCGGCGCGGCATGCCCTGCAGGCCGAGGAAGTGCTGCGGGAAGAACAGGACGTTCGAGCCGACGAACATCAGCCAGAAGTGCAGGCCGCCGATGAAGCCATTATACTTGATGCCGAACATTTTCTCGAACCAGTAATACCAGCCCGCGAACAGGCCGAACACGGCGCCGAGCGACAGAACGTAGTGGAAGTGTGCCACGACGTAATAGGTGTCGTGCAGGGCATGGTCGATACCGGCATTGGCCAGCACCACACCGGTCACGCCGCCGACGGTGAACAGGAAGATGAAGCCGATCGCCCAGAGCATTGGCACCTTGAACTCGATGGAGCCGCCCCACATGGTCGCGATCCACGAGAAGATCTTGATGCCGGTCGGCACCGCGATGACCATGGTGGCGGCGATGAAGTAGGCCTTGAGGTCGACGTTCATGCCGACCGTGTACATGTGGTGCGCCCACACGACGAAGCCGATGACGCCGATCGAGACCATGGCATAGGCCATGCCGAGATAGCCGAAGATCGGCTTTTTCGAGAAGGTCGACACGATGTGGCTGATAATGCCGAAGGCCGGCAGGATCATGATGTAGACTTCCGGGTGACCGAAGAACCAGAACAGGTGCTGGAACATGATGGGGTCGCCGCCACCTGCCGGGTTGAAGAATTGCGACCCGAAATTGCGGTCTGTCAGCAGCATGGTCAGCGCACCTGCAAGAACGGGCAGCGCCAGCAATAGAAGGACAGCCGTGACGAGGACGCCCCAGGCGAACAGCGGCATCTTGTGCATGGTCATGCCAGGCGCGCGCATGTTCAGGATGGTCACGATGAAGTTGATCGCGCCGAGAATGGACGCAATGCCGGCCGTGTGCAGCGACAGGATCAAGAGGTCCATGGCCGGGCCGGGGTGACCCGTTGTCGAGGAAAGCGGCGGATACAGGACCCAGCCGCCGCCAAAGCCGTTGCCGGCCGACGTGCCCGGGACAGTCATCGAAATACAGGCGAGCACGAAACCGGCGACCGTCAGCCAGAACGAAATATTGTTCATGCGCGGGAAAGCCATGTCCGGTGCGCCGATCATCAGCGGCACCATCCAGTTGCCGAAACCGCCAATCAGCGCCGGCATGACCATGAAGAAGATCATGATCAGGCCGTGATAGGTGATGACGGTATTGTAGAAATGCTTGGCCTGCGTGATCGCCGCATCGCCCTGCGCACCCTGGAAGTGCTCGACGAACCAGAGCATCGGGCCGATGCCCGGCTCAGCCAGTTCCCAGCGGATCAGGCCCGACAGCGTATAACCGACGATACCCGCACACAGCGAGAAGATCAGATAGAGCGTGCCGATATCCTTGTGGTTCGTCGACAGGAACCAGCGCTTGAAAAAGCCGGGCTTGTGATCGTGGGCATCGTGGTGATGGTCGAGGGCGATTTCATCCATTGGCATGGCGGATCTACTCTTCTCTCAAAGCTTAATGGTTGGCGGCGAGCTGGGTGCTCGGCTCAAGGGCGGCCATGGTCCGAACGGACGCGGCGGCGGCATCATAGTCGCCAGCCAGCATCAGCTGGGCCCAGGCATCGAACTGGTCCTGCGGTACGACGCGCACCTCGATCGGCATGTAGGCATGATCGACGCCGCAAAGCTCTGAACACTGGCCGTAATAAACGCCCGGTTCGTCGACCAGGAACCAGCCTTCATTGAGGCGGCCCGGCACGGCATCCGTCTTCACGCCGAAGGCCGGCACGGTCCACGAGTGGATCACGTCGGCGGCAGCAGTGTAATAGCGGACATAGCGACCCGCCGGGATGACCATCGGATAATCAACAGCGAGGTTGCGCGGACGCTCATCGGTATCGGTCGGATCGGCCGACGTGCCCTTGTGGATGGCGTTCGAAACGAATTCGAGCGCAAAGCCATCGGCATCGACGATATCCGGATAGGAATAGGTCCAGTTCCACTGGTTGCCCTGTGCCTTGACGTTGACGAAGCCCTTGGAGGCTGCGTCCGGGAAATAATTCTTGGTGTAGCGCTCGTATTCAGCCGATTTTCCCTCAGCCAGCAGGGCCGCTGATTCGGTCTGGATTTTCTCGAGGTTCGGCACCACGTCCTGATAGTAGAGGTTCGGGAAGGACAGGCCGGCAATCGCGACCAGGATCAGCGCCGGAACAACCGTCCAGATCACTTCGATCAGCGAGTTGTGGCTGAACTTGCGCGACACCGGATTGGCCTTGCGATTGTAACGCACCATCACCCAAATCAGCAGCAGCGACACGAAGATCGTGATCGCCGTGATGATCCACATGACATAATCATCGTGGAAGAAGTGAATGCGCTCTGCAATGCGCGTTGCAGCAGGCTGGAAGCCGAGCGCCCCGTCGACGGGGGTGGCAGCGAAGGCCGGTGCAGCCAGTATTGAAGCGCACAAGGCGGCAATGAAGTGTCGCACGAAGGAATCCTCGTCTCGTTGGAATTGCTCCGCTGTATCTATATCAGACCGCCCCTGCAACCCAGCAGTTTTGACGCTCAATATTGTCGCAGGCGCTCGCGGCTGGGGGGAATTCATGCTAATCTAGGGAAAATAAAAGAACAGGGAGACGACAATGTTGAAATTCCCGGCACTCGCGCTGATCGCAGTGACGCTGTCGGCCCCTCTGGCCATTGCCCAGGTATCGATCATCGGAGGCGGCGTCGCGAAGGACTGCTACGAGGCCGCAAAGTATCAGCGGGTTTCCGCCAGCGCCGGTGAGAAAATCTGCACCAAGGCCATTGAAGCCGAGATCATGAACCAGACGAACAAGGCTGCCACCTATACAAATCGCGGGGTGTTGCGCATGCGCGCGGGCAGGCTCGAGGCGGCCCTTTCGGACTATGACATCGCCAAGCGGCTCAATCCGGACGAGGGCGCGACCTACCTCAACGAAGGTGCAGCCCATATCATGCGCAAGGACTACAATTCGGCCATGGTGTCGCTGAACAAGGCAATCGAACTCGATTCCCACGATCTCTACGCCGCCTATTACAATCGCGCGATCGCCAAGGAGCAAACAGGTGACATCCAGGGCGCCTATTTCGACTTCAAGCGCGCTGATGAACTGAATCCCGATTCAGACCTGGCCAAGCGCCAGATGGAACGGTTCCAGGTCACCACCAACTGATCGTCGGGCCAGCTTCGCGCGCCGCTCCCTGAACGCGCGTTCGGAAGGTGTGGAACCAAATTCCCTGCCTGCCGTTTCCTGTTCCAGACACCACAATGGAAAAGGAAACATCACATGCTGCGTTGGGCCATCATCTTTCTCGTCGTCGCGCTGGTCGCTGCAGTCCTCGGCTTTGGCGGTATAGCGGGCACAGCCGCCGGCATCGCCAAGCTGCTGGCGCTGATCTTCGTCATCCTCTTCGTCGTATCGCTCGTCTTCGGTGGGTTGCGCCGTAGATGACAGGCGACGCATCCAGCCATTCGGATGACACGCGGCGAGCGCCCAGCCATCACGGCTGGGCGCTCGTTGGCATTTTCTGGATCATGGCCCTGAGCGTCCTGACGATCGCTCAGGGCCTGATCGTTCCGATTGTCACGGCCATGATGCTGGCGCTGATCTTCAGCCCCGTCCGGCGCGCGATGGACCGGTTCGGCTTTTCGTCGGGCGTCTCGGCCGCCATCATTCTGCTCACCCTGCTCGGCTCGGTCGGCACGCTCGGCTATTTCGTGTCCGGCGCGGTGCAGGACCGCCTCGCCGATGCCCCGCACATGATCGCGGAGGTCGGCGACAAGCTGAACGAGCTGACCGGCACGGTACAGCCGGTCATGGATGCCACCCAGCAGATCGAGCACATTGCCGGGAAGGAGCCGGCCACGGATACGGTCACCATTCGCAAGCCGGGCTTCCTGTCAGGCTTCACCGACCAGATGCCCGTCATGGCCGGCCAGGTGGTCATCTGCCTGACCCTCGCGTTCTTCCTGATCGCCTCCGGCGACCTGTTCTACGAAAAGCTGGTTCAGGTGATGCCGACTCTGAAGGACAAGCGGCGCGCGCTGGCGGTGGCCCGCGCGATCGAGAACCAGCTATCGGTCTACCTGCTGACCATTACCGTGATCAACATGGGCCTAGGCGTGGCCATCGGCCTCGCCATGTGGGCGCTCGGCATGCCGGATCCGGTCCTGTTCGGGCTCGCGGGATTCCTGCTGAACTATATTCCCTATATCGGGGCGATGGCCGGCGTCGGCATTTCCTTCCTCGTCGCACTGATCACGTTCGATTCGGCCACGGCAGCGATCCTGCCGGCATTCGTATATTGGGGGCTGACCTCGTTCGAGGGCCAGTTCGTCACTCCGGTCATGGTCGGTCGTCGGCTGCGGCTCAATGCCGTCGTCGTCTTCGTCTCCTTCGCGCTCTGGGCCTGGCTCTGGTCCTTCATGGGCATGCTGCTATCCACGCCGATGCTGCTGACGATGAAGGTTGTCTCCGACCATGTCCCCGGCATGGCAGGCTTCGGCAAGTTCCTCGCCGACCGGGACGACCTCTCGCGGTCCGACCGCCGCATCCTCAAATTCATCTTTCGCCGCGACGTGCCGCTGAGCAAGCGACAGGAAGCCCGGCAGGCGCGGGACGTAGACGACAGCGCCCTGCCCTTGCCCCTGCCCGTCGCCGAAGCCGCGCCGTCAACCTAGGCGATGTGCGCCCGAGGCAGGGTTTGCCCTTGCTGCGGGAGACGATCACACGCATTTAGGATGGATGACCCAGACCCAATTGCCTTTCGACGTCGCCCGCGCTGCGGATATCCTGTCTGATGCCGTGTCCGGCGGAGATGACGGTGACCTGTTCATCGAGCGCTCGCGCTCTGAAAGTTTCATGTTCGATGACGGGCGGCTGAAATCGGCCGCATTCGACACCGATCAGGGATTCGGCCTGCGCGTCGTCGCCGGCGAAGCCCAGGGCAGCGGCTATGGTTCCGAGCTGTCCTTGGGCGCGATCACGCGCGCCGCGCAGACAGCCTCGCAGGCCAAGCGCGGCTATTCCGGCAAACTGGCCGACGGCCCGCAGCCGACCAATCGCCGCCTCTATGCACCGATCGACCCGACATCGGCACCCGACTTCACGGTCAAGACCGGCCTGCTCGCCGAGATCGATGCCTGGACACGGGCGCTTGATCCACGCGTCGTGCAGGTCTCGGTCTCGCTCGCCGGCAGCCACCGGGAGATCGACATCATCCGCCCGGACGGAGCAATGTTCTCCGACATACGTCCACTGGTCCGCCTCAATGTTTCCGTGACACTGGAAGAAAACGGCCGACGCGAATCTGCCAGCGCCGGCGCAGGTGGCCGCGCCGCCTATGACGAGTGGATCCAGCCAGGGCGCTGGCAGGACCTGGTCCGCCGCGCGCTCGGCAAGGCCTCGGTGAACCTGCAATCCATCCCGACCCCGGCAGGCGTGATGGAAGTCGTGCTCGGCCCCGGCTGGCCGGCTGTGCTGCTGCACGAGGCCGTCGGCCACGGCCTCGAAGGCGACTTCAACCGCAAGGGCACCAGCGTTTATGCCGGCCGGATCGGCGAACAGGTCGCGGCCAGGGGCGTTACCGTGATCGACGATGGCAGCATTGAAGCGCGCCGCGGCTCACTCTCGTTCGACGACGAGGGCACACCGACCCAGCGCACCGTGCTGATCGAGGATGGCATTCTGAAGGGCTACATGCAGGACCGCCTGAACGCCCGCCTGATGGGCGTCGCGCCCACCGGCAATGGCCGCCGGGAGAGCTATGAAGCGCAAACCATGCCGCGGATGACCAATACGGTCATGCTGGGCGGGGACAAGGACCCGGACGAGATCGTCGCCTCGATCAAGCGCGGCCTGTGGGCCGTCGATTTTGGCGGCGGACAGGTCGACATCACGTCCGGCAATTTCGTGTTCCAGTGCACCGAGGCCTATCTCGTCGAAAACGGCAAGATCGTCGCGCCGGTCAAGAATGCCACGCTGATCGGCCATGGGCCGACCGTGCTGCAGCAGGTCTCGATGATTGGCAATGATTTCGCGATGGATGACGGCGTCGGCGTGTGCGGCAAGGCCGGACAATCGGTGCCGGTGGGCGTCGGACAGCCAACCCTGAAAGTCGGTGCCTTGACCGTAGGCGGTGCCGGATAAATTTCCTGTCATTTTGATGGGAGACGCTTGCGGCCTCGCGGAGGTTTTGCCACTTTGTTGCCACATTAACCAAGGGCCAAGCCCCCTGGCGGCGTAGAAGTGAGTGACGGCAATGAGAGTTCAGTTCCTGGCCCTGGTATCCGGAGCCATCGGCTTTGGCGGCATGGCGATGGCGGATGTGGAAACCCTGAGTGCCGATTCAGCCTTCCAGATGTCCCAGAAAGGCGAGCTCATCCTGATCGACGTGCGCACCCCGACAGAATGGGCCATGACCGGCATGCCGCGGGATAGCGTGGGGGCGACACTCCAGGATATCGACTTCGTGGCCCGGGCGCGGGGAGCCGTTTACGGCGATCTCGAGCAGCCGGTCGCCGTGATCTGCAAGTCAGGCAACCGATCGACCTCGGCGGCCGAGAAACTGGCCTCGGAAGGCTTCGCCCACGTGTTCAACGTGACCGAAGGCATGACCGGCCATCTCGGCTCGGGTGACGGCTGGATCAAGCGCGGCCTGCCAACCGACCCGTTCAATCCCCCGATGCGATAGACCTGTTCCCATCCGCAACAAAAAAAGGGCGGCCTTTGCGGGCCGCCCTTTTGTTTTGAAACGTTGCGACCGGCCCTAGACCATCGTGCCCTCGTCCGTTTTCATCCAGCTCTTGATCAGCGGCGAGACCAGCAACATCACGACCGCAATGCCGATCCCGATATAGCCGACCGAACTGTAGACGCTGATATAGGTCGCCTTGGCCGCAGTCACGTCAGTCAACTGGCCGCCAATCGTCTCGGACCCCGTGGACTGGGCGATGATGCCGGCGAGGAAATTCGACAGGCCCGAATAGAGGAACCAGGCGCCCATCGTCATGCCGACAACCTGCGGCGGCGCCAGCTTGGTCACGGCCGACAGGCCGACCGGCGACAACATCAGTTCTGCCATCGTATGGATCCAGTAGATCAGGAAGATGAACAGGACCGGCGTCATGGCCGACGGACCGACAGTCTGGATGCCTGCCACAAGGGCGAGGAAGCCGAGGCCGACGCCGAAGACGCCAATGGCGAATTTCACCGGAGTCGATGGTTCCTTGTGGCGCTTGGCCAGCCAGATCCACAACCATGCGATGATCGGTGCGAACAGGAAGATAAACCCGGCATTGAGCGACTGGAAGACAGGCGCCGGCACCGACCAGCCGAACAATGTCCGATCAACGAGACGGTCGGTGAACAGGTTCAGCGAGGAGCCGGCCTGTTCGAACAGGGCCCAGAACGGGATCTGCGCCAGCACGAAATAGATCGCCGCGAACATGCGGTTCCGCTCGGTGCCCTTCAGGCGAAGGATCGCGTAGCCGACGAGGAACAGGAACATCAGGATTCCGATCGGGCCGAGGATTCCGCCGACAATCTCTTCGTTCATCACCAACAGCATCGACGCGCCAATCATGATGAGGCCAGCGAGATAGCAGGCCCATTCCACGTTGATCGGGCCAAGCACCGATTTTTTAAGCATTTCGGCATCCGGCGGATCCGCCCGGCCGCCGAGATATTTCTGGCCCCAGAGGAACACGCCCAGACCAGCAGCCATGCCGATGCCGGCCAGGCCGAAGCCCCAGGCCCAGCCATACACAATGCCCAGGATGCCGCAGCTGAATGCGGCCAAGAATGATCCGAGATTGATGCCCATGTAGAACAGGGTGAATCCCGAGTCGCGACGCGCATCCCCGACACCATAGAGCGTGCCAACAATCGTCGAGATGTTCGCCTTCAGGAAACCCACACCTGCAATGATGAGGGCCAGCGAGAGAAACAGGATGTTCTTGAACAGGTCCTGCTGGATAATCTTGGTGTCATAGGTTGAACGGTCGATCCGCTCCGGCAGGCCCATCACGGCCGGTTCGGCGATCACAAGTTCATTGGTTTCGTTGTCAAAACTGATCAGCGAAGTCTTGTCGCCCTGGACGATAATCTGGTTGGCATCGCCACCGCGGCCATCAAGCGTCAATTCGTATTCAGCGCCGTTGATCGTGGCGATCTGTTGCGAGCCGGAGCCCTCAAACGCCATACCAAAATGGCCGAGCACGAGCAGGATGGCCCCGAAGGTAACGGCCTTTCGCTGGCCGAGATACCTGTCGGCCAGGGTCCCGCCGATGATCGTCATGACGTAGACCAGCGCGGTATAGGCGCCGTAGATCAGGGCCGATTTCTCGTCCGAAAACAGGAAATGCTGGGTCAGGTAGATGATGAGCAGGCCGCGCATCCCGTAATAGGAAAAACGCTCCCACATCTCGGTCAGGAACAGGATCAGCAGGCCCTTCGGGTGTCCGAAAAAGCTTGTATCCCCCTCGACGGTATCCGTCGTTGAAACTGGAATATCTGTCACAGTGGCCCTCCCCAGGCTCGTTGCAGTCTGTGGTGCGCCATCCGCGCAAGAGGGCAGTTTGACCATGCGCCGGGCAAAGGCTCAAGGCAATTTGTGCTTATGCTCGGCTCTAAAGGCGCAAAAGCGTGCCCCTAATACGCCTCTTCCGCGAAAATCGGACGCACATCGCGGTTCCACGGGCCGTAATAGCGGGCCAGCAGGCGGTCGGCAGGGGTGAGGCCGGTGGTTGCTATGTCATCGAGTTCGGTGAGGTAGCCGGTCTCGTCGTCCCCCGACGTGGAGAGGTTCGCCCGGTTCTTCAGGCCCTGCCGGGAAATGGCAAGCACCTGCTTGGCAAGGTCCTGCATCGAGCCGCCACCGGGAACAGGGGTCCGCAAACCGAGGGTCCGAACGCCCTGGCGCATGGATTCGCGCTCGGCTGACGTCCAGCCTTTCACAAGGTCCCAGGCGGCATCGAGGCAATCGGGGCAATATAAAAGGCCCGTCCAGAAGGCGGAGAAGGCGCACAGGCGGCTCCACGGGCCGGCATCGGACCCGCGCATCTCGAGGAATTGCTTCAGGCGCACTTCCGGGAAAATGGTCGAGAGATGGTCGATATAATCGTCCATGGCGGGCTTTTCGCCCGGCAGGATCGGCAGCTTGCCGGCCATGAAGTCGCGAAAGCTGAGGCCGCTGGCATCGAGGTACTCGCCCTTGCGGCGGACGAAATACATCGGCACGTCGAGGGCATAGTCGACATATTGTTCGAACCCGAAGCCCTCTTCGAACACGAAGGGCAGCATGCCGGTCCGGTCGGGGTCGGTATCGGTCCATATCTGCGAACGATAGGACACGAAGCCGTTCGGGCGCCCGTCAAGGAAGGGCGAATTGGCAAACAGGGCCGTGCCGAGCGGCTGCAGGGCCAGCGACACGCGGAATTTCTTCACCATGTCGGCTTCGGAGCCGAAATCGAGATTTGTCTGCACGGTGCAGGTGCGGAACATCATCTGGCGGCCAAGCCGGCCGACCTTGTCCATGTAATTGGTCATGATGCGATACCGGCCCTTGGGCATGACCGGCGTTTCCGCGAGGCTCCAGAGCGGGCTGGCACCAAGGCCGAGGAACGCAATACCCAGCGGTTCAGCCACCTGGCGCACTTCTTCCAGATGGCGCCCGACTTCATTGCAGGTCTGGTGGATGGTTTCGAGCGGCGCGCCGGAGAGTTCAAACTGGCCGCCAGGCTCGAGCGATACGCTGGCGCCGTTCTGTTTCAGGCCGATCAGGTGGCCGCCCTCGACAATCGGCTCCCAGCCAAACTGGTCGCGCAGGCCTTCAAGCATGGCGCGAATCGACGCGACGCCCTCATAGGGCAACGGTCGCAGGCCGTCCTTGATGAAGCCGAATTTCTCGTGCTCCGTGCCGATCCGCCAATCCGCCACGGGCTTTGACCCGGCGGCAAGGTAATCGACCAGTTCGGACTTGGATTCGATCCGCGCGGAGGTCTCGTCGATGTCCGACGTCGGTGTGGTCATCAGGTGCCTCCCATGAATCGGCGATGGAAGTGCACATAGGGATGTTTCATCCCGACGCCAACCGGGTTATCCTTACCTTTGAAGTGAGAGTTCAGAGGGACCGGTGTGAACAGGCTGAAGGCAGACGAGCGGGACGACCTGAAAATGTGGGCGCATATCCACGTACGGGGCGGCTATGAGGAAATCGATGAGATCGAGGATATTCTCTTCGAACTCACCGAGGACTTCGAGACGACCATGTCCGAACGCGACCGCAGGGTCGAAGTACGCCAGGCGCTGGTCACTGCCGTACAGGCGCTGGTCGACGAGCAGCAACACTGGCCGGTGCTGACCGACTATGACCGCCTCGAACTGGCGATGGACACGCTGGAAGACAACGGCATTGTCGCCCGGCAGAATTTCACCTGCTGCGGCAATTGCGGCGCCGCCGAAATCGGCGTGGAGATCGAGGATTATGAAGCCATGGGCCAGCAGGCCCGCGGTTATGTCTTTTTCCACCAGCAGGACACAGAAAGCGCGGTCGAGGGCCATGGCCTGTATTTCAGCTATGGCGCGGCGCATTCCGAGCTGGACGTCGCCCATATCGCCATCGCGCAAGAATTGTTCGACCTGTTGCAGGGTGTCGGCCTGAAGCCGCATTGGGACGGCAAGATCGATCACCGCGTCGGCGTCGTGCTCGACTGGAAACGCCGCTGGGTCGATGACGTGCCGATGCCGCTGAAGCGCTGGTCGTTCTAGACGGCCATGACGGGCCTTGTGATTCGTCCGCTGGCAGCCTCGGACGAGGCTGAGTGGCGCAGGCTCTGGACCGCCTATCTTGTTTTCTACGAAACCGAGCGTCCGGAGGCGGTCTATGCGTCGAGCTTTGCGCGGATGCTGTCAGGCGCGCCGAACGAGTATCGCGGCCTGATCGCCCTGCTGGACGGGCGGCCCGTCGGCCTGGCGCACTACCTGTTCCACCGCACCAATTGGGAGATCGGCGACACCTGCTACCTGCAGGACCTCTATGCCGATCCGGACGTGCGCGGCACCGGCGTGGGGCGGGCACTGATCGAGGCCGTCTATGCCGCCGCCGATGCGCATGGCGCGGCCTCGGTCTACTGGACGACGCAGGACTTCAACGCGGCGGCCCGCCAGCTCTACGACCGGATCGGGACGAAGACGCCCTTCATCAAATATGTGAGGCGGTAGGCACGCGGCTCATTCTGAGTGACGTCGAAGGACGGGCCCGAGGGGCTAGTCCCGCCAATCCCCGCACAAGGCCTGCCAGAGGGTCATCGCGGCAACGGCCGCTGTTTCGGCGCGCAGGATGCGGGGGCCGAGACCGACAGGACAGGTATCGGCGCGGGCGCGCAGGTGTGAGCGTTCGGCCGGGCTGAAACCGCCTTCGGGGCCGATCAGGATGGCCGCCGGGCGGCCTTTGATGCCGGGCAGTACATCCGCCATCGGACGGGCCCGGCCCGCCTGCCCGCCCCAGGGGGCATCCGCCTCATCACCGGCCTCGTCACAGAAGATCACTGCCGTGCCGGATGGCAGGGCCGCCAATGCGGCATCAAGACTGACCGCGTCCATGACCTCCGGCAGGTCGAGACGCTCGGTCTGCTCGGCGGCTTCGAGGGCGATTTTCTGGAACCGGTCGAGGCGGACGGTGCGGGTCTGGGTGCGTTCAGTGATGACGGGCTGAATCCGGGCGGCGCCAAGTTCGGTCGCCTTCTCGACGATGAAGTCGGTCTCGGATTTCTTGACCGGGGCGAAGATGAGCGTCAGCGGCGGACCGCCGTTCGCCGCCTGCTGGCGTAACTGGTCCACCGGCGTCAATTCGGCCCGGCGGCCTTCAATCCTGCTGATTTCGGCGCGCCACTCGCCGTGGCGGCCATTGAAGACGCGCGCGGCGTCACCCACGCCGAGGCGCATGACGCGGGTCAGGTAGTTTGCCTGCGCTTCGTCGAGCGCAAAAGCTTCGCCTGCGAAAAGATCACTGTTCACGAAAAGGCGAGGCATGGAACTCATTGGCGCTCTATATGCCTATACAGGATTGAAGTTAAGCCGAAGGATCGCCCCATGAGCACGCCAGTCGTCACCTCGATCAACCCCGCCACCGGAAAAGAGCTGCAAAGCTTTACGCCGCTGGCCAGCGGCAATCTCGATGCGGCGATCGAACGGGCGGATGACCGGTTCCAGACATGGCGCCTGACAAGCTTCACCGAGCGGTCGCGCCTGATGCACAAGGCAGCCGACATCCTGGATAACCGAAAGGACGCCTATGCCCGCACGATGGTGCTGGAAATGGGCAAGCCGCTGCGCGAGGCCGTGGCGGAGGTGGAGAAATGCGCCCTCGTCTGCCGCCACTATGCCGAGCATGCCGAGGCCTACCTGGCCGATGAGCCGATCAAGACAGAGGCGAAACGCGCCTATGTGCGCCACCTGCCGATCGGGCCGGTACTGGCCGTGATGCCGTGGAACTTTCCGTTCTGGCAGGTTTTCCGCTTTGCCGCGCCGACCCTGATGGCGGGCAATGTCGGCCTGCTGAAACATGCCTCCAATGTCTGGGGCTCGGCGATGAATATCGAGGCGGTGTTTCGTGAGGCCGGATTCCCGGACGGTTGTTTCCAGACGCTGCTGATCGGCTCGAAAGCCGTTGAAGGCGTGATCCGCGACCCGCGCGTGAAAGCGGTGACGCTGACGGGCTCGGGCCCGGCCGGGCGAGCGTTGGCCAGTGTTGCCGGTGAGGAGTTGAAGCCGTCGCTGCTGGAGCTTGGCGGGTCGGACGCCTTCATCGTGATGCCGTCGGCCGACCTGGACACCGCGGTGGATACGGCGGTGACGTCACGCACGCGCAATAATGGCCAGTCCTGCATCGCGGCGAAGCGTTTCTTCATTCATGCCGAGATCTACGACGCCTTCACTGAGGCCTTCGTGGAGAAGATCGAGGCGCTGCGCGTCGGCGACCCGCTGCTGGAGGAGACAGATATCGGGCCGCTGGCGACCGAAGCAATCCGCGACGAACTGGCAGACCAGGTCGCGGCGACGCTGAAGGGCGGCGCGAAGCGGATCAGTACGCCGGCAAAAGTGGACGACACAGGCTGGTGGTTTGCACCGCAGGTGCTGGCCGAGGCGCCGGACGGCACGCCGGGCGCGGACGAGGAGATGTTCGGCCCGGTCGCCAATGTCTGGCGCGTCGACAGCCTGAGCGAAGCGATCGCGCGGGCCAATCGCAGCGATTACGGCCTCGGTTCGGCCATCTTCACGCAGGACGAGGACGAGATCGCGCAGGCCGTTCGCGACCTTGAAGCAGGTTCCACTTTCGTCAACGCGCTGGTCGCCTCGGACCCGCGCCTGCCCTTCGGGGGCGTCAAACAGTCCGGCTACGGACGGGAACTGGCCGCGGACGGCATCAGGGCGTTCGTGAACCGGAAGACCGTGTCGATCAGCTGAGCCGGGATCGGGAATATGTCCGCGATACTCGACCCACCCAGCCCTATTCCGCGCGATAGGCCTTGGGCATCTCGATGGCGGGCCAGCCCAGCTTGGCCCGTTCGGCGTTGATGTCAGCGGCGACCTTGGCCTGAAGGGCTTCAAGACGGGGCGTGGGCGTGTCATTCAGGCTGGGATAGATGAACAGGTAAATGTCGCGCTTGCCCTTCGAATAGGCCCGTTCCAGCATGTCCATCGCCTTGTCCGGATGGCCCTCGAGGAAATATATCGCGGCGTCGATCGTATCGTAGTTCGCACTCTGAAAACCATGTGCGCGATCCGCATCGATGCCCCGTCTTGCCGCCGCAAGCATGGCAGGCGCATCCCGGTGCCCGGCATCGAGCAGGGCCGGCAAGACGAACGCGTAGGGTGGCCAGACAAAAGCCTGCTGGAAGGATTCCAGGCTGCCCCAGGTTTCATCATAGTAGCGAACGACTTCTGGCCAGTCATGGATGTCATTGTGGACATCGAGATAATCGGACTGCTGTTGCGGAAAGTCCGGTCGCACCGCCAGTTCCTGCCTTACCAGCTCCCGTGCTTCATCCTTGCGGCCCATCAGGACCATCGCCCGATAGCGCATATAAGGTTCGTCGGCTTTCAGGACCGACTGGAATTCCCCCAGTCCCAGTTCGGCAAAACGACGGTCTCGCGATGCTCTCGGATCGTGCGGCGCCATGGCGAGCACCTTGCGACGAAGTTTCAGCCCTTCCGCCAGACCGCCGGACATTTCCTGCAGCAGCGCCTTGACCGCGTAAGGCCCCGGATTCTCCGGTGAGATCGCGAGCCATCTGTCGACCTGCGCCCGCGCTTTGTCGAAGTCGCCCATGCGGCCATAATAGGCCAACAAATTCGTGTTCACGTCGCTTTGGGCCGGGTCGTGTGCCAGCGCCACTTCGAATTGTGCAATGGCCTCGTCAAACCGTTTCTGGTCGTTCAGCCAGTAGCCATAGTCATTCCTTGCAAGGGCGAAATTGGGTTTGATCGCAATTGCCCGTTCATAGAGTGCGCCCGCCTTGTTGCGGGTCCCGGCATCAAACCCCATCGAGAATAGCCCCGCACGGGCGAAGATGGCATCGGCAGAATCGGGGTCCAGCTTGAGCGCGCGGCTGGTCCATTGGTCCGCACGCGTGATGGCTTCCTCGGCCGGAATGTCACCGGCCGCACCTTCTCCGTCAGACATCATCAATTCGTAATAGCCGCGCCAGGCAAGGGCGGGAACGAAATCCGGGTCGATGGCGAGGGCCTTGTCGAGGGCGTCAGCAGCATCCTTGAAGCCGGCCATCGTGTTGAGGGCAGCCTTCTGCTGGGCGAGCAGGTAGAGGTCGTAGGCGGTAATGTCCGTGCGCGGGGCCGCGACAGGCGTGACCTTGCCCATGAGTTGCGGCTTCAGCTCTGTCAGGATGGCATTGGCGATCTCGTCCTGTACGGCGAAGATGTCGGTCAGGTCGCCGTCATACGTGTCCGACCACATGTGGAAGCCATTGTCGGCGCGGATGAGCTGAGCGGTGACGCGGACCTTGTTGCCGGATTTGCGGACAGAGCCTTCAAGCACGTGGGCAACGTCCAGCACCCTAGCGATCTCGCGCAGGTCCGTGTTCTGGCCCTTGAAGGCGAAGGAGGAGGTGCGCCCCGCCACGGCGAGGCCGGGCACCTGGGCCATGACATTGAGCAATTCCTCGGAAATGCCGTCGGCGAAATATTCCTGGTCGCCATCCGGGCTCATGTCCGCGAAGGGCAGGACGGCGATGGAAAAGTCTTCCGAGGCGCCCGATTTGTGGCTAGCCGATACATCACCCGATGGCATGACGCGATCGCCGATTATGACGATGACGAGCAGCGCCGCAGCACCGGCAAGGATCATGTCGAGGCGCTTGCCGGTGCGGTCGGCGACGCTTGCTTCCGGATCTACCCTGGCAGTGGGCTTCAACCCGTCCGGCGTCATCTCGAACGCCCATGCGCCGAATACGACAATCGGGAAGCCGATCAGGACGAGGATCGTGATGAGGGTGTCAAACCAGCTGGGGAGCAGCAAAGTCGTCTCGAGAACGACCGCAAGCTGCATCAGCAGCCAGCCGCCGACCGCATAGATCGACGCGACACGAAACACATTCCGGCGTTGTAATTCCTGGATAAACTTCTGCAATCTGCGTCCCCGGACTGTCTTTCGTACGCATTGGCTAACATCGTTTGAGCGCTTTGTCGTGAATTAAGGCGCGCATGACGCCGCCCTGTTTCCGGCGGCGTTTGAGCGGCCCACTTGCCCCCAGCAGCGCCGAGCGCCTAGTCTGCGCCTGAAACCAAATCATCAGAGAGCAGCATCATGAGTATAGCACCGCGCAAGCTGGGGTCGGATACGGTTTATCCTGTAGGACTGGGGTGCATGAACCTGCATCATGGCTATGGGCCGCCATCGGATGAGCGCGATGCCGCCGCGCTGCTGCACGAGGCGCTCGATCTCGGTTACAATTTTCTCGACACGGCGACGATCTACGGCTTCGGCAAGAACGAGACGCTGATCGGCGAGACGCTGAAGGACCGGAAGAACGACTACGTGCAGGCCAGCAAATGCGTGCTGATGTTCGACGGCGAGAAGCGGCGGATCGATGCGCGGCCTGAAAGCATCAAGGCGGCCTGCGAGGCGAGCCTGAAACGGCTGCAGCGCGATGTGATCGATCTCTATTACATGCACCGGCCTGACAAGAATGTGCCCATCGAGGATTCGATAGGCGCGATGGCGGACCTCGTGAAAGAGGGCAAGATCCGCATGGTGGGCCTGTCGGAAATGGGCGCGGGCCTGCTGCGCCGGGCCCATGCGGTGCACCCCGTTTCGGCGATGCAGTCGGAATATTCGCTGCTAACGCGCAACCCGGAGATCGCGGTGCTGGACGCCTGCAAGGAGCTGGGCGTGACCTTCGTGCCGTTCTCGCCTGTGGGGCGCGGCTACCTCGCCGACAATCCGCCCGCGCCGAAGGATTACCATGCTGCCGACATGCGGCGCATCTTCCCGCGCTGGACCGAGCCGTACTGGACCGAGAACCTGCCACTGCTGAAACAGGCGCAGGACATGGCGGGCGATATGGGCTGCACGATGTCGCAGCTAGCGATTGCCTGGACCCTGGCGAAGGACCCGGACTGCGTGCCGATCCCCGGCACGACCAGCGCCAAGCATTTGCGGGACAATTTCGCCGCCGCGCAGGTCGCGCTGACGCCCGATCAGGTGGCGCATCTCGACGCGGTGTTCGCGCCCGAGGCGGTGAAAGGGCCCCGCTATAATGAGATGGCGCAGGCCAGCGTGGATACCGAGCAATATCCGTTCGAACTGACCGCGTGAGGCACTTTCGCGTGGGGGTTGCTTGAGGCTGTGAAAGGCGGAAATTCGCTGTATAAGCCGGGCAATGAACCAGATCGACACCTCTGGCAGGCCCCGCCTGCAGGCCGTTCCGGCTGACAGCGCCCTACCCGGGCTGCTGGCCCGGCTGCCCGACTGGATGCAGCCCTATGCCATGCTGGCGCGGCTTGACCGGCCGGTCGGCATCTGGTTGCTCTACCTGCCCTGCCTGATCGGGCTCGCCTTCGTGCGGATGCGCACGGGGCTTTACCTTGTGGACCTGTTCTGGGTGCCGCTGTTCCTGCTGGGCGCCGTAGCGATGCGCGGGGCGGGCTGTACGTGGAACGATATCACCGACAAGGATTTCGATGCGCAGGTGGCGCGCACGGCGCTGAGGCCGCTGCCGTCGGGCGCGGTGACATTGCGCGAGGCGTTCACCTTCCTCGGTGTGCAGCTGGCGGTGGGGCTGGCCGTCTGGGCCTGCCTGCCGGGCGATGCGAAACTGGTGGCGCTGTGCGCGCTGCCGCTGGTGGCGGCCTATCCGTTCATGAAACGGGTGACCTGGTGGCCGCAGGCCTGGCTGGGCCTGACCCTCAACTGGGGCATACTGGTCGGCGCGGCGACGGCGGGCAGCCTGTCGGTGCCCGTGTTCATTCTCTATGCCGGGCTGGTCCTGTGGACGATTGCCTATGACACGATCTACGCCCTGCAGGACCGCGAAGACGACGCGCTGATCGGCGTGCAGTCGACCGCCCGCCTGTTCGGCAAGCGGGCGGTGCTGGCGAGCTTCTGCTTCCATATGGGCGCTGCGGCGCTGGTGGCGCTGGCAGCGGTGCTCAACGGGTCGGTCCGGGCCGGCGCGGTGACGGCGCTGGCTTTCTTTGCGCATGGCGTGTGGCAGGTGGTGCGCCTGAAATCGAGCCAGGAGCAGGACGCGCTGGGCGTGTTCAAATCGAATGTCTGGGCCGGGGCGATCCTTGCCGGCGGCTTCCTGCTGGCGGCCATGGTGCCGACGCCGAAGCCGCGCTCGCTGTTTGCCGAGCATGAGACCGTGCCGGTGGGCCCATCGGAGACAGTCGCTCTGCCCTTCGGACTTGAACTGAAGCGCGAACACCAGATTTCGCGCGCCGAGACCTGGATGGCGAGCGACGTTCTGCGGGCGCTGGAAAAGGAAAATGTGCCTGTGCCTGAACCGGACTCCCCGACTCAATAATAGCCGCCAGCACGAACGCCCGGCGCAGTTTCCCCCTGTCCGGCACGATTGCGACAATCCGGATTGAATCAGGACGTGTCCGGCGCGGGGTCCACTATGGCGGACGGCAGGTTGGGGAAAAGATCGCTGACAATACGGAACGCTTCGGCATCCGGCCGGATGGCCGGTGCGGGGCGCAGGCGTCCGCCGCGGGATTTTATGTAGGCGGCCATGCGCAGGGCGTGCGGTTCCGGATTGCGGAAGGCTGCGGCCAGCAGGTCGAGGCGGCGCGCGAGGCAGGCGTCACGGGCGCCGGGCGTGGGTGGCGTGGGCGTGGCACGGGAGTGCGAAGGGGGTGGCGCGGGTATGGGGCGCGGACGGAACGCGCCCGCAAATGCGTTACCAACGGCGACGGAAAACACACGGGCAAGCCCCTGACGGGTTGATCGGCCCGTATGCGCCAGACCGGCGGCCCATGGCGCACTCACCGTTGGCGGCGCCTTGCGCCCCATCAGGATCAGCAGGCAGCGCAAGGCATGTTCCAGCATGGCGAGATAGGCCCTCGTGCCCCGCATCAGGCGCGTCCGGACCCGGCCCGGCGCCAGCCGCATCACGGCCTTCACATAGAGGTGCAGCGCCCGTGTCGCGGCGCGCATCAGAGGCCAGGCGCGAGCGACGCGGCGGCGTGTCTGTGCGGGATCCGGAACATTTCGGGGCATGGCGCTCAGCTTAACCACAGACCTGTCACGGTCGGAGACGCGCGACGCATTTTGCCGTTCCGGCAACAGACTGGCGATAGAAATCAGGGGGAGAGGCCCGGCCTTGCGGGACAGGGGGGGCCTTCGTCGCGCCACTTGCGTATACCCCCATGGGGTATTATATGAAAACAAGACACACCAAGCGGATCGAACGCACCATGGATACGTCCTCACACGATCATACACATCACGCACACAAGACAGCCGACGCGCCTGCAGCGCACGCCTGCTGCCATGGCGGCGGCGAAGCGGCGAAACCGGACCTCGCTTTCGATCATGTTCCGGTGGGCTATTCAGGTACGGTGTGGACCTGTCCGATGCACCCGCAAGTGCGCGAAACCTCGAACACCGGCTGTCCGATCTGCGGCATGTCGCTGGAACCGGAAACCGTGTCGCTGGACGAGGACACGAGCGAGCTGGATGACATGACGCTCCGGTTCTGGATCAGCGCGGCGTTTTCCCTGCCCCTGTTTGTCTACGCGATGAGCGACATGATTCCGGGCCAGCCCCTGCACGGGATGGTCCCGCCTGGCGTGGCGCAGTGGATCCAGCTGGCGCTGGCCGCACCGGTCGTGCTGTGGGGCGCAGCCCCCTTCTTCGTGCGTGGCTGGCGCTCGGTCAAAACCATGAACCCGAACATGTTCACGCTGATCGCGCTGGGCGTGGGCATGGCATTTCTGTTCAGCCTGGTCGCGACCATTGCGCCCGGCCTGTTCCCCGACGACTTCCGCGACATGGACGGCAACGTCCACGTCTATTACGAAGCCGCCGCTGTCATTGTGACACTCGTCCTGCTTGGACAGGTGATGGAATTGCGCGCGCGCAGCGCCACGTCCGGCGCGATCCGCGCCCTGTTGCAGCTGACGCCGCCGACGGCGCGGATCATCCGCGCGGATGGCAGCGAGGAAGATGTCGATCTCGACACGGTCAAATCCGGAGACCGGTTGCGCATCCGCCCCGGCGAGAAAGTGCCGGTGGACGGCGAGGTGGCCGAGGGCCATTCCTCCGTCGACGAATCCATGGTGACGGGTGAGCCCGTACCGGTGGCGAAGGCGGTGGGCGATGCGGTCACCGGCGGCACGGTGAACACGACGGGGAGCCTGGTGATGACGGCGACGCGCGTGGGTGACGATACGGTGCTGGCGCAGATCGTGCGCATGGTCGCCGAGGCGCAGCGCTCGCGGGCGCCGATCCAGCGGCTGGCCGATCTTGTGTCAGCCTGGTTCGTACCAGCCGTTGTGGTGTCGTCCGTATTGACGTTCATCGTGTGGGCCCTGTTCGGGCCGGACCCGGCGCTGGCCTTCGCGCTGGTCAATGCCGTAGCCGTGCTAATCATAGCCTGCCCCTGTGCGCTTGGCCTCGCGACACCGATGTCGATCATGGTGGGCACGGGAAAGGGCGCGCAGAACGGCATCCTGATCCGCAATGCCGAAGCGCTGGAGACGCTGGAGAAAGTCGATACTGTCGTCGTCGACAAGACCGGCACACTGACCGAAGGCAAGCCGAAACTGGTGACCGTGGAGCCCGCCGAGGGCTGGGACGAAGCCGGGCTGCTGACGCTTGTCGCGGCCGTCGAAGCGGCGAGCGAGCACCCGCTGGCAGCCGCTATCGTGCGCGGCGCGGAAGCGCGCGGCATCAAGACGAGCGTGGCCCAGAACTTCGAGTCCGTCACGGGCGAAGGCGCTCAGGGCACGGTAGATGGCAAGTCAGTCGCCATCGGCAATGCGAAGATGATGCGCCGGATCGGTGGGTTTGATGACGCACGGGGCGAGGCCGCCCAGTCATACAGGGAAGACGGCCAGACTGTGATGTTCGTGGCGGTTGATGGCAAGGCGGCGGGCCTGATCGGCGTCGCCGACCCGATCAAGGCGACCACGAAAGACGCGATTGCGCGCCTGCACGCACAGGGCCTGAAAGTGGTGATGCTGACCGGCGACAGCGAGGCGACGGCGCGGGCCGTGGCACGGCAGGTGGGCATTGACGACGTGCACGCCGATGTCTCGCCGGAGGACAAGAACCGGATCGTGCGCGAGCTGCAAGCGGGCGGCGCGGTGGTGGCGATGGCGGGAGACGGCATCAATGACGCCCCGGCGCTGGCACAGGCCGATGTCGGCATCGCGATGGGCACCGGCACCGACGTTGCCATGCAGAGCGCCGGCGTGACGCTGGTGAAAGGCGACATGCTGGGCATTGCCCGGGCAACCACGCTAAGCCGCGCGACGATGCGCAACATCAGGCAGAACCTGTTCTTCGCCTTCGTCTACAACACGCTGGGCGTACCGCTGGCGGCGGGCGTGCTCTACCCCGTGTTCGGACTGCTGCTGAGCCCGATGATTGCCGCCGCCGCGATGAGCCTGTCATCGGTGTCGGTGATCGGCAACGCCTTGCGCCTGCGCCGTGTGGAACTGTGAGGATTTTCAAACCATGACACCCGAAACAAGAGACAAAGCCGCCAAACGCCTCGCCCGGATCGAGGGACAGGTGCGGGGCGTCGCCAAGATGGTGGGCGAGGACCTCTATTGCGTGGACATCGTGCGGCAGGTCCAGGCGATCAAAGCGGCACTGACCGGACTCGAGGGACTGATTCTCGACGACCATATCGCAACCTGCGTGGAACATGCGCTTGAGGGAGACGACCTCAATGCGCGGCGCGAAAAGGTGGAAGAACTGGTTGCCGTGCTGGGCGGACGGAAGAAGTAGGCCCGCCGATCGAGCCGCGCCTCCGAGCTGCTTCGCGCGGGCGCTGAATGCGGAGTTGACCGGATTTGCCCGCTATCTTACGAAGTCAACGGTTTAAGGTGCAAATCTGCGCATCCGCACGAATTCGAGGGACGATGGACGATGCTCGCAGCCAAGCACCCTCACGAGGCTGAACGCCTGGCTGCCCTGTACCGATATGACATACTCGACACGGATCGAGAGGCCGATTTCGACGATATCGTCGAGCTTGCTGCCGAACTGTGTGGCGCGAAGATTTCGGTCATCAACCTGATCGATGCTGACCGCCAGTGGTTCAAGGCGGAGACCGGGCTCGGCGTGCGCGAAACGCCGCTGGACACCTCGATCTGTTCGCACGTCATCCTGGAGAACGATTTCGTTGAGATTCCTGACACGCAGGCCGACCCGCGCACGCAGGACAACCCGCTCTGCCTGGATGACCCTGGCCTGCGTTTCTATGCCGGCGCGGTGCTGAAATCCCGCGACGGGTTCCCGATCGGCACGCTCTGCGTCCTTCACAACGAGCCTTATGCGCTGAGCGCATTCCAGAAGAAGTCGTTGCGCACACTGGCCAAGCAGGTCATGCGCGAACTGGACCTGCGAATGGCGCTTCGCGACCAGCAGGTGCTGCTAGGTGAAATGGATCACCGCGTGAAGAATTCGCTGCAATCGGTGAGCTCGCTGGTGCGGCTCTACCAGTCACGCGCCGGCGAGGAAAACCGGGACGCGTTCGACGCGGTATCCCGGCGCGTCGATGCCATTTCCCTGCTTCACCAGGAACTGCACCAGGCCGCAGAAATAGAGACCGTGCCGCTGGCGCGGTTCATTCCGCGCGTGATCGCACTGTTGCAGGATTCGGCACCGGAAAACATCACGATCGAGGCCGACATCGACCAGATCAAGGTCGGATCGGCCCATGCCTCGGCCATCGGTATCATTGTCAGCGAATTCGTTGCCAACTCGCTCAAGCACGGCTTTGCCAACAATCGCGCGGGCACCATTTCGCTAAGCCTGCTGAACGGGGCGGACGGAAACGTGACCCTGACCTGCAGCGACAATGGTGCGGGCACAGGCTCGGCCACCCGCTCGCTGAGCGCTGCCGAGGGGCTGGGACACCGGCTGGTCGATGCGGCCGCCTCGCAGCTCGGCTCGAAAGTGACGCGAACGGCTACCGAAGACGGCTTTTCGCTGGGCCTGGCATTCGCCCGGGCCTGAACCGGCACAATTCTTCCCGATACAGACATCTTCACGTCTTCGCACGCGGTGCCGCGCCGGGCTGACCCGCGGCACAGAAACGGGTTGGCACCCGTCGGATATCAGGACGGCGCGCACCAGTCGGGCGGGGACATGCCTGCCGGATCTGCCGGGTGCGGCAACAGAATGAACTCAGCAAAGGGGGTGACACGCGGATAGTCGCCGATCCCGGCAAACGCTTCCTGCACCTCGCCGAGGGCATTGCCGGGCAGTTCCAGAACGTGTTCCCCATGGCGCGACTTGCCCTGGCCATTGAAAGACTGTCCCGGCGCCGCCTTCATTTCCACATGCCCGCCGAGCAGCCAGTCGATCGGATGGGTCTCAGCGAAGCCAGCGACACGGTCGAGGGAAGCGGCATATTCGCCGGCCTTGTCGCAGACGAAATACAACCGGCCCGGATAGATGGCGTCGCCTGAGAACATGATGCGCGTGGCGCCGTCATAGACCATGACATGCGAGGCATGGTGCCCCGGTGTGGGCAGAACTTCCACTGAGCGTCCGCCAAGGTCCAGGCTGCCCGTACCTTCCGGCCAGTCAGTGATACCGAAGAACGCGGCCACATCCTCTGCCGCGTGCCCGACGATGATTGTATCGGGCCGGTCAGCAAACACGGCATCGCCGCCGACATGATCGCCGTGACCATGTGTGTGCATGACGACGAGCGGCATCCCGGCGTGTCCGCCGGACGCGAGCAGGTTGTCGACTTCCGAGCGCAGGTCCACGCCTTCAGCACCCGTATCGATAAGGAGCGCCTTGTCCGTGCCAAGAAGGAGGTAGAGGAACGGTGCCTCGAAACTGGTCCTCAGCGACTGGCGCAGGACGAATGTGCCGGCGTCGACCTGCTGCACCTGGAATGCCGGTTCATTGCGGTCAAGGCCGCTGTTCCACGTGTGCGCGAACAGCATGGACGGCGGTGTTACGATGTCGGCATCGGGCGTTTCGCAGGCCGGGAGGCTGGCGAGCAGCGCAGCGGATACGATGGGGGCGACAAGTCTGATCATGTCAAAGGCCTTTCATGCGGGTGAGAAGGGGCGCGGCGCGAAGTGCATCTGCCGCACGCTGGAGGACGGCGGGGAGATCGCATCCGATCTCGGCGAAGAGCGCTTCGAAAGCCTGTCCGGCCTTCGCAAGCCGGGCCGTCAGCGTCCGGAACTGGTCGGCGCCCTTGCCGGTCAGGCGCAGCAGCTTGCGACGGCCATCTTCCGGATCGTCCACGCGTTCGACGATGCCAAACTGGATGAGGAGGTCTACGCGCTGGGTGGCAACCTGATGAGGCTGCCCCAGCGCGCGGGCAATGTCGGCGGTCGAGGTCGGCTGGTGCTCGCCGATGAAGAGAACAGTCGAGACAGCCCGCGACGGGAATGTGATCCCGGCTGCATCCAGCATGTCGTTTCCCTGGGCGACGATCAGTTCTGTCAGTCGCTCAAGCTGGTAGGCGATGAAGGCGGACCCCAGCCTGTGTGTATCGATGAAATTTTCGTCGCGCATTTGCCTCGCACCCTTTTATACAATTAATTGTACAGTTAGTTGTATTGTTGAAGATTGTCAAACCGGATCGCCTGCGCGTGCATCACATCTTGTTGTGCCGGTTGCGTGCGCGATAAGTGGGGAATAGGCTCGCGGCCATGACAGTTGTTGTGGAAATGGTTTCGGATCTGGTTTGCCCGTGGTGCTGGCTGGGTCTTCGCAGGATCGAGGCGGCGAGAGCCCTCGTTCCCGAGGTGGATGTGCAGCTTGTGTTCCGGCCGTTCGAGCTGGACCCGACGATCCCCGCGGCGGGCGTCGACTACAAGGCATACATGAAAGAGAAGTTCGGCGGATCGGACGAAAGCCGCGAACGCTCCGGCACGATGCGACAGGCGCTGGTCGATTATGGCGAGGCCGAGGGCATTCCCTACCAGTTCGACAGGATCACGCGCCGGCCCAACAGTTTCGATGCGCACCGCCTGGTCCGCTGGGCGCAGGGCCAGGACAAGGGCGCAGAGGCCAAGGAAGCCCTGTTCAAGGCCTTCTTCGAGGACGGTCGCGACATTGGCGACCATGAGGTGCTCGTGGACGTGGCGCGGGAGATCGATCTCGACGCGGTGATCGTGGCCGACCTGCTGAAAACGGATGCCGATGTGCAGGCCGTGCGCGAAGAGGCCGAGACGTTCCGCCAGATGGGCGTGAGCGGCGTGCCGACCTATATCGCCAATCGCGCGGTGGCCGTGCAGGGCGCCGAGAGCGCCGAGAAGCTGGCCAAGTTCCTCAAGCATGCCGCCGCGCAATTGCCGCAGGAACGCCCGGCAGGCGACGCCTGAATGAGCGACCTTGTCAGCGTCACGCGCGAAGGCCGGATTGCGACCGTGCGCTTCGATACCGGCAGCCGCTCCAATGCGCTGAGCCAGAAACTGATGCGGGAGCTGACCGAGACGGCGCACAGCTTCCACGATTGCCCGGATATTTCCGCCGTCATCCTGACCGGCCGCGACGACCAGTTCTGCATGGGCGCCGACCTGAAAGACCCGGAAGGCAATACGGCGGCCCAGTTACCCCTGAGCCAGCGGCGGGTGCAGCTGCGCCGGGGGCCGCGCATGTGCCAGGCGTGGGAGGATGTCGATGCGCTGACCATCTGTGCCGTCGAGGGCTGGTGCGTCGGCGGCGGCACGGCACTGGCGACGGCCTGCGACCTGCGCGTGGCGGCGGACAATTCCACGTTCTATGTGCCGGAAGTCGAGCGCGGCATGAACATGAGCTGGGGCTCGATCCCGCGCTTCGTCGCGCTGGTCGGCCCGGCGCGAACGAAGCGTATCGCAGCGCTGTGCGAAAAGGTGGATGCGGCGACGGCGCTGGCCTGGGGCCTGTGCGACCATGTCGTCCCGGCGGGCACGGCGCTGGCCAAGGCGCGCGAGATTGCCGAAGCGGCTGCCGCCCTGCCCCCGACCGCGCTGAAGAGCGTGAAGCAGGACGTTAATGTGGCGGCCATGGCACTGGCGCGGGCGACCGGCCACCGCGACCTTGAAGCCTTTGCCCTGCTGCAGCAGTCGGATGATTTCAAGGAGGGCGTCAGCGCTTTCCTCAAAGGCCGCAAGCCCGACTTCACGGGAGACTGAGCATGACCTGGCTGATCCCGCCGCGCCTCTTGGTGGCCCTCTCCCTGCTGATGATACTGCTGCACTGGCTGGTGCCGCTGGCGACCGTCGTGCCGCCGCACTGGAACCTGACCGGCGTCCTGCTGATGGCGGGCGGGTTCGGGATGGGGCTGGCTATTGCACGGCGCTTCCGCAAGGTCGACACCGAGATCAACACGTTCAAGACGCCGCGCAAGCTGGTCACGGACGGCCTGTTCGGCGTGACCCGCAACCCGATCTATCTCGGGATGACGATCTTCCTGATCGGACTCGCCGTGTTCCTCGGCACCGCCAGCCCCTGGGCCGGACCGGTCGTGTTCTTTCTCGTGGCCAATGGCTGGTATATCCCGGTGGAGGAGCGCAATGCAGCCAAGCACTTTGGGGAAGACTATGCCGCGTACCGCGCACGGGTGCGGCGCTGGCTGTGAGGCCTAGCTGAGCTGCAGGTCGACGAGGCGGCGATAGGCGCCGTTCTTGTCCATCAGGACGGCGTGCGTGCCGTCTTCGACGGCGCGGCCGTCTTCCATCACGATGATGCGGTCGGCGGCGCGGACCGTGGAGAGGCGGTGCGCGATGATCAATGTGGTGCGGCCCTTGGCGAATTTGGCGAGCGCGTCCTGCACCTTGGCTTCGCTCTCGGCGTCGAGGGCCGAGGTGGCTTCATCGAGCAGCAGGATCGGCGCGGCGCGCAGGATGGCACGGGCGAGCGCAACGCGCTGGCGCTGACCGCCGGAAAGGTTGCGTCCCATCTCGCCGGCCGGGGCGTCATAGCCGCCGGGCAGCGCGAGGATGAAGTCATGCGCATTGGCCGCATGGGCGGCGGCTTCGATTTCGGCGTCGCTGGCGCCGAGGCGACCGAGGGCGATATTGGCGCGGATCGTGTCGTCGAACAGAGCGGCGTCCTGTGCGACGAGGCCCATGTTGGACCGCAGGCTGGCGCCGCTGACATCACGGACATTCGTTCCGTCAACGGAGACTATACCGTCCGTGGGATCATAGAGACGCAGGAGCAGGTTGAAGACGGTGGACTTGCCGGCGCCGGACGGGCCGACAAGGGCGATCGTCTCGCCGGGATTGGCGGTGAAGGAGAGGCCCTTCAGGGCCTCGGTGCCGTCCGGATAGGCAAAGCGGACATTGTCGAACGCGACGGCGCCTTTGACATTCGCGATGGGCCGGGCACCGGGAGCATCGGCGATTTCGGGGACGGCGTCAGTGATCTCGAACACGCGGTCGGCAGCGGCGCCGCCTTCCTGCGCGACGGAGTTCAGCGTGCCGAGCGCCCGGAGTTCCGGCGCGGCAACGGCGATGGCGCCGACAATGCCGACGAAATTGCCGAGCGAGGTGTCGCCCTGCGCGATGCGCCAGGCGGTGAGCGCGAGGATGCCGACAAGGGCGAGGCCGCCGGTAATTTCGAGGATCGGGTCGACGGCGGCGCGGTCTGTCAGCACCTTGAGGAACAGGCGCGAGCGTTCGCGGAAGCCGCGCACCGCACGGGCCTTCTGGTAGTCCTCGAGGCCATAGGCCTTGACCACGCGGGCCGACTGGAACGCCTCGCCGAGCATGGAGGTGACTTCGCCGATCTGTTTCTGCGACTGGCGCGAGCGCTTGCGTACGCGGTTGCCGAGGGCGAGGACCGGCGCGAAGGCGATGGGATAGATGACGAGGAGAACGAGCGTCAGCTTCCAGTCCATGACGAGCA
Source organism: uncultured Alphaproteobacteria bacterium (assembly GCA_963973995.1). GTDB lineage: Bacteria > Pseudomonadota > Alphaproteobacteria > Caulobacterales > Hyphomonadaceae > Hyphomonas. The sequence continues at coordinate 55,002 of CAXBCO010000003.1, forward strand.
TGGTGATGAAGACGCCGATCACCGTCAGCACGCCCTTGGTGAGATTGTTGGCGATGCGCAGGCCCGCGTCGCGCAGGGCATTCACGTCGTTGATGAAGCGCGAGACGAAGCCGCCCGACGCCTCGGCCGCGATACGGGCAAAGTCGCCATCGGTCAGCGATCCGAACTGGGCTTCCTGGATGTCAACAATGGCGCGCTGGACACCGGTATTGTTGAAGATAGTCATGCCATACAGGGCCAGCGAGCGGACAATGGCGGCGAGGCCGATAATGGCGATCAGCCACCAGAGGCCCGTCGGGACTTCCACCGTCTCGGGCCCGGTCAGGGCTTCGAGGCCCTCGACGACGAGTTTCAGGAGGTAGCCATAGGACGCGGCCGCGACCGAGGTCAGCGCGGCGCACAGCGTTCCCGCCGCGAACCAGCGCCAGTGCGCGGCAAAGCGCTCCCGGCCGAGACGCGTCAGGGCGCCGGAGCGGCGCACCGGTTTGGCCGGGTCAGACGTGATGGTGTTCCCCCGTCTCCGGGTCGAGCAGCCGGTGGGCATGGAGGATGAAATACCGCGTCTCGGCGCTGTCGACCGTGCGGTGAGCCGCGGCCTTCCAGGCGTCATAGGCTTCCTTGTAGGAGCCGAAGGCACCGATGAAGTCCATTTTCGAGAGATCTTCGAATTCGACTTCGTTCACATCCTTCAGCTCACCGCCGAAGACGATGTGGAGAAGCTGTTTTCCGGCTTTAGGCGCGTCGCCCATCTTGACTGGCTCCGTTTTGACAATGGGTGCGGCCTGGACCGCTTTTTCCTGTGGGTCGGGTATATCCACAAAACCTGACCGGCGCACTAACAGAGGATGCAGCCGTTTGCCAGACGCGATGATGCTGCGCTGGGCCGGAATGGCCTGGTTGAAGTGCAGCGTCTCGCCCTTGTGGGTGGTGGCGATGCCGCCGGCCTCGCTGACGAGTATGGCCCCTGCAGCGAGGTCCCAGTCGGACTTGTGGCTGAGGACCAGCGTGGCATCCCAAGCGCCGGACGCCACGAAGGCCATGCGCAGCAGCGTGGAATTGGGCTTCGGCCGCGGCACCGTGACCGCAGGCCAGGGTTCGGGCCAGCCCTTGTGGTTCAGCATTTCCTCGGCGGCGATCAGGCGGCACCCGGTCTCGCTCTGGCATTCGGAGACGCGGATGAGTTCGCCGTTCCGGTAGGCGCCAGCGCCGATGCGGGCCTCGTAGAGCTGGCCGAGTGCGGGCGCATAGAGGACTCCGGCGACGGCCCGGCCTTCCTCGACGATGGCGAGGCCGACACACCAGTTCGGATCGCCGCGCATATAGGCGCGGGTGCCGTCGATCGGATCGACGACCCAGCAACGGTCTTTCTGGCGGGCGGCAGGATCGTCGAGCGTCTCTTCCGACAGCCAGCCATATTCAGGCCGGGAGGCCGAGAGGCGCAGGTCGCAGAGCTGGTTGACGGCCATGTCGGCTTCGGTGACAGGGCTGCCGCCGGTTTTCTCCCAGGCGCGCGCCGACTGGCCTTCCAGCGTATAGGACAGTGCCAGCTGACCCGCCTCGATGGCGAGGCTGCGCAGCGTCACAAGGTCTTCGATCAGCGTGCGTTCAGATGCCGGCAAGACTCATGTCCTCGACGAGGATGCTGGGCGCGTCGCGCGTACCACGGAATTCAAGATCGGAGGCCGGGATCAGGCGCGCAAAGATCGCCGGCAGGTCGCCCGCGATGGTCACTTCGGACACCGGATAGGCAATCTCGCCATTCTCGAACCAGAAGCCGGCGACGCCGACGGAATAGTCGCCAGTGTTCGGATTGATCGACGGGCCGAACATGTCGGTGACGAGCAAGCCCTTGCCGGCCTGGGCCATCAGTTCGGCAGGCGTCTTCTCGCCAGCCTGAAGATAGAGGTTCGAGGTGGTGACGCCCGGCGGGTCGCCGAAGCCGAGCGCGGAGAAGCCGTTGGGCTTGAGACCGAGCTGGCGGGCCGAGGGGCTGTTGAGCAGCCATTCAGTGAGGCGGCCATCCTCGATCAGGTGGGTCTCTTTCACGGGCAGGCCCTCGCCATCATGGCTGCGCGAGCCCATGCCCAAGTGGCGGAACGGATCATCGATCACGTTGACGCCCCTGGCAAAGACCTGTGTATCCATGCTGTCTTTCAGGAAGCTGACCCCGCGCGCGATGGAGGGGCCGGAGATCGCGCTCATCAGCGCGCCGAGGAGGCCGCTGGAGACGCGCCGGTCATAGAGGACGGCGGCTTTCTGTGTTTCGAGCTTGCGGGCGCCGAGGCGGGCAATAGTACGTTCGCCGGCGGTGCGACCGATAGCTTCGGCACTGGGGCGGTCCGCGGTGTGGCGCACGGACCAGCTTTCATAGTCGCGCTCCATGGCGCCATCTTTTTCGGCAACCGACGCAAGGCCGAGGCTGGTGCTTGTGCCGGTCTTGTAGGCCGCAAAGCCGTTGGAGGCCGCAACCCAGCGCGAGGAGCGGTTCCAGGACGCGCCGCAGCCGGCGACCGTCTTGATGCCTTTGACAGCCAGCGCGGCGGCCTCGGCGGCGAGGGATTCGCTTTCAAGCGTCTCGGCGGAAATTTCGGGTTCGCCTGTCAGGTCCATGTCGAGCGGACCGGTGGCGAGTTCGCTGGCGTCCGGCAGGCCGCAATACTTGTCTTCCGGCACGGCGCGGGCCATCGCGGCGCAGCGGGTGGCGAGGGCGTGGAGCCCCTCGGTGGAGAGATCGGAGCCGGAGACGTGCGCCTGACGCTTGCCGAAGAAGGCGCGCAGGGCGACGCTCGTGCTCTCCTCACGCTCGATGCTTTCCATCTTGCCGTCGCGCACGGAGACGCTGACGCCCTCGGCTGCGCCGATACGGGCATCTGCTGCGTCGGCGCCTGCTTTCAGGCACTGGTCGATGAGGCCGGCGAGCAAGTCAGCCGGCGGAGTCTTGAATTCAGCCATTCCGGCTAGATGGACCGCCCCGCCGGGCTGTGCAACCGGTCAAATCAGGCAAGCCCATGATAAATCAGCATGCCCGCGATCAGGACCATGGCGATCCAGGTGAGCAGCATGCCGGTTACGCGGAACGGCAAGATCGTGCGGGACAGGCCGATGGCATGAAGGATGCGGCCCGCCGTGAAGGCGCCGCCGAGAACGTGAATCCAGATCGCCGGGATGCCCATGAAGGCCGCCGTCACGAGACCGACCAGCATTGCCGGAATGTACTCGGACGCATTGCCATGCGTGCGCGTTCTCAACTCAAGTTCGATATTCCCGCCATACCCAACCGAGACTTGCGCCGAGCGGCGCATGAACACGACACGCGACGACAGGTAGATCAGCAATAATATGTTGATGCCGACATAGATGGCGGCGGCTTCCAAAGGTGGCATGTTTCATTCCTTCCAGAAAAAATGCCGCCAGAAGAACTCCGGCGGCATCGAATAATTTCCCCTAAACCAATGACCGCTCAGTCGTCGCGGCGCGCGTCCGGCAGGCGGTCGTTGATGTCGTCGCGGATGTCCATGAGCGTGACGATCAGGCCGCACACGAGGCTGGCGGCGATCCAGCCACCGGCCGTGAAGATCGCGAAGTCCGCAACCTGGGCGATTCCACCCGTCAGGCCCAGCATTTCATTGCTGAATTCGCCCTTGTTGTAGAGGCCGAGTGCGATGCCGCCGACGATGATCGCGATATAGGCCACATAGACCATGATGCGGAAACTGTTGATGATTAAGAACTTCATGGGCATCCCCTTTGTGTTGCAGGATCGAATTTAAGCAGAATAGCGGTCCCCGTCACGCGATTACACGTAGGAAACGAAGTTCGGAGCCGGAACGGTGCGGAAATGCATCAGGCCCGGCGGACGATTTACGCCTTTGGCGGTGCCAGTTTGCACGTGAACATGTCATTCACGACAGTGGCAAACTGGAGCTGTTCCTCATTGCTCAGCGAGGTGACGAATGTTTCGACATCGCGCCTTTCGCGCCCGATCGACTGGGCTGTTCGCTTGAACAGGTCCGGATCGAGCTTGGCCTCCATGGCGTCGGCGATGCAGGCACATGTCTCGGCGTTTTCGCCGCCCGTCGTGCAGGCCGTCACGATTGCCTTGTTATCGCTGTTGCCGCTGCAGGATGCGAGCAGCGCGAGGGCCGCGAGGGAGAGGGCGAGGTGGCGCATTCTGGCGGCTCCGTAATCATATTCGGTGCCGAGCCAATCATGAATCTCAATTCAGGGGAAGCGGCTATTCCCGACCGAGAATCTTGTCGACCTGCACTTTCGTGCCGAAGGATTCGAGGAAATCCGCCTTCACGGCGAGCCGGTCATAGTCTTCCGCGACCCAGTCGAGGAAGGGCTTCCAGTCGCCCGGCGCCCTGCCCTCATTGAACCGCGCATAGGTGTCGAAGAAGGCGTCCAGCATGCCCGTCTTGCCGTGCTTGATATGCAGGTACTTGAACGACAGCTGCTCGCGCGCCTCGGCGAACGGCACCTTCTCGTGCAGCAACTTGTACAGGACGGCCATCAGGCCCGCCCTGTCCGCGCCGGATTTGCAGTGCATCAGGGCCGGGTATTCGATTCGCGCAAACAGGTCGCGGGCGCCGAAAATGGCTTCCTTCGTAGGCGTGTCACGGGAAAAGACCTGGAAATCGACCAGTTCGATGCCGGCCGCCTCGCAGGCCTCCTTTTCCAGCAGGTAATAGCCCTTGGTGCTGGCACCGCGCAGGTTGAGGATCGTGCGGATGCCGCGCTCTCGTGCATGCGCAGCGACCTGACTCGGCGAGGGCTGGTTGGCGCGCCACATGCCGGGGCCGAACTCGTGCAGGTTGCTGAACGCGGCCCGCAGGAAGCCGTGATCGCCCCAGACAAGCTCGCGGCGCGCCCGTTTGCGGCCTGTCGGCGTTGTGAGATCGGGCGCCACATGCGGGCGTTTTTTCGATTTGGGCGTGAGTTTGACCATGCTGCCTTCGCGATTACAGGGGTGCCCCGCTGCCTGCAAGCAAAGGCGGCAGCAAGTTTTTTCCAGCACGCGTGCATCCAAATGGGGGGCTGACCGCATCCTACCCATGAAGCCGGGCAAAAGGATCCGGTGAAACTGTGAGAAAGACAACACAATGGAAGACGTCCTCGTCCCTATCGTCCTGTTTTCTGTCCTGCCGGTCTGTATCTGGCTGGTCAGCCTGTTCAACTACAAGAAGCGCCTGACGGCCCACGAAACCGTGCGTCATGCCATCGACAGCGGCCAGACCATTTCGCCGGAACTGATCGAGAAAATGTCGCTGCTGGTCGACCCGATCCGCGCAGACCTGCGCCGCGGTGTGCTGTTCATCGCCTTTGGCGCCGCCTTCGCGGTGCTGGGAATCATGGTCAGTTTTGAAGACAGCGAAGCGGTCATGCCTATGTTCGGCGTTGCCGCGTTTCCGGTTTTCCTCGGACTGGCGTATCTTGGTCTCTGGGCATTCGGTCATGGCCAGAAATCGGCCTGATCTCTGGATCGTCGCTGCGGGAGGCACCGACATGCGTACCGACCCCGACCTGGCAGCCGATGCCGCACGCGGCAATGACGGCGCGTTCGCCGAACTCGTGCGGCGTCACCAGGCCAGGGTGAGGGGCATGTCGCGGCGCCTGACTGCCTCGTCCGGCGATGCAGACGATATCGCGCAGGCCACCTTCCTGACGGCGTGGCAAAAAATCGGCACCTATGCCGGAGGCAGTTTTGCCGCATGGATCTGCACGATCTGCTACCGGGAATTCCTGCAGGTGCGGCGACGCCAGAGACCCGAGATCGAATTTGACGAGACGGCGGAGATCATTCCCTTCGACCGGTCAATGGCCGACACGGGCGACAAGATGGACCTGTCGCGCGCCCTCGCCAAACTGCCCGAGGCCCAGCGCATCTGCGTCACCCTGTGTGTCGCAGCGAGCCTGAGCCACAGGGAAGCTGCCGAAGCGACCGGGTGGCCGCTCGGCACCGTGAAATCCCATGTGACGCGCGGCGTGGCCGCCCTTCGCAAACACCTTGCCGCCGACCAAGTCGCGTGATGGAGTAGAGACCATGCAAAACGAAGACACTTATGCCGACCTGACAGCCCTGTTCGCCGCCGAAGACCGCGCGGTCGACGGCAAGCCCTTCGTGGACCAGGTGATGGGCCGGATCCAGGCGCAGGCCCGCATGCGCAAGCTGTTGCTGGCCGTGACGGGTCTCGGCGGCGCGCTTCTGGCCGCGTCGCAATTGCCGAAACTGCTGGCCGATTCGGTCGGCCTCGATGCGTCGCTGACAACCTCGATCATTCAGGCCCAGAATGACGTGAGTGCGCTGGCCAGCGCCAACCCGCTGTGGCTGGGCATCGGCGCCGTCGTGATGCTCAGCCTGATGGCCGTGGCCGCGATGGAGCGGGCTTAGGGCACGAAGACTCCGCCATTGGCATGAATGGTCTGACCCTGAACAAATTTCGCGGCGGGGCTGAGCAGGAATTCGACAACGCCGGTGAATTCATCGTCTTGCGCAATCCGGCCCTGCGGTGTCATGCGAGCTGCATTCGCAAGGACTTTGCTGGCCGCCTCTTCGCCGCCGACCATGGTTGCCACTGAACTTGTCGCAACGATGCCGGGCGCAACGGAATTGATCGTGATGCCAAGCGGCGCCAGTTCAAGCACCAGGTAGCGGATCAGCCCCTCGGCAAGCGTTTTGCCAACGCCCAGCGCGGCATAGCCGGGCCGCGCCACCTTGGCGCCCGCACTGGTGACAAACACGATTGAGCTGCCGGATTTGAGCACGGGCATCGCGGCCCTAACGAGGCGCAGCAAGGACATGCCGTTGACGTCGAGCGCCTTGGAAAGGATTGTCATGTCGGCCGACAACAGGTTGGTGGCATATATCATTGCCGCATTGTGGACGATGTGAACCGGGCCATCATCACTGACACTTTGAACCAGCCGATCAACGCCGCCCGGCTCACCGAGATCGCTGCGAACCGTCGTGATCTTCGCGCCAAGCAGTTCGAGGCTTTCTTTCGCGTCTGTCGCGGCGCGCTCATCGCTCAAATAGCCCAGAATGAGATGGGTATCTTTTGCGGCGAGACGCCTTGCAATCGCCAGTCCGATACCCTTGGTGCCGCCGGTGATGATGGTGGTTTTCGTCATGTATATCCGTTCCCTGAGTTGAGCCTGACGCGACATCGCAGCCAGGCTCTTGTCGACGTGCCGATGCCTTGTGCCTGCTTTCGCTTGGCCTAGACTGCCCGACAGTCCAAACCAGTCGTCATGGGTGGCGCGTTCAGGGACATAGGATCACATGATACATCTCCGCGACATGCAAATTGGCGAATTTCCCGATTTCATCGCCTACTTCATCCCTGACTACGCGGAAGAGATTTCTGCCAATTATGATGAAGACATCGGGGCCGCTCGCGCGCGAGCGGAGCGCGAAGTGAAAGCCGATTTGCCTTTGGGCGTCGATACGCCGGGTCAGGCCCTGCTTTGCATCGTAAGAGATGGCGACGAAACTGACTCACCTGTCGGCTATCTTTGGTGCAAGCCCGAAGAGACTGGCAAGACTGTTTTCATCAGCGAGTTTTACGTCCTGCCCGGTCACAGGGGGAAAGGGTATGCCAAATCCGCCTTGATCGCCCTGGAAGACATGTTCGCCAGGACCGGTCATCGCGAAGCCCGGTTGCGCGTGGCCGCAGACAATGAAAAGGCGCAGCGCCTGTACCTGGCGGCAGGCTATCGCACGACGGGCATCAATATGAGAAAATCCTTCGGCGGATGAACTGCTTCAACCGTGCCAGCCCATGCCTTCGAGCAGGGATTTGGTTTCATAGAGCGGCAGGCCGACAATAGCCGTGTAGCTGCCATTGATATGGGTGATGAAGGCGCCGGCCATGCCCTGGATGCCATAGCCGCCTGCCTTGCCCTGCCATTCGCCGCTGGCGACATAGGCGGCGATCTCCTGATCGGTGAGGCGCTTCATCCGGACCCGGGCCAGGACCGTGCGCGACTGAAGGCGGCCGTCGGGCGCTTTCACGGCAATTCCGGTAATGCACTGGTGCGAGCGGCCCGACAGCAGGCGCAGGAAGGCTTCGGCTTCAGCCGCGTCTTCTGCCTTTTCCAGGTTTCGCGTGCCCAGCGCAACGACCGTGTCGGCGGCCAGGACAAAGCCGTCGGCACCGCACGCCGCCGCCTTTTCGCGAGCGAGGCGTTCGGCCAGAGCGCGCGGGGACTCGTCCTTGCGGCGCGTTTCGTCAATGTCGGTGGGGGCGATGCGGGCCGGGACGATGCCGATCTGGGCAAGCAGCTCCCGCCGGCGCGGACTTGCGCTCGCAAGGATGAGCGGCGCGTGTCCGAAGCTCGCCATGCGTCTTACTTGAAGCGGTAGGTGATGCGACCCTTGGTCAGGTCGTAGGGGGTCATTTCAACCATGACCTTGTCGCCGGTCAGCACGCGGATACGATTCTTGCGCATCTTGCCAGCCGTGTGGGCGATGATTTCGTGCTCGTTCTCGAGTTTGACGCGGAAGGTCGCATTCGGCAGCAATTCGACGACCGTACCTTCAAATTCAATCAGTTCTTCTTTCGACATGAAGTCTCCAAATTCAGAGCGGTCCGTTGCGCCGCCGAAACATATGTAGGGCGCGCCATAGCCCTTTGCACAGATTCCGGCAAGCTTGGAAGGTCAGAGGGCCCCGCGCTTGTCGGTCAGGTGCCGCTGCCTTACTACTGGAAGCGCTGGAGGATACCATGCTTGATCTTGATCGCTTCATCGAAGATTGCCGCGCAGCGGTGGCCGAAGACCCGACCCACAAGGCCGTTCAGGACATCATGGCGCGGGCGTTCAGCGAGCCGGCGGACGTATTGGCCAGCGTGGGCGAGCCGACTGCAGGGGGAATTGTCCCGCTCCATGTCGCTGACGACCTGACGATCCTGAACGTGATCTGGAAGCCCGGCATGACGCTGATGCCGCACAATCACGAAATGTGGGCGGTGATCGGCGTCTATGGGGGCCGGGAAGACAATATCTTCTGGCGCCGTGTGAAGGACGACACGGAGGGCCGTATCGAGGCCGCAGGCGCGAAGGCGCTGTCGACGGGCGATGTCACGCCGCTGGGCAAGGATGTGATCCACTCGGTTACGAACCCGATCCAGAAACTGACCGGGGCGATCCATGTCTATGGCGGGAATTTCTTCGAGATCCATCGCAGCGAATGGGATCCGGAACACCTGACAGAGCAGGCCTATGACATCGAAAAGGCGAAGGCGATGTTCGGTCGCTGAACGGCGACTCGCAGACCGGTCACCCGCCTAGCGCGTCTGCCCCGCATGGAGCGCGCAGATCAGGGTGAACAGGCGGCGGGCAGTCTGGAAATCGATATTGACCTTGCCTTCCAGCCGCTCGGCCAGGAGTTCGGATCCCTCATTGTGGATGCCGCGCCGGGCCATGTCGATCGCCTCGATCTGGTGCGGCGTCTGGCTGCGGATGGCGTCGTAATAGCTGTCGCAGATCATGAAATAGTCGCGGATCACGCCACGGAACGGGCCCATCGACATGATGAATGTGTGGACGTCCTCGCCCGCCTCGTCGCGAACGGCGAATACCAGCTTGCGCTCGACCTGCGAGAGGCTGAGCGCATAGGGGCCGCGATCATGGTCGATCAGGGCGAAACTGTTTTCCTCGATCAGGTCGAAGATCGCGACGCGGCGCTCATGCTCGGCGTCCGGGCCCGACGCGCCAAGGGTCTCGTCGTCAATGCTGACGGATATCAGACGGTTGTCACCCATCGCCCCCACTCCGATTCGTGCGGATGGAGATCGACCGCGCATGGGCTGGCAGGCCTTCGGCTTCTGCAAGGCGCATCGCCGCCGGCGCAAGCGCAGCAAAGCCCTGGGGGCTGACGCGCTGGACACTCATGCGCTTGAGGAAGTCGTAAAGGCCGAGGCCTGATCCGAAACGCGCCGCGCGGCTGGTCGGCAGAACGTGGTTCGATCCAGTGACATAGTCGCCGAGCGCCTCCGGCGTCAGGTGGCCGAGGAAGACTGCGCCCGCATGGCGGATTTGCGGCAGGAGGGCGTCGGGATCGGCAATGGCGAGTTCGAGGTGTTCCGGTGCGATCCGGTTGGCAATCGCTGCTGCGGTTTCAAGATCGGGGACGGTGATGATGGCCCCGTGGCGTTCCCAAGACACGCGGGCGCGTTCGCCCGTCGCCAATTCCTTCAACTGGTTTTCCACAGAGATTTCCACAGCTTTGCCCACAGCCTGATCCACAGTGATCAGGATCGACTGGCTGGACGGGTCATGCTCGGCCTGGGACAGCAGGTCGGCAGCGACCCAGTCCGGGTTGGCGGTGTGGTCGGCAATGATCAGGATTTCCGACGGCCCGGCGATGGTGTCGATACCGACACGGCCGAAAACCTGGCGCTTGGCCTCTGCCACGAAGGCGTTGCCGGGACCGACAATCTTGTCGACGGGCTTGAGGCGTCCGGCCCCGAAGGCCAGGGCACCAACAGCCTGCGCGCCGCCGATCGGATAGTATTCATGTACACCGGCCTTGAGCGCGGCATAGGCCACGGCGGGGGCGAGTTCGCCGCCCGGTGCCGGCGCGACCATGACGATGCGTTCGACACCGGCGATCTTGGCGGGAACCGTGTTCATCAGCACGGATGAGGGATAGCTGGCGCGGCCGCCGGGCACATAGACGCCAACGCTTTCCAGCGCTGTCCAGCGCCAGCCGAGATCGACGCCTGCAGTGTCAGTGAAGGCATGGTCCGCCGGGCGCTGCGCGGTGTGATAGGCTGCGATACGGTCGTGGGCGAAATCGATCGCGTCGCGCAGGTCTGCCGGGCAGTCCGTCGCCAACGCGTGCAGGTTCACATTGTCGGATTCCAGTGTCGTCGGGTCGATCTGCAATTCGTCATACTTGGCGGTGTAATCGGCGACGGCCTTGCCGCCATAGCCTTCGACATCATCCAGGATCTTGCGCACGATGCTGGCGACATCATGCCCCGTGCCGCGATCCTCGGCGAGGAAGGCGGCAAATTCGCCCTTGAAAGACGGCGTTTCGGAATTGAACCTGCGCAACACGTTACCGGCGCCTCTGCTCGTGACTCGGCAGGTTGCGGGTCGGCCAGACATAATCGCTGTCGAGCAGGGTCGCGTCGAGCACTTCGACATCCAGCGTGATTTCGCCGTCGCCAGCAAACAGCAGCGTCACGGTGCCGCCAGGCGGCTCGTCTGCTGGCGTGAATGTGACTGAGAGCAGGGAAAGGATCAGTTCCGGATCGGCCTTGGTGACCGCGCGGGTTTTCGCGCCCAGGACGCCGTCAAAGGCCAGCAGCGAACGCACGCGGACGCCTTCCTTGGCGCGAGGCTGGCCCGCTTCCCAGCGAAACCGGTTCAGTTCCAGCGAAAAGCGGTTCTTGCGCGCCTCGTATTTCAGGCTGCCCGCCTTGACGACCGAGTCCTGGACCGCCGCTGCTATGACTTGAAGATCCTCGGCCGTTTCGGCCAGAAGACGCAGCGCGCGTGGTTCGGACATTGTGGCCCCTTATTCGTCCTCGCCCGACAGGCGCTGGATATTCGCGCCGCAGGCATTCAGTTTCGCTTCCAACCGCTCAAACCCGCGATCCAGATGATAGATACGGTTCACCACAGTCTCACCCTGTGCGGCAAGCCCTGCAATGACAAGTGAGACCGACGCACGCAAGTCTGTTGCCATAACGGGCGCCCCGGTCAGCTGTGGCACGCCTTTGACCACGGCCTCCTGCCCCCGGACATTTATATCGGCGCCAAGGCGCGACAATTCCGGCGCGTGCATGAAGCGGTTCTCGAAAATTGTCTCACGAATGATGCTGGTACCGTCGGCCAGGCTCATCAGGGCCATGAACTGGGCCTGAAGGTCGGTCGGGAAACCCGGGTGCGGCTGGGTGGAGACACTGACGGCTTTCAGGCGCGTGCCATTGCGGCGAATGCGGAGGGTGGACGCTGCCTCGTCGGCATCGACCGTGACGCCGGCTTCGCGCAGCTTGGCGATCATCGCGCCGAGGGCGTCGACCGGCGCGCCGTCCAGCGTGACATCGCCGCCGGCGGCCGCAGCGGCCATGGCATAGGTGCCCGCCTCGATCCGGTCGGGCATGACGGCATGCGTGGTGCCATGCAGTTTCTCGACGCCCGTGATGCGGATGGTCGACGTGCCGGCGCCGGTGATCTTCGCCCCCATTTTGTTGAGGCAGTCTGCAAGGTCTTCGATTTCGGGCTCGCGCGCGGCGTTCTCGAGGATCGTCTCACCCTTGGCCAGGGTCGCCGTCAGCATGGCGTGTTCGGTGGCGCCGACACTGGGCATGGCAAACACGATGTGCGCGCCCTTGAGACCCTGGATCGCCGCGGCCTTCACATAGCCGCTCTCGACCTTGAGGTCGGCGCCCATGGCTTCGAGCGCTTGCAGATGGAGGTCGACCGGGCGGGCACCGATGGCACAGCCGCCGGGCAGCGACACGGTCGCGTGGCCGGAGCGGGCAATCAAGGGGCCCAGCACGTTGAAACTGGCGCGCATCTTCCGCACCTGCTCATAGGGCGCGATCGTGCTTTTCAGCTCGGCTGCATTGAGGTGGCAGGTCGACTCGCCCTTCGGCCAGTAGACTTCGACTCCCAGTGTTTCCAGCAGTTGCGCCAGGAAACGCGTGTCGGCCAGGCTCGGCATGTTGGTGAGCGTGATCGGCTCGTCGGTGAGCAGGCACGCAACCATGAGCTTCAGGGCCGAGTTCTTGGCACCGGAAACGCGAATGCGGCCATTCAGCTGAGTGCCGCCAATGATGTTCAATCTGTCCATGGCGCGCACTTATAGAGCGGTTCACGGCGCGGGAAAGGCGGGAATGTGGAACCTTGTGGCGCAAAAGCAGGCAGGATGGGGTCTCGTGGCGCCAAGACAGGGTGTTCGGCAACGCCTGCAACCCGCGCCGACGCGCGAATCCGACCGGGTCAATCCGGCTTGCCTTCAGTCGCGGGGGGCCTGTCGTCTTTCGGCTTGCGCCTGCCGACCTTGCGACGCTTCAGGTTTGCCCGCAGGGCCTCGGCGCGGCGGGCAACTTTTTCGGGGTCTTTCGGCGTGTGGGACATATCCTGCAGCTTTTCGCGGTTAAACGGTCTTTTCATCTGGGAAGGCATAAGCTAAAGCCGCGACTTGCAAACGGCAACGCCGCGGTAGCTCAGTGGTAGAGCGCGTCATTGGTAATGACGAGGTCGGGAGTTCAATTCTCCCTCGCGGCACCAGTTTTCTCTCTGGTTTTCAAGGCATTGCCTGCTTTTTTTCCGCCTCGATCTATTCCGAACAATGTGTGGGTTGACTATCCGCGCCTCTGCGCTCAACGCAGGGACGATCACATATTCCCGCGCGATTTCGCTCAGAGGGAATGAGTTGCCATTCCGGCGCAAGACCGATTAGTGTCCGCCTGACAACTCGCCGATCGTTCCTCGGCCCGCCATGACGATTGGGTCGCCGTTCGAACGGACATGCAACAACGTTCCCAGCCTCGCAATAAGGGACATGAGAGTCATTCATGGATTTCGATATTGAGTACGTGACTCATTGCGTTCACGGCCGGGACGTGACGTTCGCCCTGCGCCGGGGAATTAGCGACCGCTACCTGGACGGGATCCGGTCCGGCAAGCTCCAGGTTGATACATTGTCATACTTCAACTTTCGCGCCGACGAACTTGGCCGCCGCATGACCATCGTCGATGTCGGCGCCAATATCGGCGCGCTCTCACTCCCGCTCGCGGTCGCCGGTCACCGGGTTATGGGTATCGAAGCGGACCCGAATAATTTTGCCTGCCTGCTGGCCGCCAAGAAGGCCAATCCGGGCACCGATTTTCTCCCCGTCAACCTGGCTGCCACGGACCGCTTTCGGATGGTGTTCCTCGAAAGTGACAGCGCCTGGACGCAAGTCACGGAGTCACCGGCTTCGGGCCGGTCGGCCCTGGGCATGCCCCTCGTCGATATCATCGAGACTTTCGGATTTGCCGATGCCGACCTGATCAAGATGGACATTGAGGGGTCCGAACTTGCCGCCCTGACGGGCATGGAGCCTTTCATCGCGAACAATCCGGATGTCGAATTTGTCTATGAGAGCAATTTCGAGGCCTGCAACTTTTATGGCCATACGCGCCAGGACCTGGCGCGCCGGTTCGAGGAACTCGGCTATACGCTTTATTGCTTCCGCCCGCAGGGCGACCTGATGCGGTATTCCAGTTCGCAGCCTCAGGGCGTCGCGGTGGCCGACATGCTGGCGACGAAGCGCGACATATCCGGGGTCGGATACGCGCCCGTCGTGGACTATGATTTCGATTGGACTGAGCTGGAAATTCGCAAAGCCCTCAACCGCCCCATGGAAGTCCAGCAACAGCACGCGCTCGATCAGATCGGGCATTGCCGGCCGGCCTTTGTCGAAAGCGACCTGTGGAAACGGGCCTATCAAGCCTATCTCGACAAGAAATCGGCTTCTGCGTCAGAGGCATGACGCCGTCGGGCGCTCAACGCTCCATCTTTTTCAAAAGAGGTTGCCGTGCGCCCAGCCATCGATGGCCGGGCGCAACACGCTTGTGTCGGGTCGCTGAAATCAGCGCAGGCCGCAATCTTCGTACAAATAGGACTCGATCGCGTCCAATGACATGCGTTGCTGGTCAGGTGTCCACGGCAAGCTGTGAGGCTGGTCGGGAATGGTCAGGAACTTTGCCTTCGTGTGCTTCTTGACGGCGTTGTAGAATGACTGACCAAACGTGATCGGCACCCTGACATCACGATCGCCATGGAAGACCAGAACCGGAATGCTGGCCTGGGAGACATCCTTGATGACATCCCGTCCCGACAGCGCCGAGGCATAGGCCGCGCGACCGAACCGGCTGCGATCAACGCCGACCAGGATCTTGGCCGATTCGGCATATCCTGCACCTGCGATGGCACACTGGAACGGACTGTTGGGGCGGACAGTGGCCGCCATGGCTGCATATCCGCCATAGGAATAGCCGAAGATTGCGATCTTGTCCGATTCTGCGATGCCGGATGACACCAGCCACGCCGCGCTGTCTTCAAGATCGTCCTGGGCCTTGTAGCCGAACTGACCGTCTCCGGCGCGCCACTGGTCGAGCCCCCAGTCGGTGCTGCCCCGGTATTGCGGCTGCAGGACGGCAAATCCGCGCGAGGACAGGAACGGAATCCAGCCGCTGGCGTCCCAGCCGGCATAATCACGCGACCAGGGACCGCCATGCGGAAGGACAATCGCCTTGCCGGCGGGGTCGCCTTCCTTCCAGCCTGCCGCGTGGGTCAGCAGGGCCGGGGTCCGGCGACCGTCGCGCGCCGTGTAGTAGACGAGATCCATGGTGCCGATGTCGGCGGGATCGATCCAGGGCCGTTCGGCGCCGATAGCCTGCAGCTTCGCCTTGTCGTCAAACACGAAATAGCGGGCCGGATGCTGCACGGATGACGCGCTGAAGACGATCCGGTTGCGGTCATCAGACGCATAGATGACGTCGATCTCCTGGTCCGGAAAGGCCTGCTCCAGTCCGAGCACGATGCCGCCGAGTTCGGGATCCACCCAGACCGTGCGGGTTGTGTCGGCACCATAGTTGAAGCCGAGCACCTTGCCGAATTCGGACGGCACGGTCGACGTGATGACGCCGGTTGCATCGAAATCGGGATTGGCAAAAACAGGCTCTTCGCTGAGTATCCGTGTCTTTGGATCGTATGTGTAAATCTGCTTCTTGTCCGAAAACTTGTTGGTGTTGATGTAGTACAGGCCCGCCTTGTCGTCCCAGTGGATCACGGAGAGCTCGCGGCGCTCGACAAGGTCTATCCTGAGAGCGTCCTGCTTTTCGAAGCTGCCGCCTTTTTCGGACTTGAGGCTGATTTCCTGGACGAATGTGCCATCCTTTTCGTCGAATTCCGATTCCGCCATGACTTCGCCGTCCCAGGGATCGGCAAAGGCCGCTGAACGGTCGGTCGTGCTCTGGTACACGACCTCGACCTCGTTGGTCTCCAGATCAAGCAAACCAAGCTCGGACTCGAACGAACGGGCATTCAACCTTGAGATGAGGACATGGTCCGGATCGCCGGCCATGCGCGACGCGACCGATCCACGCGCTTCCATGCGCAGGCATATTTCAGTGTTCTTGCTGCGACCGCGCATGCTGCCCAACTCGATGAAGGGCTCTTCGAATTTCTCGAAACTCGTGTCGGTGATCAGGGTCTTGACCACCCATGTGCGCGTCGATCCGGTGGTCTTGCCTTCACTGCAGCCCCGGAGCGAACCCGTATAGGGCTTGCGGATGGCGGTCAGGACATAACCGTTTTTCAATGCCTGAATGAAAATGAACTCGCTGTCATCACCATCCGGCGCAGCCATAACGGGCGCTTTCGACAGATCGTTGAGATCCCATGTCGCGATGACGGCGCGGTCCTTGTCGTCACCCGCACTGGGGCCGACAAGCGCAAACATCGTGTTCCCGTCGGTGGTCACAGTGACGTTTGTAATGGCTGGAAGCCGGGCCAGGTCTTCAACGGCAATCGGCTCGGCGGCGACTGAGCCAGCCGAGAAAACAGCGGCGCTGCACCCGACAAGAAACGAGATGAATTTAGGCTTGAACATGATCGGAAATATCTCCCTGTTGACCGATGTCACCCACAGGGCGTCGGCCTGTCAACACTCGAAGGCCGCTGGAAAGACTGTTCTGTTTACAGAGCCAAGACGGGAAAACCTTGCGCTCCCGTGTCACGTTCTGACCAATCCATGCGCATTCAAGCCGGGCTGGCGCACAAAAGATGGCAAATTTGTCACAATCCACACATAGATGTGGAAAGTTTGAACTGCGTGGTTGATTTGGAGATTACAAACCCGCAACAATTTCGGCAGGGGGTGGTTGCCAAGTTCTGGAAGGGGATTTCCAGGTCAAAGGGCAGTCGCTCGGGAATTTGAGGGAAACGGAGAATCCAACTCATGAAACCAATCAATTTTAGCAATGTGCTTTTGCGCACAGTTGCCTTTTCTGCGCTGTGCGCCGGATTGGGCACGCATGCGCTCGCCCAGGAATCCGAGGCAGCAGCCGATGATTCCGTCATTGTCGTCGCGCCCGTGGCGGAAGACGTCGAAGGCGACGAGAAGAAGCTTGATGTCGTCCGCGTGACTGGCTCGCGTCTGTCGTCGGAGTATACGGCTGTCGCACCGATCCAGATCCTGAGCACCGACGAAGCGCTGCTCGAAGGCATCGCTGATGTTGGCGCGCTGCTGCAGACCGCAACCGTCGCCGCCGGTTCGCCTCAGGTGACGGCTGCGTCGTCCTCCGCATTCGTCCAGAATGGCGGCGTCGGCACGGAAACCGTCTCGCTGCGTGGCCTCGGTGCCAACCGCACGCTGACCCTGATCAACGGCCGCCGCGCCGGCCCAGCGGGTACGCGCGGTGCCGTTTCGGCATTTGACCTCAACGCCATCCCGCTTTCCGCTGTTGAAAGCGTCGAGATCCTGAAAGATGGCGCCTCGTCGATTTACGGCTCGGACGCTGTTGCCGGTGTTGTGAACATCATCACCAAACAGGACGATGGCCTGGATTTCGATCTCTTCACGTCGATCCCGGAAAACTCCGGCGGTGAGTTGATCCGCGGCAGCGCGACCTGGGGCAAGACGTTCGAGCGTGGCCGCGCCATGGTGTCCTTCGACTATTACAAGCAGGAAGAACTCGCTCGCGGTGATCGTGACTATTTCAAGTGCGGCGAGGACTACGTCTTCAACGCTGATGGTTCGCGCGCCGACGTGCTCGACCCCCGCACAGGCAATCCGCGCTGTAACGACCTGGCCTGGGGCCATGTCTGGGTTTACGACTACAACGCTCCCGGTTTCGTTACGACGCCGTGGCAGGGTCGCCCCCAGCTGATCCAGTATGATTATGACGGCGACCTGGGCAATTACCTGCCCGGCTTCCCGACGAATAACACGGCTGGGCTTGTCGTCCCGGGCGGTTTCTATGCCGTCGGCTATGACGAATTGCTGCTTCCGGGCGCGACGCCTGATCCGGTATTTGCACCGTCAGCACGCGACTCGCTCGGTCTCTTGAACGCTGACAGCGTGTTCCAGGACGAAGAATCGCTGAGCCCCGAAGTTGAGCGCTTCACGCTGTACGGGAATGGCGAATTCGAAGTCAATCCGCACATGGACCTCTATGGCGAGTTTTTGCTCAACCGCCGCGAAACCTACGTGAACGGTTATCGCCAGTTCTGGACCTATGACTATGTCTACGAATATGGCGGCACGACATACAGCAACAGCCCGAGCGCACTCGCGAACGGCTGGGGCGGTGTGGCCGGATCCGGCGCCTTTGTCGGTCTCAGCCCAACGGCGATCACGGATCATAACGACACCAAGATCACGGTTGACTACCTGAACCTTGTTGGCGGCATGCGCGGCAGCTTTGACGCCGCCCTGTCAGACTGGAACTACGATACGTATCTCCAGTTCTCCCGTTCAGATGGTGACTATCAGCAAGACCTGATCTTCGACGACGCAATCACGCCGTACGAATGGTACAATTTCAACACGTGTGCGGGTTCGACAACCAATGTTCGCGGCGTCGACTGTGTCGATGTCGACTGGTACAACCCCGGTACGCTTGCCGGCGACCTGTCCGACGTTGACCGGGCCTTCCTGTTCGGCAACGAAATCGGCAACACGGTCTACGAGCAAACCCAGTTTGAGATGTTCTTCAATGGACCGCTCTTCGAACTGCCGGCTGGCACAGTTGGTGCGGGCTTCGGCGCCAACCGACTGCGCGAGCGCATCAACGATGTTCCGGGCGAAGTCACGCAAGACGGCAATGCCTGGGGCTCGTCGAGCGCCGGCATCACCAAAGGTGCGAAAGACACGTCTGCGATCTTCGGTGAACTCGCCATTCCGCTGGTCAAGGATGCGCCGCTCATGGAAGCGCTTGATCTGTCCTTGTCGGCACGCTGGACCAATGAGGAAACCACCGTACGCGGTGTGACGGCCGGTCAGGACAACACGACCTACAAGGTCGGCTTGGGCTGGCAGGTTACGCCATCCGTGAAAGCGCGCGCCACGTTCGGCACGTCTTTCCGCGGTGCAGAATTGTTCGAGGCGGCACTTGCCGGCCAGACTGCCTTTGCTGGCCAGCGCGCAATCGATCCCTGCGTGAACTACCAGAACGCGTTTACGAACGGCGATATTTCCCAACGCCGCTTCGACAATTGCTCGGCTGACCTGCCGGTCGGCGTCGTGCCAACCGGCGGCGGCGGCAGTGCGACTGTCTCGTCCACTGGTAATCCGTTCCTGGAGCCTGAAACGTCCGAAGCATTGAATGTCGGTCTGATCTGGGCACCGACATGGATCGATTTCCGGGCTTCGATCGATTACTTCGAAATCGAGATCACGGACGAAATCACCCGCCTCGGCGCAGCCAATATTCTGCTTGGTTGCTACGAGTCGGACAGTTTCGCGACCGAGCCGCTGTGTAACCAGTTCACACGCGACCCGAACAACTACCTGATCGATACGGTCACAAACGACTTTATCAACGTCGCAACACAGACGAACAAGGGTATCGATTTCTCGGCTGAATATTCGCGGGACTTCTCGTTCGGTTCGCTGACGCTCAACACGCAGCACACCTACCAGCAGGAAGACGAGATCGTCCTGTTCGCCAATAGCGAGCCGCTCGACACGACCGGCGAAGCGGGCGACCCGGAATGGGTCGGCAATTTCAACGCCACGCTGGATCGCGGCCCATGGTCCTTCTTCTGGGGCATGGACTTCATCGGCAAGACGTCGAACGTCGACAGCTACGTTATCGCCAACGGCGACGTTTGGCCGAACTATCTCGGCCAACCGGTCGGACTGAAGCTGAATACGGAGCAAATCACGTATCACAGCTTGTCGGTCGGACGTGAAATGCCGAACGGCTTCGAAGTTCGCCTCGGCGTCCGGAACGTCTTCGACGAGCATCCGCCAGCCGTTTCAACGGTCGGAAGCGAATATGACACTGTGGGTACATCTGCATTCTACTCGCAGTATGACGCCTTCGGCCGTCGCTTCTTCCTGAATGTCAGCAAGAGCTTCTAGCTTCTGACTGGATTGACACTTAAAAGCGGCTGGCAATCTGCCAGCCGCTTTTTTCTTTTCTGACGATTACCGGATTGCCCACGGAGACAGTATCAATGCCGCGAATTTCCATGACGCAGGACAATCTGAACGAGCGAAATACCGAGTTCACACAGACACTGCTGACAAAGCCTGTTTTCCTGAACTCCGTGCCCAAGAGCGGCACCCACCTGCTGCGCAACATCTTGCGAATGTTCGTACCGGTTGAGCAGCAATACCACGACGACTTCATCCAGATACCGAACCTGCGTCAGCACAGCAGGGCGCTGCATCCCGACAATCCGAAACTCAGCTGGGGACACCTTCTCTTCTCGGACGAGTCAGCACTCGCGACCAGCCTGTCGCATCAGATCCTGCTCGTTCGCGACCCCCACACCTGGGTATTGGCGCGGGCCCGATTCTTCCTGTCAGAAAACTTTGATGGGAACCTCGCCCACCTGCGGACACGTCAGTACAGCGCCGGCGAGCTGATGAACATGATGATCTTCGGCATTCATGGCAAAGCCCCCACCATGTACGATATTTACACGCACAATGCCGCCGCATGGCTGGGCACGGGCGTCAAGCTCTACCGCTACGAGGACCTTGTCAGCCATCTCAAGGACCTCGGCTCCCAGCGTGCCGAGGCGTATTTCGGCCAACTCCTGACCGATTGCGGTATTGCGGTGCCGGACGACTGGCGCGCGCGCGTCATCATCGGAAGCGACAAGGCCCAGAGCGGCACGGCCCGTGACAATCTCCAGGTCGATGATTCTCGCCTGCCGGAAGAGTTGCCGGACATTCAGAAGAAGCTGGTCGAATATGCCTTGCCGGGCCTTCGCGCCTTGCTGGGATACGCCTGAGCGACCGGCTCAGGCCAGCGTCCTGCGCATCGCGTCCTGCCAGCCCTTGAGCAGGGCAGCGCGCTCCTTGGCCGCCATCCTGGGCGTGAAGCGCACGCCCTGCACCTGGCGCTCGGTCCATTCCTTCGCGTCCAGCCAGCCAAGCTGCATCGCCGCCAGCGCGGCCGCGCCAAGCGCCGTCATCTCGCGATAATCGGGCCGCAATACGGGCCGATCGCATATATCGGCCAGGAACTGCATCAGCCAGTCATTCGCGACCATGCCGCCATCGACGCGCAATTCGCGGATTTCCGCGCCGTCGGCTGCGAAGGCGTCCAGCAGGTCCCACGTCTGATAGGCAGCTGACTCCAATCCGGCCCGCACGAGATGCGCTGCTGTCGTCGCCCGCGTGATGCCGCTGATCGTGCCGCGCGCATCGGCGTTCCAGTGCGGCGCGCCCAGCCCGGTAAAGGCCGGCACGATATAGACGCCGCCATTGCCCTTGAGTCCCGACGCGATGCTTTCGGTATCCTCCGCCGAGGCCACGATGCCGAGATCGTCGCGCAGCCATTTCACCACCGTTCCCGCATTGAAGATCGATCCTTCCAGCGCCATCGCGCCGCCGCCGGGCAATTCATAACCCACCGTGCCGAGCAGGCGGTTCTGCGAGTCGGGCCGCTCAGCGCCTGTATTCGCCACAAGGAAGGCTCCTGTCCCATAGGTGATCTTCGCCATGCCGGGCGCAAGGCAGCCCTGCCCCACCAGGGCCGACTGCTGGTCGCCCGCCGCCGACAGGATCGGCAGCGCCGCCCCGAGCAGGCTTGCGTCACTCATGCCAAAGTCCGCCGCGTTCGGCTTGACCTCGGGCAACAGGCTGGCAGGCACATTGAACAGCGCGGTCATCGCATCGCTCCAGCCGCCGTCTTTCCCAAGGCCGAGGCGATAGAGCAGCGTGCGCGAGGCATTTGTCACATCCGTCGCGTGCACGCGTCCGCCCGTCAGCTTCCAGATCAGGAAACTCTCGACCGTGCCGAAAGCAAGTTCACCCGCCTCGGCCCGCGCCCGCGCGCCGTCCACCGAATCGAGAATCCAGCCGATTTTCGTGCCCGAGAAATACGGGTCGAGCAGGAGGCCTGTTTCCTTCTGGACGGCTGGTTCATGGCCGTCCGCTTTCAGTTTTTCGCACACGCGCGCCGTGCGCCTGTCCTGCCACACGATGGCGGGCGCGATGGGCTGGCCGGTTGCCCGGTCCCAAACGAGAGTCGTTTCGCGCTGGTTGGTAATGCCAATGGCGGCAATCTCGCTCACGCCGCCAGCCGCTTCCACAGCTTCACGGCAGACTGCCAGCGTGCGCTCCCAGATTTCCTCGCCGTCCTGCTGCACCCATCCGTCTTCGGGATAGGCCAGAGACACGTCCTGCTGTGCGAGCGAAACCTGCGCAAAAACCCGGTCGAACACGATGGCCCGCGTGGACGTCGTCCCCTCGTCGATCACCAACAGCTTGTCCGGCTTGGCCATGCCACTCATCTCCCGCAAAAGGGTGATCTTGGCCCAGCCCGCCGGGCCGCGCAATCATGCCCTGCCTACACAGTCAGGCCCGCTGTCTCCATCAGCTCCGCAAAGGCGAGCGTGGTCCGGTCGCCATAGGGCGCCCCGATCACCTGCAGGCCAATCGGCAGGCCTGTCGCGTTCTTCGCAACCGGCACACTTGTCGCCGGCAGGCCGGGGAATGTGGCCAAGCCCGCCCAGGCAAGCTGCGCGCCATAGGGTTGCGGCTGGCCGTCAATCATGAGCGTCCGGTTGCCCCAGTTCGGATCGCTCTGGTACGGGAAGGCTGGCGTGCTGAATACGGGTGCAATAACCAGGTCGAAATCGTCGAAAACGGTCCGCCAGGCACGGGTGACGCGCATCTGTTCGTCGAGCAATTCCATCCAGGCATGCGCATCAATCGGCCGCGCGTCGGGCGTGCCGCGCGTGATTACGGTATTCAACATCTGCACATAGGTTGTGTGCATCAGGTCGAGGCGCGGCAGCACACCCGTATCATCGGACACGGTGGCACCGGATTCCGAGAGGGCGTCTGCCAGATTCGACACGGCATCCCGCGTATCTGAATCGGCGCCGACACCGGGCAGGCTGTCCATCACGAGCACACGGAAATCCGCCAGCGCATGGTGCCGCGCAGGTGGCAGGCCCAGCTTGAACCCGGTCCCAGAGACCGGTCCGGCAATCACGTCCATTGCGGCGCCGAGGTCGCCCGCATTGCGCGCCATCGGGCCGACAACGGCCAGCGGCACGTCAATCCCATCCGTACCCGGAAACCCATGCCCTTTCGTCGGCACGATTCCATAGGTCGGCTTGTGGCCAAACACGCCGCACATGTGCGAAGGAATCCGGATCGACCCGCCAATGTCGGATCCGACCTCCAGCGGCACCATGCCGGTCGCCAGCGCCACGGCAGCGCCGCCGGATGACCCGCCCGGCGACCGCTCCGGATCATAGGGATTGAGCGTGCGCCCATAGACGGGGTTTTCCGTCTGCCAGTCTGCGAGTGCAACGGGCGCATTCGTCTTGCCGAGTATTACCGCGCCGGCGGCCTTCAGACGCTGCACGACCACGGCATCTTCGTCAACCGGAAGGTCCTTGAACGCGGCCATTCCCCACGTCGTCGGCAGGCCGGCGACATCGTTCGATTCCTTCACCGTCATCGGCACGCCCAACAACGGGCGGGGGTCATCGGGCTGGCGCGTCTTGTCGATATGCCTCGCTGCGGCCAGCGCGCGATCGAAGTCGCGCACCACGACGGCATTCACGGGCCCGTCAAAATGTTCGATCCGCGCAATGGCCGCTTCGCAGGCATCCTGCGCTGTAATGATCCCGGTACGTACTGCTTTGGCGGTAACTCTCGCACCAGCTGATCCCAGGTCCACCATTTCCCGCTGCGGCATCATCTGTCTCCTTCTGCCCATGCAAAGGTAACACGCCGCTGGAAAGGATCAACGTGGATCGCGTCTCGGTCCCCGGTCACCGAACCACCAGAGCGTGGCCGCCGTCGCCGCAAAGGTCGCCGTCTCGACGATCTCGCCCCGTGCCGCAGTGCCACTGCCCAGAAAGACCAGCCCCGTGATGACCCATAGCAGGACCGTCAGGCATGGCCGTGTCAGGCCGCGAACGGCACTGACCCATCGATAGCTCTCGTCTATCGACGCCTCCGCGGCGAGCGACGCGTTGAGCCCCTGCCAGCCGCCAGCCACATCCGCGAGACGCAATTCGTCCTCGCTGGCCTGACGCTTCGCCTGCATCTGCAGGTCCATCAGGCGGCTCTCATGCGCCCAGCGCGCCCGTTCCTGCACCTGTTCCTGCCGGCGCTCCACGAGACCGGCTGCCCGGCCGATCACCGATCCGATCAGGCCGAATATCCCGCCCCCTGCCGCGCTCGCGGCCAGTCCTGCTATGTCTGCCATGAGGCTGCACTCCGTTTGTAATACCAGCGCGCAGGCGCCGCGCGACGGTCGAGATGGATGAAGGTCCGGGCGAATCCGATGCCGGTAAAGCCGAGCCGTTCAGCCGCCGCCAGCAGCGCAAACCGGTCATGTCCCGCCAATGCGAGATCAACGGCAATCGTCCGGTGCATGGAGTGTGGCGCGCCGCCGACCGATACATTCCATTGACCGCAGCGATGCCCGGAATTCACGATCAGGGGCCGGCCCATCGCCGCGCGCAGGGCCTCGAGCGCGTCAAGGAAATCCTCATCGTGCCAATACTCGCCTGCGCAGAAATGCCCGCCACACCGGCAGGCGAGTTCGCGCGGGCTGAAATGCGGCCAGCACCAGCCAGCCAGGTCAAAGTCGGGGAAATGGGCGATCAGCATGGGCGCCATTATGCGCCCGGCGACACCCCGGTCGGAAAAGTTCAGCCCGCCTGCGCATGGAACGCGGCAGGCGGGCTGAGAAATTGCGGGAAAGGCGTTGGCCTATCCGGCGGTAACAGTGGCTTTGGGAGCGGCATAAGCCTGCCGCTTGGCCAGCGCATCGCGCGCGCCATTATATTCGCGCTCCAGCTGGTCGACATAATCAGCCGTCGACATGCGGGTCTGGATCGCGCCGATGCCCTGGCCGCAGCCCCAGATGTCCTTCCACGCCTTGGCTTCCTGATTGCCGCCCGAACCGAAATTCATGGCGGACGGATCGGATTCCGGCAAATTGTTCACATCCATGCCCGCCTTGGCGATCGATGGCGCCAGGTAATTGCCGTGCACGCCGGTGAACAGGTTGGAATAGACGATGTCGCCTGCCTTGGAGTCGACGATCATGTCCTTGTAGCCTTCGACTGCATTGGCTTCATGGCACGAGATGAACGCGGACCCGATATAGCCGAGATCGGCGCCCATGGCCTGCGCAGCGGCAACGGCATTACCGGTCGCAATCGAGCCGGACAGGGCCAGCGGTCCGTCAAAGAACTGACGGATTTCCTGGATCAAGGCGAAAGGCGACAGCGTGCCTGCATGGCCGCCGGCGCCGGTACAGACCGCGATCAGGCCATCGGCGCCCTTCTCCAGCGCCTTGTGCGCGAAGACGACATTGATGATGTCGTGCAGCACGACGCCGCCATAGGAATGGATCGCATCGTTCACGTCCTGCCGCGCGCCGAGCGAGGTAATCACCACCGGCACCTTCCAGCGCACGCAGGCCTCGACATCATGTTCCAGCCGGTTGTTCGTCTTGTGGACGATCTGGTTGACGGCATAGGGCGCGGACTTGCGATCAGGGTTCTTCTCGTCCCACTCGGCCAGTTCGGTCGTGATCTTGTCGAGCCATTCGTCCAGCACCGGGCCGGGACGTGCGTTCAGCGCCGGGAAGCTGCCGACCACACCGGCCTTGCACTGGGCGATCACGAGATCCGGGTTCGAGATGATAAACAGGGGCGAACCGATGACCGGGACGCGCAGGTTTTGCAGAACGGGTGGCA
The DNA here is from genome assembly GCA_963973995.1 of uncultured Alphaproteobacteria bacterium. Lineage (GTDB taxonomy): Bacteria > Pseudomonadota > Alphaproteobacteria > Caulobacterales > Hyphomonadaceae > Hyphomonas. The sequence goes on from CAXBCO010000003.1 coordinate 80,926, forward strand.
GGGCCATGGAATTTCCTCACAGGACAATAAGCGTTGCTAACTAACTAGAAGCCCCCGGTGCGGGGACAAGCGGTAACGTTGGGACAGGCGGGCGCGCCGCCTATCCCAGTTTGAGGCTGTCGACGCTGACAACCTCGTTGATCAATTGGTCGATATCCTTGGGCGCGATCTGGCCGCTGAGGATCAGCATGGCCAGGCCATGCACCAGCGCCCAGGCGCGCAGCACGCCTGCCTTGCGCTGTGCATCGCTGGCCTTGGGGCCGGCCAGTTCCGTGATCGACTGGCGCAGCAGCCAGCCGGGCGAGTCTTCCGGATTCGCGCAGTTCGGATCCGCCGCAGCGGGCAATGAGGAAAAGACCAGACGGAACAGGGCCGGATTGTTCATCGCGAAGCGTACATAGGCTCGCCCCATCTCGGCAAACCCTTCCTTGCCGCCCGCCTTGCCGGCGGCCTTCTGCTCTCGTGCCAACTGGGCCATGCCTTCGGATGCGAGCGCGGACAGCAGGGAATCCTTGTCCGGGAAATGCCGGTAGATCGCTGTGGCGCTGACCCCGATTTCACGGGCGATCTCGCGCAGGCTCAGCGATTCCGCGCTACCTTCCTCGAGCTTTTTCAGGCCGGTTGTGATCAGGGCAACGCGCAGGTCGCCATGATGGTATCCGCCCTTGGGCGAACTTATGTTGACAGTGTTATCATTCGCGTTCATGTTAGTGCTGTAAACATTATTGTCCCGAGTTTCAACCCCGGAGTTTTCCCATGGCCAGTCCCGTCGAAACCGCCATTCGCAACAGTGTTACCCAGGGCATCATGAAGATTGTCGCGTTCAACCGGACGCGCCCCCGCTTCGGGCATAAAGAGAACACCTTTCTCACAGGCATCCACGCGCCATTGCACGACGAATTGACACTGGAAGGCCTGAAGGTCACCGGTGAAATCCCTGCTACGCTCGACGGGCGCTACCTGCGTATCGGGCCAAACCCCGTCAGCCCGCCCAACCCGGCCACCTATCACTGGTTCAGCGGCGACGGCATGATTCATGGCGTGCGCCTGAAGCAAGGCAAGGCCCTCTGGTACCGCAACCGCTGGGTCCGCTCCAAAGCCGTGTCCGCTGCTCTCGGCGAGAAAGACGCCCCCGGCCCACGCCGCGGCACACAGGACAATACGAACACAAACGTCATCGGGCACAACGGCAATACATGGGCCCTCGTCGAGGCCGGCGCCTACCCGGTGCGCCTGAATGATGAACTCGACACGCTGGCGCACGACCCGTTCGGCGGCACCCTGAAGGGCTCCTTCTCCGCCCACCCGCACCTCGATCCCGAAACCGGCGAGATGCACGCCATCACCTATTACGCTATGGACCCGGCCACGATCCACCACACAGTCGTCGATGCCGGCGGCAAGGTGATCCGTGAGGAGCCAATCAGTGTCGAGCATGGCCCCTCGATCCACGATTGCGCCGTGACGAAACAATACGTGGTCATCATGGACCTGCCCGTCACCTTCTCAATGAAGACGCTGCTCGCCGGCCAGTCCTTCCCGTATCGCTGGAACCCGGCCCACAAGGCCCGCATCGGCCTGATGCCGCGCCATGGCACGAATGACGACGTCATCTGGTGCGACATCGACCCGTGCTATGTATTCCATCCCTGCAATGCATACGAAAACGAGGCGGGCGAGGTCATCATGGATGTCAGCGTCCACGACACAATGTTCGCCGACAGCACGCAAGGGCCGGATTCCCATGCGGTCTCCTTCGAGCGATGGACGATTGATCCCGCGACCCGCCGCGTTGCGCGGAAGACAATTGACGCCGCCCCGCAGGAATTCCCGCGCCCCGACGAGCGCTTCACCGGCAAGAAATACCGCTACGCTTTCACCATGGCCCTGCCGGAAGAACACGGGTTCGAAGTCTTCGACCAGACGAAACTGTTCAAGCACGATCTCGATGCCGGCACACGCGAGACCCACGATTTCGGTCCCGGACGCGTGCCCGGCGAATTCGTCTTCATTCCGCGTTCGGACGATGCACCGGAAGGCGATGGCTGGCTGATGGGCTATGTCATCGACACGAATACCGACACGACCGACCTCGCCATCCTCGACGCAACCAATTTCACCGCGCCGCCCGTGGCCCTCGTTCACATACCCCACCGCATCCCGCCCGGCTTCCATGGCAACTGGGCACCGGCGGCGTAGGTTTCGCGGCGCCTGCCAAAGCGGTTCTCAAGGTTACCGGCAATTCGCCAAACGCAGGCGTGCGACACTCAACCACGGATGACTGCAATGGACGCAAAAGCGGACTCGGTACGACTTATCCGAACACCTGGTGGATGCGGCGCTGCGAGGCTCTGGCTTTGTAGCGATTGACGATATATCCTTTTTGGACAGATGCAATTTGCGTCGTGGAGAGAAAATTCATGATTAAAAGCTTGGTCGCTGCGGCGGTGCTCGCCACGATAGGTTGCGCGGCCTACGCGGAAGAACCGATGACGCTGGAAGCGGTTTCGGCAGCAGCGAAAGATGGCATAGACTTTGTCGATAATGACTACATTGCCGCTCGGCAAGCCACCAATCCGGACCTTCTGCTCCTAGACGTGCGCACGGAGCACGAATTCAATCTTGGCCACATCCCCGGCGCCACATGGATGGCGAGAGGCGTGGTGGAGTTCCAGATTGCCAAGACGGTGCGCGATGCAGACACTGAGATCATTATTTACTGCAAGACTGGAAATCGCGCGGCGCTCGCGAAGAAGGCTCTCGACGGTCAAGGCTATCGAAATGTCGCGGCCCATCAGGGCTTCGAGACTTGGTCCGAGGCGGGACGACCGTTGGAGAACGAGATCGGCACGCTCCAGCTCATCGAAGGGCGAAATGGTAATTAGACTGACGTTGACAGATTCACGATTAGTCAGCGACCGTGTCCAGCGAGTTCCCGCCGCTCGCACGTCCGCAGATTGATTTCGGCTTCCGGGTTGACGCGGTCATTCGCCCACACTCGCCCATGTATCCAGATTGGGTCATCCACCGGTGGATCGTTCACAAACGAATAAATGGCCATAGTCACCACAACAACACTGAAAGACGGTCGAGCATTCAACGGTCGCGGGCTCACCCCACCCGCGCGCTGCCGCCGCCATCCACGGGTAAAATCGCGCCGGTGATGAACCGAGCTTCGTCGCTCGCCAGGAACAGCGCCGCATGGGCCGTGTCCCAGCCTGTGCCCATGAATTTCATCGGCACGCTCGCCGCCCGCTCCTCGCGGAGCGTGTCTTCCGACATGCCTCGCGCCGCTGCGATACCGCCAATCGCCATCGGCGTGTCCATCAGGCCCGGCGTGATCGCGTTGCAGCGCACCCCGCGCGAGGCCCCGCTCAGCGCGACGCTGCGCGTCATCCGGTTCATCGCGGCCTTGGACACTTCATAGGCCATCTGGAATCCGCCCGCGATCGAGGCGAGCGACGAGATGTTCACGATGGCGCCGCTGCGCTGTTTCAGCATACCGGGCATCACCGCCCGGGTGACCAGCCATGCGCCCTTCAGGTTCACCCGCAGGATGCGGTCGAAGGCATCTTCGGTCAGCTTGTGCGCGGGCCCGTCGCCATTGCCGCCAATGCCGACATTGTTGACGAGAATGTCCACCCGGCCGAATGCGTCGATACACTCCTGTACGATCCGGCGCGCATCTTCGGCTTTGGAAATGTCCGCCGCGCATGCCCTGCCCACGCCGCCCTGGCTTTCGATCCCAGCCACCGTATCAGCAGCTCGCGCCCCGTCCCGGTCCACGCACAATACGTTCGCCCCGGCTCGCGCGAACAGCAGCGCCATCGCCTTGCCATTTCCTATGGTCTCACCCGGCGTCTGCCCGGCGCCGGTGACAATTGCCACCTTGCCCGCAAGGCGTCCGCTGACGTCGCCGAGGCTCACCGTTCGAGGTCCGGGTCCGATTCCAGGTCGTCATCCAGCTGCACGCCGAACGAGTTCAGCATCATCGACACCTGCGTGTACTGGCCTACGGTCATCACCAGGTCCATGCGCTGTTTCTCGGTCAGCCCGGCCAACTCGTCCCATGTCCGGTCGGTGATGAAGGCATCGGTCGTCAGCTCGTCCACGGCGCGGAGCATCGCGCTTTCCAGCGGCGACCAGCTCGGGGCCAGGGGGCCTTCCTTGATGTGCTGGATCTCCAGGTCGGTCAGGCCGCATTCCTTGCCGATGCGCACATGCTGGGCCCATTCATAACCGGATTTCCAGTTATAACCCGTGCGAAGGATGACCATCTCGCGCTCGCGCGGGGCCAGGCTGTTATAATCCGACAGGATGTAGCCGCCCCAGCGCATGAAAGACTTGAACGCCTTCGGCGCCCGGCCCAGCGTGCGGAAAATATTGTAGACCGGTCGCCCGTGAAACGTCTTTTCCAGCGTCTCTTTCTGTTCGGCGTCCATTTCTGCATCGGTCAGCGGTGCGATCCGCGCTTTGTCCAGTCTCATCTGTAGGTGCCTTCCTGTTTGGCGGCGCGTCTGTACCCGCCCATTTCATCCCTGTGTCTGCAGTAAATACGCTTCCTGACGGCTCCACAAGCGCGCGTCCGGGCATCAGGCCGCACCCCTGCCGTTGCGCTAGCCCTTGACCTTACGTTGGCGTCAACTCCATTACCTAGGCACACCAGTGAACACAGGCACCCTACACCATGGCAGACGACATCCTCCCCCTCAGCAACGCGTTCGCGGACGCGACCGAAGCCGAATGGCTGGCCGCCGTCGACAAAGCCCTCAAGGGCAAAGGCATCGACTCGATCACGCGCCATACGGCGGATGGCCTGAAAGTCCGCCCGCTCTATCGCGAAAGCGATTTTCCGTCCGCGACCGACCCGCTCGGCACGCCCGGCGTCGCGCCCTACCTGCGCGGGGCCACCGCCGCGCCGGACGCCTACCTGCCCTGGGACATCCGTCAGGCCTTCACCCATCCGGACCCGGCCACCACGAATGCCGAAATCCTGCGCGATCTGGAACGCGGCGTCTCCTCGGTAGAAATCACCCTCGACCCCACCGGCACCGAAGGCGTGCAGGTCCCAGACCTCGCCACGCTCACGACCGTCCTACAAGGCGTCAACGCCGCCATCGCCACCGTTGCCTTGGATCATACGCGCGATGCCGGGTTTGACGCCGCCGAGCTGCTCATCGAATGGGCGCAGGCACAGGACGACACATCCGCCCTGAAGCTCGATGTCAATCTCGACCCGCTCGGCGCGCTCGCGCGCACCGGCGGCCTCGATGCCAGCCTCGAAGAGACCTTTGAGCGCCTCGCACACACCCTCGCCACCCTCTCGGCACACCTGCCCGGCACCGGCCGGCTCCGCATCGACGCGCGCATGGTGCACGAGGCCGGCGGCTCCGACGCGCAGGAACTTGGCGCCCTGATCGCCAGCGCCGTCGATACATTACGCCGCCTCGGCCCGGACTCTGACCTCGCCGCCCTCGCCCCGCACATCACCTTCTCCCTCGCCCTTGATGCGAACTACGGCCTCGGCGTCGCCAAGCTCCGCGCCGCCCGGCGCCTCTGGGCGCGCTGCCTTGAATTGCTGGAAGTCGCCCCCGTGCCGATGCGTATCCAGGCCACGACCTCGGCCCGCATGCTGACCCGCTATGACGCCTGGACCAACATGCTCCGCTGCACCACGGCGGCCTTCGCCGGCGCCATTGGCGGCGCCGACATTGTCACGGTCCGCCCGTTCAATTCGGCGCTTGGTATCCCGGAAGAACTCGGTCGCCGCATCGCGCGCAACACCCAGATCATCGCCATGGAAGAAAGCCATCTCGGCCGCGTCGCCGATCCCGCTGGCGGCGCCTGGTTCACCGAGACATTCGCTGAAGAGCTCGCCAACACCGCATGGGCCGAATTCCAGCAGATCGAAAAGGAAGGCGGCTTTGCCAACTCCCTCCTGGCCGGTGCGTTCCAGTCGCGCGTCGCCACCGTCCGCGATGTGCGCGCCAAGGACATCGCCAAGCGCAAGGTGCCGATCACCGGCGTCAGCGAATTCCCGCTGCTGGAAGAGATCGCCGCGCCCGTCGCCGATCCGGTGAAACCGAAACCGGCCCCCGCCGCGCCGGGCATGGCCGAGACCTGCGCGCCCTTCCTCCCCATCCACCTTGCCGCGCCCTTCGAGGCGCTGCGCGATACAGCCGCCGCCGCGAAGAATGAGCCCGCCATCTTCCTTGCGACACTCGGCCCGGTCGCCGAACATTCAGGCCGCGCCGACTTCGCCCGCAACCTCTTCGCTGCGGGCGGCCTCGCCGCGAAAGAACCGCCCGTCGTGCCGAAATCCGCCGCCGAACTCGCCGCCGCCTACAAGGCCTCCGGCTGCCATATCGCCGTCATTTGCGGCAGCGACACACGCTACCCGGACGAGGCCGAAGCCGCCGTCGCCGCGCTGAAAGCCGCAGGCGCCCGCCACATCTGGCTCGCGGGCAAGTTCGAAGCGCCCGGCATCGACTCAAACATCTTCATGGGCTGCGATGTGCTGCACACATTGACGCTCGCGCAAGCAGAACTGGGGCTTTCCCAATGACCACTTTCCCTGACTTCACCAAAGCCGAACTCGGCGCCCCGCACGCAAAAGCTGCCACTCCCACGCTAGGCGAGCCATGGCACACGCCAGAAGGAATCGCAGTCAAAACCGCCTTCACTGCCAAAGACACCAAGGGCCTCGACTATCTCGACGATTATCCCGGCCTCGCCCCGTTTGGCCGTGGCCCCTACCCGACCATGTACACGAACCAGCCCTGGACCGTGCGCCAGTATGCAGGCTTCTCCACGGCCGAAGACTCCAATGCATTCTACCGCCGTAACCTGGCCGCCGGCCAGAAAGGCCTCTCGGTCGCCTTCGATCTCGCGACCCATCGCGGCTATGATTCCGATCACGTCCGCGTCTCCGGCGATGTCGGCATGGCGGGCGTCGCCATCGATTCCATCTACGACATGCGCACGCTGTTCTCGGGCATCCCGCTCGACAAGATGTCCGTGTCGATGACGATGAACGGCGCTGTGCTGCCGATCCTCGCGCTCTATATCGCTGCGGCGGAAGAACAGGGCGTCACGCCGGACAAGCTGGCCGGCACGATCCAGAACGACATTCTCAAGGAGTTCATGGTTCGCAATACCTATATCTATCCGCCCAAGCCCAGCATGCGGATCATTTCGGACATCTTCGCCTACACGTCGCAGAACATGCCGAAATACAATTCCATCTCGATTTCCGGCTATCACATGCAGGAAGCCGGTGCGACGGCAGACCTTGAGCTGGCCTACACGCTGGCCGACGGCATCGAATACATCCGCGCCGGTGTCGCCGCCGGGCTCGACGTCGACAAGTTCGCGCCGCGCCTGTCCTTCTTCTGGGCCATCGGCATGAACACGTTCATGGAAGTTGCCAAGATGCGCGCAGCCCGCCTGATCTGGGCGAAACTGGTCGAGAAGGAATTCAAACCGAAGAACGTCAAATCCCTCAGCCTGCGGACGCACTCGCAAACCTCCGGCTGGTCGCTCACCGCGCAGGATGTTTACAATAACGTCATCCGCACCTGCCTCGAAGCCGTGGCCGCCACCGGCGGCCAGACGCAGAGCCTGCACACCAACAGCTTCGACGAAGCGCTCGCCCTGCCGACGGACTTCTCCGCCCGCATCAGCCGCAACACCCAGCTTTTCCTCCAGCAGGAAGCCGGCGCCTGCCAGACGATCGACATGTGGGGCGGCTCCTATTACGTCGAGCGCCTGACGCACGACCTCGCCGCCAAGGCCCTCGCCCATATCGGGGAAGTCGAGAAAATGGGCGGCATGCGCAAGGCCATCGAGCAAGGCCTGCCCAAGCTGCGCATCGAGGAAGCCGCCGCCAATACGCAGGCCCGCATCGACAGCGGCACGCAGACCGTGGTCGGCGTCAACAAGTTCCATCTCGATGAAGACGAGGACGTGCCCGTCCTCAAGGTCGACAATGCCGCCGTGCGCCGCATGCAGCTCGACAAGCTCGCCCGCCTGAAAGCAGACCGCAACGAGGCCGAAGTCACCGCCGCGCTGGATGCCATCGCGAAGGCCGCTGCTGGCACGACAGGCAACCTGCTCGCCCTCGCCGTCGATGCCGCCCGCGCCAAGGCCACGGTCGGCGAAATCTCCGAAGCCGTCGAACGCAGCCAGGGCCGCCACAGCGCCGTCATCCGCTCGATCAAGGGCGTCTATGGCGGCGGCGTCAAAGGCAATGCACGCGCCGAGGACGCCAAGTCCCTCGCTGCCGTGTTCGAAAAGAAACACGGCCGCCGTCCCAAGATCTACATCGCCAAGATGGGACAGGACGGCCACGACCGCGGCCAGAAGGTCGTCGCCTCAGCGCTGATGGACCTCGGCTGGGATGTCGAGATCGGCCCGCTCTTCCAGACGCCGGAAGAGGCCGCCGCCGATGCCCGCAAGGCCGGGGTCGACATCGTCGCCGCCTCCTCGCTCGCCGCCGGCCACCTCTCGCTCGTGCCGGAACTGAAACGCGCCCTCGGCAATGAAGGCGCGGCCAACGCCCGCATCATCGTTGGCGGCGTCATCCCGCAGCAGGATTTCGACGCCCTCTACGCCGCTGGCGCCACCGCCATCTTCCCGCCGGGCACCGTCATCGCCGACAGTGCCATCAAGATGCTGGAAGTGCTGGAGGATGGCGGGGCGAAGACGGCAGCGGAATAGGAATCTCCAATGATCACCACCACCACCTACACCATCCAGAATCGCGACATCACCGCCTATAAGGGCATTGTCTGCGGCGAGGTCATCATTGGCGCGCATCTCGGCAAGGATATTCTCGCCAGCTTCACCAATATTGTCGGTGGCCGGTCTGACGCCTACGAAAAGACGATCCGCGAAACGCGTGACGGCGCCATCGACGAAATGATCCGCAATGCCGAACAGCTCGGCGCAAACGCGATCGTCGGCGTGAAGTTCGACTACCAGGTCATCGGCCAGTCGGGCTCGATGATGATGGTTGCCGTCTCCGGCACGGCTGTCGTCCTCGCGTAAGCCCTTCCCATTCGCGGCGACAGGTTCCAAACTGCGCGAAAGCGGAGGGAATGATTTGATGGACGATGAATTCAAGGATTATGACGCGCTGGGCCTCGCCCATCTGGTCCGCACCAAACAGGTCAAGCCATCCGAGCTGTTGGACGCCGCGCTTGGCCGCGCCGAAGGCGCACAGGAGCAGATCAACTGTTTCTCCGCGCTTTTCCCCGAACTCGCCCATGAACAACTCGAACAGCCGCTTGGCGACGGCCCCTTTGCCGGTGTGCCCTTTGCCACCAAGGATCTCGCCGTCGACATCAAGGGCGCGCCGATCACGCAGGGCTCTGTCGCCTGGAAGGGCCATGTCGCCACCGAAGACAGCACGCTCGCCGCACGCTATCGCAAGGCGGGCCTCGTCTTCTTCGGCGCCACGACGACGCCGGAATTCGGTCTCACCCTGACAACCGAGTCCACCCTGCATGGCCAGACGCGCAACCCATGGGACACGACCCGCACGTCCGGCGGCTCATCCGGCGGCGCAGCGGCAGCCGTTGCATCCGGCGTCCTGCCCCTCGCACAGGCCAGCGATGGCGGCGGCTCGATCCGCATCCCGGCGGCCTGCTGCGGCCTGTTCGGCCTCAAACCCTCACGCGGACGTATCCCGATGGGCCCGGGCCGGACCGAAGGCTGGAATGGCCTCTCGACCGTCCACGCTGTGAGCCGCAGCGTGCGCGACAGCGCCGCCCTGCTCGACGTCTCCCATGGCCCGGAGGTCGGCAGCCGTTATCACGCGCCGCCCCCTGCCCGTCCGTTCCTCACGGAACTCGACCACGACCCGAAACCATTGAAAATCGCGCTCTGGCGCACTGCGTCGAACGGCACAAAGCCGGACGCCGACGCTGAGGCCGGTTTGAAGTTCACCGCCGACCTGCTCGAACGCCTCGGTCATACAGTGGTCGAAGCTGGTCCCCAGATGGACGGCGCCGCGCTCGGCAAGGCAGCCCTGTTCACGATCTCGGCCAATATCGCCGCCATGGTTGATGATCGCGCCAAGGCGCTCGGGCGCGACGTCCGCGAGGACGAGCTGGAGCCGGTCACGTTCCAGATGGCCAATCTCGGCCGCACCGTTCCGATGGTCGAGCTGGCCCATGCCAACAATACGTTCCAGACCGCCGCCATTGCCTATGAGCGCTTCCTCGATGCCGGCGGCTTCGACATGACCCTGTCGCCCACGCTGATGCGCGCGCCGGAAAAACTGGGCGTCATGGCTCTCACCGAGCCCGAAACGATGGGCGAAGCGGTGCAGACCTTCGCGCCGCACTGCGCCGTGTTCAACCAGATGGGTGCCCCCGCCATGTCGGTCCCCCTGCATTGGACCGGCCCCACCCCGACCGCACCCTCGGGTCTCCCGCTCGGCATGATGTTCGGCAGCCGCTACGGGACTGAAAGCCTTCTCTTCGCTCTGGCCGGACAATTGGAACGATCCGCGCCCTGGGCGCACCGGCATCCGCCCGTCTGGGTGGCATAAGCCATCGAACCCGTTGCCTTGATGCGGAAAATTATGAAAGGTTCATGCAGACTTCACCTTTGATCCCCGAAAGGACCCAGCATGTTCAAGCCCCTCGCCGTCGCGATGTCAGCGACCTGTCTCGCCTTTGCAGCGTCCGCCAATCCGGCTTCGCCTGATTCGGTTTCTGGCCTGCTGCAAGGCATGGACAGCACCGATGTCGTCATTGAATGGATCGATGACTCCACAGCGCGTGTCGATGCAACGCGAAATGGTTACAATTTCACTGTCCGCTTGATGGATTGTGATGAGAGCAAGAAGTGCAAGTCTTCCCTGACATTCGCCGCGTTCGATATGGGCGGCACACCCGACATCGGTGAATTCCAGAAGATCAATGACTACAATGACAGCTACCCTTTCGGCCGCGCATTCCTTATTGGCGATCCGGATACGGAAGGATACATGGTTGGCATTGACTACTCGATATCACTGGCCGACGAAAACGACTATGGCCAACAGGAAGTGAGCCTGTTTTTCATCATCCTGGATTCCTTCATCACCCATATGCAGGCGGACAGCTGATGGCGGCGTCCGCCCGCTCCGGCGGCTGCCATTGCGGCGCGGTCCGATTTGAAGCGGACCTGCCGGACGCATTCGACATCGAGGACTGCAACTGTTCGATCTGCGCGATGAGCGGCAACACGCATGTCATCGTTCCCGCCAGCCGCTTCCGCCTGCTCAAGGGCGCCGACAACCTGACGGAATACACGTTCAATAGCGGCCAGGCCCGCCACCTGTTCTGCCGCACGTGCGGAATCAAGAGCTTCTATGTGCCCCGGTCAAACCCCGACGGATTCGCCGTCACCTGGCGATGCCTTGACGACTGGGCGTCCCTAAAGGTCACGATCAATGCCTTCGATGGCCAGAACTGGGAAGCCAATGCGGGCACACTGGCACACAAGTCGCGGGATTGACCGGATCCGCTCAGTCCCGGTCAGGTGGGCCGTCGTCGCGCCGGCCCTGATCCATGCGGATCCGGCGATGCCGCTCTCCCGGTTCGCGCGACATCATGTCGGCGAGCGCCTTGCGCTGGTCGAGGCTGAGTTCAGCCAGCCGGTCGACCAATGTGTCATGGATCGCCGAATGGACCGCCTCGTCGGAGGTGCGCAATGCGTTGAACGCACGCCGGACAGCGTCAGGATCATAGGGATCGGTCTGGAGCGCCTCGCCCAGCGCAACGCGTGCAGCCCGCCTGACGGCGACTTCGTCTTCCGCCGACCTGAACGCATGCATCATGATCTTGCGGACAAGCATGCGGTCCTCGGCGCTGGCGGTATCCAGCACGGGCGGCCGCCGCGGCCCCATCCCATCCTGACCGAACCCGGCAGGCGGCGCCCGCAGCGCTATGCCCCCGACCAGACCCACCAGCAGCAGGTTGGCCATGACCGACAGGGTGAGCCAGAACGGAATGCGGCGTGTGGGTTTGGTGTCGCTCATTGAGCGGCCTCCTGGCTGTAACTGAACGAATCGAATCCCAACGCGGCATAGACGAGCGTATCGACAGAATCTTCGGTCGTGGCAGTCGTTCCCGACTGGGCTGTTCCCAATCCGATCGCAAGCCCAAGCGCGAGCGATGCGAGGGCACCGACCGTCGGCCAGCGCGGAATAGCTGCTAGCCAGCTGCGCCGTTGCACGCGTGCCTTGGGCGCGGCGTCAATCAGGGCCGCCGTGAGCGCCGCAGACGGCGTTACGTCCTGCATTCCGCCCAGCAACGCGTCGACATGCCGGGCAGCCTGAAGTTCATCTGCAAACCGATCCGGCGCTTCAGCCAGCAGGGCCTTGGCCGCCGCGCGTTCGGCTTCCGGAAAGGCGTTCGCATCCGCGCCCCAGGCTTCGATCAGCGCAATCAGCCGTGCATCGGTCATTGTGTTCGTCATGCCTCGCTCCTTTCCATCAATACCGTGCGCAGCGTCCGCCGCGCGCGTGCGAGAAGGCTTTCGAGCGCCTCCACGCTGATTTCCATAATTTCCGCCGCGTCGGCCTGAGAATGGTCTTGCAGCGCGCACAGCGTCAAGGCAGCGGCCTGGCGCTCAGGAAGTGCGGCGATGGCGCCCTCGACGGCGCGTACACGTTCCGACTGGTCCAGGGCATCGTCCGGGCGAAGCGCCATGTCGACCTGTTCCGGCAGCTCCGCCATGGTCGACTCCCGGCGCTTGCGCAGCCGGTCATAGCAAAGGTTCAACGCGACGCGGTGCAGCCAGGTCGAAAATTTCGCCCGTGGCTCCCAGTTCGGCAGGGCCTTCCAGGCACGTATGAATGTTTCCTGTGTCACATCTTCAGCCTCGGCCCGGTCCGCCAGCATGCGGGTCGCAAGCGCCAGCACGCCGGGGCTGTAGCGATTGACCAGCGCTGACACCGCCTGCCGTTCTCCGGCAGCTGCGCGCGTGATCTGATCAAGGTCGGATGAGAATGCCACGAGGCAGTGTCTAGCGCGCGATCTGCCGAAGGGGAAATGCCTTCACCGCATGCGACGGGCAGGAGCCGGATCGCCGGGCGAGCCGAACGCATTCGACGGTGCGAAGGGAGGGGAATAATTCGCATGTCATGCATCCGGCCCGCCCGGCATTCCAGGCAGCCTGTCCTATTCGCCGTCAGGCGCGTCGGTCGCAGGCATACCGCCATGTCGGCCCCACATGTCACGATGATCTTTCATCGCGGCGCGGGCGGCTTCACGCTCTTCATCGCTGACCGTGCCGTCGCCGTCCGTGTCAAAGCGTTCCATGCCGCGCATCGGACGAGCGGCGAACTCTGCCGCGCTCACCGTGCCATTGCCGTCCGTGTCGAGCTTCCCGAACATCCGGGCCTGACGCTCGGCCTTGCGCTGCGCTTCCATCGTGTCGTGATGCAAGGTCATTTCGTCCAGGGTCAAGGCGCCGTCCTGATTGGCGTCGGCGGCATTGAACATCGTGGTGCGGAACGCCTGAATTTCTTCCTTCGAGATGTCGCCATCGCCATTGGTATCGACCGCTTTCATGTGTTCGCTGTCGGGTCCGCCATGTCGACCGTGCCCGCGCTCGGCCTGCGCCGCGAAGGGCACCGCAATGACGAGTGCCGTAGAAGCGATCAGAGTAGCAAGAGTGGTACGTTTCATGAGGATATTCTCCGTTATCGTGATTAACCCATCACGCATTTAACGGCGTAATGCCCTCAATCCGTCGCTGGTAGCTGCAGTTTTTCGGCAGCAATCGCATGCACATTTGCCTTCAGTGCAGCGAGATGGCGCTCCAGCGCATTGAAATCTTCGGCGGCGACAGCACGGCACAAGCGGTTCTTCAAACCGTCCGGAATGTCGTCTGCGGCTATTTCACTGCCGACCGCCAGACGCTGAACCTGCTGCAGCGCCTGCAGGTAAGCGAGGGCATCCTGAAGCACGACATAGGGAGCGGCAGGCTGGTACCCACTGGCTGCGATGCCTTCCAGCGCGTCGCTCACGTTCGGCCATATGCAATCCGGTTTGCCCATCAGCAACATGTCCTGCTGCACGATGAACTCGATATCGATCAGCCCGCCTTTTTCGGTTTTCAGGTCCCACAGGCCCTTGCCCGGCTTTTCGCGGTAAAGACGCTGGCGCATCTCCGAGACATCCCGCGCAATCTGGCCCGCATCCTTGCTGGCACGGGCCGCAATGGCCGCCTTGGCGCTCGACAGCACTTTAGCGCCGAGACCCGCATCTCCAGAAACGAACCGCAGGCGCGTCAACGCCATGTGTTCCCAGGTCCAGGCTTCTTCGTTCTGGTAACTCCTGAACGCCGTCAGGCTGACGGCTACCGGCCCGCCGCGCCCGGAAGGCCTGAGGCGCATGTCGACTTCATACAGCGCGCCCTCAGCCGTGGGGGCGGTCAGCGCCGTAATCAGGCGCTGCGTGACACGTGTGAACCAGGTCTGCGAATCCAGCGACGGCGCCTCATAGACCACGATGACGTCGAGATCGGATCCGGCCGTCAGTTCCGAACCGCCGAGCTTGCCCATTGCGAAGACACCCCAGACGCCCGGCGCCTCGCCGTATCGCCGCACCGTTTCGGCTTCGGCGACCGCAGCCATCTGGCGAATCGTGTCGTCGGCCAGTCGCGACCAATGCATTGCAGCGTCGGAAGCGTTGATCAGCCCGTGCAGCAGGTTGTGACCGATCAGGAAACTCTGTTCACGATGGTAGCGCCGCCATTCGTCCAGCGCCGCATCGAAACTTGTGCTTGCCGTAATCTTCGGCGGTTCGGGCGCCTGCCCGCTGACCAGGGCTTCCAGCAGGTCAGGACGGCGCGACAGGATTTCGGCGAGCCGCGGCGCCAGGGCCAGTGTCGCCACCAGGTCATCAAGCAGCGCCGGCTTGGCCAGCAGCATGGACAATGTCTGCACGCCCGACGACAGGCCGCTGAAGAAACGCGAGAACCAGCGAAACGCCTCGTCGGGCTCACCCGTTGCGCCCATGGCTTCCAACATCCGTGGCAGGATCGCCGTCAGGAGTTCCCGTCCTCGCACGGTACGGGTCGCAGGCACGTTCCCCCTGTGCCAGTTTCGTATCGTCGCAATGGCGGCGCTCGGCGCCCCAAATCCGAGCCCCAACAGAGTGCGGACTGTTTCGGGGTCATCATCCACGCCCGTGAAGACAAGGTTGCCGATTCGGCTTGGCTCGTCCTGTTGCTCGTCCCGGGCGAACAAAGCATCATAGGCCGCCTGAACCACCCGCCGGGTCTCGAGCAGGTCGTGATCGAAGTCCGCAAGGGAGGTATACCCGCACAGCGCCGCGACACCCTCGCGCTCCGCCGTGTCCGCTGGAATTGTGTGGCTCTGCTCGTCATGGCGCATCTGGATCCGATGCTCGACATCGCGGAGTAATTTATAGGCTGTTGTCAGCTCCGTCGCTGTGCCGTCCGCCACAATGCCCGCATCTCGCAGGGCATCCATTGCGCCAAGCGTTGTATTGTCCCTCAGTTCCGGATGGCGACCGCCCATGATCAGTTGCTGGGTCTGCACGAAGAACTCGATCTCGCGGATGCCACCCGGGCCCAGCTTGATGTCGGGGGCCGGATTTTCGAAGCCGTGGGCGCCAATCTTGGTATTGATCATCCGCTTGATCGCCTGGATGTCGTCAATCGCCCAATAATCGAGATTACGGCGCCAGACATAGGCCCCCATCCGGACTATGAATCGGGCGGCGGCACCCATGTCGCCGGCCGCTGCCCGCGCCTTGATCCAGACCATCCGCTCCCAGTTCTGGCCGACACTCTCATAATACATTTCCGCCATCGCGGTCGAAACAGCGAGCGGCGTTGAAGACGGGTCGGGCCTGAGGCGCAGGTCCGTCCGGAACACGTAGCCATCCGCCGTGACTTCATCGAGCAGTCGGACAACATCCTTCAGAACGCGCTGCGCCGTCTCGCCGGGCGATCGCTCGCCGCCATCGAACCCGTCCGGTTCGTAGAAAGCAACAATGTCGATATCGCTGGAATAGTTGAGTTCGAACGCGCCCATCTTGCCGAGCGCAATGATGAACAGCCCCGTATCCGAAAGGCCCCGGTTTGCCAGAGCCACACGCAGCGCCGCCTGTACCGACGCCATCGCGAACGCGGTCAGGGCCGTAGTCACTTCCATCACGCTGCGCTTGCCTGACAGGTCGTCGGCGGCGAGCGAGAGGTGGACGGCGGCCTTCGCCTTGCGCAGCACCGTCATCGCCTCATCTATCGGCGTCTCGCCCGGCAGGTCCGTTACGGACGCAAGCGCCGCCTCGAACGGTCGCGCTTCAGTCCGCTCCGACAGGCGCTTCAGGTAGGGCGCGTGATTGATCGCCACAGCGAGCGCTGCGTCAGGCGTCGAGGCCAGAGGACGTATCTCAAGCATGGTCCGCTAAGCCCGCGGGAGACGCAGGATCGCCTTCAGGCCGGGCTGGCCGGGCGGCCCACCTGCATCCTGGAGGATCAGTTCGCCGCCATGCATGTCTGCGACAGAGTCCACCAGCGAGAGGCCAAGGCCCGATCCCGGCTGGGTGCGCGCCGAATCGAGGCGCTGGAATCGCTGCACGACGGTCTTGCGGGCGTCCGTCGGCACACCGGGCCCGGAGTCGATCACGGTCAGGTCGATCGTCCCGTCCGGCCCGCGCGCGGCCGTGAAGGAAATCGCCCCGCCTGCCGGCGTGTACTTCACCGCATTGTCCAGCATGTTCGACAAGGCCTGTCCGATCAGGTCGCGGTCGCCGAGAATCATCAGGTGCCGGGCGATCTGGCTCTTGAAGGTCAGCTCCGCCTCTTCGCAGGCCGGGTCGAACAGTTCCGCGAGTTCCTCCGCCAGTTCGCTGACATCCATGCGCACCCGCTCGCCCTCAGCGCCGGCTTCCAGCCGCGCAAGGCGCAGGATCGCGTTGAACGTCGCCAAGACGCGGTCGACTTCCTCGACGGTCTCGTTCAGCGTTGCGCTGGCGGCTTCCTGCGACAGGGGCTGGGATAGCGCAATCTCCAGCCGGTTGCGCAGGCGCGAAAGGGGAGAGCGCAGGTCATGCGCGATGGCATTGCCCGTATGGCGCGTTGCATCGACCAGTTTCTCGATCTGGTCGAGCATGGCATTGATGCGCTGGCCCAGACGATCAAATTCATCGCCCGATCCCCGCACAGGCACCCGCCGTCCCAGCTCGCCGCCCATAACCGCTTCGGCCGTGCGCGCCAGTTCGTCCGCGCGGCTTGCAGCGCCCCGGGAGATCAGGACGCCACCCAGCAATGACAGGATCAGCCCGATCGGCGCCGCAATGAAGATGGCGCGCTGAATGCGAACCACGATCGCCGTCTGCTGGGCCGTATCGAAGGCCACCAGCAGCGCCCCGCCATTGTCTCTCAGGCGCACGAACTTGCCCGCTGCCGAACGCACGATCATCGACCCGTCGGGCTCGGGCTGGTCGAAATCGAAATAGACCGTCTTGGAATCCACTTCCGGCGGCGCCACCGGCATCCGCTGGAAGTGACCGGCAATCTTCCGGCCCGAGGAGTCCTCAAGGTAATAGAAATAAGTCGACCCAGTCCGCGTCATACGCTCCAGCACCGACTGGCTCAGGCGCTCCATACCGCCCGTATAATAGGCATTGCCGAGCTGCTCGAACTCGAGGTCGAGCCGGCGGTCGGATTCGTTGCGGATATAATAGACGGTCGAATAATAGAGATAGATCAGCAATGCCGCTGAAAACGCCGCAAACATGGCGCTGTAGAGCAGCGCCAGTTTGAACGTCGTCGTTCTGAGGAAGGTCGGCAGGCCGAGTTTCATGACTCGCCTCGTGCCAGTCCGCACGCGGGCCGTCTAGCCCTGCAGACGATACCCGGCACCGCGCACCGTATGCAGCAAGGGTTCTTCGAACTCCTTGTCGATCTTCGCCCGCAGGCGCGAGATGTGCACGTCGATGACATTGGTCTGGGGGTCGAAATTATAGTCCCAGACCTTTTCGAGCAGCATTGTGCGGGTCACGACCTGTCCGGCATGGCGCATCAGGTATTCCAGCAGGCGGAATTCGCGCGGCTGCAGGTCGATCTTCTTGCCCGCCCGCGTCACCTTGCGGGTCAACAGGTTCATCTCGAGGTCGCCCGCTTTCAGCGACGTCACCTGCGGCTCGCCGACCTGGCGGCGGCCAAGGGCTTCGACACGCGCTGCCAGTTCCGACGGCGCGAAGGGTTTGGACAGATAGTCGTCTGCCCCGGCCTTCAGGCCCTGGACCCGGTTCTGGACATCGCCCAGCGCTGAAAGGAAGAGGGCTGGCGTCGTGCCGCCCGCTTCCCGGTATTCCTTCAGCAGGGTCAGGCCGTCCTTGGCAGGCAGCATGCGGTCAACCACGAGCGCATCGAAATCAGCCGAACGGGCCAGTTCCAGTCCGCGTTCGCCATCAATCGCCTTGTCTACGCTGTGGCCTGCTTCAACGAGAACTTTCTCGATGAAACTTGCCATTTCGGCATCATCTTCGATCACGAGTACGCGCATAGTGTCTCCCACTACTGTGTCTTCCACCAAGGTATCAGGCATCATTCTATCCTATCCTTTTGTCGAGAGGTCGAGGGTCCGGTAATTGGTGATCTGGCCGATACGCACGGCGACAAGCACCTTGCTGCGGCCAGACTTCCTGGCGTCGGCCACGGCTTTCTGGAAAGCGTCAACCGAAACGGCCGGCTGGCTATTGGCCTCCAGGATCACCATGCCTGCCTGCAGGCCCGCATCTTCGAACACGCCCTTACGGGCAACGTCGACGATCATCAGGCCAGGCTCGCCGGGTTTCAGGCCCAGTTTGGTGCGTGTCTCATCATCCAGCGGCTTGAAGGTCACACCATAGTCGTCAAGGACCGTGCCTTTTTCTTCGACTTTCGGTGCGATCGAGTCCGATGAAGGCCGGAAGTTCGCGGTCAGGTCGTCCGGTCGTTCACCAACGGTTACGCTGACCGTCTGACGCTTGCCGCCGCGCAGCACTTCGAACTTGTTTGATGTATTCGCGATCAGCTTGCCGACGAGGCGGGTTGTTGTCGTCGCATCGGTCACTTTCTGGCTGTTCACCGAGAGAATGATATCGCCGCGTTCGAGCCCGCCCTTTTCGGCCGGGCTGCCATTCGTGACGTCGGCGATGATCGCGCCTTCATTGTTCTTCAGGCCCTGGGCCTCGGCCATGTCCGAGGTCAGGTCCTGAATGGCGACCCCCAGCCAGCCGCGCGACACGCGACCGTCCTTGATGATCGCCTGCGTCACTTCATTGGCCAGTTCAGCCGGGATCGCAAATCCGATACCCACCGATCCGCCGGTCGGCGAGAAGATCGCCGTATTCACGCCAACCACATTGCCGTTGAGATCAAATGTCGGCCCGCCCGAATTGCCGCGATTGATCGAAGCATCGATCTGGAGGAAGTCAGTGTAGGGACCGGCGCCGATATCACGACCGTCAGCCGACAGGATGCCTGCCGTTGCCGTGCCGCCCAGGCCAAACGGGTTGCCGAGTGCTACGACCCAATCGCCCTTACGCAGGTCATGCGAATTGCCAAAGCGGACATAGGGATACGTGCCCTTTTCCTTGATACGCAGGACAGCGAGGTCGGTCTGAGAGTCGGTGCCGACAAGTTCGGCGTCCAGTTCGCGGCCATCCTTCAAGGTGACCATTATCTCGGTCGCGTTTTCCACGACGTGATTATTGGTGACGACGTAGCCATCCTTGGAAATCAGGAAGCCCGACCCGAGCGAACGCGCCTCCTGGGTCTCGGGCTCCGGATTGTCTTCTTGCTGTTGCTTGCGGTTCTCCAGGAACTCGTCGAATCCCGGCATGCCACGGAACTGTTCGAAGAATTGTTCCATATCGGCCAGCTTGCCAACTTCGCGTTCGCTGACGACGTTGACGCTGACCACGGCTGGCTCGACCCGCTCGATCAGGTCGGCGAAACTGAGCGGTGCGCCTCGGGGCGCCTCGATGGCAATGGGCTGCGCGCCCGCTTCCGGGCTGAAGATTTTCGGCGACAGCACCAGCGTGCCCACGGCCGCTGCGCCGAAGACAGCCGCCACGAGGGCTTGTCTCGAAATGCCAAATTTCTTCATTAGTCTCTCCAAGTCACTGAAATTGCGTCGGTTAGCCGATCATAGCCTAGATAAACATGTCACAGGCAATGTGGTCATTAAATGTCAGTTAGGTGGATTTGGCCGGGGTTTCCACCGTTCGCACGTGTCCACCCGCCTCAAGTGTCTGGTGAACCGGGCATTTGTCCGCAATTTCCATCATCCGGGCGCGCTGGTCAGCGTCCATGTCGCCTTCGATTGTGATCGCCCGGTCGAACACATCGATCTTCCGGCCTTCCTCGCAATGCAGGCAGTCGTCCACATAGTCCTTGCTGTGGGTGATCGAGACAGACACGCGATCCAGCGGCCAACCCTTCCGGTCGGCATACATGCGCAATGTCATCGAGGTGCAGGCGCCGAGCCCGGCTGCGACGTATTCATACGGGTCCGGCCCGCGTCCGCCGCCGCCGGCATCGATCGGCTCATCGGCGATCGAGACATGGTCGCCGATCACGACGGCATTCTCGTATTTCCCCCGTCCGGTCTCGCTGACGATCACATCGCGGGTTCCGCCGGTTTCCTGCACCGGCATGGCCGCACCAGCATCAAAGACATAAGGCTCCGCCCAGACAGCGATCAGTTTCCCGGCCCGTTGCGCATCGCCCGGCGACGTCAGCAAATGGTCCGCCTTGTCGAGACTGATGAAGGATTTCGGATGGCGCGCAGCCACGAACAGGGCAGTCGCATTCCCGATACCCACCGTCTCGTCCAACGGCGCATGCATGACCAGCAGAGGCCGCTTCAGCCCGGCCGCGGCCTCGGTCACGTTCGCCCCGCGCACATCATCCAGGAATTGCCGCTTCAGCACGAAAGGTCGCCCGGCCAGCTGGACCTCCGCCTCCCCTTCGTCTTCGATTTGCTCGACATGGGTGCGGATCGCATTGATCACGTGCGCAGCATCCGATGGCGCGCCTATGGTGACGACTGCCTTCACTTGCGGAATATCATGCGCCGCCACGATCACTGCGGCCCCGCCCAGCGAGTGCCCGATCAGCAATTGCGGCCCGCCATGCGCCTGGTCCAGCCATTCGGCCGCCGCCACCAGGTCCTGCACATTGGTCGTGAAGTTCGTATTCGAAAAATCGCCTTCCGAATTGCCCAGACCGGTAAAATCGAACCGCAGCACGCCTATACCTTGCTCAACAAGCGCCGCCGTGATCTCCCGCGCGGCATAAATATCCTTCGAACAGGAAAAGCAGTGGGCGAACAGCGCCCAGGCGTGCGGCCGGAAGACGGGCGTATCCAGCCGCGCCGCCAGCAGGCCACCATCATGGCCGGGAAATTCAACGCGGTTCGATTCTGCCATGTCAGCTCCCTGAGTTCATCCAGCTCCCAGAACTGGAGGAGACGGGCCCGGCGTGCAAGGCCGCGACCATCCCGATTGCGTGACTGAAAGTGTGCGCAGGCTTGACTTGCCCGACCTGCATGACGTTCGTGGCGAACCAAACCCAATCGCGCGGAACGGTTCGACACGCCATGAAGTCCACCTATGTTTTTCTCGCGATTGCCGTTCCGGTCATGGTCGCCAGCGCCTGGCTCCTGGCTGCGCCGGGGACAATTCTGCTCTCGCTCAGCCTCGGTGCCTTGCTCATTGCCCTGTCGGCCATCGATATCGCCACCCTGCGCCTGCCAGATGCCCTAACCTTCACTGTCCTGCTCTTCGGCGCCATCATGGTTGCGTTGACGCGGCCGCATCTATGGCCACATCACCTGCTCGGCGCCGGTATCGGTTATGTCGCACTGGTCGGGCTGGAGCTTGCCTACAAGCGCCTGCGCGGGCGCGACGGGCTCGGCCGGGGCGACGCAAAGCTGCTGGGCGCCATCGGCATGTGGGTTGCCTGGCCAGGCCTCGCCCCTGTCCTGCTGGTCGCGTCCGTGTCGGGTCTCCTCGGCGCCGTCGCCGCCAGCCTCTTCGGCAAGCGCGCGCTGTCGGGCGAAACGCAGATGGCCTTCGGTCCATGGATCGCGCTGGGCGGCTGGGTCGTCTGGCTCGCCGCGCCGCACATGGCTTTGGTCCCGCTCGGCTAGATCTCGTCCGGCACCACGGGATCCGCACCCGCCTTGCGCCGCCGCGCGACGCCGAAGGCAATCAGTCCGCCGATAACGAGCAGGCCGAACGGCCCGCCCCACAGGATAAAGCCTTCCAGGCCTGTCCGCTTCGGCCGGAACAGTACGAACTCGCCATACCGGCTCTCGAACCAGTCGCGCACCTCGGCATCGCTCGCGCCTTCACCGACCATCACCCGCACACGCGCGCGCATGTCTTCGGCAATCGCTGCGGAGGATTGCGAAATCGGCTCGTTCTCGCAGGCGACACAGCGCAGTTCCCGCATCAGCGCCTGCGCCCGCGCCTCCTCGACCGGGTCGTCGAGGACCTGGCCGATTGAGGTCAACGCGAGACCGAACGCGACCAGGCTCAGAAACAAGGTCCTGAAGACCATCAGGAAGTCCTCCGACGCGGCACCAGGCTCAACAAGGCTCCAGACGCGATCAGTATGACACCAAGATACACCAAATCGATCAAGGGATTGAAATAGACCCGGAATACCCATCGCGTCTCGCCATCCACGTCGCGGCGATCACCCAGCGCAACATAAAGATCGCCTGTGCCGGTCTTGTGGATAGCCGTTTCGGTCGTCGGCATCCTTGAGGCGGGATAGTAGCGCTTGGTCGGGGCCATCTCGGCCTTTATGCTGCCCTTGCGGGCGGTCAGCACCGCCTTGTCGGCATACCAGTTCGGGCCTTCGATTGCGTGCACGTCCTTGAGTGTGATGTCCCATCCCGCCACGGTGCCCGACCCGCCTGCCGGCAGCGCCAATGTCGCCTCATAGCGCTGCGTCGTCTCGACTACCGCGCCCATGATGAACACGCCCAGCCCGATATGCGCCAGCGTCATGCCCCAGACCCTGAGCGGAAGACGGAAGACGCGGGCCAGTGTCACCGCGCGTCGCCGCACTTCCCACAGTGCGCCAAAAATCAGCCAAATGGCCAGCGCCAGCCCGAAGGCGGCGCCCAGCGGAATGTCCCAAAGGCTGACGCCCAGCAGCAGGAATACGGCCACAAGTCCGACGCCGCCCGCGGCCCATTTCCACACGCCCGAAAGATCAGCCTTGCCCCAGGTCCACGCTTGCACGATCGGCAGGATCGCGAGCAGCGCGGCCAGCATCGGAACGAAAGTCAGCCGGAAATAGGGTTCGCCGACCGAGATCGTCCGGCCCGCCGCTTCCGCAATCAGAGGGAACAGTGTGCCCAGCAGCACCGTCAGCGCCGCCACGATGAGTACGACATTGTTCGTTGCCAGCGCGCCCTCGCGGCTCAGCATCTGCCACGGCTTGCCGCCTTCAAGCTTCGGCGCACGTAGGGCAAACAGGCCGAGCGCAAGGCCGCCGTAGACGACCAGCCCGCCCAGCAGCAGCATCCCGCGCTTCGGGTCGACCGCAAACGCATGCACCGAGGTCAGCACACCGGAGCGCACGAGAAAGGCGCCCATGATCGAGAACAGGAAGGCCAGCACCGCCAACAGCGCCGTCCAGGCGGCAAAGCTGCCGCGCTTCTCGGTCACCACCACCGAGTGCAAGAGCGCCGCGCCGATCAGCCAGGGCATCAGCGAGGCGTTTTCCACCGGATCCCAGAACCACCAGCCGCCCCAGCCGAGTTCGTAATAGGCCCAGTAAGAGCCAAGCGCGATCCCGACCGTCAGGGGAATGAAGGCCGCCAGCGCCCAGCGCCGCGACTCCTTGGCCCAGACCCGGTCGATCCGCCCGTCGATCAGGCCAGCAGCCGCCAGCGCGAATACGAAGGAAAAGCCGACATAGCCGAGATAAAGCATCGGCGGATGCGAGGCGAGCGCCACGTCTTGCAGGACCGGATTGAGGCCCGCCCCCTGCAGCGGCGCAGGGTCGAGCCGCAAATAGGGTGAGGAGGCGAACAGAAGGTAGGCCAGCGCCCCCGTGGCCAGCCATCCCTGCACGCCCAGCGCCCGCGCCTCGAACACGTCACGCCCCGAGCGCATCCACAGTGCCCCCGCCGCACCGAAGCCCAGCGTCACCAGGCACCAGAGCGCCATCGAGCCCTCATGGTTGCCCCAGACCCCGGCCAGCTTGTAGACCATCGGCTTCAGCGTGTGGGAATTGTTGGCGGCCAGCGCCAGCGAAAAATCGGACTGCGCAAACGCCACCAGCAGCGTCGCAAACGACAGCGCCATCACCACCAACGCCACGATCGCCGCACGTCCCGCCAGCGCCCGCGCGCCGGTCAGGCCCAGCACGCCCTGCGCCAGCGAGGCCGCGAGCGCGAGGAATGCCGCAAGGTGTCCAATCTCGATCATGTCAGCTTGCGCTTGCGTCCGGGCCCGTGCCCAGCGGCTTCAGCTCGCGCGGCTGGTAATTCTCGTCATGCTTGGCCAGCAGCTGGCGCGCAGTGAACTTGCCATCCGCATCGAACGAACCGATCGCCACGACGCCCTGGCCTTCGCGGAACAGGTCCGGCGCAATGC
This sequence comes from uncultured Alphaproteobacteria bacterium, assembly GCA_963973995.1. GTDB lineage: Bacteria > Pseudomonadota > Alphaproteobacteria > Caulobacterales > Hyphomonadaceae > Hyphomonas. Next base: position 105,567 of record CAXBCO010000003.1, read on the forward strand.
CGGTGAAGCTCACCGTGATCGTCGCCGGGCTATTGTCGATGACCGTGAACACGATCTCGCTGCCATCGCCCGGATAGGTCAGCGACCCGGGCGCCACCCAGCCGCCGACCTTCACGTCCTTGCCGATCTCGGGAATACCGTTTTCCGCAAGAACTTCAGGCGTGTAGAACAGGTTGGCATTCTGCCGCAGCGCGACGAAGGCGAGCGTCGCAGCAGCCAGCAAAAGGGCGGCGGCAACGGCGAATGTCCACAATCTGCGGGTCCGGGCTCTCATGGCGCCAGTGTATACCGGCAACCGCCGGAATTGACAGTGCGGCAGATGCAGCAGCGCGCTCGGCGCTATTCTGCGGGAAGCGCTTCGCTCTCGCCAATCACGTCCAGCATCGCCCCGAAACGGTCGCGGCGCGGATCGTCCGGCGGTAATTTGGCGAACACGGCCCGCATCATCTGCGCGGCCTTGTCCTGATCGCCGGCCTGCGCGGCCCCCATGGCCGCCCACATGCCCGCCTGCACCTGCGTGTCGTCCAGTTCGTACGCCCGCGCAAACAGCCGGGCCGCGTCCGGGCCAACCGCGCCATCGCCCATCTCGACCAGCACCTGCGCCAGCCCCACCAGCGCGGGCACATAAGTCGCGTCCCGTCGCAGGGCCGACTGGTAGGCCCGGGCGGCATCGTCCGGACGATTCTGGCCGCGCAGCAATTCCGCAATGAAATAATGCGGCTCTGGCGCTTCGGGTTGGTCGACTGCCGTCTGCTCGAGCCTTGCCAGCGTTTCCGCCGCCGTCAGCGTTTCCGGCGCGTTGCGGATCTTTTCCATGATTTCGTGCTGGCGTTCGGCCATCGGCTGGTCGGCCATGCCCGGATGCCCCACGGCAAGGTATCCGCCGACGCCGAGCGCCAGGCAGATCGCAACGATGATTGCCTGCATGCGGGTCATGATTTCGGAAACCTCAGCCGCGCGCGCAAGCCGCCCTGCGCGCTCTCTTCCAGTTCAAGCCGCCCCTTGTGCAGCTCGGCCAGCTCGGTGACGATTGACAGTCCGAGGCCCGTGCCCGGTATCGACTCGTCCAGCCGCACGCCACGCTTCAGCGCGCCTTCGCGCTCGATCGGCGACAGCCCCGGCCCGTCATCCTCGACATCAATCACCAGTTCCTGCGGCGCGTCCGAAATCCGCACGAGCACATCGGCCTTCGCCCACTTGCAGGCATTGTCCATCAGGTTGCCGATCATTTCCTCGAAATCCTGCTTCTCTCCGCGAAACACCGCGCCCGTATCACCAACAACGCTGACATTGATGCCCTTGGCATCGAACAGCCGGTTCAGCAACCGGGCAAGCGCCTCGACTACCGGAGTCACATCCGTGCGGGCGCCCAGCGTCTCGGCCCGCGCCGCCATCCGCGCCCGCTTCAGATAGTGTTCGACATTCGCATGCATGGATTCGGTCTGCCGCCGCACGACATCGTCCAGCTGCGCGTCACCCTTCGCCTCGTTGCGCAGCACGGCAATCGGCGTTTTCAACGCATGCGCGAGATTGCCGACATGTGTTCGCGCGCGCTCAACCACGTCCCGATTGTGACCGATCAGCTTGTTCAGTTCCTCCGTCAGGGGACGAACCTCAATCGGATAGCCTTCCCGCAGGGTCTGCCGTGTGCCCGCGCGAATATCCGCGATATCATGCTCGATCCGCTTCAGCGGCTGCAGCGAAAACCGGATGCCCGCCACCATGGCGGCAAACACGCCCCCGAACAGGGCAATCATCGTCCCCAGCAGCATGCCGCGGAACCGTGTGGCAGCCGCGTCATTCGGCGTGCGGTCGGCTGCAGCAACGAGCACCAGCGGCGTGTCCCTGTTCTCGAGAATAATCGCCTTGGCGGCCACCCGAACGCGTTGCTCGGCCGGCCCCTCATAATCGGCAAATTGTGCCATCCCCGGTTCAGCAACCGCCCGGCGAATCTGCTCGGGAGTCACAGGCACCGGCTCATCCCACAGGCTTTTGGAATGCAAGTCCCCCTGGATGGAAAGGTCGGGTGCCAGGCCAACCACGGCCCAGTACTGCCCCGAATATTGCGTCTGGAACCGGGCATCATGCGACAGGAACTCCCGGTCAGTATCGGTCACCTGGCCATCTTCGAGAAAGGCCCCCTCCTGGGTCATTTCCCGCGTCAGGGTGACCAATGTCTGTTCGAGATCTTCTTCCAGAAGGGACAGGGTCTGCGCGCGATACAGTGCCGACAGGGCCAGCGCGCCGCCGATCAGGACCACCAGCCCCCACAGTGCCGCCGCAAGCATCATCCGCCGCGCCAGCGAAACGCCTGGCCAGCGATCAATGAAACGCGTGACGGGGTTGCCCGATCTATCCATTCAGACGGTCTGGCACGTCAGGTGCCTATCCTGCAACGCGCGCCTCGTTCTCGGGAACGATCAGCCGGTAGCCCAGACCGCGCTCGGTCTGGATACGCTCTACCCCGATCTTGCGGCGCAAGCGCCCGATGAACACTTCGATCGTGTTCGAGTCGCGATCGAAATCCTGATCATAGATGTGCTCGACCAGTTCGGTGCGCGGCACGACCCGGCCCTGATGGTGCATCAGGTAGGACAGCACGCGATATTCGTGTGCCGTCAGCTTGATCGGTTCACCATTGACCATGGCCCGCGCAGCGCGCGTGTCGACCATCAGCTTGCCCGCTTCCAGCGTCGCAGCCGAATGCCCGGCGGCCCGGCGCAACAGCGCCCGCAGGCGCGCCAGCAATTCCTCCGTCACGAACGGCTTGGCCAGGTAATCGTCGGCACCGGCATCAAAGCCTGCAACCTTTTCGCTCCACTGGTCGCGCGCCGTCAGGATCAGCACAGGGAAGGATTTCCCGTCCGCCCGCCATTTCTTCAGGATGCTCACCCCGTCCATCTTGGGCAGGCCAAGGTCGAGGATCACCGCATCATAGGGTTCGGTATCGCCGAGGAAGTGCCCGTCCTCGCCATCGGCCGCAAGGTCGACGGCATAACCGGACTGGGACAGGACATCAGCCAGCTGGCGGCGCAGGTCGGCATCGTCTTCAACGACTAGGATACGCATGGGAATTACCTTCCGTACAACGTGTTAACCCGGATCAGGCACCGCGCCGGTCCGTGATCGATCCGGACTGGGCGTCGACGACAAAGCGCATCTTGCGCCCGTCACCTGTCATCCAGTCTATGTGATATTCTGCCCCGCCGCCTTGTTTTGAAACAAGGTCTGCGCCGAGCTGGTAACCGCCATATTCGCGTTTCAGCATCTGGAATATCTTGCTTAACGGCACGGTTTTTCCATCGCGCACGGCGTCACGCGCCTGTCCCGGCGAAAAGGAATCGCCCCAGCCCTGCGCCATCGCAGGTCCGGCAGACAACAGCGCCATGGCTGCAAGGGAGGCAAAAATCCGCTTCATGGGTCCAGCGTATAGGGCCAAAGCCCTGAATGTGAAGTGAACATCTGAAACAGAAGTGTTCACGTCAGGCGGCATCAACCTTTGAATGCAGTCAGATTTTCGGTTTGGTAACCCTAAAGCGGCTTTGTCGGCTCTCTCAAACTGAAGACTTGTTCGGCATGTACTACGTTTTCAATTGCATAGCGAACGAACATGATTTCGTTCACGTGTTGATGGCGACTTTCGTCCTCGGCTTCAGCAGCGCGTGCGCACAGGTTGTATTTGTCCGCAGCCTGGTCGCCCCGTCGCGACGCAGACAGCTCATCTGGATGATCGCAGCCGGCACGGTCATGGGCATTGGTGCCTGGGCGACACATTTCATTGCCCTTCTGGGTTATCGCCCGGGTTTCGCCGTGGAGTTCGACGGCTGGATCACGATCCTGTCGCCCCTCATAACGATTGCAGGCTTCATTGTGACGGCGGCCCTGCTGACGCCCGGAAAGACCGCATCGACGCCGGCAATGACTGTGGCGCGCCGACTGGGGTGCGCAGTATTCGCGACAGCTTCGGTTGCCGCCATGCATTTCTTTGGCATGAGCGCCCTGAAGGCCTCGGCGATTATCGAATATGATCGCGTGGCCAATCTCGCTGCATTCGGCATCGGCTTTATCAGCTTCTCGGTCACCTATTTTGCCGGATTGCTCCGGTCCCCGCGACTTGCCGGTGGCATCGCCTGGCTATCCAGCCTCTTCGCCATCGCCTCGATCCACTTCATCGGTGCAGCGGGCACCACCCTCATTCCCGTGAAAGGGCTCGCTGCCCCTGTTTGGGTGCTGAGCACTGGGCATGTCGGTTTCGTGATTGCTCTGGGCGCGGGGCTCATCCTTATTGTGGCCGCGCTCGCTGTCGGCCTCGACCGCCTGATCCAGTCCATGCGAAGCCGGGAAAAACGCAAACTGTCCCTGCTCGCGGACTCGGCCCTCGAAGGTCTGTTCGTCGTCTCCAGCTCCGGCAGGGTGGTCGAGGCAAACCTGACGGCGCAGACCATGCTCGACACATCGCGCGACGCGCTCTGCGGTCGCCAGATAACCGACCTTCTGCAGATGGATGACCTCGCGGACCTGTCCCTCCTCACGGATCAGAACTTCTCTGAACGCTCGTTGACGCTCGCCGATGGCAGCCGGATGATTGTCGACATCAACAGCCGCGCAATCTCCGACAATGCCGGTTCCTTCATCGTGTTCGCCGTGCGCGACCAGACCGAGCGAATCCGCAACGAATCCAGGGTGCGTGCGCTCGCCTATCGTGATTCGCTGACCGGATTGGCCAATCGTGTCACCTTCAACATGGCGCTATCGTCTGCCGTCCGGAAGAATCCAGCCGCCGTCTACGATCTCGCGGTGATGATCATCGATATCGATGATTTCAAGGAAGTGAATGACCAGTTCGGGCACCAGGCCGGTGACCTGCTCTTGAAAACCGTTGCGCGGCGCATGGTCCGTTGCCTCAGCAAGGGCGATCTCGTCGCGCGGCTCAGCGGAGACGAATTTGCCGTAATCTTGCGCGGCCGGGCAGACAAGGCGCAGATCGCAGAGACTGCTGGTGCACTTCTCTCTGCCATTTCCAAACCGATCAATCTTGGCCAGCGCGCGCTCTCCGTCGGCGCCAGCATAGGCGTCTCCGTGGGCGTGCCGCATTCAGGTGGCATGACGCGGGTGCTGACGTCCGCTGACCGGGCGCTCTATTCCGCCAAGAAATCCGGGCGCGGCTGCTACCGATTCTATGACCGCCAGCTGCACCGCGAGCACGAAAACCGTCGCACGCTCGAAACCGCCCTCCATCAGGCAGTCATGCTGGAACAGTTCGAGCTCCACTTCCAGCCCAAGGTTTGCAGCCGTACCCGCGTAATCGTTGGTCAGGAGGCATTGATCCGTTGGCATCGGCCCGACCATGGGCTTGTCTATCCCGACCAGTTCATTCCGATTGCAGAGCAGAGCCTGCTGATCAACCAGATCGGAAAATGGACCCTGCGCGCAGCCTGCGACGCCGCCGCCGGATGGGACGAGAACATTACTGTCGCGGTCAATCTCTCGGCCAGGCAGTTTCTCGACCCCGAACTGGTTGCAAACGTGCGGCAGGCCCTGCTGGACAGCGGCGTTGCGCCGGGCCGTCTGGAACTCGAAATCACCGAAACCGCTTTGATCCAGAACACGCAGCTTGCTGTCGCCGTCCTGAATGAACTCAAGCTGATCGGCGTCCAGATCGCACTGGACGATTTCGGTACCGGCTATTCATCAATGAGCTATGTCCAGATATTCCCGTTTGATCGAATCAAGATCGACCGGTCATTCGTGGCCGCGATGAATGCCGATCATAAATCACGGGCCATCGTGGAATCGATCATCCATCTGGCGCATGCACTGAAAATACCGGTCGTGGCCGAAGGGGTCGAAACCGAGGAACAGGCGGCGGCCCTCTCGCGGCTCTCCTGTGAAGAATTGCAGGGCTATCTGATTGCCCGGCCTCAGCCGCTGGCCATTGAGCGGAATTGGACTACCCGGCTGATCGGCGCGTCTTCCTCGGACGCAGCCTGACACCGGAATCCAGTATTATTTGCCTTCGGCCCACTTCTTCAGGCCGGGATCGTTCGGGTCGTCCAGCATGATCTTGAGCTTTGCATACAGGTTTCCGGGCGTACTGGTCTGCACGCCCTTGCCGCGCAATCGAAGCTGAGCATCCGAGTTCGAACCGGCCGGGACTTTCAACGTCACCGGCCCTGAGGGCGTCCTGACCTCGACACTGCCACCCAGCACAGCCGTCTTCAGGCTGATCGGTACCGTCATACGCAGGTCCTTGCCGTCGCGTTCCCAGATCCTGCTGGGGCGCACTTCGACTTCCAGCAGCGCATCGCCGGGTGCGCCGCCGCTGGGCGAGGGCTGTCCCTGGCTCTTGAGGCGCAGCGTCTGGCCCGTGTCGATACCTGCCGGGATGTTGACGTCCAGCGCGGTGCCGTCTGCCATGGTCATGCGCCTACGCGCGCCCGTGACGGCATCCTCGAACGAGATTTCCACCCGGTAGCGTATGTCCCGGCCCTTTTGCGGCCCCGGACTGCGCCGACGCCCGCCGCCCCCGAACATGCCGCCCAATATGTCTTCGAATGGATCGCCCTGCGGACCTTCAAACGGACTGCCGCCACGCGATTCCCACCGGAATGTCGTCCCGCCAGGCCCCGGTCCCCCGCCAGGATAACCTCCGGCGAAACCGACCGGGTTGCCGTCGCCATCGATTTCGCCCCGGTCGAATTTACCCTTCTTCTCCTTGTCGCCAAGAATGTCCCAGGCCTGCGACACGCGCTTGAATTCTTCCATCTTTTTGGAATCGTCCGGATGCAGGTCCGGGTGCAGGGCCTTTGCCTTGTTACGATAGGCTTTTTTGATATCACCCTCACTCGCGGTGCGGGGAACGCCAAGCACAGTGTAGGGATCCAGGGCCAAGGGCGGGTCTTCCTTATCGTTGTGATAAAATCAGTTCCGCACAGAGTTAGGATGTTCCGAGCCCGATTGAAACCCATGGCCCGGTGCGACCATCAGCGCCAATTTCGGCCACCCGGGCGGCATTCACGCCGCCCGGCAGCGTCGCCGCCGGCGCAGCCACGTCAAACCGGTCTCCAAACCCGCTACCGGTATCCACCTCCACGGCGAAATGCCCGTCATTCGCCGCCTCGGGAAACACCCAGCTCTCCGCCACGTCCGCGCCACGCCGTGTCCACTGCAACTGGTCACCCGATTGGCGCAAGTGCGCCACGCGCCAAGGCAGGCCTGCCATGTTCTCAAAAGCCAACGCTTCCACGACCTCGTTCCCAGCCGCGCGCCAGTCCATGTCCAGCCCAACCTCGCCCGGGCTGGTCGATGCGCGAATCACGGCCGCGTCCAACAGGACCAACCGCGCGCCGGTCTCGGTCGCCGCGCTCACGCTGCCCTGCTGCCCCCGCAACAGGCCACTTAATTCCCATGTATCAACATCCACCAGGTTGGCACTGGCGAACTGGATCAGTTCCCAACCCGCATCGGTCTCCAGCAACGCCGCATTGCCGCCGCCCAGCACAAGCGCCTCCGGCAGGCTCGCAAATGCGCCGCCGGGTGAATACACGCGCAACACGTTAGCCCTGTCCCACCGCCCGACCGGCCCGGCTCCAGCTGCCTCAACCAATCGTCCAATCACGGCAGGCTGCCTCAACACCGCGCGCTCGCGCATCGCATCTGCCGCAAGGCCCGCCAGCACCCGCACCTCGCCGGCCCATGGGTCTGCCCATGCCGCCACCAGTGGACCAAAGGCCTCTGTCTCGCCCGGCAGGCGCGGCCCGTCGATCACGACAATATCGACCTCTCCAAAGGCGGGAGCCGGCGGCGCCACCGGGCCGGGCGCCAGCTCCCTCACCCGCGCCAGAGCGTCCACGTCCACAACCAGCGACAGGCCACGCACCATGCCCACATCCGTCACGTCGCTCACCCGCCACAGCGCCCCGCCATCCACCCGCAGCCCATCGCCCGGCTCCAGCGCCAGTCCGCTCATTGGCAGGCCAGCCTCCGCCATGTCCGCACTCGCCGCTGCCATCAACAGGAACCGCGCCACCGCCTCAGCCCGTCCCGCGCCCAGTGCCAGCGGCAGGCTGACATCCGCGCTGAGGCGCGGGTCGCCACCATTGAGGCGCGCTTCCGCCACGCCCGGCTGGTAGTCGTTCTCGATATCCACATAGGTCAGCCGCAGCCGCTCGGGCGCCTTGTCGACCAGCTTTCGCGTGCGTTGCAGCCCGCCCTCGACAAGACCGGCGGTCGCCACGTCCAGCACCGCGCCCTCGCCCTGCATGCGGAACACGAGGCCCCCATCCCGCTCCACGCATTCAAACCCGAACGCCGCCTTCAGCGGCTCCAGCGCCTCCCGCACCGAATGCACCCCGTCGAGGCCGTAGCCCTCCACCACTCCGTCCAGTTCGCGCACGTCCACCTGCTCCACGCCACCACGCGCACAGATGTCCGCCACGACATCCGCCAGCGGCGCCAGTCCCGCGCGTCCGTTCAGCCAGTGCCCGCGCGCCCAGTTGCCGCCATCGCCCCACACCTCGGCGCGCACCGGCCAGGCCGGGAAAGGCCGCCCGTCCCACGCCCACACGAACGTAGCCTCCACCAGCGGGTTCGCCTCAAAATGCGCGAGCGTCACCGCGAGGGCCCGCTTCTGGAACACATCGTCCCGCGCGCCGGTCGAATAGGGCGGCAGCGCGCTTTCCGAACTCTTCGGATCGAAGAACAGGTTCGGCGCATTGCCGCCCTTGTCCACCGCGGCAAAGCCAATCTCCGAGAGGCGCACCGGTTTCAGCCCCGGCACCCAACCCGTCGGCACCGCCGCCCGCACGCCGCCGGGCCGAGGATAGTGCAGCGCCCCCGCCCAACCCGTCAGGTCCTTGGCCCGGAAAATCCAATGCTCGCCATGCGTCGCGTCCTGAATCGGCGTGCGCACCTGCGCGTCGCGGTCGGCCTGGCTGGCATAGTGCCAGTCATACGCTTCGCCGCCTGCAAGCTGCATGGTCAGGTAAGCCGGGTCATCCGCCGCCCTGTACCCGGCCAAGGCATCAAGATGATCACCGCCATCCCGCCAGTCTCCCATCGGCGGATACCAGTCCACCCCGACAAAATCGACACTTTCATCCGCCCACAGCGCATCCAGCGGGAACAGCACATCGCCACTGCCATCCCCCGGCACATAGGCGCCATACTCGGTCCAGTCCGCCGCATAGGAAATTTTCGCCGTGGGCAGGATCGCTTTCACATCCGCCGCAATGCTCACCAGCTTCTCGACGAACGGAAACGCCCCTGTCTCGTCGCGCACCCGCGTCAGCCCCACCATCTCGCTGCCGATCAGGAACGCCTCCACACCACCTGCCCCCAGCGCCAGGTCCGCATGGTGCAGGATGAACCTCCGGAAGCCCCAAGACCCCTCGACAAAGTCCTCGATCTCGGCCCGTGCCGCCGCCGTTCCATCTGCGCTCACCGTCACGCGCCCGCGCCAGGGCAAGCCGACCGAATCCATGAACAGGAAGGGCGACAGCGTCACCGCAATCCCCCGCGCCTTCATTTCCTGAATCGCCTGCACCACAGATGCATCCGACGGTGTGCCGCCATAATTGGCATTGCCGTCTTCGCCGCGCGAAATGAGATAGGCGTCGCCCCGCCCCACACCGTCCACCGACCAACTCATCGGCACGGTCACCCGCTCCGCCACTTCCACGCCGGGCCGTATCGCGCAATCGCCCGCCGCCACGGAATCCCCGAACCAGCCGACCGTCAGCGCCGCGTGGGTAACGCGCGGCAGCTCGCGCTCCATCTGGTCCAGAGAGACGAGGAAGTCCGCCCGCGCCTCACCGGAATTCGCATTCAGCGCCCGCTCGCGCCCCGGTGCCAGCCGCTCGCGCACAATCTGTGTCGCATAGGCAAACTCGCCCGACGCCGGGATCACGTTCACGCCCGTCACGCTGTCGCCCAGCCCCGCCTCGCTCCCGCCCGGTGGCACCCGCGCCACCTCAAACGACAGTTGCGGCAACCGGTTGCCGAAATCGTCCAGCGGCAGGTCCTCGAACACAATATAGGCGACGCCCCGATAGGTTGGCGCCTCGCCCTCGATCATCCCGATCAGCGGATCCGGCGACTGCTCCTCCGTTCCCGAATAAATCCGGTGCACAATGCCCGACAGGTCGAAAGCCTCGCCATTCGCCCAGGCCCGCTGCACGCCCAGTATCGGCCCCTCGCCCAGCGCCACGGCAAAACTCACCGAATAGGCAAAGTCCGAAACCTTCGGCCCGCCCTTGCCGCCTGTGCTCCGGGTGGTCTTTTGCTCCCTGAACCGCGCCGCCCAGATCACCTGCCCGCCGACCCTCATCTTGCCATAGACGCCGGGAATGCCCGCGCCTTCGCGTGCCTCCATCACGTGCAGGCTTTTCACGCGAGGTCCCTCATGCGGCCCGGCGAAAGCCACATCTAGCGCGCGGCCCGCGACAGAGCCTATCGCCCGCCCCAGTGCCGCCCCTGCCACCGTCTGCCCCAGCACCTGCAATCCCTGCGGCAGCGCCCAGCGCCCCACCGCCGCGCCCACTTCCGATAAAACAACCTGCGCCATGCGATCAGTCCTCCACGCCCGGAAATGCAAACGCCGCCACGATCCGCCGCCGCCACCAGGTCACCAGCCGCGTCTCCACCACGGCCCGGCCCCAATAGGCGTGCACCACGCCGTCGCCGACGAGGATCCCGCAATGCTTGGCCGGCACGCCCGCGCCCATCCGGAAGACGAGCACATCCCCGTCCCGCGCCGCGCCCACCGGCACCTCATGCAAATGCCGCCGCGCCGCCTCCAGCAGCGTCTCCTCGCCCAGCGCCTCGGCCCAGTCCGGCGAATAGGCCGGCATCGCTTCCGGCTCAGCCCCGACAAGCTCCCGCCACACGCCCCGCACCAGGCCGAGGCAATCACAGCCTGCCCCCTTCAGGCTTGCCTGATGCCGGTACGGCGTGCCGATCCAGCCCCGCGCCGCCGCCACGATCTCGTCCCGCCTCATCGCCTGCCCCCGTCATTGCCACTCGCCGCCGGCCCCGCCAGCACAAAGTCCGTTCCCGGCATATGCGGGAAGCCACGAAAGTTCACCGCGTTCGCAAACACGTCCCGGCACGTCTCCCAGCGCTGGTCGCACGCCACGCCCGGGAACGCGCCCGTGTCCACGCCGCAGCGCGCATCCCCCAGCGCCGCATCGCACCGCCGCGCATAGACGCGGCCCACGGGCCGCTCAAGGTCCGCCTTGACCGACACAAGCTCCGCCTGGAACGCCGTCTCGCCGCGCGTCACCTCGCTCAATCGTCCGCTCCACACGCACACGAAAAACTCCGGCCGCTCCCAGTCGACGCGCAGCACGCTCACCGCCGCGCCATCCCACAGGCCCGCCGCAAGATCGGCTTCTGTGATCGCCTCATGCGACAGCGCGCCGCCCGCCGCCGCCTGCCCCGGCTTCAGTCCGGCAGAGCTTGTGAACGCACCCGCCACCAGCGCCTCGCCGGGCTGGTACGTCACCCCGTCCACAACCAGTGCCCGGTCATGTTCCGTCACCGCCAGCCCGAACCCGTCCGCCCGCTCCAGTCGCCAGCACAGGCATGTCGTCGCCGCCCCGCTCGCCAGCCGCGCGGCAAATTCCGCCTCCAGGATGCGCATCAGCCCACCAGCTCCACCAGCGGCACGCCGACCACGCGCCCCGCGCCAAACGCTTCGAGACTCACATCCAGCCGGTCGGTATCGAACCGTACCGGGCAGTCAAACCGGAACCCGGCACTCACAAGCGCGCCTTCGCCTGGCGCCACGTCCAGCATCACCATGCCAGTCGTCGTATCCACGGCGGCGCCCGCCTCCACGCCATCCACCGCCACGATCACCGTGCCGTCGACAGGCTTCAGGATCGGCCGCAAATACGCGCCATAGGCCTTGCGCAGCGCAAACACCCGCGCCGTCCCGTCGCCTGTGCCGATCACCTGGTCCGTCCCGCTCACCACGCCCCCCGGCGCGCACGAGCGGTCATCCAGCGCATCGCGGAACCGAAAGCCATGCAGCCGCCCGCCCCGCGCCTCGAAAAAAGCAACCAGCGCCTGCAGCGCGTCCAGCCGCGTCACCGCGCTCCCCACATCCCAGCGCCGCCGCGAGCCTGCCCACACGGCATTTCTCGCCTCGCCGCCGCTCGCCAGCGGGACCACTTCCGTGCGCCGCTCCGGCCCGCCGCTCGCGGCCAGTGCCAGCGGCAGCGGAAAGCTCACCTCATGGAAATTCGCCAAACTCACAGGAACCGTCCTCCATTGGAAACGAGCCGCGCCAGCGTGGCCGCAACCGCGCCCCGGCTCTGCATCGCGCCGCGTTCATCCGTTCCCGGTGCAAAATTCATGTTCAGGTTCACCGCCTGCCCCGCGCTCCCGCCCTGTCCCAGTGCGACGACAGCCTCCGCCGCCACCCGGGCCAGGTCCCGCAGGATAGACTCCGCCATTCGTTCGAAATCCAGTTCGCCGCTCCGCGCAGCCTGTCCCAGCGCCGCCGTGATCCCGTCGCCGGCCCGCCCGAACGCCGCCTCCAGCGCCTCAGCTGCCGCTACACCCGGCCCCTCCGCCAGCGCCGTCAGCGCCTCTCCGGCAGATGCCATCTGGTCTTCAAACTCCGCCATCATCCGCTCCCACAGTGTCCGTGTCCCCGGCGAAAGTCGGGGCCTCATCCGGAAAGTCCCGCATCAATCCCTCAAGCCGAGCCCCGCTCATTCCACCCTCGCCAGCCCCCGCCAGCCACCGCCACTCGCGTACGCTCAGCTGCCAGAACTCCCCCGGCCCCACGCCGGCCCGCAAGGCCGCGCGCCACATCGCGCCCCAGGGCAGCATCAGCCCGCCAGCCCCAGCCGGAACGCCTCCGCCACGGCGGCCGCCGCCGCGCCGGGGCTCACCTCGCCTGCATCCAGCACGGCCTTCAGCCCCTCGCCGCCCCGCAGCAGCGCGCCCAGCACCACCACCATGTCGGCCGCCCGCAGCGCGCGCATCCGCGCGTCCAGCTCGCTCATCCGGTCACACCCGAAGGCCGCCTCGATCTCCGCAAGCGCGCCGAGCGTCAGGCACAGGCGCCGCTCCCGTCCGCCGATCACCAGCCCCACCTCTCCCCGCACGCCGTTCATGCCAGCACCGCGAAAGTCACAAGCCCTGCGCTCTCCAGCGTCACGGCAAAGCCCGCCTCGCCATCATGCTCGCCGCTCCAGCTCAGCTCGGTGATCTGGAACGCGCCTGACAGCCTGCCGAAATCCGGCACCACCAATTGCCAGTCCGGTGCCTCGCCCGCGAAGAATACAGCCCGCATCCGCGCGTCGCTGGCCGCATCCTTGAACACGCCGCGCCCGGTCACCTTCGCCGCCTTCACACCGGCCCCGGCGACCAGTTCGCGCCAGGCCTCCGGGCTCTCCGCGCTGGTCCCGTCCACCGCACCTGCCGAGAGCTGTATCCGGCTCGCCCGCACGCCCGCCAGCGTCACAAACCCGCCTGCGCCGTCCGCAATCTTCAGCAGCAGGTCCCTGCCCCTTTGCCCCGCCATCAGGCCGCCTCCTCTGAAATGATCCTTATGCGTATCAGACCGCGATACCACTCACCATCAGCCGCCCGCATCGTGTCGGCATAGATGACATGCGCCATCACCACATGATGGCCTGCCACGCTCCAGCTCAGGCCCTCAACAGCAGAGCGGATCGCCGACAATGCGTCCTTCGCCTCCATCAGCCCGCCCTCGCGGCTCGTCACCGCGATGGAAATCTTGTGCTCCGTGTCGCCGGTGCCTGTCGGCACGCTCTCGTGCCGCTCGATCCGAGCAAAGGGGAAGGCCGGCGCTCGCGTCTCGTCATCATACACGCGCGCCGGGTCGCCAAACGCTGTCACCACGCCCGTATCCGCGCGCAGGCCCGCCATCAGCGCCGCCTGCACCGCCGCTTCCGCCCGCGCGCTCACAGCTTCACCCCGCGCCGCGCCGAAACAATTGCATCCACCTCGTCGGGCAGGTCGCTGCCCGCGTTCCCGCGCCGATAGGCCTCCAGCACCAGCAGTTTCAGCGCCAGCACCAGGTCTTCCGGTACTGCCTCCACCGCGCCATAGCCTGCATCGAACACCGCCTCGACCCGCCCGCCCTCGGGCACCAGCGGCAGCGCATTCCATGGCCTCAGCTCCAGCCGCCCGCACCGCACCCGGAACCGATCAGTCACCAGTTCGGCCACCTCCGCCGCGTCCACCACGCTGACCGACACCAAGGCCAAAACCGGCCCGGCGCCCAACCACGCCCCGCCTCGTGTCACCCCGCGCGGCCAGCCCTCCCAGGTCTGTTTCAGCGTGCGCGTCACCAGCGCCAGCCCGCTCGCCGCCTCCAGCCGCGCCCGCGCCGACGCGATCAGTGCTGTCACCAACGCATCCTCGGCATCCGTGCCGATGCGCAGGTAGTCCTTCGCCGCACTCAGGGACAAAGCTTCCCCGTCCGGCGGTGTAATCACCGTCAGTGTCATCTGAATAATCCTGCTTTTTGTCAGCCCTTCAGCGAGCCGTTTCCTTTTGGTTCAGCACTAGTGAGGCAGAATGCGATCAAGTCCCCGTCCCTGCTCCCGGAGCCGCCCTTGCCTCGTTCTCTTGTCCTCGCCGCCGCCCTCACACTCGTCGCCTTGCCCGCCACTGCGCAGCGAACGGACTATATGAACGGCAACTACCAGCACGGCGTGGCATCCGGCGCCGTGCCGCAAACTGCATCCGACATGGTCGCCTGCGCCACCCACTGGGCCGTCTGGTCGCAAAGCGCCTCCACGGACTGGGATGCCGCCTTCATCGCCGATCTCGATCCCGACCTGCGCCCCGCCGAAAGCCAGCTCGCCGCCGGTTACTGGGCCACGATGGCAAGCGACCGCTACGAGGCCGAGACCGGCGACACCGCCCGCTTTGAACAGGAGATCGGTATCGCCACCCCGCAGGCCGTCCAGTCCTACTCCAACCTGATGACCAGCCCTGACGCCCGCGTCCGCTACCACATGTTCCGCATACTCGGCGCCTGCCACCTCGCCATCGAGTAGGGCGCGACGCGCCTAGACCAGCGCTGTCAGCTTGGTGATGATCATCCCGCCCACCGGCAGGCCGACCTGGCGCACCAGTTCGTCGTCAATCCCGGTCTCCGTCGACTTGATCAGCGTCGCCAGCGCCTCGGCCGCCTTGGTCGTGAATTCCTCCTGCTGCGGCTTGGTCAGCAGCGCGGCCTGGCGGATCAGGGCAATAATCACGGATTCGATCATGGTATTCTCCTTGGTTTGAAAAAGAAAAAAGAGGGTCCGCCTCCCCGGCGAAAGCCGGGGTCTCATGCCGCACGAGATCCCGGCTTTCGCCGGGAAAACGGAAAAGAAAAATCAGAACACCATCGCCTTGATCGCGTCGAAGTTCTGAACCCCGCCGCCCACGCGCTTGGTCGTGTAGAACAGCACATAGGGCTTGGCCGAATACGGATCGCGGAGAACGCGGGCGCCCTGCCGGTCGGCAATCAGGTAACCGCGCCGGAAATCACCGAACGTAATCGCTGCATTGCCCGTGCCGATGTCCGGCATGTCTTCCATCTCGGTCACGGCATAACCCATGATCGTCGCGGGCTCGCCGCCGCTGCCGGGCTGCCACAGGTAACGCCCGTCGACATCCTTCAGCTTGCGGACGGCGGACACTGTGCGCCGGTTCATCACGAAACGGGCTCCGGCCCGGAACTGCGATTTCGGCGTATAGATCAGATCGATGATCTGGTCGGCTGCATCGACTGCCGTGAAGTCACCCGCCACCGAGCCGATCTTGCCCCAGACATGGCTTGCCTCGGCGACGATCTCATAGTCGAGGAAGCCGCGCGGCTTTGCCGTCCCGTCGCCGCTCACAAAGGCAGCCGATTCCTGCGCCGCAAAGGCGCTCTCCACCTCGTCCGCCAGCCAGGCGTCGATATCGGCATAGGAATCCTCCAGAAGGGCCTGCGTCGCCGCCGGCATCGCATAGAGTTCCCCCGCCGGGAATTCGAGCAGCGACAAGCCGGTCACCGCCGTCTCCGTGCGGGCATCGGTCTCGCCCACCCAACTGGCCGCCGCGCCAAGGCCCACCGGCTTCCTGAACACGCCGGCAGAGGTCTGCCGTACGGTTGCAATCGACCGCATCGGGCTCGCCGCCAGCAGCCGCGCCTCGATCAGCCGGTCGAGTTCCGGCGGGGCGACATAGCCGCCCTGCGCGTCGGTCCCCGTGTTGAGCGCCTTCACGTCCAGCCGCGCCATGCCGCTATCGTCCCCCGTGCGCAGGTAATGCGCCCACGCTTCGCTGCGCGCATCTTCGTCCGGCGTTGCCGGGCCCGCACCGATCTCGGGCCGCGCCATTTTCAGGCTCAGCGCCTCCAGCTGCTGGTCGATCCGCGCCAGCCGCTCATCGGTCAGCGGGTCACTCGCGCCCTTCGCCTCGATCTCGGCCAGCCGCGCATCATTCGCCTGCCGGAACGCCTCGAACGCGGCCATCATTTCGGCCACTTCCGGTTTCGGCCCCGCCATTTTCGTTTCCTTGGTCATGCTTTCTCCTTCACCAATCCCACGGCTCACGCCGCCTTCTTCTCGCCGCCCAGCAGCGCGAACCGCGCCCGGGCCAGCATCGGCGCCGCCACCAGCGACACTTCCACGAGGTCCACCTCGATCAGTTCGCGTCCGCCTGTCCCTCGCACCCGCCACAGCCGTGGCCGGAATCCGATCGACAAGCCGTCCAGTCCCTGCCGCGCCATCGCCTGCGCGCCATCGGCCTCCACCAGGCCGCGCACATACAGGCCGCGCCCGTCCTCGATCATCCGCGTCCAGCGCCCGGCCACCGCGCCGCTGCGATGCTGCAACAGCATCGGCAGGGTCCGCATTTCCCGCAGGCTCCGCGCAAACGCCCCTGCCCGCACCACATCCCCCGCCGCATCCGCCACCCCGAACAGGCTGGCATAGCCTTCGATCAGGAGCGGCTGTGCAATCCTACTCATCCCGCCCCTCCATCTTCCGTTCCATCCGGTCGAGTTGCAGGCGAACTGCCTCCAGTTCCGCCTCCACCCGCGCCAGCCGTTCCCCCACGGGCCGGCCCGCCTCAACACTCCGCTCAAGGACGGTGATCCGCTCCGCCGCCGACCCGGCCCAGACCAGCGCGCCGCCCGTCTGCACCAGCACCGCCATCGCGAAGGCAAGCGTGATCTTCTTCTCGACATTCATGTGCCCAGCCCCGCAATCGCGCGCTTCTCGTCCAGCGTCGCGAAACTCGCCGTCTCCAGCCGCGCCCACAGCGCATCGCGCTCGACCGACAGCGCCGGCACCCGGTCCATGTCGCAGCGCACATCCACGTCGCCGCCGAACGGCGCGTCCAGCCACAGCGACAGGGCCGCCGCCGTCTTCTCTGCCAGCGGCAGGACGGTCATCCGCCAGAAGGCAAGATTGGCCTCGCGATAGTTCGAATACGTATTGTCTCCCGGTATGCCCAGCAGCATCGGCGGCACGCCCAGCGCCAGCGCGATCTCGCGCGCCGCCGCATTGCGCGCCTCCTGGAAATCCATCTCTGCCGGTGACAGCGACATTGGCCGCCATTCCAGCCCGCCTTCCAGCAACAGGGGCCACCCGGCATTCGCCGCGCCGGCATAGTGCGCTTCGAGTTCGGCCTTCAGGGTCTCGTACTGGTCGTCCGGCAACCGCCCGCCGGCGCCATAGACCAGCGCACCAGACGGCTTCGCCGAATTGTCGATCAGGGCCTTGGCCCAGTCCGCGCTCGCATTGTGCAGGTCGAGCGCCCGACGGGCCGCGCCCAGCGGCGGCAGCCCCATCACGTCATCGACCGGGTTGAACAGTTTGAGATGCAGCACCGGGCTCCAGCCCGACTCCTCCCGGCGGATCATCCGCTCGCCGCGCCGCTCGCGCACCGCCCAGGCCTCGACCCAGCCGCGCGCATCCGTCACCGGCCGCACGCTGTCGGGCCGCAGCGCAAACAGCGCCGCAATGCCGTCCCGTCCGTCGATCTGCACCGCCTCGACAAAAGCGTTCCCGGCCAGCTGGACCTGCGTGTAGACGCCCTCCAGGAAACTCGCCCCCGCCATCTCGGGCGCTGGCTGGCGCAGCAATTTCGCCGCTCCGTCATGCGCCGTCACCAGCGGCACGCTGGCTGCCGCTTCCGCCACCATGCGGACACAGCGATAGGCTACCGCATTGCGCAAATAGCCGTCCTGCGTCAGTGCCGCCGCATCGCGCCCGCCCCAGGCCGGCGACCCCAGTTGTGACAGCGCAACCAGCGGCACAGCGGCCTTCAATTCTCGCCGTGTCCGTGCAAAGGGCCAGCCCAGATTCATGTCGCGCCTCGCTTCCATGGGAACGTCGTCCGATGGGGCGAATTTAACCCGGCCGGCGTAGCGGTCGGAAAAGTTGCGCCATTTTTCAAGGAATCCTCGGGCACTACGTCGGATTCCTGAGGGACAGGGCCCGTTTTCTCCTGCTATTTAAGTGTCGGTGGGAATAGCCATGGGCGGGCAAATCTGCTTTGTGCGCGGCTGAACTCAGGGGCAAGGGAGCTAACAGCATGTCGGCACACGTGATCTCGATCGCGAACTCCAAGGGCGGGGTCGGCAAGACAACCACCTGCGTCAGCCTCGCCGAAGCCTATGCGGCGTCCGGTCGCCGCACGCTCGTCGTCGATCTCGACACCCAGGCCAACGCATCCCTGCTCGTCTATGGCCATGAGGGCGACGAACACCTGTTCCAGGCGATCAATGAATACGCGACGATTTCCGACTGGCTGCTGGAGAACTTTTTCGCCAACGAGCAAAAGCGCCTGTCCGAATTCGTCGTCACCAATGCCAGCGACGTGACATATAATGGCAAATCGCTGCCGCTCGACCTGATCCCGTCCTCGCCCCGCCTGCGCAAGACCGAGCGCGAGCTGATCTATGAACTCACCGCCAAGAAATATTCGATGGAAGCCCTGCAGGGCCAGGTCGGCCGCCGCCTGCGCGACGATTTCAACCTGCTGAAATCCGACTATGACGTCATCATCTGCGACTGCCCCCCCGGCATCTCGGTGATGACCGAAAGCGTGCTCGCCGCCAGCCACCTGATCATCGTCCCCACCATCCCGGACTTCATGTCCACGCTGGGGCTCGACCTCTTCACTGGCGACATCATGCAGAATCTGCGAGACAGGGATATCGAAAGCCTGCCCGTCGTGCTGGCCACGCGATATGACGACACGCCCCACCAGAAAGTGGTCCTCCAGGCCATGCGCGAAGCGGCGAATTCCAAGGAAGCCGAATTCGAAATGTTCAACACCGTCATCCCGCTCAGGACCGGTTTTGCGTCCAACCCGATCGAGCTCGGCCCGGATCCGACCCTCGCCGCCAAATGGCCCGGCGAAGCGCTCGGCATCATCGACAAGCTTCTCAAGGAAGTTCAGGAGCGGTTGAAATGAGCGGACTGACGGCGACCGGGGGCACCGCCGCACTGGCCGCCCTGCTCGACAATCGCGACCGTTTCGGCAAGCTGCTCGACAAGGACTTTGCCGCCGCCACCGGCCTCCTCGTCCGCAAGCTGATGAATGCGGGCGGCCAGACATGCGACGACATGATCGCCCTGCGCGACGCGGTCGGCGCCGAAATATTCGAGACCGAACTCAAGAAACTGTCTGCCCACCAGGCCCGCCTGCTCGCCCGCCGCCTCGACAAGGCGGTCGACGATTTCGAGGTCTCCACCGCTGGCGCCGCCGTCGCGCATATCCGCAAGGTCATGGCTGGCGAGCCGACCGTCACCGAAGCCACCTCTGCGGGCGACACGCCGGATGACACACCGCCGACCGATGACGACACCCCGAAGAACAGCTATTTCGGCCGCAAGTCCTTCCGCGCTGGAAATTGACTTTTCAGCCTGTTCGTGATTTGTTCCGAACATGTATTTCTACGTCTATATCGTCTGCAGTCGCCGCAACGGCACACTGTATACGGGCCACACGGATGATATTGTCCGCCGGGCCTGGCAGCACCGGGAGCATGTTCTTCCCGGGTTCGCGTCAAAGCATCACTGCACAAGGCTTGTCTGGTACGAGCTGCATGACACGCGCGAAACCGCCTTCACCCGCGAACGCCAGATCAAGGAATGGAAACGCGCATGGAAACTTGCACTGATCGAATCCGCCAATCCTCAATGGGATGACCTTTACGAAGAACTGATCAACTGGGTGCCTGTGCCTGCCTTTTCGTCCGCTCATCCCGGCGAAAGCCGGGAACCAGAGCGCCCAGAGCCTTGCCTTGGACCCCGGCTTTCGCCGGGGTGAGCGGAGTAATCGCCAGCCTCGTGTCTCCACCGCGCCTTACAGCGCCCTTATCCGCGGCCCCTCGCCGCGCTCCAGCATCAGCGCCCAGACGGCCCAGACTAGCGCATCCACCCGGTCAGGCGAGCCGGTAAAGCCCTCTGCCCCGAACCGGCACATCTGGTCCTCCAGCGTTGCCAGCAGGCCGACATGCGCCACCTTGCCCTGTTCGTATAACAGAGCCACCGGCAGGGCGCGCGCCCGTTTGCCGAGGCGCGCATGCACCAGCCGCACCGGCAAGCGGCAGCCCGCGCTCATCAGCGTCTGGCGCACCATTTCGCCGCCCTGGTTCGCTTCGGCAATGATCATCGACGCGCCGACAGCCTCGGCCAGCGCCACCGCCCGGCTCGCCCAGTCATGCGGGCGCAGGCCCGGCGCCGACGCATCGCCCAGCACGAAGCAGCGCCGCCCGAACCCGTCTGCCTCAGCAATGCCTGCCGCCACGATGCCGCACGCATCTGCCCTTGGCCCGCTCGTCGCCGGCGGATCGACGGCCACGACGATATCTGCCATTGCAGGCGCGGCAAACACGCGCGACTGATCGATCTTGCTGCGTACAAAAAGTGCGCCTTCAGGGTCGGCGATCAGCTCGCCCATCAATTCCTGCCGCGCCAGTGACGAATGACCATAGGCTGCCTCCATCGCCGTCACGAAACCGGGTGACAGGTTCACCGCATTCTCCCGCGTCGCGCTGCGCGTCATCACGCTGTCAGGTGCGACCACCAGCCGCCGCACAAGGTCCACCGGGCGCGGCGTGGTTGTCGCCACACAACGCGGACCCGGTCCAAGGCGCAGCCCCATTTGCAAATTGTCCCACACGGCCTCGCCCTTCGCCCAGGCGCCCAATTCGTCGCACCAGGCTGCATCGAATTGCGGCCCGCGCAGACTGTCCGGGTCCTCGGCGGAAAAGGCGAACCCCTCCGCCCCGTTCGGCCACACCAGCCGCCGCCGCGACACTTCATAGACCGGCGTGCCGCCCGCGCCCTCCAGGTGCCGCAGGCCGCTCGGCCCTTCGATCATCACCTCGCGCACATCCGACAGGGCAGGCCCCACCAGCGCCACCCGCCGGCATCCGGCCCTCACCGCCATGCGCACCCATTCAGCCCCCGCCCTTGTCTTCCCAGCGCCGCGTCCGCCCATGAACAGCCATGTCCGCCATGGGCCCTGCGGCGGAACCTGAGTATCCAGCGCGGCGAACAGGAACGGATTTCGTTTCAGGTAGGCCTGCATCTCCGGATCGAGATAGTCCAGCCCCCGTTTCGCTAGCGCCCTCAGCGCGTAGTCTTGCAGCGTCCAGGCGTCGTTGCTGTTCAACCGCTTCAAGGCGCTCCCAAACGTCATCCTCGTCCTCCGCCTCATCCATTTCTGTTTCCGTGTCGTCCGACGCCCCGCGGCCCGCCGCCCGCATCGCCGCCTCCGTATGGCGCAGCTCCGCCGCTAGCCGCAGCATCTGCGGGCGCTCCACGTCGCCACCAGTCGCCATTGTCTCGGCCAGCGCGTCGAACTCCCGCCGCAGGCTCAGCCACGCCATCTCGAACGGCGCCTCCGGCCTGTCGAGGCCGCCCGCATGGATGGCTGCATTCACCGTTTTCCGGTCCCGCCCCATCCGCCCGGCAATCGCGTCGCCCGTATATCCCAGCAACCAGAAGAGACGGATCTCCCGCACCTCCCGCCCACTCACCTGCAATCGTTTCCCCGGAGTAATCATGGGGCGGAGTATAGCCCGGACCAGACTACGGTCGGACACAATTGGCCCATTCCCCGCACCAAAACGCCCAGAACAAGTACCGCCCCTGCCTGAAAGCCAGACCTTTCCCGCCTTATTCGGGGCGCAGCCTCCAATCATTGCAATTCAGCAATGAAAGGAAAACGCCATGCTCGCCGCCGTCAGGATACGTGCCCACGCCCCGCTCTTGTCCCGCTCGGGCCAGTGGCTCGGATCGATCCTGGCGGCGGCGGCATTCGCAGCCGGTGCGGCCTGGGCCGACCAGGAACCGCGCCTCGTCACCCCGAACGACGCCACAACCGGCGCCCTGCTTCTGAAATCCTCCACGCCCGGGAAATATATCGAAGCCCCGTCCCTGCTGACGGATGTGCAGATCGACATATCCGGCCCCATTGCCCGCACCCGCGTCACCCAGCGCTTCGAGAACACGACCGATGGCTGGATCGAAGGCGTCTATGTCTTCCCGCTGCCCGACGAGAGCGCCGTCGATACGCTGCGCATGCAGATCGGCGACCGCTTCATCGAAGGCATGATCGAGGAACGCCAGAAGGCGAAAGCCATCTACGAACAGGCCAAGGCCGACGGCAAGAAGACCGCCCTGCTCGAGCAGGAACGGCCCAACCTCTTCACCAATTCCATCGCCAATATCGGCCCCGGCGAGACGATCATTGTCCAGATCGAATACCAGGAAACGGTCCGCCTGACAGACGACCAGTTCTCCCTCCGCTTCCCCATGGTGGTTGGCCCCCGCTACAATCCGGCCCCGCAAATCCTCACCGCCTCGCTCGGCGATGATGGCTGGGCGGTGGTCGACCCTGTGCCGGACCGGAACCGTATCTCGCCGCCCGTCCTCAACCCGGAACTCGGCAACACCAACCCGCTCACGCTCAACGTCTCGCTGAATGCCGGTTTCCCGGTCGGCGAACTGGAATCCACCTACCACCCGATGGACGTGGACTGGTCGGGCGCAAACGCCGCCACGCTCACACTGTCGACCGGCAGCGTGCCCGCCAATCGCGACTTCGAGCTGACCTGGCGCCCCAAGGCCTCGCACGCCCCGTCGGCAGCCCTGTTCCGCGAAACCGTCGAGGGCGAGCCCTATTACCTGCTCATGGTGACGCCGCCGGTCACGTCGCATGCCGCGCCGCCGCCACCGCGCGAGATCACCTTCATCATCGACACATCCGGCTCGATGGGCGGCGAATCCATTCGTCAGGCCCGCCAGAGCCTTGCCATGGCCGTCCAGCGGCTCGCACCCGGTGACCGGTTCAATGTGATCGAGTTCAACTCCGTGACCAATGCCCTGTTCAGCCACCCGGTCGATGCGACACCGGCCAACCTCGCTCGCGCCACCAACTGGGTCGAGCGACTCGAAGCAACTGGCGGCACCGAAATGCTGCCTGCCCTGCGCGAGGCCCTCGCCGATCACGGCAATGCCGACGGCCGCCTGCGCCAGGTCATCTTCCTGACCGACGGCGCCATCGGCAACGAGCAGCAGCTGTTCGAAACCATCAGCCGCAATCGCAAGGATGCCCGCATCTTCACGGTCGGCATCGGCTCAGCCCCGAACAGCTTCTTCATGTCCCGCGCCGCTGAACTCGGCCAAGGCACATTCACTCATATCGGCGATGTCGGCGAAGTCGCCGCCCGCATGGGCGCGCTGTTCACGAAACTCGAAAGCCCGGCCATCACCAATGTCGCCGCCACTTGGCCGGACGGCTCGGCGTTCGAGGCCTGGCCGTCGCCTCTGCCGGATGTCTATGCCGGAGAAACGCTCGTCATCGCGGCCCACGCCGCCACGAAGGATGGACTTGTCTGGGTCTCGGGCCTCGACGGCGACCAGCCATGGAAAGTCGGCCTCCCCGTCAGGCAGGCCGCCGAGCGCAAGGGCATCGCCAAACTCTGGGCCCGCAAGAAGATCACCTCGCTTGAACTTGACCGCGCCCGGTCCGACACGCTGCCGGACCTGGTCGACGACCAGATTCTGAGTGTCGCCCTCGCCCACCATCTCGTCTCGCGCCTCACCAGTCTCGTCGCCGTCGACGTGACGCCGAGCCGCCCGGATGGTGCAGAACTCGGCAGCGCTCAGGTGCCGCTGAACCTCCCCGCAGGCTGGGATTTCGGCAAGGTCTTCGGCCATGACGGCATCCGCTCCGACGCGTCCATGATCCCCGTCGAAGCCCTCGCCCTGCGCAAGCCCGATCCGAAGGCCATGAACGCTCCGATGCAGGTCGAACGCGGCGTACCCCTGCCAAATACCGGCACCCTTTCCGACCTGAAACTGCTCGCAGGTATAATCCTGGTCCTCATGGGCTTCATGCTGAAACTCGTCTTCCGGAGGATACGCTATCATGCCGCTTGACCCCCCTCTAACTCCCCCCTTTCAGGGGGGAGAACAGTCTGCTCGACAGGAAAGAAAGCTCCTCCCCCTGAAAGGGGGAGGCTGGGTGGGGGTCCGCCAGATCGTCCAATCAGCCCAGAACTCGAAATGGCTTACCACAGCCCTCCTCATCGCCGGCCTCCTCCTTTTTGGGAACGGCGCGTACATGAAGGCCAAGGCCAGCCTCTCCCAGGTCCTCCTCGCCCACGCATGGGAAAAGACGCTCACGGGCGACACAGACGCCCGTTCCTGGCCCTGGGCCGACATCAAACCCGCCGCGCGGCTTGAACTGCCCCGCCTCCATGCGTCCGCGATTGTCCTAGACGGCACCAGCGGACAGGCCCTCGCCTTCGGCCCCGGCCTGATGCATGGCTCAGCCGCCCCCGGCCAGCCCGGCCTCACCCTGCTCGCCGGGCATCGCGACAGCCATTTTGCCTTTTTGCAGTACGCCCGGCCCGGCGACACCCTCACCCTCACCGGCCCGGACGGCATGCCGCACACCTACCGCCTGACCGAAACCCGCCTGGTCGACGCTGACGCCAGCACGCTCACCCCCGGCGGCGACGGACCGGCCACCCTCGCCCTGACCACGTGCTACCCCTTCGGCGCCCTCACACCCACGAATCAGAGATTCGTCGCGCTTGCGACGCTGGACGAAGGCTCAACTACCTGAACTATTTGGAAAAAATGGAGCGGGTACACGGGATCGAACCGAGATACTCAGCTTGGAAGGCTGGTGCATTACCATTATGCTATACCCGCAACCGGTACGTCGCTTATCCTTAGCACAAACAGTGGTGGAGGGGACAGGATTCGAACCTGTGTACGCTATGCGGGCAGATTTACAGTCTGCTGCCTTTAACCACTCGGCCACCCCTCCAAGGGCTGCCTGCGACTTACGATAATTGACGCCGTCGCCCCGAACCGCCTAAAGGGCACGACCAATCGCGCCCTCTACCCGCTTCGGGAGACGGCCTTATAGGGACGAAAGAAATGGCGCGCAACCATACAAAACGCCGAAACGCACCCGGCCCGGCCGGACAGGACGGATCGCCGCGCCCACGGCAGGATCGCCCGCGCGAACGCAGTGGCGGCGGTGATGGCGAAGGCTGGCTCTGGGGCACGCATGCTGTTGCGGCGGCGCTGGCCAACCCGTCGCGTACCATCCACAAGCTGCTGGCCACCGAAAATGCCGCTGCGCGTCTCGGCCCGGCCCGGATCACGCCGGAAATCATCCTCGGCAAGGATCTCGACAACCGCCTGCCGCCCGGCGCCGTCCACCAGGGCCTAGCCCTCAAGGTCGCCCCGCTGAATCCGACCAGCCTGGAAGACCTGATAGACCGGGGCATTTCCCGCATTTGCGTGCTCGACCAGGTGTCGGATCCCCACAATCTCGGCGCCATCTACCGGTCCGCCGCCGCCTTCGGTTTCAACGGAATTGTCCTGCAAACCCGGCATGCGCCGCCCATTACAGGCGTGGTCGCCAAAGCTGCCGTGGGCGCCATTGAAACCGTGGCCGAAGCCCGCGTCGTCAACATTGCCCGCGCGCTCGAACAGCTCGCCGACGCGGGCTATCACACGGTCGGCCTCGACGGCGGAGGCCGGCGTATCCTGGCCGATGCTGTCGCCGGCGCGCCGAAAATCGCCATCGTGATGGGCGCCGAAGGCTCCGGCCTGCGCCCCGCCGTCGCCAAGGCCTGCGCCGAGCTGGCGCGCATCCCGATGACCGAGGCCATGGAAAGCCTGAACGTTTCCAATGCTGCCGCAATTGCGTTCTACGAAGCCAGTCGGGAAGGTTTCCCACCACACTGAACCTCTGCTAAGGTTAATGTGAGGAATCGTCAGACGGGAGCCCCTGCGATGCTAAGATTTATCTCCATTCTTCTCGTTCTGGCGGGCTTGGCCGTTGCCGGTATCGGCGCCGCCGCCCTGCTTGAGGAATACCGTCCCCATGAGACCGCGGTCATGGACTCCATGCCTGAGGCCGTAGAGGCCATGCCCGCCCCCGAGGCCGCAATGGAGATGCCGCCAGAGACGGCTGCGATGGAAGCGGCATCTGCACCAGAGGCAGTCATGTCCGCCCCGGCTCCCGAAGCCCGGTCGACGATGAGAACGCGGTCGCTTTCCGGCGGCTCTGGCACCGACGACATGGCGTCTGCCGAAGGCGCGCTGGATACCGCTGAAAACTTCTCCATAGAGACCGCCGACGAATTCGACGCCCTCTCGGACGCCCTTGCCGAGACAGCAGGCGTCGCCGCCACAGAGCTGAGGCGCTCGCATGCCGAAGCCTTCCTGGAATCCCTGCAGACGGTTCCGGTTGCGCACGAGACGCCGAAATCGGCCGAATACAAGCGCGCCTTCGACGTGACGCTCGCGATTGACGCAACAGGCGATGACACGGCCGTCGACGCCCTGCCCGGACGCGGTAATGTCGTGACTGGCGAAGCCCAGGTCTCAGATCGCGTCGAAGCGCGCGTCAGCGGCGCCAATTTCGAAATCGTGCCCATGTCGCCCGCCGTACAGTCGCTGTCGCCGCTGACTGAAAATGTCTGGCGCTGGTCGGTCATGCCATTGTCGGCTGGCGACCATGACCTTGTGTTCGAGATATACGCCATCGACCAGGACTCGGTCGTTCCGCTGCGCACGTTCCGCGACACGGTCACGGTTCAGGTCTCCGGCATCAACCGCGCCATCGCCTTTGCCGACCAAGCCAATCCGCTGTTCGTTCTGCTGGGCGGGCTCGGGTCTGCCATTGCCGGCCTTCTGGGCGCGGTGAAATTCTTCGGGCGGCGCTAGGGCAGCGTCCCGGCCCGTTCAGCAATTCCCGCTTAGGCATTGCTGCAGGTCTGTCGCACAGCCGCGGGCCTGCCGCTCCTGCATATCCGACATGTCATCGCGCACCCTCACGATCGCCGGCGCTCCTTCGCGGCTCAGGGCGACTGTGTAGAGCCCGCCAATGCTGCGCGCCTTGAGACAGGCGACAGCGGCATGATGGCATTCATCATCAGACCGGATGTGACAGACGGGAGGCGGGGACATCACATTGTGGCTGGGCGCAGACCCGTGCGTCGTGACCGAAGCGGGCGCTGGCTCGACCACGGACGTACCCGGACTGCCGGGTTCCAGCACCTGTTCCATGGCGCTGGCGGCTGGTTGCGCCGAGGCTGGAGACATCGCCACCGCGACACTGGCCGCCATCGCCATGAGCGTCGCTATCGCATCAATCTGCATCTACACACGCCCCTCTACCGGCCCGTTATTGATACGACATATCAGTGGCATATGCCACATATGACGGATAACCTGACGGTGAAACCTGCAGTCCGCCTTGACAATATGCAGGCCTCGTCTGCTTTGACTTCGCAATCAAAGGCGTCTTTGTGGTGAACAGATGACAAATGCCAACCCAACCCCGCTGACAGTCGCTGCCGTACAGGACTTCCTGCGGGCGCAATCGACACGCATTGCCGTCGATCCGATGACCAATTCGGTCTTTGCACTGGCCCAGTCCCTGTTCCAGGATGTCGAGGCCAGCAAGGCAAGCGTCGCCGACCTGGCAAAATTTGCGGGTGACCTTCACCTCACCATGATCGAGGAACGCGCGGACCGTTTTCGCGAACAACATTATGACGCCGCGCCCAAGGCAGGCTGGTCGCTGGTGCGCGCCGCCCTCGACGCCCTCGCCCGTAAGGGGTTCGATGCTTTCAGGACCGGCATCGAGCAGAACACCGGCGGCATCGTCTTCACCGCCCACCCGACCTTCGCGCTCTCACGCGCGCTCAGGCAGGCATTCACCGCGCACGTAACCCGGCCCAACAAATCCAGCCGCGCCACACTCCTCAAGCATATCCGAGAGGACAGTCGACCGTGGAACAAGTCGATCAATCTGGTGGGAGAGCATGACGAGGTCCAGGACGCGCTGCTCAACGCAGCCGGCGCCCAGCAGGCCTATGCCGCGTTGGTTCTGGACGTGGCCCGCAACGCCTTTCCTGATGGCTGGCGTGGCCTGCGGCCTTACCTGCCGACGCTTGCCAGCTGGGTTGGCTATGACCTTGACGGGCGGACCGACATTCACTGGTCCCAATCCCTGACCTTCCGCCTGCGCGAAAAGGCCGACCAGCTCGCCCGCTATGCTGACCGGCTGGAAGCGATGTCCGGCGCCAGCAAGATTGCCGTGCTTGCCCGCCTGACGGCGCGCCTGCACGCTGCCGCCAGGGATACCGAGGCCGACGCGCGCCTCTTCGCCGACGACCTGACCGATCCGGAGAACCTTGTCCGCGCCGCCAATGCACTGACGTCCCACAGCCAACGCATGGTCCTCGACGCGACCGAGATCACCACCGTTCTGGACGATGCGATCCCCGCCGCTGATGACAGCCTGGCGGCCGCGCTGATCGCCTTCCGCGCCGAAGTGGAGTCGCTGCAGCTTGGCACCGCGCGCATCCACCTCCGGGTCAACGCCGCGCAGGTGCGTACCGTTATCAATCGCGACCTCGGCCTAGAAACCGAAGACCGCGAACTTGGCCGCCTTGCGCTTGCCGAGCTATCCCAGAAGGCGCGCCAGTCGAAACCGGTCCAGGTCAATTTCGCCGACCTCTTCCTTGAGCAATCCACCGCCCGGCGCCAGTTCATGATGTGCGCGCAAATCCTCAAGCACATCGATTCCGGCTCGGTTATCCGTTTCCTCATCGCCGAGAGCGAGAACCCCGCCACCGTGATGGGCGCGCTTTATCTTGCCCGTCAGTATGGCGTCGCCGAGAAGCTCGACATCTCGCCCCTGTTCGAAACGCCGGAAGCCCTCGAGACAGGTGGCCGTTTCATCGAACGCCTGCTCGAGGAGCCTGAATTCCTGCGTTACATTCAAGAGCGCGGCTACCTCTCGATCCAGCTCGGCTTCTCGGATGCCGGCCGCTTCATTGGCCAGGTCGCCGCCGACATGGCGATCGAGCGCATCCACAATCTCATTGCCCGCGCCCTCGCAGCGAAGACGGACGATGTCGCCCTGCTGATCTTCAACACGCACGGCGAGTCCATGGGACGCGGCGCCTGGCCCGGCAGTTTCGGCCAGCGCTTCGACCATGTCCTGACACCCTGGACCCGCAATGGCGCCCGAACGCGCGACCTGCGCCTCATGCATGAGGTCAGTTTCCAGGGCGGCGACGGCTTTCTCCACTTCGCCAGCCAGCCCATCGCCGAGACAACCTATGCCGCATGGTGCCACCGGGCTCTTTCCGCCCCGCCGGACACGTCGAAAGACCCGTTCTATACGCGCACGGACCTGGTCTGGGATTTCTATCGTGCGCTGCGCGCCTGGCACGAACGCCTGTTCGCCAATCCCGACTATGGCCGCCTTCTGGGCGACTTTTCAGCCGGCCTCGTGGTCAAGGCCGGCTCCCGCCAGAAGCGCCGCACCGGCGGCCCGACCGGCCCCCGGTCCCTGCGCGCCATCTCGCACAACGCGACGCTGCAGCAGCTCGGCATCCCCGCCAACACGGCGTCTGGCATTGGCTCGTCGCTACAGCGCGAGAATGACCGGCTCGTCGAGCTGATCAATGCCAGCCCCCGCATGCACGGCCTGATCCTGCTCGCGCTCAGGGCCCGCGTCGTCACCAGCCTGCCGGCCCTGCGCGCCTATGCCAACGTGTTCGACCCAAGCGTCTGGATCGCCCATGCGCGCCTCGCCGAACCTGACAAAGCCGCCGCCTATCGCAGCGTCTATTATGGCCTGCGCGACGATGAGACCGCCGTCTCGATCAACCGGATCGCCAACTTCCTGTCGATCGACCTGGGCAAGTTCGACCGCCTACTCGCCCGGCTTGATGATGCCCCGTCTGCCGAGGAACGTCACGAAGGCCGGCTTGACCTGCACGCCCTGCATGCCATCCGGCAGGCCCTGATGATGCGCGCCTTCGCGCTGGTCGGCCGGTTGCCCCGTATTTCCCAGCGTCACGACACGGATGCGCGCGATCTCCTGCGTATGGTGCTCGACATGCGTATCGCCGAGACTGTCGACCTGCTCGTGGAAATCTTCCCCCGCGCAAGCGATGAGGAAACGCCTTTCACGGCGCTGACCGAACCAGGAAGCGAGACCAAATCCGCTGCCAGCTATGGTTATGACAGCATTCACCGGGACATTATCGGACCGCTGGATGAGATCGACCGCGCCCTGCATGGCATCAGCCTGGCGATCACGCACGCCTATGGGGCTTTCGGCTAAGATCGATCCGGTCGCCCGCCGTTTCCCCGCAAGGATGATCCATAGGCTCGTTGGCCTCTCCCAACGTCATGCCTTCCTATGACGCTTACGTGCGCGTAAACCTCTTTCATCAACCAATTTGATGCGAACCGGGAGAAACCCTCATGGCTGAAGCCTATATCATTGACGCCTGCCGCACGCCGCGCGGCATCGGCAAAGTAGGAAAGGGCGCCCTCGCCCATATCCACCCACAACAACTGGCAGCGACCGTCCTGAAGGCACTGGCCGAACGCAACAAGCTCGACACAGCCACCGTCGACGACATTATCTGGGGCACCAGCAGCCAGCGCGGCGCTCAGGGCGCTGACCTTGGCCGCATGGCCGCGCTCGATGCCGGCTATGATATCAAGGCCTCCGGCGTCACGCTCGACCGCTTCTGCGGCTCGGGCATTACATCCGTCGCGCTCGCCGCAGCCCAGGTCATGTCCGGCATGGAAGATTGTGTCATCGCCGGCGGCACGGAAATGATGAGCTACACCTCCTCCACCGCCGACCCGAAAACGCCGCCTGTCATGGACGCTGGCAACACACGCCTGCGCGCCTCGCACCCGCAAACCCAGCAAGGCATCTGCGCCGATGCCATCGCTACGCTGGAAGGCATCGACCGCGAAGCGGTTGATCGCCTCGCATTTACGAGCCAGCAGCGCGCCGCCAAGGCCATCGAAGAAGGCCGTTTCGACAAGTCGCTCGTGCCGGTCTACAATGAAGACGGCACGCTCGCGCTCGACCATGAAGAATTCCCGCGTCCGGGCACAACCATGGAAACACTGGCTGGCCTGCGCACCGTGTTCCCGGCCTATATGGACATCCCCGTGGATGACAAAGGCAACACGTACGGCAACCTGCTCACCAAGAAATACCCACAGCTCGAAGGCAAGGTGAACCATGTCCACCATGCCGGTAACTCGTCGGGCGTTGTCGATGGTGCCGCCGCCATCCTGATCACTTCGAAAGAGTATGCTGACAAGCACGGCCTCAAACCGCGCGGCCGTATCGTTGCCACGGCGAACATGGGTGATTGCCCGACGCTGATGCTCAACGCGCCGGTTCCGGCGGCGAAGAAAGTTCTCGAAAAAGCCGGCCTCACCAAGGACGATATCGACGTCTACGAAATCAACGAAGCCTTCTCGGTTGTTGCCGAAAAGTTCATCCGCGATCTCGATCTCGACCGCGAAAAGGTCAACATCAATGGCGGCGCCATGGCCCTCGGCCACCCGATTGGCGCCACCGGTTCGATCCTGATCGGTACCGCGCTTGACGAACTTGAACGTTCCGGCGGCCGTTACGGCCTGATCACCATGTGCGCCGCTGGCGGCATGGCGCCGGCGATCATCATCGAGCGTATCTAAGCTCGCGGCGACAGCCGGACAACCAGCCCGCTCCCGGCCTCCGGGGGCGGGTTTTTTCATGGCGCCGCTACGTGTCCCGTCTTAGAGTAGCGAAGAGAAAAAAGGGGGCACACATGAAAACCACCATCTCGACAGCCGCATCGCTGAGCGCGCTCATGTTCATGGCAGCCTGCGCGACCGCGCCGCTGAGCACGGTTGATCCCGTAAAGGTCGACGCCGACTTCCCACCCTCGCTCGTAGAGCTGAATTTCGAAAGCCACGGCGACCGCCTGAACGGCCACGCATACCTTGCCGAGGGCGAAGGCCCGCACCCGACGGTGGTCCTGCTGCATGGCTTCCCTGGCAATGAACGCAATCTCGACCTCGCGCAGGACCTGCGCAGTGACGGGTTCAATGTCCTCTTCTTCCACTATCGGGGCGCCTGGGGCAGCGAGGGCACTTACAGCTTCACTCACGTCATCGAAGACGTCGCCTCAGCCACCGACATGCTCCGCGCCAATACCGAAACCTATCGCACCGATCCGGAGAAACTGATCCTGATCGGCCACTCCATGGGCGGATTCGCAGCCCTGCAAGCTGCGGCCCGTGACGAGCACATCACCTGCGTCGCCGGTATTGCACCTGCAGACCTTGGTGCGATCGCCAACGCGTTTGATACCGATCCGGCCAGCGCTGAGAGCTTTGCTGCGTACTCAGACACCATGCAAATGCTGGCCGGCCTGGCCGGCGAGGCCGCGGTCACAGAGATAATGTCCAACCGCGAAGCCTTTGACGTAGGGGCGCTGGCGCCGAAATTGTCCGGCAAGTCTGTCCTGCTCATCGCTGGCGACAAGGACACTTCGGTACCGCCGGACCGCGTCCATGCCCCGATGGTCGCCGCCTATGAAGCCGAACCCGGCATCGACCTGACAGCCAAAGTCCTACCGGGCGACCATTCCTTCTCCTGGTCACGCCAGGAACTGATCGACGAAGTGCTGGACTGGGCCGAAACCTGCCGTTGACACCGTGCAACTGGCCAAGCTTTCGGATTGGATCTAACCTTTTGTTCCCAACAAAACAGAAACTGACACGGAGGGCCGGATGTATAAAGTCAATCTCACGGAATCCTATTTTCCGGCACAGGGCGGCACCGAACCTGCACCGCTGACAATCGGCGCAATGCTGCGCGCCTCAGTTGCCCGCGCGCCGGATTTCCCGGCCCTCAAGGCCCTCGACTATGACGGTACAATCCTGCGCACCTGGACCTATTCCCAGCTCCTGGACGACAGCGAACGCCTCGCCCGCGCCCTTGCCAGCCGGCACGCCGAAGGGGTGCGGATCGCCGTCTACGCCAATAACGTGCCGGAATGGATCCTGCTCGAACTCGCGTGCGGCCTCGCGGGCGTCACGCTCGTCACGGTCAACCCGGCCTACCAGAAACGCGAACTCAAATTCGTGCTCGAACAGTCCCGCGCCGAAGCGATCTATTATGTGAAGGATTTCCGCGGGAACCCGATGCAGGACATCGCCGATTCCGTCTGCGACGAGATCCCGGCGATCCGGCACCGCATCCTGCTCACAGACCACGAGGCGTTGTTTGCCGGAGAAAATGACGGAGCGTTGCGTGATCCGAAACCTTCCGACCCTGTGCAGATCCAGTACACCTCCGGAACGACCGGCTTTCCAAAAGGCGCGCTGTTGCACCATAACGGCCTTGTGCGGAACGGCGTCGATGCGATGACCCGGGCCGGCATGACTGCGGGCAAGTCCTTCGTCCACAACATGCCGCTTTTCCACACGACCGGCTGTGCAATACTCGTGCTCGGCGGCCTCGGCGTGGGGGCAACCATGCTGCTGGCGCCCATGTTTGATCCGGAAATGATCGTGAAAGTGATAGAGCGAGAAAAGACCGACTTCATTCTCGGTGTGCCGACCATGCTCGTGGCGCTGATCGATGAAGTGCAGAAATCCGGGCGCGACGTCTCGTCAATCTCGCGCATCATGTCTGGCGGCGCGATGGTGGCACCGGAACTGTGCAAGCAGGCGCGCGCCGTTCTGGGTGCGCCCATCCAGATCGTCTACGGGCAGACCGAAACATCGCCCGTCATCACGCAGGCCTGGTTCGAGGATTCGCTTGAAGACCTGACGCAGACAATCGGCCAACCCGCCGCACATGTCGAAGTCTCGATCCGGCACCCGCAAACCAACACCGTCGTGCCAGTGGGCGAACAGGGCGAAATCTGTTGCCGCGGCTATCTCGTCATGACCGGCTACAATGACAATCCGGAAGCGACCGCCGCCGCCATCGATTCCGACGGCTGGCTCCATACCGGCGATCTCGGGCGCATGGATGCGCGCGGCTATGTCAGGATCACAGGCCGCGTGAAGGAAATGATCATTCGTGGTGGTGAGAATCTCTTCCCGGTGGAGATCGAGAACGCCATGCTGGAACATGTCGCCGTTGCCGAAGTGGCCGTCGTGGGTATCCCGGACGAGAAATGGGGCGAGCAGGTCGCCTGTTTCCTCCGCAGCAAGGGCCAGACGAAAGCGGACGGCGTTGAGCTGAAGGCTTTCATCCGCGAACGCCTGTCACCCCAGAAGACACCGGCTTACTGGATCTGGGTCGAGGAATGGCCCCTGACCGGATCCGGCAAGATCCAGAAGTTCAAGCTGCGCGAAGCCTATGAGGCGGGCGAATTCGAGGGAAAGCTGGTCTGAGCGCGCCTAGTTCGCCCGCTTTTCATCCTCGTGGCCGCTCCAGAAGCGCTTGATGCGGCCGAGGAAGCCTTCGCTTTCCGGGTGGCAATCGGCGCCCGAGCATTCGCAGAACTCGCGCAGGATGTCCTTCTGGCGCGCCGTCATGTTTTGCGGCGTCTCGACGAACATTTCGACATAGAGGTCGCCGGTCTGGCCGGACGACCGCACGCTCGGCATGCCCTTGCCGCGCAGGCGCAGCTTGCGACCCGTCTGGGCCCCTTCGGGAATCGCGACCTTGGCGCGACCGCCATCGATCGTCGGAATCTCGATTTCGCCACCTAGGGCGGCTGTGGCCATCGGCACAGGCGCACGGCAATAGAGGTTCGGTCCGTCGCGCTCGAAGATATCGTGCTCCACGACATCGACGAAGATATAGAGGTCGCCCTTGGCGCCGCCTGCCGTGCCGCTTTCGCCCTCACCTGACAGACGGATGCGCATGCCGCTCTCGACGCCTGCCGGAATTTTCACTGACAGCTTGCGTTCTTCGCGAACTTGCCCCGCGCCGCCGCATTCCTTGCAGGGCTTGCGAATGACTTTGCCCTTGCCCGAACAGCGCGGACAGGTGCGCTCCATGGTGAAAAAGCCCTGCTGGGCGCGCACACGGCCGTGACCGTCGCACATGTCACATTTCTCGGGCGTGCTGCCCTGCGCAGCGCCGCTGCCTGAGCAGGGCTCACATGGCACGGCCTGGGGCACATGGATTTCTTCATCCTTGCCGAAATAGGCTTCGGCCAGGGTAATCTCGAGATCGTAGCGCAGGTCCGACCCGCGCTGCGGACCGCCTCGGCGGCGACCGCCAAAGCCGCCTGCACCGAAGACCTGGCTGAACAGGTCCTGGAATATGTCTTCAGGATTGGCCCCTGCCCCGAAAGGGCTGCCACCGCCACCACCATTTTCGAACGCCGCATGGCCGTAGCGGTCATAGGCGGCGCGCTTGTCAGCGTCGCAGAGCACCGCATAGGCCTCGCCGACTTCCTTGAACTGTTCTTCAGCTTCACCGTTTCCGGAGTTCTGGTCCGGATGGTACTTCATGGCGAGCTTGCGATAAGCCGATTTCAGCTGCTTGTCGTCTGCATCGCGAGCGACACCGAGCACTTCATAATAGTCGCGTTTGCTCATGATTTATTGCCGTCTTCCCGAATTCCCTGATGTGCGCAGTCATGTGGGGCGAACTGCCCCTGCCCGCAAGGGATAGCTGCAGAAAGCACGGTGCTCAGCTGGGGCCGGGACCAAAGGCGGTGATGCCTTTTTCCACGACAGATACGCCGGACGACTGGATCTGCATCACGGCAAGGCCGCGCTGCGATGTGCCGTCAATCCGGAACCGGAACAGGCCATTAACGCCCATGAACCCATCGGGATCGGTAACGCCGTTATAGCGTATGTTGTTATCCGCCCCGAGCCGCACCGAAAGCGCGGCCGCGTCATAGGCGACCGCTGCCAGGTCCGTCGGGTTGCGGCCGTAGATGCGGTTATAGGTCTGCTTGAAGCCCGCCAGGTTTGACGGGTCCGGCGCGGCATAAACCCCGCCGGCCAGCGTCGGCTCGCGCCAGATGCTGGAATCATCCCACAGGCTGGTGCCCATCAGCATGACCTGGCGCATGTCGACCCCATTATAAGGCAGCAAGGGCGCCACCGAGAGCAGCTTCACGCCACGCTCGGGGATCATCACGGCCACCTTGCCGCGCGCAATCTCCCCTTGCAGAACAGTCGCAATCTGGCGCGACTCCGCCGCCGCCCCGGATCCGGGATCATAAAAGGCCGACGCGACAACCACGCCGCCCTGCTGCGAGGCCTGGAAGCGCATCGCTGCCTCGACCTGGCGCCCGTATGGCGTGCTCGGCCCGAGGAACACAAACGAACGAACGCCGCGAGCTCCGGCATACTGCATCACACGCGCGACTTCCTCTTCGGGCGAGACGGACGCGAGATAGGCTCCGCCACCTGCCGCACTGCGGTCATTCGAAAAGGCGATGATCGGCACCTGTGCGCGGCTGGCTATCGGCGTGATCGCCTTCACATTCGCCCCGAACAGCGGCCCCAGGATGATATCAGCGCCTTCCTTCAGCGACTCGTCCACGCGCGCCTCTGTCACCGACTGCTTGCCAGCCGTATCCTTCGGCATGATCAGGAAATTGTCCCCGGCATACTCAAACAGAGCCAGTTCAATACCCGCCAGCATGCTTTCGGCTTCGGCGCGCACCTGCGCATTCGGATGCGAAAAGGGCAGCAGCACGGCAGCGCGTTTCACGTCGCGGCCTTCCATGAAGGGCGGGATCAGGCCGCCATCGCCGCGAACCGGTTTCTGGTGATCCAGTTCGCCAAGCTGCGTTTCGTCCACTTCGCCGGGCTGCAGCACTTCGCCGGTCACCGGGTCAACCCGCGGCTCGCCGGTGCCGATCTGGACTGGCGGGCGGGCGGGCGCTGTGGCACAGGCCGTGGCCAGGAGGAGGGAAGCCAGAACAAGGCTTGGCGCTTTGAGCTTCCTGAGCAATGGTTGAAGCAATGTCATCTCCTGATCCTTCTGAGCCCGAAGCGATTCACGCGTCGGGCGACTCTACGGGCAGCCGCCTTGCCGGGCAACCGGCGCAGACACTTGGCCCAGGGCTTTATGTCGTCTCCACTCCGATCGGCAACCTGCGGGACATCACACTGCGTGCGCTGGATGTTTTCAAGGCCGTCGAGGAAGTGCTGGCAGAAGACACCCGCGTCGCCGGGAAACTGATGTCGGCTTATGGGCTTAAAGTCCGGCTGAGCCCCTACCATGACCACAATGGGGCGGAACGGCGGCCTGACCTGATTTCCCGCATGCAGGCGGGTGCGAAAATCGCCCTCATTTCCGATGCCGGCACACCGCTTGTCTCCGATCCAGGCTGGAAACTCGCCCACGACGCCCTCGAAGCGGGTGTGAAAGTGTACCCGATCCCCGGAGCGTCCGCGATGCTCGCTGGGCTCGTTGCCAGCGGCCTGCCGAGCGATCACTTTATGTTTGCGGGCTTCCTGCCGCCAAAAAGCGGTGCCCGCCGCGCCGCTGCTGAAGCCCTGAAAGGCGTACCGGGCACGCTGATTTTCTACGAAAGCGGTCCGCGCCTTGCCGCCTCGCTTGACGACCTTGCCATTGCGCTCGGCGGCAATCGGCAGGCCGCCGTCGCGCGCGAGCTGACCAAGCTGTTCGAGGAGACCCGCCGGGGCACGCTGTCAGAGCTTGCCGCCCACTATGCCGAGGCCGGCCCGCCCCGCGGCGAAATCGTGCTGCTCGTCGGCCCGCCGCTCGAGACCGAAATCACGCAGGCCAACCTCGATGCCGCGCTTCTTGATGCCCTGAAGGACCAGCCGACCAAGGCCGCCGCCAGCGCCGTGGCCGAGGCGCTTGGCCTGCCGAAGCGCGACGTCTACCAGCGTGCCCTGCAATTGAAGGCCAATGGCTGAGGGCGCACGCCAGCGGGCCGAAAGGCGCGGCCGCATGGGCGAAACGCTGGCCGCTTTCTGGCTACGTCTGAAAGGCTACCGAATACTCGCAACTCGCCTGCGCACCCCTGTTGGCGAGGTGGACCTGATCGCCTCGAAAGGCGGGATCATCGCTTTCGTGGAAGTCAAAGCCCGCGCCCGGCGCGACCACGCCCTTGGCGCCGTGACTCCCGCCAGCTGGCATCGCATATCCCGCGCCGCCGATTTCTGGATGGCGCGTCGCCCGAATTATGCTGACCATGGCTGGCGCTACGATCTCATCGCCATCCAGCCCTGGCGCGCGCCAGTCCATATCCGCGATGCATGGCGTCCGGGGATGGGGTGAACCCTCATTCCGGTGCAGGTGGTTCCTGCTGGATCGACACGACATAGGCCAGCAGCACTTCGGCGCCCAAGGGGCCGAACACGAAGTCCGGCATCATCTCGTGCCCGACATGAAGCCCGGCCTGGAAATCTTCAGACAGAGTTTCCGGATTGTACTGTGCCATCAGGTAGCGCAGCGGTGGCGGGTCTTCCGGACGGATTTTCGGGTCATTGTCGAGCGCGTGGCAGTTGGCACATTGCGCTTCCGCGATTACACGCCCGTCGGCAATCGATTGGGCATCTGTCTTGATGGTATCGAATGGCACGACGCCATCTTGTGTACTGTCACACGCTGCGGCCCCCAGGGACAGGGTCAGGGCAAAAGCGGCCGGACGAAAGAAAGGTCGGATCATCGGATAGGGTCCTCCTGAATGGCGCCAAGCACATTTCCGCTTGAATCGCGGCGCGTGTCTGGCGATTGACGGAAACACGTCTCACCAACGATACACATTTTGGAGCATTTGCGAATATACGCATTAACCCTATGAAGCAGGTCAGTTGCTGCAGTCTCGTATATGAACAGCGCCTTCACCCTGCCGTAATCAAATCGCATCTACAAAATCCTCCATGATTCACTGTACAGGCTGATATGGCTAAATCCGCCCCGCCCAAGCCCGCACCGCGCACCATAAAGGTGCCGCGCGAACCGATTTTCCGGTGGCCCGCAACCGTCCGCGGGTGGCTGATCCTGATTGTGCTGGCCGCCATGTTTACGGTCGGCGGGTATGCACTCTACAAATGGCGCTCGCTCTATTTCGGCATGCCGAAGCTGCCAGACACGGCCGAACTCTGGGAAGTCCACCGCGAACCCGCCATGGAATTCGTCGACCGGGACGGCAATACGCTGTCTGTACGCGGCCCCCGCTATGGCCGCGCGACGGACATTTCCATCCTGCCCGCCTATGTGCCCCAGGCTTTCATCGCTGCCGAAGACAAGCGGTTTTACGAGCATGACGGCGCAGACGACGCCGCGATTGCCCGCGCCGCCCTGTCGAACCTGCGCGCGGGAGAGACGGTCTCCGGCGCATCGACGATCACGCAGCAGCTGATCAAGAACCTCGTGCTCGACAATCGCCAGACGCTGAAGCGCAAGGCGCAGGAAATGAAGCTCGCCCGCGAACTGGAAAAGCGGATCAGCAAGGACGAGGTCCTCTCGCTTTACCTGAACCGCGTCTATTTCGGCGCCGGCCTTTACGGCATCGACGCGGCCGCACGCTATTATTTCGGCAAGCCACCCGAAAAATTGGAAATCCAGGAAGCCGCCCTGCTCGCCGCGCTGCCCAAGGCGCCGTCCAAGCTGAACCTGCGCGACAACCTGGCAGGCGCACGGGACCGGCAGCTCTATGTGCTCGCGGAAATGGTAGACCAGGGCTTCATCACGAAGGAACAATCCGACGCTGCCCGCGCTGCGGAGGTGAAAATCATCGACGCGCCAGTCTATGATGCGCAGCTTGGCTATGTGCTCGATGCGTCGGCTGAACGCGTAAAAGCGATGCTGCCGCGCCTGCCGGGCGATCTCGTCGTCACCATATCCATCGACCCGAAACTCCAGGAAAAGATCGAATCCCTGCTGGTCGAACGCATCGCGAAAGACGGTAAGGCATTGGGCGCCAGCCAGGTCGGCGCGCTGGTGATGGCAAAGGATGGCCGCGTCGTCGCCATGGTCGGCGGTGCAGACTATTCAGCCTCGGAATTCAATCGGGTGACACAAGCCAAGCGCCAGCCCGGATCGAGCTTCAAGCCCTTTGTCTATGCGGCCGCGCTGGAAGACGGCTTCTCGCCTTATGACGTGATGATCGACGCGCCGCTGACAATCGAGAAATGGAAGCCCGAGAATTACGGCGGCGGCTTCCTCGGGCCGATGACGCTCAGCGAGGCCCTGACCCGCTCGACCAACACGATTGCCGCCCAGTTCGGACAGGAGGCGAGCGAGGAACGCATCATCTCGCTGGCCAAGCGGTTCGGCATGACAAGCCCGATGCAGCCTTTCCCGTCACTCGCCCTTGGCAGTCAGGAAGTCACCATGTGGGAGCTCGTGCGGGCCTATGGCGCCTTCCAGTCGGGCGGCCTGCGCATGGATCCCTATCTCATCGACAAGATCGAGGACTCGCGCGGCGTGGTCCTTTACCAGCGCCCCGAATACGAGCGCGAGCGCGTCTATCCCTATGATCTGGCCGAAGACATGAACGCCATGATGACCCGCGTCGTGAACGCCCCCATCGGCACGGGCGGGCGGGCGCGGGTGAAGAACTGGACCGTGGCTGGCAAGACCGGCACCTCGCAGGACTGGCGAGACGCCTGGTTCGTCGGCTTTACCGCCGCTTATGTCGGCGCGGTCTGGGTCGGCAATGATGATGACAGCCCGATGAAGCGCGTCACCGGCGGCGGCCTTCCCGCGGACCTCTGGTCGGACATGATGACAGTTGTCCACGCCGGAAAGCCTTCGGAAAGCCTGATCGGCGCCGAAGGCGGTATCGTGATCAGCGAGGCGGCGGAGCAACGCATTTCCTTCTATCGCGGCCTCAGCCAGGCATTCAGCGTCGCAGCGGCGAACCGCAGGGCCAGCGGCGCTGTCCCGCAGTAGAACCGGGCTTTTCAGCGGGGCGCATTCCGCCTAACAGGCGTGCGCATGGATACTGATGTTCTCGAAACCCTGAAACTCGCCCTTGATGGCGGTGGTGTAACCGTGCCGGAAACGGGGGATGTGCTGTTCCTGCGGGCTGAACCGGGGCCTGTGCTGCCGCTGCTGCCGAAGGACCGGCTGACCTGCCAGCAGACGTTCAAGCCGCCGCATGATGCGCTCAAGGCGGCGGGATACACGCTGCTCTCTCCCGGGACAGAGACGTTCGACCCCGCGGCACTGACGCTGATCCTGCCGCCGCGCCAGAAGGCCGAGGCCCGGGGCCTGTATGCCCGCGCCATGCTGTCCGCGCCCGAGGGCGGCGTGGTGCTGGCCTGCCTGCCGAACACGCTGGGCGGCAAGACCGCCGAGAAGACGCTGGGCGAGATTGCCGGGGCCACGGAAAGCCTGAGCAAGCACAAGTGCCGGGCTTTCTGGGCGAGGAAAGACAGCGCCAAGTTCAACAAGACCCTCGCCGAGGCCTGGGTTGCTGCCGACCAGCCGCAACCTGTCGCCGACGGGGCGATGTGGAGCCGGCCGGGCCTGTTCTCCTGGGACCGGATCGATGCCGGATCGGAACTCCTCGCCGAGAACATTCCCGAGGATATCAAGGGCAAGGGCGCCGACTTTGGCGCCGGCCAGGGCTACCTCACCAAAGAGGTCCTGACGCACTGCCCGAAGATCAAGCACATGGACCTCTACGAGGCCGAGCACCGTGCGATTGCGTGCGCGCAGAAGACGCTGGAAGGCGTCGAGAATGTCACGATCACCTGGGCCGATGCGACGCGCGACCTGTCGGAGAACCAGTATGATTTCATCCTGATGAACCCGCCTTTCCACGTCGGACGGGCGGACGCCGCAGGCCTCGGCCAGGCCTTCATCCAGGCCGCCGCACGGGCGTTGAAGCCGCACGGCAGCCTGTACATGGTTGCCAACCGCCACCTGCCGTATGAAGCGACGGTCGCAGCCTGCTTCAAGCAGTATGAAATCATTGAGGATTCCGGCGGCTACAAGGTGATCCGCGCCGACCGGCCGAAACGCCAGAAATGAAGGATCTCCGCCCCCTTACCAAATACCTGGCCGGGCTGGGGTACGGGAGCCGCAAGGAGGTGGAAACCGCCATCCGCAGGGGGCGGGTCGGGGGGCTTGAAGGGGGTGGCAAGGGGGTGGTCGGTCCGTTCGAAAACGTCACTTTCGACGGCGAACCGCTCGACCCGCCACCCGGCATGGTGGCCATCATGAACAAGCCGGCGGGCTACACCTGCTCGCGCGCCGATGGCGGACAGCTCGTCTACGAACTCCTGCCGCCGCGCTTCCTCGCACGCACGCCAGCGCTGTCGACGGTCGGACGGCTCGACGCGCCCACGACGGGCCTGTTGCTGTTCACCGATGACGGGCAATTGCTGCACAGGCTTATCTCTCCCCGGTCGGAAACGGAGAAGGTCTATGAGGCCGTCCTCGCCCGGCCGCTGGAAGGCCATGAGGGCGAAGCGTTCGCCAGCGGCACACTGGTGCTGCGCGGCGAGGACAAGCCGCTGAAACCGGCCAAGCTCGAAGTAACGGGCGAGCGCACCGCGCGCGTCACCCTCACCGAAGGCCGCTACCATCAGGTGCGCCGCATGTTCGCCGCCATGGGCAACCATGTCGAAGCCCTGCACCGCGCCCGGTTCGGCCCGTTGACGCTGGACGGCCTCGTCGAAGGCGAATGGCGGGTGCTGGGGGCGGACGAGCTAGCGAGGTTGGCGTGAGCTTCGAATTTGGCCGACGCCTACGTTGAGCGTAAGGGCGAATGGCCTATTCTCACCACGTCGTCATTTGCGGTTGGGCCGAGGACATGCCTTTGCCGAGCGGCTTTGAAGCCGAACGCTTCGGACCCAGGACACCGATCGGCGCAGACATTTGTGGTACAATGCGTCGTCGCCGAGCAAGTGGATCACGCCTAAGCAAAGCGCTCTAAATCCGCATCTGAAAACGGCATCAGAAGAATCGACAAATCGAATTCCGGGTTGATGTGCCAACCGTTCAGGTCTTTCTCAAATGCCGGCTGCCAACATTCACCTATCTCTTTCTCTGCCGAGAAGAAATTCCCAGATTCAAATTCTTTGACTCGGGGTGCTTTCTCTCTTCGTGGCACAAGTGGCCCAACCCAAACCAGTGCTCGTCGAACGCATTGATGGGTTCGATCAAACTCAATTGCCATCGCGGTTGCGACGTTTCCGGGTGTTCCTGGCTCTGGCAGCATCCAAATTCTGCCAACCCCAACAAATGCATTCTGTGTGCGGCGGAACTGATCAAAATCGAAGCCATCTAAATGGCAATATGTATTGAGTGGTTTGTGCTGCCAAATTACCCGTTCCAGCAAAGTCCATCGGGCGAATATGAAACCAGATTTGCGATACTTACTCGATTTATCAAAGAAAGCATTGAAGAGAGCTCGCTCTCGGCCATCCACGCTGAAGTCGCTTTTCATGAAATTACACGCATAGTTTCAGCGTGGTCAGCTACCATGCTTTCAGTAGGCGTTTAGTTTCATTCGTGTCAACGGATGCTTGGCCAATCATGTCTTCCTTGACGCCTAGCGCAGACATTTCCGTTACGGCCGGGTCGTCTGGTGGACTCATTACAAGCACGTCTTGTTGTAGCGTTCGTTTTCCCGGGCGAACATGGCGCGGATTGTTTCGCCGTCTGACGGTTCCTGGGCAAGGGTTTCCGGGTTCCATTGATGCCGGTCCGTCGCGAAGAAATCGCCGCCATAGATATGGATTCCGCCGGTGAACCGCAGAAGCGGATTCGTCACCGAATGGATCGCGTCTGCCTCCAGCGTCGCCACGTCGCCCTCGAACAGGCAATTGGCGTCGCAGGCCTTGAGGCCCTGCTCGCCCTGCCGCCAGAGGATATTGTCTTCGCGCCCGGTATAAATCCCGATCAGGGCCCACATCGCGTGATCATGCGGCAGCAGGTTCATTTGCGGTGTCCAGCTCGCGGCGAAAATGGTCAGGGTGCGCGAACTGAGAAGCACATCCAGCCCCGCCTGCCGGGGCGCGCCGAGGCCCGCCAGA
The DNA here is from genome assembly GCA_963973995.1 of uncultured Alphaproteobacteria bacterium. Lineage (GTDB taxonomy): Bacteria > Pseudomonadota > Alphaproteobacteria > Caulobacterales > Hyphomonadaceae > Hyphomonas. The sequence goes on from CAXBCO010000003.1 coordinate 149,867, forward strand.
ACCGATGACGGATCGGACACGGCGCGGGCCAGCACGTCGCGGACGGCGCTGACAGGGTCAGTTTCCAAATGCGCCCGGATGCAGTCTTCCACGAACCGCTCCCGGTCAAACAGTGTCACTTTGGCTGGTCTCGGCTTGGGTTCCATCTGGGAATGAGCTTTCGTTGCGATCAGGGGGATAGTGGCGAACGCCGCGCCGCGCGCCAGAAGATTGCGGCGGGATATTGCCGGCGGGGTATTTTTGAATGTCATCGGGCTTTTCCATCCGGATATTCGCAATGATGCGCTGAGAGCCAATTGATGCGAACCCGGGTGGGCGTTCCAGTCAATAATCTGGACTGGCCCGGTTCCCGGATAGGTGGTTCGGTAGGGCCACGCATAGCCGAGGAGCAGCCATGCCATCTGTTTTTGGACAATTTTGCCCGGTCGCCCTGGCGTCCGAAGTGCTGATGCAGAAATGGATGCTGCTGATCCTGCGCGAGATGAATGCCGGAAGCACGCGCTTCAACGACATCCGGCGCGGCGTGCCCCGGATATCGGCGACCCTGCTGAAACAGAGACTCGACCAGCTCGAACGCGCCGACATCGTCTTCCGGCGGCCAGTCGCGGATGGCGGCGTCGACGAATACGTGCTGACGACTGCGGGTCGCGAGCTCAAGACCGTACTGGATTCCATTGGCGAATGGGGGCAGCGCTGGGCGCGCGACATCGATCCCGACGACCTCGACCCGGGATGGCTGGTCTGGAGCATGCACCGCCGCCTCAATCTGTCGGAACTGCCCGCCGGGCGCACCGTGCTGGAAATTGCCTTCACCGATGCCCAGAAGGACCAGCGCTTTTTCTGGCTCGTGTGCGACCGGGAGCGCGCCGAGGTGTGCGTGAAGCCGACCGGATATGAGGTTGACCTGCGGGTCATCACCAGCGTCCGGACGCTCGCGGAAGTATGGCGGGGCATACGCGTTCTGAAGCCGGAACTCGCCAGCGGCAACATTCGGCTGGAAGGGAGCAGCGACCTGAAACGCACATTCCCGGACCTTTTGCTGCTGAGTGGATTTGCAGGAACGCAGCGGCAGCGCTGAAGCGGCGAAACAGCTGTGTGGCGACAGTGTCTTGCCACCCGAACCGGGGAATTTTCGCCGTGCGGTAACCAGTTCCCAACACCATTGCTGTAGGCGTCTCAATCATACCGGGTCGATCAGGCCTGCTGTCCAGAGGCGCTTAAATCATGACCAATTCCAAAGCGCGACTGGCGATAATCAACGAGCTGTCCTATTCGCCGGGCGACCGGCGGCACATGATCGTACTGATCGAAGAGGCGCTGGCAGCGATGGGCGTGGACATCGTGCACATCAACAAGGCCACCGGCTATGTCCCGGCCGATGCCGCCTTCGTCCATATCGACCAGTCGATCATTTCGCCCGAAGCCCGGGCCTTGGCCCTGCGCTACCCGGCATCGATCAATGCCTATGCGACGGATATCCGAAAGTTCAGGTATATTGACGGCCTGCTGGGGCGCGGCGATTCCTGTGACGCCCCCGTGATCGTGAAATCCAACCTCAACTATGCCGGGATGCCCGAGCGCGGCGCTGCGCGGCAGGAGGGCCCGATCGGGCGCCGCCTGCTGAACCGCGTCTCGAACCGCCTTCGCAGGCAATCGAAATATGCGATCCAGTCGAAAGAGGATTACCGCATCTACCCGACCCTGTCGGATGTGCCCCGCCACTATTTCCGCAACGATTATGTCGTGCAGAAGTTCATGGCGGAAAGCGATGGCGAAAAGAACCTGCTGCGGGAGTACATATTCCTTGGCGACCTTCACTACCAGAACATCGAACGATCAGACCAGCTGATCATCACCGAAGACGAGCATGTCTCGTGTGAACCGTTCGAACCGCACCCGCACCTGCTGGCCACGCGCCGGAGGCTCGGCCTGGATTATGGCAAGATCGACTTTACGCTGATCGATGGCGAACCGTTCATCTTTGACGCCAACAAGACCCTGGGCCTTGGTGAATTTGGCGACACGGCCTGGCTGGCTGACGATGTTTCCAACATGTTGCGCGCGTTTGCCGGCGAGGTGTTCAGGCTGGTGACAGCGCAGAAAGGCGCGCCGAAACCTGACGCTCAATTCCTTGAGGCCGGTTAGCGGCAATCCACAGTCCGGCATGCGCCGCAAGATACACCACTGCGCCGAGTGAAGACAGGATGCCGGCCTGGACCAGAAGCCCCGTCATCTCCTGAACGGGCTGGTCGAACAGCGACACGCGCGCCCATGTCACGGCGCCCGACATCACCAGTGCCGCCGCCAGCGACCGCCCTACGGCGGCCACTTGCCGGGAGATCGTGACATCGATCACAGTGGTCATCAGCCGGAAGCTGAGCCCGCACCAGACAACCGCGCCAAACACGCCGGCCCAGAGGACACCGATGATTCCGAACTGGAGCGCGCCCAGCACCATCACCGGGATGTAGAGGCAGGCCGACACGGCTTTGAGGAAGAAGACCGACCGTGTGCGCCCGAGCGCCGTGGCGATGGAGACGCTGATTGCGCCGAGCAGGTAGATGGCCGTAATCGGGGCCGCAAAGGCCAGGACAAGCGCGGCAGAGGCCCATTCGGGCCCCAGCGTAATTGCGACAATCTCTTTTGCCATCAATCCGATACCGATACAGATCGGCAGCGAGATGGCGAAGCTGGCATGCAGGCTGGACAGATAGGCCGCCCGGACGCGGTAGAGATCGTCCTGAATCGAGCTGAAGGCGGCGAACATGGTGCGTTCCATCGGGGCGTAGAGGAACAGTTCCATCCGGTCAGCGAACTGGATGCCGACCGAGTAGGTCCCGAGCGTGGCATTGCCGAGCAGCTTGCCGATGAACAGGCTGGTCGCGGACTCGCGCAGGCTGTCGGCAATCTGGGCGAGGCCCAGCCAGATCGAGAACCCGAAAAACTTGCGAAACTCCGACAGGGACAATCCCGGAATTTGCGGGCAGAGCGCGAATGACATGACCAGTGCGATCGCCCCGGACGCGATCAAGCCGAGCGGCAGGGCCCAATAGCTGCCGGTCGCAAACGCGACCCAGAACATGACCGCAAATGACGCGACCTTCGTTCCGATTTCGACCATGGCTTCCCATTTGAAGTCCATGTTGCGAATGTACATTTCGAACCGCGAATTCCGGAAGCCCAGCAGGAACGGGTAGATGGCAAGAGCACTGATGACAGCCAGCAGGCGCGGGTCGCCGAACACGGCAGCGACGGGCCAGGCGGCGGCGAGCATCAGGACGGTGACGATGGCGCCCCGGAGGATGTTCAGGGTCCATGCCGTATTGAAGTCCCGGTCGGTGACGGTTTTCAGTTGAACCAGCGCAGCGCCCACAGGCAGTTCGACAACGGCACCGGCAATCATGAAAACACTCATCGCGACGGCGACGAGGCCGAAATCCGCCGGAACGAGCAGCCGGGCAGCCACCAATGTGCTGACCAGGCCAATCGCCTGGCTGACAAAGCGCCCGAGCAGGAGCCAGGCTGTTCCGCGCAGGATCATCATTTTCAGCATGGACGAACCATCTGTTGTAACTCCTGTTGCCTGTCGGGACGGGATCCCTGCCGTTGCACGTGCCAGAGCAAGATACATGCCCAGTTTATGGTTTATGGATTGCGAACGTTGCGGCTCGGAGCGAGTCCCGGACATTCAAAGGGCATCGGATTCCGGCCCGAAAGCGCCATACCGTCCTCAGCCCGGCATGGCGCGGGTGAGGATGGCATCCTGGTTGACCTCGCCGGCGACGTCACCATAGGCCAGACCGCGGCGGACCGGGTCGAGGCGCTGGAGGCAGAAGCCTTCGAACACATAGTCTGGCGCGCTGGCGTGCAGCGCGGCGCCCTGCAGGGCGAGGGCGAGCTGCTGGGCGAGGCGGCGGGCGGTGCCTTCGTGCAGCTGGCCGGGGCCGAGCTGGTCTTTCAGGGCGTCGATGTGGCTGTCGTAAAGCGGGCTGGCACCGCGCAGGCTGTCCACCTCGTGCAGGACCGCCTCGAGGCTTTCCGGTTCGCGGCCGATGGCGCGCAGGATGTCGAGCGCGATGACATTGCCGGAGCCTTCCCAGATCGCGTTCAGGGGCGACTGGCGGTAGAGGCGCGGCATCGGCCCTTCCTCGACATAGCCGGCGCCGCCGAGGCATTCGAGCGCCTCGTAGACAAAGCCCGGCTGGCGCTTGCAGACCCAGTATTTGGCGACCGGCGTGGCAAGGCGCATGAAGGCCGCCTCCTGCGGGTCTGACGCAGCGCGGTCGAAACTGGCGGCGACGCGCAGGGCGATGGCGGTGGCCGCCTCGCTCTCGAGGGCGAGGTCTGTCAGCACGGCCTTCATGGCGGGCTGGTCGGCGAGCGTCTTCTGGAAGACGCGGCGCTGGGACGTGTGCCAGAGCGCCTGGACGAGCGCGGCGCGCATGCCGCCGGTCGAGCCGAGGATGCAGTCGAGGCGGGTGTGCTGGACCATGTCGATAATCGTGCGCACGCCCCTGCCCGGCTCGCCGAGACGGCGGGCCCAGGCGCCGTGATACTCGATCTCGGAGGAGGCGTTGGACTTGTCGCCCATCTTGTCCTTCAGGCGCATGACGTGGATGGCATTGCGCGTGCCGTCCGGCCGCCAGCGAGGCACGAGGAAGCAGGTCAGGCCTTCCTCCGTATACGCAAGGGTGAGGAAGGCGTCGCTCATCGGCGCCGAGCAGAACCATTTGTGGCCGGTCAGGCTGTAGGCGTCGCCGCCGAGGGGGGCGGCGCGGGTCGTGTTCGCGCGCACGTCGGAGCCGCCCTGCTTCTCGGTCATGGCCATGCCGATGGTGACGCCGGTTTTCTGGGCGGCCGGGATGAAGCGCGGATCGTAGGCCTGCGCGGCGACGCGCGGCTCCCACTCCGCCGCGAGGGCGGGGTCGGCGCGCAGGGCCGGGACGCAGGCATAGGTCATCGACATCGGGCAGGTCACGCCGGCATCGGCCTGGTTCATCAGGATCATCATGGCGGCATGGCGGACATGGCCGGCCACGGGCACGGTCCAGGCCGAACCGGACACACCGGAATCGAGGCCGAGCGCCATCAGGCTGTGATAGGCGGGGTGGAAGTCGACCTCGTCGAGGCGGTGACCGAAGCGGTCGAAGGATTTCAGCCTCGGCGGGTTTTCGTTGGCCTGCCGAGACCACTCAATCGTCTCGGCCGCACCACAGCGAGCCCCGAAAGCGGCCAGGCCTTCCGTATGCGATGCCCCGCCATGGAACCGCACCGCCTCGCTGAGCGCGGTGTCGCCGAGGAAGAGGTTGCGGTCCTCGAAGGGCAACGGCTGGTTCTCGACGGAATGGGTTTCGAGTTCGGCGAGCGGCTTATAGTGCGACATGGGGCGAGTCCGTTCCGTTGGGGTGGGCGTCAGGCGGCTGCGTCGAAATAGGGCCTGTCGCCCGCAATCGTGACGCGTTCCATGATGCGGGTATTGGGGAAATAGTCACTGGCGGCATAGTGCTGGCAGGCGCGGTTGTCCCAGAAGGCGATGGAGCCCAGCGCCCAGCGGAAGCGGCACTGGTATTCGGGGATTGCGGCGCGCGAATAGAGGAACTTCAGGAGCGTGTCGCTCTCGTCCCGGTCGAGGCCCTTTATATGGTCGGTGAAGGCAGTGTTGACATAGAGCAGGCGCTGGCCGGTTTCCGGATGGGTGCGGACGACCGGGTGCTCCATCAGCGGGAATTTCTCGTGCAGGGCGGCCGCGTCCTTGCCGAGGCGCTTGGCGAAGACGCGGGCGATATCGTGCACGGCCGTCATCCCGCAGAGACGGGTTTTCAGGTCTTCATCGAGATCCTCATAGGCCATGACCATGTTCGAGAAGAGCGTGTCACCACCGACTTCGGGAAGCTCGATGGCGCGCAGGATGGACCCCAACGAAGGCTGCTCGCGCCAGGTCACATCGGAATGCCAGGCGTTCTCCATGCCACGCGAATTGGGACCGTGGACGATGCGGAGCACTTCGCGGTCCGGCTGGTCCTTCGGCGTGGCGGGGTGGATCTCAAGTTCGCCAAAGGCGCTGGCGAAGGCGATGTGCTGTGACCGAGTGATGTCCTGATCGCGAAAGAAGACGACCTGGTATTGCAGCAGGGCGGCGCGCACTTCTTCGACCAGCGTATCGCTCGGAGCGGCCAGGTCTGCTCCGATCAGTTCAGCCCCAATCGCAGGCGACAGCGGCCGGGCGTCAAACTGGGTAAAGTCACCGGAAAACTCGGAATACGGCATGTCGTTTCTCCCTTTTCATTTGAGATTAGCACTTTGCGCCGAAATTGGGAGAGCATGCAGACCCTAGCGCTGGCGCCTTGTGCACGCTATCTGCCGGGTATGGCTCAACCTCCCCTGATTTCCCTGTCCGATGTCCGCCTCTCGCTTGGCGCAAAACCCCTGTTCGAAGGAGTAACGCTCAGCCTGTCGAAGGGTGAGCGCGCGGCCCTGGTCGGGCGCAATGGGGCGGGCAAGTCCACCCTGATGCGGATCATCTCCGAGCAGCAGGAGGCTGATAGCGGCCAGGTCTGGCGCCAGCCCGGAACGACCTTTGCGACCGTGGTGCAGGAACCGCGCTTTGACGGCTATGACACCGTCCTCGATTATGTCAGCGAGGGGCTGGAATACACCTATATGGCCGAGGCCGAGCTGATGGAGTTTGGCGTCGACCCGGCGGCCGACCCGAAGACCCTGTCAGGCGGGCAGCAGCGCCGCGTGGCACTGGCCAAGGCGTTTGCCGCCGAGCCGGACGTGATCCTGCTGGACGAGCCGACAAACCACCTCGACGTACCGATGATCGAATATCTCGAAGGGCGCCTGAAGGCGTTCAACGGCGTCGTGCTCGTGGTCAGCCACGACCGTCGTTTCCTTGAGAACATATCGACCAATACGCTGTGGCTGCGGCAGGGCGTCGTGCTGAAATCCCCGGAAGGCTACGTAAAGTTCGACGAGTGGGCGGAAGCCATCGAGGTCGAAGAAGAGCGCCAGATGAAGCGCATGACGACGCAGCTGAAGGACGAGCATCGCTGGCTCGCACGCGGCGTCACCGGGCGGCGCAAGCGCAACCAGGGCCGCCTCGCCCGGCTGCACGACATGCGCGCGACCCATGGTGCCATGCGAGCCGCGCTGAACGACCGCAAGACCACGGCCGAGTTCAGCGCGGGCGTTGGCGACCCGATGAGCAAGAAGGTGATCGAGGTCAAAGGCCTGTCGAAAACATTCGATACGCCGAACGGGCCGCTTGTGATCGCGAAAGACCTGTCGCTGAAAATCCTGCGCGGCGACCGGATCGGCATTATCGGTCCGAACGGTGCCGGCAAGACGACGCTGGTCCGCCTGCTACTCGGCGAGATCGAACCCGACGAGGGAACTGTTCGCCACGGCAAGACGCTGGACGTGACCTATCTGGACCAGACACGCGACACGCTGAACCCGAAAGACACGATCTGGGAGGCGCTGGCGCCTGCGGGCGGGGACTCGCTGATGGTGCAGGGCCAGCAGCGCCACATCGCCTCCTATGCCAAGGATTTCCTGTTCAAGCCGGAACAGCTGCGCCAGCCTGTCGGGGCGCTGTCGGGCGGCGAGCGCAACCGGCTCGCACTGGCCATCGGGCTTGCCAAGCCTTCCACGCTTCTGGTCATGGATGAACCGACCAACGACCTGGACCTGCAGACGCTCGAACTGCTGGAAGACATGCTGCTGAATTATGAGGGAACGCTCCTGCTGGTCAGCCACGACCGGGCATTCCTCGATTCCTCGGTGACGAGCTGTCTCTGCCCGCTGGGCGACGGCAAATGGGTGCAGACGGCAGGCGGCTGGACCGACGCGCAGGACCAGCTCGCGAATATACGCAGACACGATGAATCCGACGCGCACGCCAGTAAAGCAAAGGCGCCGGACACTCCAAAAGCCAAGCCGCAGAAAAAGCTCTCCTTCAAGGACGCCCATCGCCAGAAGGAGATCGATGAATTGATCCCCAAACTGAAGGCCGAAGTGGCCGCGCTGGAAAAGGCGCTGGCCGACCCGGACCTCTATTCCCGCGATCCGGACGCCTTCAATGCCAAGTCGGCCCGCATCGCTGCGGCGCGGGCGGAAGCCGAAGCCGCCGAGATGGAATGGCTGGAAATCGAGGAAAAGCGCGAGGCGCTGGCGGGCTGAACGTAAAAGCTTCCTTAACCGGCGCGACCTAGATTCCGGGGCTGGATATATGGGAGTTCAGCCAATGCGCCCTTCATGGATGCTTGCGATTGCCGCCTGCCTGGTGGCGCCTGCCTTTGCCGATGCGCCGATGTCGCTGAAGGCTGATGCCGTGGCGCCCCCTGCGCCGGTCGGCCACGAACAGGGCCTGTACCGCTTTGGCGCCACCTATAACGTGATGCCGTCCGAGGACGCGCTGAGCTGCCAGACCGCCTGCGCAGATGATGCGGTCTGCCTGGCCTGGAGCTTTGTTTCTGCGGCAGGCGATGCCGATGCCTGGTGCGAATTGAAGCGCAGCGGGGGCCAGATCGAACACAATCCGATGGCGACCTCCGGCTTCTCGCCACGCCATGAAGCGATCTTCATGCCGGTGGCGGCCGAGCCGGTCGAAGAACTGCTCGGTGACGGGGGTGCGCCAGACGCAGACCACATCAAGGCGATCACGGTCGAGATCGAGAAAGTCGACATTGATGGGCCGACCGACCTGACCAAGCCCCAAACCGAAAACTAGAGCGAGCGTTCCTTCGTCGCCGTGAACCGGATCGCCGGGTTCTTTTCCTGCGCGTAGCCGACATCCCAGGCATTCTTCGCCAGATAGACCGGTGCGCCGTCAAGATCGGTGCCCGAAGCCGACTTGTTCCGTTCCATGAATTCCTCGAGCTTGGCCGGGTCGTCGCACGCCATCCAGCGCGCCACATTGTAGGGCGCCGGTTCGAACACGACTTCGAGATTGTATTCGGCCGCCACGCGCTCGATCATGACTTCGAACTGGAGCTGTCCGACGGCGCCGACGATCATGTCGGAACCGATAGCGGGCTTGAACAATTGCGTGACGCCTTCTTCGGCAAGGCTTTCGAGTGCCTTGCGCAAGTGCTTGGCCTTCATCGGGTCTTTCACGCGGGCGCGGCGCAGCAGTTCCGGCGCGAAGTTTGGAATACCGGCAAACTGGATCTCGCCGCTTTCCGACAGGCTGTCGCCGACGCGCAGCTGGCCATGGTTTGGCACGCCGATGACGTCGCCGGCATAGGCCGTCTCGGCAATCTCGCGGTCCTGCGCGAGGAACATCAGCGGATTGTGGATATTGAGCTGCTTGCCGCTGGCGCTCTTGAGGCGCATGCCGCGCTTGAACTCACCTGAGCATAGCCGAAGGAAGGCAACACGGTCGCGGTGGTTGGGGTCCATGTTCGCCTGGATCTTGAAGACAAAGCCGGAAACGTCCGGATCGGACGGTTTGACCTCGATGGGAGCGCCCTTGCGTTCCGCCTTCTGAACGCGCGGGGGCGGCGCATAATCACGCAGCGTGTTCAGCAATTCAGCAACGCCAAAATGACGAAGTGCCGAACCGAACACAACCGGGGTCATGTTGCCCGCCTTGAAGGCCTCCTCATCGAATTTCGGGAGCAGGCTGGTGACCATCTCCACCCCTTCAATAAGTTCCGCATACACATGGTCATCCAGCTTGCCGATGAGCGCTTCGTCGCTGCCGGGAATGCGCGTGGCCGGGCCGATATGCGGCGGCTCGCCGGGCCGGCGGTCGAACTGGCAGAACTCGCCGGTCGAGAGATCCTTCATGCCTGCAAAGCGCTGGCCGGACGCCGCCGGCCAGTAGAGCGGCGCGGTGTCGAGCTGGAGCTTGTCCTGCACTTCGTCGAGCAGTTCGATCGGCTCCAGCGCTTCGCGGTCCATCTTGTTGATGAATGTGACAATCGGAATGTCGCGCATGCGGCAGACCTCAAACAATTTGAGCGTCTGCGGCTCGATACCCTTGGCAGCGTCAAGCACCATCACGGCGCAGTCTGCCGCCGTCAGCGTGCGATAGGTGTCCTCGGAAAAGTCTTCGTGGCCCGGCGTGTCGAGCAGGTTGAAGACCAGGTCGCTGTATTCGAATGTCATCACCGAGGCCGAGACCGAGATTCCGCGATCACGCTCGATCTTCATCCAGTCGGAGCGCGTGCGCCGCTGCTGGCCCCGCGCCGCGACCTCGCCCGCTGCGCGGATGGCGCCGCCTGCAAGAAGGATATTTTCGGTCAGCGTCGTCTTACCCGCATCCGGGTGCGAGATGATGGCGAAGGTACGCCGCCGGGCGGCTTCCTGAACATGGGACATTGGGTTTCCGGACAAATTTGGTTTCAACCGCCAGCCCCTAGCCGATTTAAAGGCGGGAATGAAGGGGTGGAAAGCGGGTTCGCGCCCAAGGATTGTCTTGCTATGTTGGATGAGGCGGCAAACACGTGTGAACAAGGGTAGGCTTATCATGTCACATTCACGCATTGTGGTCGCTGGCTACGCGGCGACTGCCCTGTTGATCGGCGCCTGCGGCAAGCCCAAAGTACCCACCCCGGAGGTGCCGCCGACGATAGCGGACGAGACGGCCGGGCCTGTGGCGCCTGCCGATCCAGTGGACGTGGCAATCGAAATGCCCAAGGGTCCGATGCAAGTGATGGTCGTGATGGACTCGTCTGGCTCCATGTGGGGCCAGATAGACGGACGCTCGAAACGTGACATTGCCAGCGATGCCGTGCGGACCCTGGTCGCCGGCCACCCCAGACTCGGCGCGGCAGGCCTCATCGCCTATGGCCACCGCCGCAAGGGCGACTGCAAAGATATCGAACTGATGCGCAGTCCGGGCGCAAACGTGCCGCTGGCGGAGTCCGTGGACAAGCTGGTTCCAACCGGCAAGACTCCCCTGACAGCCGCTGTTGAGACGGCCGCCGAAGCCCTCCACATCCAGGAAACACCCGCGGCCGTCATCCTCGTGACAGACGGACTTGAGACATGCGATGCCGACCCGTGCGCGGCCGCTGCGGCGCTGGAAGCGCGCGGCATCGACTTCACCGTGTACGTTGTCGGTCTTGGCCTTAGCGTTGACGAGGGTCGCGAGGTTGCCTGTATCGCCGAGGAGACAGGCGGAAAATACATTGAAGCATCGAATGCGGACGAATTGTCCGAAGCGCTGGAATCAGTTGCAGGTGCCATCGAGTCCGGACCGCCAGAGGCGGCCAAGGACACGGCGACCGCCTCGATCGACGGACCCGTCTCGGTCGAGATCGGATCAGCCTTCAACGTGGCCTGGGAAGGCCCGGGCACCGAGTCCGACTATATCGATCTCGTTCCACTGGGCCATGATCTCGCAAGCGGCGAGATCTCTCGTGGCTACACGAAACAGGAAGGCGACGTCCCCCTGCGTGCGCCGGGGACGCCAGGCGCATACCTACTGCGCTATGTCTGGGCAGCACCGCAGGGCCGAACCGTACTCGCGACCCGGCCGATCGAGGTGACGGACGCAGAAGTCGCCCTGATCGCCGATCCTGCTGTTGGGATTGGCGACAAGCTCACGGTTGCCTGGCGCGGCCCCGGTAATGACGGCGACTATGTCGATATCGTGCCTCGCGGCGATACGCGCACGGACGACGAGAAGGCCCTCGCCTACGTCACGGGCCGGAACACGCTTGTGCTGCGTGCGCCGGGGAAACCCGGCGCCTATGACCTGCGCTATGTAGCGTTGGCGAGAGACGGACGCAATGTGATCCGTATACTGCCGCTTGAAGTTACTGAAACCAAGGTCGACCTGGCATTCAATCCGTCGGCCATTCTGGGGGAAACCCTGACTGTCGACTGGTCGGGTCCAGGTGCGCCCGGCGATTATATCGATATCGTTCCCAGGGGCCATAAGCGCACGAGCGGCGAAAAGTCTTTCGCCTACACCAAAGGCGGCAATCCACTGGATTTGAACCTGCCGGGCGAGGCGGGCGAGTATGACGTGCGCTATGTCCTGCAGTCATCCGATGGCCGAACTGTGCTGAAATCCGTTCCGCTGACGCTGAGTGACAGGCGGTTTGCCGTCTCGCCGGCCCAGGCCAGCGGCGTGATCGGTGAGACGATCAGCGTGAACTGGACAGGCCCGGGAAATGATGCCGACTATATCGACATCGTTCGGCGCGGCTTTGACCGTACCAGCGGCGAGAAATCAAAAGCATATGTGCGAACGGACAATCCGCTCTCGATCCGGCTTCCGGGCGAGCCTGGCGCATACGACCTGCGCTATGTGTTCGTGTCATCGACAGGGCGGTCCGTTAAGGCCGTGAAACCTATCACCGTGACCAAGGCCGACGTGACGCTGGACACTCCCGAGAGAATAGATGCCGGCACGCATTTCACCGTCAACTGGACAGGTCCCGGCTACGCCAACGACTATATCGACGTCGTTGCAGAAGGCCATACGGGCACAACCGGCGAGCTTTCATATGCATATGCAATAGAAGGACAAGTGCTGTCGCTGAAGGCTCCGGACAGGCCTGGCACGTATACGGTACGTTATGTGTTGCAAGGGCCAGATGGGCGCAAGGTCGTCAAGACAAGGCCTCTCCAGGTCGACTAAGCTGCCTCAGGCGGCGAGTGGCCAGATCTCGGCAATGTCAGGCAGCGTGCCATCTTTTTCCGCCCGTTTCTTCAGCGAGCGAAGGATGGCCTCGGGCAATATGGTCAGGCGCGGTTCAGCGACAGTGTCGCCAAGGACTGGGAACAGCGCAGCATTCGCACCCGTTTTAGCGATGATCAGTGAGCCGAGATCCTGGATCAGGATCGTGTCGATCGGCATGTTCTCACGCACATGGTCGGCGACAACGCGGGAGACAAAGTCCAGCGCATCGCGCGCCCGCATGCCATAGGGATCACCGCAGCCGAGGCTTTTCCAGCGTTTTGAGAGATGAATCTCCGGGATGTCTATCTCGGCGATCGTATCGTTGAGCAAGAACAGCATGCCTGCGCCCCCGGGCAGTGGATTCAGTCGAAAGCTGCCTTGGACGGGTTAACAGGCGGTTTACCTGCTATCGCGCGAGAGGAAATCGGCTGGCCAGCGCCTAGTCGGTCTCGACATCTTCTGTGATGAAATGGCGCCCCTGCTTGTCTTCGATCTCGACAACCCACAGGTCGCTGTCGCGCTCGCGCGCGCGCTTGATATAGGCATCGACGCTTGCTTCGTCCGGGCCGACGCCCTGAGCGGTCAGATCGCGGAAGATGCGCTCGCCCTCAAGATTCGTGCTGGGCGTGTAGGCCGCCGCAGTGCCATCGAGACGCGATACCTTGATCAAGGTATCGCCGCGCGATGCGTCGCCCTTCTGGACCACGAACGCGGATGCGCCTGCGACTTCGGCGGTACGGATGAGGGCTTCAACCCATAGTTTGGACGGCAGGCGAACCATGAGCGGGACTCTTGCTTGTTTTCGCGGTAGCGGCAAGCCGTATTCAGCCTATTCGGCGGCGTCCTCGAGCGGCGTGATATCGGTCATGTCGGCGAGCGGGAGGGTCACTTCGGCGCGGGTGCCCTTGCCTGGCCTGGATCGCAGGGTGAGCTGGCCGCCATGCAGCTCGGCAAAGCTGCGGACCACGGCCAGACCGAGGCCGGTGCCTGCGCGGCCGCGTGAATTGCCGCCCTGCGCGAACGGCTCCGTGACGCGATTGAGGTCGTCCTCGGACATGCCGGCGCCCTTGTCGATGACGCTGAGCACCGCCGCGCCGCCGGCTTCGAATGCGTCCAGCGTGACGGTGCCGCCACGGTCGGAATACTTGATCGCGTTTGACACCAGGTTCTGCCAGATCTGGCGCACGGCACGCGCATCGGCTTCGGCCCAGACTTCGTTGTCAGACTTGATCTTGAGTTTCACTCCGGCGCGTTCAGCCTGGTTGTCGAGCTGGCGGACAATAGACTGGGCGGAGGCCACAAGGTCGACGGGCTCCGGCTCGAGGCGCTGGCGGTCCGCGTTCGCCTTGGCAAGATCGAGAATGTCGTCGACGAGCAGGAGCAGGTCCTGACCGCTTTCGTGGATGATGCCCGGATAGTCGGCATAGGCTTCCGGAAGCGGCCCGCGTATCTGGGCCCGCATCATGTCGGCATAACCGAGAATGGCGTTCAGAGGCGTTTTCAGGTCGTGCCCCAGCGATGCGAAGAAGGCCGTCCGGTCCTGCAACTGGGCGGCGGCGGCCTCGAGTGCGGCAGAAGTTTCGGCAGCCTGGCGCTGCGATGCGCTGATATCGTGCAGCAGGAGATGCGTGCCTGTGGCACCGGCTTCGGCGGTAAAGGCCGCAAGGCGCCCGTCAGCCAGCTTGATCTTACCCTGAGCGAGGCCGGTGTCGGGACGCAGGCCCGACAGGTCAGCGTCCGGTTCGAACAGGTTCACCAGAGATGCACCCGCTTTGGCGCCAACCAGCCCGAGTGTGTCGCCCGAAAGGCTTCGCACGCGCCCCTCCGGTGTAATGTCCAGCAAGAGCAGTCCGGACGAGGCAGGCAAAACGGGCGCTGAAGCGACAGGCACCGGTTCGGCCTGAGCGCTGTCTTCGGTTGCGGTCACGCGTGCGCCGTACTGATCCCGCACAAGCACCCAGACCAACAGGCCAGCAAGCACGAGCCCGGCAAAGGCGACCGCGACGGTCAGCGGCAGGTAATCGCCCGCCCCCAATGGCAGGAGATCGAAACGGCCCATGATGAGCACAGCGAAATAGGCGACAATGCCGAAGATCGCCGCTTCGGCGGCCATGTCGGTGTCTTCGAGGTTCAATGCCACCAGCGGCGCCAGCACAAACAGGATTGTCAAAGGCGACGTTGCCCCACCGGTCAGCGCAACTCCCAGCACGGCCAGCAGCGTCCAGCAGATGACCAGCAATGGCGCAGCATAGGCCGACCCGTCCCTGTCCGCACGAAGGAACACAAGGCCAGTGACCGCAGGCAGAATCGCGATCACAGCACCGCTCGCAAGCGCTGCGATTCCGATTCCCCTGAGCGCAGCAATCAGCGCAGCGGCCGCAATGAGGGCCAGCCACGTTAGATTAACGAACTGTAATCGCTTTTGCATCACGCGGGGGGACATATTAACATCCCATAGATATTCCTTAGGCATTCTCGCCCCCGTACCCACCAGTTGCTGTATTTGTAATGTTATCGACAGGCAAGGTGAGGTTCCCCAAGTGGGGAAGATGAGGCAAGACTATCGCGTGTCGCGTGAGGGAGATTGATACGATGAAATCCATCAGAATGATTGGGGCAGCAATTGTCGGGCTCGGGCTCGCTGCTGGCGTAAATGCCCAAGGAACCGACCCGATTTCGGATACGGCCGCTGTCTATGCTACTTATCAGTCGGACGTTACCGATGTGAAAGAAAAACCGCTGACGTCGGCTGGCGATATCGACCATGCCCTCAATTCGCTTGGCGGTCACAATCCCGACCAGCTGTCCAAGGGCTGGATTGCCTATTCTGCACTTATCGCATCGCAGAATCCGGAATACCGCGCCGCCATTCGCGACATTGAAGGCTTTTATGGACGCGATGTGTTCGAAAACGGCATGCGCAATGACGTGCGTTATGCCCGCACCCTGCAAGGCGGCGACAATGCTGTGAGCGCAGCTTTGGCAGCCACGGAAGCCGACAGCCGACGCCTCAACAGCGCGGCGGCCTATGTGAAAGAGCAGGCTTATTCCTTGCAGGCCTCCGGCTGGGCGAAAGCCAAGATCGGCAATTCCGGCAACAAGGCGAGGAAGCTGGATTCCAGCCAGGCGACCGGCATTCCCGCGAAACTGGGATTGCTCTCGGCCATGAACGCCAAGGATATCGACTCCGTGCTCGTTCAGGCTGGCAGTTCCGGTGCCCCGTCACTCTGGGACAACGTCTCCGGTGCCGCCAGTGCGATCCGCTTCCCGGCGGCCGTGACATCCGGCCTGACGGGCAACCGCAAGCGGGTAAAGTTCGGCAAGGAACCGGTTGCCGACCAGATCGCGACGCTGGCCGCTTATCGTGTGCTGGGCGCCAGCACCGCGAAAAACGCCAGCCAGATCAATTCCGCGATGGCCGAACGAGAGACCAAGGGCTGCCTCAACATGGCAAACCTGAATCTCCAGCAATGCGTTGCCGCCGCCAACCAGCAATATGAAGTGCCATTCTGCATTGGGGAGCACGCCCTGTCTGACGTCGGCAAGTGCATTGGCGGCGTCTACCAATAGGCCAACGCCACTGCCCTGAGAAATGACCCCCGGCGGCCGGTTGCGGCGCCGGGGGTTTTCTTTTGTGCGGCGATGCCCCATTTCAGGCGCATGAGTATCGAAACGGCTGCTGCCGAAATACGTGAAGAGTTTTCCTGGCTTGAAGACTGGGAAGCGCGCTATGCGCACATCATCGATCTCGGCAAAGCCAACCCGCCCCTGTCCAGCGAAGAGAAAACTGAACAGACGCGTGTACGCGGCTGCGCGTCGCAGGTCTGGATGGTGACTCATGTCGAAGACGGTCGCCTGATCGTGCGCGCTGAATCGGATGCGATGATCGTGTCAGGCCTGATCGGGCTTCTTGTCCGCCTCTATTCGGGCGCCCCCCTTTCAGAGGTCGAGGCCTTTGATGCCAAGGCCTTGCTCGACGATATAGGTGTGACCGGCGCATTGACGGCGCAACGCTCGAACGGCCTGGCGTCGATGCTCGACCGCATCCGGCACGATGCGCGCCAGGCGCTCGCTGCGTGACTTCTCCGCGTCAGGCCACGACTGGCGCCTTGCTCATCATCGCGACACTGGACAGGCCCATCGACAATTGCTCGATCCAGTCATCGAAATCCCGGTCGTCGCGCTTGTCCTCTATGAGACGGCACGCATAGGCGACTGTCGAGCGATCACGGTCGAAGGCACGCGCGACGCGCGCCAGGCTCATGCCCAGCGCGACATGCGTGAGGTAGATCGCGATGTGCCGGGCCCGCGCCTCAATGGGGCGACCGCGTTCAGACGACAGCAGGATCGTCGACTTCAAGCCGAGTGCATAAGCTGTCAGTGCAGCAGCCAGATAAGCGCAGTCTTCGTCTTTCTGTGGATCGAATTTCGCCATCTCTGTCTCCTTCTGGTCTGGCAGGCAGAAGACTACCCGGCTTCAGAAGGTGTAGGATAACTTTCCTATTGCATCAAGACGACATCAAGTGTTGCAGGCGAATCAGGCAGCCGCACGAGGGGAAGAAGTGTGGACAGCGCCGGTTTGGCCTTCATTCGGAATCACGAGCCGACGGCTGGGCAGCAACTCATCGTGGCACAGGACCATTGTCAGGTGCCCGCTGGAATCCATCAGGGGGAGTCGAAGCCAGGCATGCATGCCGCCTGCCTGTTCGATCACGCCGCCCACCGGCGCCCGGCGCTCCAGGGCGACGGACAATCCCAGCGAAAAGGCATCGCCATGTTCGCCGATCACGTCCGCGACGCGGCGGCCACGCGCCTCCATGCCGAAAATGTCACGCAGTCGCGATCCGGCAATCCGGAACCGGCCATCACCGGCATCGTCAAACTGAACAATAGAAATGCTGGCAAGCATGCTGCGCATTGCGCCCGGATCGATCGCGTCGCGCGGCACGCAGCCCGCACGGTCGCGCAGCTGTTTCCAATAGTCGATGAGTGCCTGCTGGGCGACGGTGACGCCCTGAAATACCGTCTGTTTCGACATCGTGTGCACCCCCAAGGTGATTCGATAGAATCACCTATCGCGCGAGTAGAGTCCGGGATCAAGAGTCGACTACACATAATCTTAACATGTCTTACCGGAATATTTCATTCCGGCCCCGCAACGAATAGTATTCGCGCGTGGCAACTAGGCCTTGTCGCCCTTACCCAATCCCATCTTCTTTGCGAGCATTGAGCGGTGCTTGGAATAGCCCGGTGCAACCATTGGATAATCCGGTGGCAGATTCCATTTCTCGCGGTATTCGTCGGGGGACATGTCGTATTTGGTGCGCAAGTGACGCTTCAGCGATTTGAACTTCTTGCCATCCTCCAGGCACACGAGGAAGTCTTCACCGAGAGATCGCTTTACCGAAACCGCCGGCTTGGGGCGCGACGTCTCGGCATCCGCGCTGCCCAAACCTGCCAGTGAGGCGTGCACATTTCGAATGAGGTCTGGCAGCTCGGCCGACTGGACGGCGTTATTCCCGACATAGGCCGCCACGATTTCACTGGCGAATGCGATGAGCGCGCCCTCGCGGGGCTCGGTCCTTGTAGCTTCGGGCATTATCTTGCCTCCCCGGAAATAGTCTATTCCGGGGTAACTCAAGAAGAAAATGTGTAAATACTAAAAAGACAGTCTCTTCGCGCCAAAGTTGCCTGCCGTTACAGCAAGGCGCCCCGAAAGCAGGTGCCGTGACTTCAGCCTACTGTGATGAATGCCAGTAACAGGACGAGGCCAAGCAGCCCCGCGGTCCAGATGGCCATCGCCCCGGTAAGCCCGCCCCGGGCCAGTTCGCCACGCGGACTGAAAGCCGCTTCGATCCGGTCATAGGCGCGCCCGGTGAGTCCGAAGAAAACGGCCGTCATCGCAGGGCCGACTTTGCCCCAGACGGTTCCAGCCCACTGCGCCATCCCGAAACCGACCTTGCGATAGAGCCAGTCGGTATCGAGGATCGTGCCCGGCTTCTCCGGCGGATAGACGCCAAACCGCTTGAGCAGCACGAAGGCAAAGGTGGCGAGCACCAGAAGCTGCAGCTGCGTCAGGATGTGATCGAAGGTGAATGGCTGGTAGTTCATCGCCTCTTCGCGGTAAGGCAGCAGGTTGTAGAGCCATTCGTAGCCAAGGCCGGGAATGACCGCCGGCAGGCCGATGGCGATGCTGATAAACGCAGCCATGCCCATGGCGAGCAACATGTTGAAGGGCGCTTCCTTCACGCGTTTGCCGCTGTCGTGACCGAAGAAGGCAAAATAGGGAATCTTGATTCCGGAGTGCTCAAGCACACCGGCTGAAGCGAACATCAGCATGAGCCAGATAATCGGCAGGCCCGCATGGGCAACGGCGCTGAGGATCATGGACTTCGTCACAAACGCCGAGAATAGCGGCATGGCCGAGATCGAGATGGCCCCGACGAGGCAGAAAATCGTGGTCCACGGCATCGAGCGGTAAAGGCCGCCCAACTCGCTCGCCTTGGTCGTGCCCGTGCGATAGAGCACTGCGCCCATCGACATGAACAGGAGTCCCTTGAACATGATGTCGGCAAAGGCGTGGGCGACCGCGCCGTTCAGGGCGAGCGGCGTCCCGACCCCGATGGCGCAGATCATGAAGCCGATCTGGTTGTTCGTGGAATAGGCGAGCACCTTGCGCAGGTCGTTCTCGATCACGGCGAAGAAGACCGGGAAACAGGTCATCACAGCGCCGATCCAGATCAGCGAATCCTGGCCCGGGAACATGCGGGCGAACGCATATACGGCGAGCTTGGTGGTGAAGGCCGAGAGAACGACGGCGCCGACAACCGAGGCTTTCGGATAGGAATCCTGCAGCCAGTTGTGCAGGAAGGGGAAAGCCGCCTTGATGCCGAAAGCGATGAAGATCAGCAGCGCACCGGGCGCGGCGAGATCTTCGAAGACTTGCAGCCCGATATTGCCGGTGTCCTGGTAGACATAGGCGATACCCGCCAGCAGCAAGACGCCCGACAGGATCTGAACGCCGAGATAGCGCATGGAGGCGAAATAGGAGGCGCGCGTCCCTGCCCCGAGCACCATGAAGACCGATGTGACCGCCGTGATTTCCCAGAAGATGAACAGGGTCATCAGGTCGCCGCAGAAGGCTGCCGCAATCGCCGCGCCGCCATAGGCGAGGGCCATGCCGTCCTGCACCCTGTCATCGGTATGCCAGGCGTAGATGGCGTTGAGCAGAGCCGCGATCAGGAACGCCAGGCCGAATATGAAACTGAGACCGTCAACACGGTAGAGAACCAAGTCGAGCCCCATGACGCTCGCCGTGAGATGGTTCACATTCTGGTCGGCCAGCGCGAGCAATGCGATGCCGACAAGCGGCGCGCCAATGGCGATCCCCTGGCGGACGCGGCGCATGGGCAGGAAGATGGCCACGATGCCTGCAAGGATCAGCAACCATCCGGGGTTCAGCGCGGTCAGGAAGGCGGGCATTACTCGTCTCCCTCATAGGTCGGTTGTGCGTCCACGGGCCCTTGCGGCCTGTCGGGGTCGACATCGGCCGGCGGTCCGCCTGCGTCGCCATAATAGTTCTCGCCCCGGCGCAGCAGATTGCCGAGCGGCCAGCCCATCAGGACGACGAACGTGAATGCCGCAAAGCCGTACAAGCCATAGAAGCCGGTCGAGTTGGCAAACGTGAAATAGTCATGCCGGCTCACGAACAGGTCGAGCACGATCAGGAATGCACCGAGCAGACCGAGCCCCCAGAACATGATCGCTCCGATGTGTTTGGTTTCGGTCCAGCCGAACAGGAGCTTTGCCATCGGATGCACGCCTTCGTCGGAGACGGTGTGGAGATCGTGCGCCTTTTCAGCGGCGCGCTTCAGGAAGCGTCCCGTCGTATCGCGGGTTTCGGGCGTGTCATTGCTCATGGCTGGCCTCCGGTCACAATCGCGGCCGCGCTACCGCCCATGGATGGCGCGAGGAAATCGGCGAGCGGCCCGACCAGGAAGAAGAGGATGATACACAGCGCCGCCGTGAATACGGGCGCCGCAACCGTCAGGGCCGGAGCACCTCCGGGGCGTTTGAAGGCGCGAGGTTCGCCGGACCCGGGGGGCGGCATCAGGGCCAGTATGGGTATCGGCAGGAGGTAGGCAATGTTCAGCAGTGACGAGCCGATAAGCACCCATGGCACGTAGCTGTGCACACCATCGATGGCGCCTTGCATCAGTTCATATTTCGCCCAACTGCCCGCCATTGGCGGAATGCCGATGATCGACAGGGATGCGATGAAGAACGCAATGAATACCAGCGGCATCCGGCGGCCGAGTCCGCGCATGTCGGAAATATTCGTGGCCCCGGAGGCAACATAGATCGCGCCGGCGCACATGAAGAGCGTCATCTTGCCGACAGCGTGCGCGGCGATCTGGATACTGCCGCCCAGGAAACCGGCCTCGTTGGCCAGCATCGCGCCTGCGGTGACATAGGCAAGCTGCGCGATGGTTGAATAGGCCAGCCGGGCCTTCAGGTTGTCCTTCGTCATCGCGACGAGCGAGGCGACGATGATGGTGAAACAGGCGACCCCGAGGACAAAATCGCGACCGGGCGTTACATTCAGCAGGTCCTCGCCGAAGATGAAGATCGACACTTTCATCACGGTGAACACACCGGCCTTCACGACGGCCACAGCGTGCAGCAGGGCTGACACTGGCGTCGGCGCGACCATGGCGTTCGGCAGCCAGAAGTGAACCGGCATAAGCGCCGCCTTGCCGATACCGAAGGCAAACAGCAGGAGAAGGGCCGTCGATACCGCCGGGCTGATATCCAGTCCGGAAAGCAGGCCGCCGGGCACGAAGTCGAGATTCTGGCCCGCGAGCGTCCATGTCCACATCAGGGCTGTCAGGAACAGGCCGATGGATGTGCCCAGCAGCGTCAGCAGGTAGATGCGCCCGCCGCGCTTGGCAGCCGCGTCGCCCTTGTGGGCCACGAGCGGATAGGTCGACAGCGTCAGCACTTCGTAGAAGACGAACAGTGTGAACAGGTTGCCCGACATGGCAACGCCGATGGCCCCGAAGATGGCAAGCGCGAAACAGATATAGAAACGCGTCTGGTTGCGCTCGCGATTGCCGCGCATATAGCCGATCGAATAGAATGAATTGACGATCCAGAGGCCACTGGCGACCAGCGCGAACAGGGCGCCGAGCGGTTCCAGCTTGAATGCAAAGGACAGGCCGGGCGCCGCTGCGCCAAGGTCCAGTGACGGCGACTCGCCGTTCGAAACGGCAACAGACAGCGCGATCACAACGCCGAGCAGGATGACCGATCCGACGATCGTCACGCTTTCGCGGATATTCGGGAAGCTGCCAGCAGCGGCAATGCCCACGGCAATCAGCAACGGGATGCAAAGGGCGGCGAGAATCAGCATCTCAGGACTCATCGGAACATCCCCGGTCCAAACGCGGCCAGCGCCGCATCACGCGCGAGCCCCAGCGGAATCTCTGTCGTGATCCCGAAATAGATGTTGGCGAGCGCAAGAATCCAGAGCGGCACGAGCAGCACGATCGGCGCTTCCTTGCGGGTCTTGCGCGGGTTCACGGGCGGTTGGAAAAAGACGGCCTCAAGAATCCGTCCGACATAGATCACGGCGAGGAAGCTTGAGAACACGACCAGGATCACGGCCCACCACCATCCATGCTCGAACAGCGCATAGCCCAGCTGGAGTTTGGACTGGAAGCCTGCCGTCAGCGGCACACCGATCAGTGACAGGCCGGCGATCGCAAAGGCGGTCATGGTCCACGGCGCCGAACGGCCGAGTCCGGCAAAATCGCGGATATTTGTCCCCTTATAGGTGAGGACCACGCCCGCGACGGCCATGAACAGGGCGCCCTTGATCATCGCATGGTTGAGCAGGTGGAAGAGGCCCGCGCTGAGGCCTGCAACCGTACCGACCGAGATGCCCAGGATCATGTAGCCGACTTGCGCGACCGAGGAATAGGCCAGCACGCGGCGAACGTCGGTCTGGAACACGGCCTGGAAACTGCACGCGATCATGGCCGCGATCCCGAGCGGCATCAGCATGGCGTTGAAGGCTGCATGCTCGAACGCAAAGCGCGGGCTGAAGACTGTGAACAGGAACCGGATCAATGCGTAGAGCGCCACTTTGGTCGCGGTCGCCGAGAGAAACATCGTGACGAAGCTGGGGCTGTAGGAATAGGCATTTGGCAGCCATTGGTGCAATGGCCACATGGCAGCCTTCAGGCCCAGGCCAACAACGATGAACGCGAAACCCGCCTGCACTGTGCGGCTGCCCGTCAGGTCTGGCAGTTTCGAGGCAATATCGGCCATGTTCAGAGTGCCGGTGGCGGCATAGAGGAAGCCTACACCGATGATGAAGAAGGTCGCGCCAATCGTGCCCATCACAAGATAGTTGAAGGCGGCATGCAGGGCGCGTCGGTCGCGCGAGGCGCCCAGCGCCACCAGGACATAGGTCGAGATCGAACTGACCTCAAGAAAGACGAACAGGTTGAACGCGTCACCCGTGATCGCCACACCACAAAGGCCCGCGAAACAGGCCAGGAAGGCGGAATAGAAGAGCGCGGTCTTTTCCTTGGGTATCTCGGCGAGAACCGTCGGGTAGGACATCACCGATGCCAGGACGCCAATTGCCGACACCAGGACGAGGATCATTGCGTTCAGGGCATCGACGCGGAACTCAATGCCCAGCGGCGGCAGCCAGTTGCCCATCGCATAACTGATCACGCCGGTCGACGAGGTCTGCACGATCCCCAACAGGATCAGGGCAAAGACCAGCGACGCGGCCGTCGCGCCGATACTGACAAACCAGGCAATGCGGCCACTCGGCACGATTGCGAGTGCCGGCGCCAGCATCAGAGGCACCATGACCAGCAGGGGCGCAGCATGCGCCAGCGCCCAGGCCGGCACGGAACTCAACAGCAAATCGATCATGCACTTGCCCCGTTAAGCCATTCGTCAATTTCGGCTTCCTGGGCCAGCGCCGTCTCGAGATCGATCTCGCGCACCTCGTCGCCCTCGATCGTGCCATAGGCTTCGCGGATACGCACAATCAGCGCCAGCCCGACTGACAGGGTCGCCACGCCGACAACGATGGCCGTCAGCATCAGGACGTGCGGAAGCGCGTTGGAATAGGTGTTCACAAGCTCAACCGGCGCACTCGCATTGCCAAGGGCATGACCGCCCGGCACCACCGCAGCATGATGTGCCGCTTCAGCGCCGTGCCCGCCGCCATGTTCAATCGCATCCGCACCGAACAGGATTGGCGCCGTACCGCCGGCCACCTTGCCGAGCGTCACATAGAACAGGCAGACCGATGTCTGGAACAGCGACAGGCCGACGATCCGCTTGATGAGATTACCACTGGCAAACGTGATGTAGAGCCCGATCATCATCAATCCGATGATCGCCCAATAGTTTGCCCGTTCGAGAATGAATTCCAGCATTGCTTACCAGTCTTTGTCTCGGATTTCGGCGACGCGGCCCGCAAAGGCATAGAAGATCGTGAGCATCGCGCCAGCGACGCCAAAAAGGACGCCAAGTTCGATCAACATGATGCCGACATGCTGGCCATGATGTTCGCCGGGCGGCTCCTGAAAGAGCGCCTGGTATTCAAGGTAGTTTCCGCCTTGCAGCAGCGCCCAGTACCCGACGCCTGCGTAGAGCATGACACCAACGGCCGCTAGCGAACGGGTGAAGACAGGCGGCACCGAGCGCATGGCAGCAGGCACACCGAAAACGAGCGCGTACAGGATCACGCCGACCGCAATGATGATGCCAGCCTGGAAACCGCCGCCCGGGCCGAAATCGCCATGGAACTGGGTGTAGAACCCGAACATGATGATAACCGGCAGCAGCATCTTGGAGACGACGCGAAGTATCACGTGATGATCACTATTCACGAGACATCCTCCTCTTTCTTGCCTGCCGGGGCTGGCGGCTTGCCGCCTCCGGGCAGACGGCCATCTCGGCGGATCGACACCGCTAGCGATCGCTCGCCGAAGCCAAGCAACAGCGCAACGGCGAGGCCGGCCAGGAAGACCACGGTGGTTTCACCCAGCGTGTCGAAGCCCCTGTAGCTGCCCAACACGGATGTAACGACGTTCGGGATACCGGTATCGGCCCAGTTGATCTGCATTTGCTGAAGGCCCACGCCCGTGTTGACCGGCGAGTTCGGGTCGCCCAGCGCAGGCAAGTCCACCGTCGCATAGATCAGCATGACGCCTGTTGCCACAACGACCAGAAGCGGCCCGAGGCGCGCGAACTTCTTGTCCGGTTTCGCCGTGCGAGACGTCAACAGCATGGCGCCCAGCAGGACGACCGTCGACATGCCTGCACCGACAGCCGCCTCGGTAAAGGCAACGTCCACGGCATCGACCACGACATACCATGTCGCCGACACCAGAGAGTAGATGCCGGACAGCATCACGATGGCGAACAGGCTGCGCAGGCGTGCGATCGCGATCGCAACAACAAACAGGACCGCGAGAAGCAGAATATTGACGAGGGCTATGCCGATATCGCCGTCCAGAACGCCTGTCATGCTGCGCCCTCATCATCGTCGCGCTTCTGGCCGACCCGGCCGATCAGCGGTTGGAGGCCAGCCGTATGTGCGGCGCTGGCTACGGCATGGGATGCGGCCGGACTGGTCAGGAACAGGAGCCAGAAAATCACAGCCAGTTTCACAACGACCGTCCAGTCCGGCGCCATCAGCGCCATGCCGATCAGGATAATCGTCGCACCCGATGTGTCCGTAATACTGGCAGCGTGCATCCGTGTATAGAAATCGGGAAAGCGCATCACGCCAATCGTGCCTATCACGCACAGGATGGCGCCGACCAGGCAAAGCGCCGCGCCCGCAGGATGGCGCACGAATTCAAAGAACTGTTGCAGGTTCGCCATGATATCAACCATTGCGCTTGCCTCCGGGAGCATCGCGCCGGACCAGCGGCACCTGGAACGAGCGATAGCGGAAGAATTTCAGGATCGCGATTGTCGAGACGAAGTTTATCATCGCGTAGAGAATGGCGATGTCGAGGAATTCGGGTCGCCCCATCACGAAGCCCAGCAGTCCGAGCGCTAGAACGGTCTTGGTGCCAAACGAGTTCACGGCAAGTACGCGGTCATACAGGGTCGGACCGATCAGCGTGCGTATCAGCAGCAGGATCATGCCCAGCAGGATAGCGATCAGGGCTGCGGCGGTCATGCGGCGGCTCCCTTCCCGTCAATGGCCCGGGCCGAACGCTTGTCCATCTCGACGAAGGCTTCCGGCTGGGAGTCCTGTTCGTACAAGCCATGGACCAGCAGTTTGTCACCGTCGATCTCAACCGTCACCGTGCCCGGCGTCAGCGTGATCGAGTTGGCAAATGTCACTTTCGCGAGGTCCGATTTGCACACTGTCTTCAGCTTTACGAGCGTGGGCGCGATGTCGAGATCGGCGCGCAGGCAGGCCCTGATCACGGTCCAGTTGGCCTTCACGATCTCTTTCATGAGCCAGGGAAAATACAGGGCGAAGCCGACGAAGCGCACGTAAGGCACGCCTTCACGGTCAAGGATGTCGAGACGAAAGGCGAGAATCAGGGTGAGCGCGAGCGACACGGCGCCCAGGCCCAACAGGAGTGGCTCGAAATGCCCGGACATCCCGAGCCAAAACGCAGCCAGCGCAATTAATAGCCCCACAAAGTACGCCACAATGCGCCTGCGCTCCTGTAACAACCCAAATCACGAACGCCTGACCTAAAGGCCCGGAGCTGGCTTGGGAAGACTCTTTCGGACTTTTTCGGCGCCTAGCTGCCAAAAACCAGCCTGGCTGTACGCTGAGACGTCGAGAACGCCGCTTCTTCGTTCGCCGCCTCGCCGCCTGCCTGTGATTTGTGCAGCGCCTGTGCCGAGAAGGCCGCCGAAAGCGACCAGTTCCAATAGCGCAACGTCGTCTGTGCTTTCGCAACGGTGAGCAACTCGTAAGTCTCTGCCACCAGTTCAAACTGGGGATGTATCTGACCGTCATCGATTTCGAGCGGACGGCGCAGAGCCGACCAGAGCACAGGCAGGAATTCGCGTTTCACGCCAGTCGCCTTGCAGAGGACTGCAACGCCCTCGCCGCCGGGATCGGAGAGTATCTTGGCAATGGTCACAGGCTTGATCCCGCAAAGGTATCCGATCTCTTGCGCGAGCTCAGACGTCATGCCTTCCAGCGCCGCTGAATTTATAGCGCTTTCAAGGCTTTCGAAGGGGCTCCTGTCGAGCGCCTCGCGATTGCGCTGGCGCCGCTCGATGAGCTGCAATGCCTTGCGCGCAACCGGATCCGCCCATTTTTCGGACGCCATGATCTCGAAGACGTCCTTACATGTTTCGATCACCTCGATCCGGTCGGCTGAATGGCGCTGCAATATCTTGCGACGTGTGGGACTGTCCGACCACCAGAACATCGCCATCGCCTGGGAAGGACGCAGTTCAAGACGCTCGACAAGCAGCGCACACAGCTGGGACTCGTCACGCGAGCGCATGACCAGTTTGTCGATCGCGGATTCCGGCAGCACTGCCCCGGCATTCTCGACCATTTCGCGAACGACGTGCGATTCGCCATGCTCGGCGAGCGCGACACACACGCCTGGTGCCACGACCTTGCGGCGGGCAATGGCCAGGCGGTGATCGCTCGATGTGGCCTCAACGATCTCGCTGAGATCGCTGGCATCGAACGCCTCGTTCTGTTCCAGGAGTGGTTGCGCAATCTCGAAAGCGCTCTGGGCGAGATAGCGCAGCAGGCGGCGCGGCGCTTCCCGGCTGGTCGCCAGTCGGGACGCGCACAGCATGCGCTCGCGTGTGTTCGCATGAAAAAGCATGTCGAGCAGGATATCGCCGACCATGTTGCGATCCTGGTGAGCCAGTCGGGAGGCAGGCATCGCCACAAGGTCGAGCAGCCGCCTGAACAAGGCGTCTCGCGCGCGTCCGATTCGCGGCGGATTCATTGGATCGTCCATATCGTCCATCTAGATGCCTGCATCGCAATGGCACCAGATTGAACCGAAAGCGTTAACGACCGGTACAGACGGCGGCGACAAATACCCGTGTCAGTCGCGCGATCCGGGATGAACCACCAGCACCAGCAGGCTCGCGACCAGCATGATGATCGCCAGACTGAAGAGCATGCCACCGTCTGTCTGCGTGCTAGCCGGGTCAAGCGATACCGGAACCTCGCGGCCCAGATAGGGCGACAGATGGAACGCCACAGCGCCGCCAAGGACTGCCGCAGAGATGACGGCACCCAGGCGCCGGGTGAAGGGCAGGAGCAGGAAAAACGCGGCGATCAGCTCGAGCGCTCCGGTCAGAACCCTGCCGGCGGGTTCGAACAGGGTCTGGCCCGTACGGTCTGCGATTGTCTGGAACACGATATTGGCCCCGGGCGGGTCAAAAAACTTGACCGACCCTTCCGGCGGGTTGGGGAGCGGATAGATGGTCGCCTGTACAAACATGGCTATCAGAAAGAGCGCAAGGGCCCAGCTGGCGAGTTGCCTGAACAGTCTCATGATACTCCACCCGTGGCTTGTACTTCGAACATACACCGCTACTGACGGTACAAACTGGGCGACTCAAAGGCAACTGACCCAAACCTGCCATTCCCGCACCCGCCCTGATCGGCTACCCCTGCGATGGCGCGGTATCTGATTTTACTTTTATCGATCCGGCGCTCAACATACAGTCGCGATCGCCGACGGGAGCTGGAATGAGCGACAGGATCGAAGAACTCGTTGACGACATGGTCGAGGATGCCGTGGGCGACGTCACGTCTCCAGTCAGCGGCATCAGCGAAGCGCTTGGTGCGGGCGCCTCCCTCCTGTCGACCGCAACGCACTGGCGGGCGAAGCGCCTGCGCCGCGGCGTGCGCATCGAACTGCCCGCATATTTGATGGTCCAGTGCAGCTGGTTCATGGCCTTCGGGCTTCAGATGGTGCTGTTCCCCTACCTGATCACCGGCCAGGACCATCTTCATATGGACGGTCTTGCGCTGGGACTGGCCAACATGGCGCTTTCCGCGCCGTCGGTCATATTCCTCCTGATTGGCGGCGTGGTGGCCGAGCGCGCCGATGGTCGGCGCCTGCTGATCGTCCTGCATCTCCTGGCAGCGATACCCGCCCTCTTCCTGGCCCTGGCTGTCGCGCGCGGTCAGCTGACCTATCCCGGCATGATCATCTACGGGCTGACGATTGGCACGGTCGGCGCGTTCATGATGCCGGCCCGCGACTCGATCGTGAACGAGGTCGTTGAACGGCGCATGCGCGTCGGCTCCAATGTCACGCTCCAGCTTGGCGTCACGCTGGCCACAATGGCGCAGTTCCTGGCCCAGATCGCAGGCCTGGTCCTTGCGGGCTATGCCGACAAGATGACCCGCATGCCACAATGGTTGGGCGGTTTCGGCATCGGCCCCATCGCCGCCGACAAGCTGTTGCTGGCGCAGGGCGGCGTTCTTGTGCTCGGTACGCTGTTTGCGCTCAACCTGGCAAAAGGACGACAGGTCCGGACGGGGCGCAGCGGAATCGGCGCAGCGTTCGGGGACATTGCCGAGGGTTTCCGCGCCGTCCGTTCCGATGGCAGGCTCTGGGCCATGACCGCCCTTATGTTCGGCGTCGGCATTTTCGTGATCGGCGCTTTTCTCGTGGTCCTGCCCATCGTCAACCGCGACATCTACGGCTTCGGGTCGGATGGTATCCGCGACATGTTCGTGACCTTCTGGATGGGCGCCTTCGTGTCGTCGGTCGTCCTGTCGATCTTCCGGCGCATCAAGCGGCAGGGACGCCTGCTGCTGGTCGCGCAGTTTCTCGGATCCAGCAGTATCCTCGCCATGATGTGGGAGATCCCCCACTGGGCCTTCCTCGGCATCGTGTTCATCTGGGGTCTCGCCGCCGGCATATCGATCGCCATGAGCCGGTCGATCGTGCAGGATGCAGCACCCAAGGAGAAACTCGCCCGGGTGCTTTCAATCTACCAGCTGGGATTCATGGCAGGCGCCCCGCTTGGCGCTGCTGTCATGGGCGCGCTCGTCGACCTGTTCGGCCCGCACAGGATCGCCATCGTACCGGCCGGCGGCATGACGCTTATCATTCTCTGGATGGTGTTCTTCACACCGGTCTGGAACATGAAGGGCGAAGCGTGGAAAGAGCATGCCGCGAGGAAGTGACACCGCGCCCGAAGCGTCCTAAATCGCTGCCCATGAGCCAACTTCCCCGCGCCACGATCCATCTTTCGAATATCGTCGCGAACTGGCGGGCGCTCGACGGGCTGCATGCAGGCGCGACCACGGCAGCTGTCGTCAAGGCAGATGCCTACGGCCTCGGCGCCGTACCGGTTGCCCGCGCACTATCGCGGGCGGGCTGCGCGACCTTCTTTGTCGCGTATCTCGAAGAAGGCCTCGCGCTGCGCAAGGCCCTGGGTCTCGGCTCGCGCATCTTCGTCCTGAACGGTCCCACCCGGAAGGAAATGTCGGCCTATGTCGCGGCGGGCCTGACCGCCGTATTGTCGTCACCCGACCATGTCAAAGCCTGGTCGTCCGCGCCAAGGGGCACGTCGGCGCTGCATTTCGATACGGGCATGAACCGGCTCGGCCTCAAGAACGAAATGCTCGGCACCTCTCTGACGGCCCTGCAGAAACTGCAGCCTGTCCTTGTCATGAGCCACCTCGCCTGCGCCGACGAGACAGGCCACAAAATGAACGCAGCCCAGCGCAGCGCATTCGACGATATTGCCGCGGCCTTTCCGGACACGCCGGCGAGCCTTGCAAACTCGGCCGGCTGCTATCTCGGCAAGGACTTCGGGTATGACCTGACCCGGCCCGGGCTCGCCCTTTACGGCGGCTCGCGGCCCCCGAAAGGACTCCGGATAAGCCCCGGACTGACTCTGGACGCCACCATACTCAGCGTGTTCGATGGCATTCTCGGCGACACGGTCGGCTATGGTGCAACCCGGACGCTCGAACAGGACACCCAGCTCGCCACGGTCGGCATCGGCTATGCCGACGGCCTGTTGCGGTCCGGCAGCAACGCGTTCCTCGCCTATCTCGATGGCGTCCCGTGCCCGGTCGTCGGGCGCATTTCGATGGACCTGACGACGATTGATGTTTCTAAGGCACAGGATAGAGCAAAAGCAGGCGCGCGCGTTGAATTCATCGGCGAGCATGCCAAACTTGAGGATCAGGCCGCCCGCGCGGGCACGCTTGGCTATGAACTACTGACGGGGCTCAGCAATCGTGTCGAACGTGTCTATGCTTAAGAACGGCTTTCCCAATCCCCTGCGCTGGATCGGAGCCGGCGTTCTCGGCTTTTTTGCCGAGATTGGCCGCCTGTCGACATTCGCAGGCCGCGTGACGTTTGCCGCGTTCACGCCCCGCTGGTTCTGGGGCGAGATCGGGCGCCAGATCATCCGGATCGGCTTCTATTCATTCCCGGTCGTCGGCATGTCGGCGGTCTTCATCGGCGCCGCACTCGCCCTCAACATCTATACCGGCGGCAGCCGCTATGGCGCCGAACAATTCGTGCCCAATATCGTCGTGCTCGGCATTACACGTGAACTCGGCGCCGTGATTACCGGCCTGATGCTCGCCGGGCGTGTCTCGGCCGGCATTTCGGCGGAAATCGGCGCCATGCGCGTGACCGAGCAGATCGACGCCCTCGAGACCCTCTCGGCCTCCCCCTACCGCTATCTCTACGCCCCCCGCTTCCTGGCCGCACTCATCACACTGCCCATGCTGGTGGCGGCCGCCAACATCATCGGCGTGATGGGCGGCTGGCTGGTCAGCGTCTACAGCCTGGGTTTCGACTCGACGACCTACCTGCGCAACACGCTCGATTTCGTCACCCGCGACGACATCATGGTCGGCCTGATCAAGGCCGTCGTCTTTGGCGGCGTCATTGCGGTCATGGGCTGCTACCAGGGCGATCGTTCGCAGGCTGGTGCAACAGGCGTGGGCCGGGCGGCGACCCTGTCCATGGTCGGCGCTGCCGTGCTCGTCCTGGCGACCAATTTCGTCCTGTCCAACCTGTTCGTGGAGATTGGCCTGTGACCCAGCCCATCCTGAAACTGGAAGGCATCGAAAAATCGTTCGGTCGCAACAATGTCCTGCGCGGCGTCGATCTTGACGTCGCGCCAGGCCAGAGCCTTGTCGTGATCGGCGGCTCGGGCTCGGGCAAATCGGTCATGCTCAAGGTCGCGCTGGGCCTGATGACGCCAACGGCCGGCAAAGTGCTCTTCGACGGCCATGACGTGACCAATTCCACTGGCAAGACACGCGAATCCATGCGCGCCCGCGTCGGCATGCTGTTCCAGGCCGGCGCGCTGTTCGACAGCCTCACCGTCTGGGAGAATGTCGCCTTCCGCCTGATCAATGCCGACGGCGTGAAGCGGCGCGACGCCAGGGAACGCGCGATCGAGACGCTGAAGAAAGTGCGCCTTGGTTCGGAAGTCGCTGGCCTGTATCCAGCCGAAATCTCCGGCGGCATGCAGAAACGCGTGTCGCTTGCCCGCTCGATCATCTCCGAACCAGACCTGATCTTCTTCGACGAGCCGACTACCGGCCTCGACCCGATTACCGCCGACGCCATCAACGACCTGATCATCGAACAGGTGCGCGGCCTCGGCGCAGCGACCGTGACCATCACGCACGACATGAGCTCGGCCCGCAAGATTGCCGACGAAGTGGCCATGCTGTTCGAGGGCCGGATCATCTGGCGCGGCAAGGCCGATGACGTCGATCATAGCGGCAACGACTTTGTCGACCAGTTCGTCCATGGCCGGGCGGATGGGCCGATCCAGCCAGCAATTTAGGCTGGCAATCCACTCGCCACCGTCTAACCTGAAGCATGAGTTCGGGGGAGACGCACCATGCTGGATTTCATCAAATACATATCCGTGGCGTTCACGGCGCTGTCGCTCGGCTTCACCGGCTGGCTGCAATACGAGAAATTCCGGCTCGACGGCGAGTGGCACATCGACACCTGCACGGTCGAAGCCGACCTGAAGGCCTATGAAGGCCTCCACCTGGCCTGGCGCGTCTTTCTGTCCGACGATCCGCTCTCGGCGCCGGTGGTCGGTGATGGCGAGAAGGTGGAGGAGGCATTCGAACCGATTCCATCGGCCGGCCGCTATCCGGTCCGCCTCGTCGGCACCAAGGAAATCAACTCCGTCAGCCTGACGGGCCGCTTTGAAGGCGCCCGCCGCGCCTCCACCGGACGCTTCGAGTTCCACCCGACGCTCTCCAAGCGCCTCTTCTCCGGCTACATCCCCTTCTACCAGCGCAACGCAGACGTGCTGGACGGCAGCTTCGCCTTCACCGCCGGCAATGCCCGCGGCCCCGCCCGCGCCGTACGCCTGACAGACGGGAAGATGCCGGAGGGCGTTGCGGCCTTTACCTGCGACGCGCCAGAGCGGCCAGAAGCAGAAGAATTGCCAGCAGCGGACCTTTCGCCGACCCCCGACACACCCTAGCTTCGCCGCATGGCCAAGACATCCACTTCCGCTTTCGTTTGCCAGTCCTGTGGCGAGGTTCATTCCAAGTGGACCGGCAAGTGCAATGGCTGCGGCGAATGGAACACGCTCGTCGAGGAAGCGGTTGCCGCCGTGCCGGGCGGCCTTGCGCCGGCCAAGGCCGGCACGAAACGCAGCAGCAAGATTGAATTCGTCGCCCTCAACGACCGGGCCGACCCGCCAAAGCGGATCATCATGGGCGTCGAGGAACTCGATCGTGCCTTTGGTGGCGGCCTCGTTCCGTCCTCCGCCACGCTGATCGGCGGCGATCCCGGTATCGGAAAATCGACGCTGCTGCTGCAGGTCGCCGCGCGCCTCGCCCGCAACGGCCTGAAGACCGTCTATGTCTCCGGCGAGGAAGCCGCCGCCCAGATCCAGGAACGCGCGATCCGCCTGAAAGTCGCCGACAGCCCTGTCCAGCTCGCCACCGAGACTGACCTGCGCAAGATCCTGTCTGCCCTGAAAGCCGCCGAACCGGATTTCGTGGTGATCGATTCGATCCAGACCATGTGGTCAGACAGTCTCGAAGCCGCGCCCGGCTCCGTCGGGCAGGTCCGCGCCTGCGCACAGGAGCTGACCCGATGGGCCAAGAAATCCGGCGCCGCGCTGGTCCTCGTCGGCCACGTGACCAAGGAGGGCAACATTGCCGGTCCGCGCGTCGTCGAACACATGGTCGACACTGTCTTCTATTTCGAAGGCGAACGCGGCCACCAGTTCCGCATCCTGCGCGCCACCAAGAATCGCTTTGGCCCGACCGACGAAATCGGCATTTTCGAAATGCACCAATATGGCCTTGCCCCCGCCAAGGAGCCCTCTGCCCTCTTCCTGTCGCCAGATGGGGAAGCCGCAGGCGGCTCTGCCGTCTTCGCCGCAATGGAAGGGTCGCGCCCCGTGCTGGCCGAAGTGCAGGCCCTGGTCGCCAAGAGCGCCTATGGCACGCCGCGGCGCAGCGTGATCGGCTGGGATGCCGGTCGCCTCGCCATGTTGCTGGCCGTGCTCGAAGCGCGCTGCGGCGTCGGCTTCGCCGGCATGGACGTCTACCTCACCGTCGCAGGCGGGTATCGCATTGGCGAACCGGCCGGCGATCTTGCCGCCGCTGCCGCATTGCTGACCTCGCTTTCGGACGCCGCTGCGCCGGAACGATCCGTGTTCTTTGGCGAGGTTTCCCTCTCCGGCGCCGTCCGCCCCGTGGCGCGGATCGAGCAGCGGCTCAAGGAAGCGGCCCGACTGGGATTCGTACACGCCTATGTGCCGGAAGGCAGTCCAAGCTCAGTCGATGGCTTGACGATCACTCCGATTAAGAGGCTTATCCAGCTCGTTGAGTTGCTTGCCCCGGACGCCCTGAATGCTTGATTCTGTTACAGCTTTCGACGCCATCGCCGTGGCAGTGATCGTCATCTCCGCCATTATGGCTTTCGCACGCGGGTTTCTGCGCGAAGTGGCCACGATGGGCGCCTTCATCGGCGCTATAACGGCCGCCGTCTTTGCCCGGAAATTGTTCACCGAAGATCTCACCGCCCTGCTGCCCGAGAGCATGTCGCAGCTTGATCTCATCATATTCACCTTGCCGACGGCGGATGCGTTGCTGATCGTTTCGGCTTTCGTCGGCGCTTACGTCCTGGTCGCCTGGTTCGGCCAGCGCTTGTCGAAAAGTATACAGGGCGCCGACGGTATCGGCATGTTCGACCATTTCGCCGGACTGGCGTTCGGTGTCGCCCGAGGCTTTGTCGCCCTCGTTTTCTTCGTCGTGCTTCTGCACCTCGCGCTCGATGAAAACCGGATCCCCGGCTTCATCCAGAACGCGGCCTGCTATCCCGTGCTCAGCAATGTTGCCGATTATGTGAACGAGAATGCCACAAAAGTCGGCCGGGAAGTGCAAACTTCCCTTCCCTCGAAGGCCGAAACAAGCCAATAGGGCGTCACGAACCTGTCACGCACAAAGGAGGCTACGGTCTCATATGGTCCTGTTCGATCATGACGATGACAAACCGCGCGAAGAGTGCGGTGTATTTGGAATTTACGGCAATAACGAAGCCAGCCTCTACACTGCGCTCGGGCTTCACGCCCTGCAGCATCGCGGTCAGGAAGCCTGCGGCATCACCACATTCGATGGCAAACGCTTCCCGTCCGAGCGGCACATGGGCCTTGTCGGCGATCATTTCGGCGGTGACCTTCGCACCCGCCTGCCCGGCTATGCAGCGATTGGCCACAATCGCTATTCGACCCAAGGCCGGCCGATGCTGCGCAACATCCAGCCGATCTTTGCCGACCTGTCGTTCGGCGGCTTTGCCGTCGCCCATAATGGCAACCTGACCAATGCCCGCGAACTGCGCCACAAGCTGGTCCGTGACGGCGCCATCTTCCAGTCCACGATGGACACCGAAGTCATCCTCCACCTTGTCGCCCGCAGCCCCAAGCCCCGTTTCATGGACCGTCTGGTCGATGCGTTGCAACAGATCGAAGGCGGTTACGCGCTGGTCGGCCTGACCGGCAAGAAGCTGATCGGCGCACGCGACCCGATCGGCCTGCGCCCCCTCGTCATCGGCAAGCTGGGCGAAGCCTATGTGCTCGCCTCGGAAACGTGCGCCCTCGACATTATCGGCGCCGAGTTCGTGCGCGAAGTCGAGAATGGCGAAATGGTCGTGATCACCGATGACGGCATCGAATCGATCCGCGCCTTCCCGCCGCGCGCCTCCAGCCCGTGCGTGTTCGAATATGTCTACTTTGCGCGTCCCGACAGTGTTGTGCAGGGCCGTTCGATCTATCAGGTGCGACGCCGCATGGGCCACCAGCTGGCCGCGGAAACGGGGGTAGACGCCGATGTGATCGTGCCGGTTCCGGACAGCGGCGTGCCCGCAGCGCTCGGCTATTCGGAAGCCTCCGGCATTCCGTTCGGCATGGGCATCATCCGTAACCACTATGTGGGGCGGACGTTCATCCAGCCGACCCAGGTTGGCCGGCAAGCCGCGATCTCCAAGAAGCACAGCCCGAACCGCTCGGTACTGGAGGGCAAGCGCGTGATCCTCGTCGACGATTCCATCGTGCGCGGCAACACGTCGAAAAAGATCGTCCAGATGGTGCGCGAAGCGGGCGCGAAGGAAATTCACCTGCGTTCGGCCAGCCCGCCCATCGTGAATCCGGATTTCTACGGAATCGACATGGCGGCCAAATCCGAACTCTTCGCGGCGATCCACACGCACGAGGAAATGGTGCGCGAACTCAAGGTCGACAGTCTCGGCTTCCTCTCCGTGCCCGGTCTCTACAAGGCCATCGGTGAGCCGGTCCGCAATGCCATGCAGCCGCAATTCGCCGACCATTGCTTTACCGGCGACTATCCGACTCCGCTGGTCGACCACCAGCACGACGAATCCGACAAGGAGCGCCAGCTCTCCCTGCTGGACGACACGTAGGCGCTGCGATAAAGGCGCGTCATGACAGACCAACCCAGACTTGTACTCGTGACCGGTGCCTCGCGCGGGATCGGCCGCGCGGCCGCGCTCCACCTCGCCCGGCAGGGCGACATCGTGATTGCCGTTGCCCGCTCGAAGGCGGCACTCGAAAAGCTCGATGACGAAATTCGCGCCCTGGGCAGCGAAGCAGTGCTCGTTCCCATGGACCTCAAGGATGCCAAGGGCATCGAAACGCTGGGCAAGGTGATCGGCGAGAAGTTCGGCCGCCTCGACGGCCTCGTCGCCAATGCCGGCGTGCTCGGTACGCTCGGACCTCTGGAAAGCTGCGGACCGCGCAGTTTCGAGGAGACGATCGAAGTCAACCTGACGGCCAACTGGCGTCTTATCCGGGCGCTCGCGCCCTGGCTGCACCAGTCTGCATCTCCTCGCGCCGTGTTCGTCACCTCCAGCGTGGCCACAAACCCCCAGGCTTTCTGGGGCGCCTACCAGGCCTCCAAGGCCGGGCTGGAAGCCATGGTCATCGGCTGGGCCGACGAGACCGAGAAAATGGCCCTGCGCGTCAACATCTTCGATCCTGGCGGCACACGCACCGAGATGCGCGCCGCCGCCAAGCCCGGCGAAGACCCGATGACGCTGCCGACGGCAGACGTCGTCGCCGCCGAACTCGTGAAGCTCGTGTCGGTGGACGAGACCCGCACCGGCAAACGCATCCGCTACCGTGACCTGCATCCGGCGAATGGCTGATCCGGAGACGATCCCGAAACCGTTTCTTGTCCGGTCGGCACGACAGGACGACCTCCCGGTCCTGCTGGCATTCGAGCAGGGGATCATCGCCGCTGAGCGTCCCTACGATCACACGCTGAAGCCCGATCCGATCAGCTATTACGATATCGTAGAATTGATCGCGTCCGATGACGCCGAAGTCGCGGTGATCGAACGGGACGGTCAGGTCGTCGCCTCGGGTTTTGCGATGCGAAAGGTGTCCAAAGCCTATGTGCAGGACGAATACCACGCCTACCTGGGATTCATGTATGTCAGTCAGGACTATCGCGGCCGGGGGCTCAACAAGCGGCTGCTTGAACACTTGTCAGACTGGGCGAAGGCGAATGATCTCCGCGAAATTCGTCTCACGGTCTACAGTGACAACGCTCCCGCAATCCGCGCCTATGAAAAGGCCGGGTTCAGGTCGCATATCCTGGAGATGAGGCTCAATCTGGATGAGTAGAAAAGACCAGTTGTTCCTGCTCGAAACCGGATTCACAGACCCCGCCTTTCCCGGTCAGGTTTTCTACTGCTGGCATTGCGTCTTGATGGAAGGCCTGATTGCCTCATTCCCGCAATTGTCCCGGCAGCTCGACGTCCACCGGATAACATGGCAACGACCGCGCGGCGACTTGGTCACGTTGCTTGGCCCCGAGAACCAGTCCTGCCCTGTCTTGGTTTTGGCGGATGGCTCGGCCAACAGCGTCCATGCCCGGCAATATGCCGGCAAACGCTTCATCGACGACAAGGACGCCATCCTGATCGCACTCACAGAACGCCACGACATCCCCACGCCGCATCCCTAGCCAACTCAGATCGCGAAGTGCTTCGACAGCTTCAGTCCCTGTCCCTGGTAATTTGATCCGGAACCACCATAGAGCCCTGAGGGTTTAGCTGCCATGGGCTCGTAGATCAGTTTGGCAACCGGCTGGCCGTGCTCAAGGATGAAGGGAACATCACGTGAGCGCACCTCCAGGACAGCCCGGCTCCCACCTTTGTTGGTACCGAACCCCGGATCGAAAAACCCGGCATAATGAGCCCGAAACTCGCCCAGCTCTGGCGCAATCGGGGCCATTTCAGCTGCCTCAAGCGCCGCGACCTTCACCGTCTCGCGACTGACAAGGATGTAGAAGTCCTCCGGATTCAGCACGATGCGGCCGTGGCGCGGGAACACAGGTTCCCAGAACTGCCCGGCTTCGTGCGCGCCGATTCCGCGCAGGTCCACGACACCCGAATGCAGCTTGGCCCGATATCCTGCAGGCTGGCCGGCCGGTGGTTCAAGATCAATTGAAACAACCCGCTCTTTCAGCGCATCCGGGCGCTTTCGCTTGAAACGCACCTGCGCCAGCCGGTCGCCGGGGCGGACCATGATCGGGAAGGTGCGCGGCGACACTTCCAGATAGAGCGGCCCGGAATAGCCCGTCGGCACGTCGTCAAAGGCCCTACCCCGGTTTGTCACCAGTCGTGTGAATACATCGATCCGCCCCGTCGAGCTTTTCGGATTGGCCCGCGCCGATATGCCGGCGGGCAAACGCAATGATTCCTGCAGCGGCACGAGGTAGACACACCCCGTTTCCAGCACCGCGCCTTTGTCGGTCAGGTCGATCCGGTGCATGTGCACGCCCGGCTCCTGCAGCATTTCGGCCACCGTCCGGTCCTTGCCCGGCAGGAAGCTCGCGCGCAGGCGGTAGGCATCTTCTGCAAGGCGCAGGTCGAGGCTCGCCGGCTGGACCTGACCGGCCTCCAGCGGCAGGTCGCTGCGGATCGCGCCGCCAGCCACCAGGGCCTCAATTTCGTGGTCGGGCAAAACGCCCGTTTCCTGTACCATCTCTTGCACCCCTTGTGCTCTCAGGCATAAGACCCAATGCAGGAAAGACAAGGACTATAACAGCATGGCGAACGGGTCAGACACATCGGGCAAAGCGGGCTGGAAGCCAGCGACCAAAGCGGTGCGCGGCGGCCTGATGCGGTCCGAGCATGGCGAGATCTCCGAGGCGCTCTACCTGACATCCGGCTATGCTTATGACAGCGCTGAACAGGCCATGGCCCGCATGAAGGGCGACGAGCCGGGATTCGTCTATTCCCGCTATGGCAGCCCGACCTGCGAAATGCTGCAGCAGCGACTCGCCCTGATCGAAGACGCCGAAACCTGCCGTGTCACCGCAAGCGGCATGGGCGCCATTTCCGCCGCCATTCTCGCCCCCCTGAAGACCGGCGACCGCGTCGTCGCGGCAACCGCCCTGTTCGGCTCGTGCCGCTGGATCATCGCCAACCTGATGCCGAAATACGGGATCGAGACTGTTTTCGTTGACGGCGCAGACCTTGAGGCCTGGGAACGCGAACTCGCCAAGGGCTGCCAGCTCGTCCTGATCGAAAGCCCGGCCAACCCGCTGCTCGACGGCGTCGATATCGAAGCCGTAGCGAAGCTCTGCAAGAAAGCCGGTGCGCTCTTGGTCGTGGACAATGTGTTCGCGACCCCGATCCTGCAGAAACCATTGGAGCTTGGCGCCGACGTCGTTGTCTATTCAGCCACCAAGCATATGGACGGCCAGGGCCGCGTCATGCTCGGAGCGATCCTCTGTGATTCGGACTACATGGAAGAGGTGTACGATCCGTACCTGCGCCATGTCGGCCCCGCGGCAGCGCCGTTCAACGCCTGGGTCGTCCTCAAGGGCCTCGAAACCCTGAAACTGCGTGTCGACGCCCAGAGCGCCACCGCCGCACGCCTGGCTGACGCCATCGCGGCCCACCCGAATGCTGCGGCCGTTCGCTATCCCCACCGCAAGGACCACCCGCACTATGACGTCCACAAGCGCCAGATGACGAGCGGTGGCACAATGATCGCGCTGTCCGTCAAAGGCGGTCAGGAAGCGGCGTTCAAGTTCCTGAATTCCCTGGAACTTGTCGACATCTGCAATAACCTTGGCGACACCAAGTCGCTCGCCTGTCACCCCTCCACCACCACCCATCGCGCGCTCACCGATGCGGAGCAGGCAGCCATGGGCCTGGACCGCAGCTGGATCCGCTTTTCAGTCGGTCTGGAGGATGCTGACGACCTTGAAGCAGACGTTCTTCGCGCGCTTAACAGTGTGTGAAGGAATTCAACGCAATTTCGCATAATGGCACGCCGACACGCTCCCCCGCTGTATGAAGAAATCACGCAAGGCGTGCGCATCCGCGTGCGTCCGAAATTCATGCATGACGAATCAGAACCGTCGCGGGGCCGCTTCATGTGGTCCTACACGGTCGATGTCGAAAACGAGAGTGAACAGACCTGGACCATCCTGCGCCGACACTGGCGCATCGTCGATGCGCAGGGCCGCCTGCAGGCCGTCGACGGCGAGGGCGTAATTGGCCAGACCCCCACACTTATGCCCGGCGAACGCTTCAGCTACACGTCCGGCGCGCCGCTCGCGGCCCCCTCCGGCATGATGAGCGGCACGTATGACTTGAAGGATGAAAGCGGTTTCGAGATCGTTGCCACGATCCCGGTCTTCTCGCTCGACAGCCCTTACGATACGTCGCTGCCCAGCTAGGCTGGATCAGTCTGCCGGCGGGCCCGGCAGGACATCACCCATTTCAATCAGGCGAAAGTGCTTTGCCATCATCTCGGGTGTGAAGACGCCCTGCAATTCACTTGACGCCAGCGTCCCATCCCAGGCTTCAAGCTGGGTTGGCGCGCTTTCGGCAAACAGGACATTGCCGCCCGCCGAATCGCCCAGATAGGCACCATACTCCTGCAGCGCCCGAGCGATGATCTTGCCCTCACGCGACAGATCCGAACCATCCACATCAAACGCCGGATCAAGCTGGATGCGGGCGCCGAGCGGCATTCCGGTCTGTGCAGCAACATCCGCACTTTCTGCCACCGGCATCGCCGTGCTCGCAGGCGACACAAAGCCGTCGGTCATCGCGCCGGGATAGGCAAACATCAGGGCATGGGGAATCCGTCCCGAATTGATTTCCTCAACCCGGATCAGGCCCGCCGTCAGCGGAAAGCCGGATGCAATCGCGCTTGCAGCAAGATTCGGCTGGTCCACTTCATTCCAGGGCGGCGACACGCCGCTGCCGCGTAGATTGGTGATGGCGCCGAAGCCTGTGAACCAGCGACCATCCTCGCGCTGGTAGGCCTGGCGCATGTCCCATTCCAGGTTCCGCGCCTTGTCCACGATCGCGATATAGCCGAGGCCACCTTGCGGCCGCGCCGATTGCGCCCCTTCCGGGATCGGAATCTCGCGCGGCAATTCGAAACCGCGACCGTACTGGCCGGGATAGAGATCAAGGACCTCATGTTTCGGCGTCTCATCCATGTCGATGTAGTATACCGGCACGGACCATTCGGCGATATTGATGTAGAGACTGCCATTGCCCGCAAAATCGCTGATCAGCGCCCTGGATTGCGCGTCGATCTCTGGATTCGCCGGGATGGGCGTGTTCCAGGGACTGTCGGCTGCGAACGGGCGCCATGTCTTCAAGGGCGCGTCGTCAACCGCTCGTTCCGAAGGTGATTGAGAGCAGGCGGCCAGTGCCAGCAACACGGCATAAAAAGCGAAATTCCGGATCAAGAACGACATGAACGCTTTCCTTCCAGACGCACAGAATAGGCCAATTCAAGGATCACACAAATACCTGTACGCTGGCCAGCGAGTTTGGCCAGCGAGTTTCGCCCGGCAAGCGCAATTCCGCCAGGCACAGCCGGAAATCGGGCCCCAATGGCCCGATTTCCTGAACTGTGACGGCGAGTTCCTGCGTTCCGCAGCGCCTGTCAGTCGGTGCTATTTGTTCGGATTGATCAGGTATTTCTCACCCGTTGCGCGCCGGTTGTACGCTTCGATCACCGGCAGCTGCAACGCTTCTGCGAGTGAAATCTCGGACGTATAATGGCTGGCGAACGTTGTCTTGAGTTCGGCGCCAACCCGCGCGCGCAGTTTCGCGCGACCTTCGGCGCCGACCTTTTGCAGGAAGGGTGTCAGCAGGAACCCGCCCACGCCCCAGGCCATGCCCACGCCGGGCGGCAAGGTAGTCGGGCTCATGTCGAGACGGCCATAGATGTAGACCTGCTTGTGCGTCGCCGAACCGTAGCGGCTGTATTCCTTGGCGTTGAGATTGGCGGCCGCTTCCATCGCCACGAGGATTTGCCCGGCCAGCGGGCCGCCCCCAATGGCATCAAAGCCGAGAGTCGCGCCCGTCGTGGCCAGCGCGCTGATCAGGTCGTCCATGAAGCCAAGCGAGGTAGAATTGACGATATGCTTGGCGCCGAGGTCGCGGAGGATTTTCTCCTGGGCGTCGGAACGCACCACGTTCACGAGATCAATTCCATCCGCGATACAGATCTTGTTCAGCATCTGGCCAAGGTTCGAAGCCGCCGCCGTATGCAGCAGCGCCGTGTGGCCTTCCATGCGCATGACTTCGGTCATCGCCAGGGATGTCAGCGGATTGACGAAGCAGGACGCGCCGTCGCGGGCCGTCGCGCCGTCAGGCAATTCCATGCACTGGGCAACGTTCAACATGCGGTACTGCGAATACATTTCGCCGCCGAGGCCTGCGACCGTCTTGCCGAGCAGGGCCTGCGCCGCAGGCGACGAACCCGCTGCCACAACCGTGCCTGCGCCTTCATTGCCTACTGGCATCGACTGGTCGATGCGAGGGGTCATGGCCCGCATGCCAGCAGACGACACTTTTGCGGTGACGACTGGACGGTCCGCAGTCCCCGATGCTTTCGCCGTGCTCATGTCGGCTGCGCCGAGCAGCAGTCCAAGATCGGAGGGGTTGATCGGTGTCGCTTCGACGCGAACAATCACATCGTCCGGGCCGGGCGTTGGAATCTCCACCTCAGCCAAGGACAGTTCCAGCTCGCCGCCGGATTTTACGTGTGATCTCAGTTGAAGGCCCTTGGCCGGAACGCTGGACGCCATCTTGTCTCTCCCTGATGCAGTGTTTGAAGTGGATTTTCCACATGCCTACACGTTGCGAGAGCCCGCGTCCAAGTCTTGTATTTTTGCGGGACCGCTCCTAATGCGTCGCGAGGTGACGCAGGGTCACACCCTCGCCACGCTAGTGCTTCGGCTTGTACCGCTTCGACGGTCGCTGCTGCGCGGCCTTGTCAGCATAGGGGTTCTTGCCCTGACGCACGAACAGCCGGATCGGCACGCCGTTCATGTCGAACGCATCGCGCACGCCATTGACGAGATAGCGCTTGTACTGGTCCGGCATCTGGTCGCCGCGCGAGGCGATCAGCACGAATGTCGGCGGGCGCGCCTTCATCTGGGCCATATAGCGCGGCTTGATCCGCTTGCCGTGCACGGAGGGTGGTGGATGGCGCTCGATCGTATGGCGCAGCCAGCGGTTCAGGTCCCCCGTCTTCACCCGCGCCGTCCAGTTGGCATAGACGCTCACGACCGCAGGCATCAGCTTCTCGATATTCCGGCCCGTCAGGCCCGACAGGAACACGATGGGCGCGCCACCGGCATTCGGCATCAGGCGATTGGAAAGGTCACGGATATGCTTGGCGGCCGCGTCGGGATCCTTCACGAGGTCCCATTTCGAAATCACCAGGACAATGCCCCGGCCCTCGCGCAGGGCAAGGTCGGCAATCTGCAGGTCCTGCTTTTCCATCGCTTCGTCGGCGTCCATGACCAGCGCGACAATGTCAGCATATTTCAGAGAACGGATGGTTTCCCCCGTCGACATGCGCTCCAGCTTTTCCTGCACGCGCGACTTCCTGCGGAGGCCAGCCGTATCGACCAGGCGAATGCGCCGGCCTTCCCATTCCCAATCGATGGAAATCGAATCCCGGGTAATGCCCGCCTCCGGTCCCGTCAGCAGGCGGTCTGATTGCAGCAATTGGTTGATCAGCGTCGACTTGCCCGCGTTCGGGCGGCCCACAATGGCCAGCTTGATCGGCTTGTCGGGACGTACCGGCTCCGGTTCGACATCGACGTCGGCCTCCTCGATGGCCGCAACAAGGTCGTCATCCGACAGCGTCTGGTCGTCGATATCGATATGCGACAGCTTGTCGAGAATGTCTTCGCCGCCAAAATGCGTATAGTCCGGCTCGGCCTCTTCGAGTGCCTTCTCGAAGGCATCCTCGCCCAGCGC
The DNA here is from genome assembly GCA_963973995.1 of uncultured Alphaproteobacteria bacterium. Classification (GTDB taxonomy): domain Bacteria; phylum Pseudomonadota; class Alphaproteobacteria; order Caulobacterales; family Hyphomonadaceae; genus Hyphomonas. The sequence goes on from CAXBCO010000003.1 coordinate 194,312, forward strand.
CTGGCGGATGGCCTCGAACAGGTCTGCCATGCCTTCGCCATGCTCGGCCGACAGGCCGACCGGTTCACCAAAACCCAGCTCCCAGGCCTCGTTCAGGCCGTCGCGTCCGGCTTTGCCTTCAGCCTTGTTCGCCGCCAGCACGACGGGAATGTTCGCCTTGCGCAACAGCGCGGCAAAGCTCTGGTCCTCGATCGTTACGCCAACACGTGCATCAATCAGGAACAGCGCAACTTCCGCCTCGGCAATCGCCGCTTCGGTCTGCTCGCGCATGCGCGATTGCAGGCTACCATCGTGGACGTTTTCATAACCCGCCGTATCGATCAGGATCAGTGGCAGTGAGGCAAGCCGGCCTTCGGCCTGCTTGCGGTCGCGCGTCACGCCGGGCTGGTCATCGACCAGCGCAATTTTCTTGCCGGCGAGCCGGTTGAACAGCGTCGACTTTCCGACGTTCGGACGTCCGAGAATAGCGAGTTTAAGCGGCATAAGCCTGCCCGTTCATACGGTTAACGGGCGGGCTTTTGGGCCGTGCGCCCTATTGGATGGCGATCAGCTTGGCCTCATCAGTGAGGATAAGCAATTTGTCCTGTACGGCGATGGGTTCGAGGTAAGTGGTCGAGCCCAGCTTCACAGAGCCGGTCTGCTGCCCGGTTTGGGGCGAAAAGGCAAGTAGCTCACCTGTTGAAGACACGATCACGACACGTCCCGACGCGATGATTGGCCCGGAATAGCTGATCCGGCCCTTCTTCTTCTTCTCTTTTTTGAACTTCCTCAGCGTCGTCACCCAATAGGCTTCGCCATTGGCCGGATTGACGGCCGACAACGTGTCATCGACGCCCAGAATGAACATGTATTGTCCGGCCAGGGCGGGGGCCTGTGTCGAACCCGTTGCGATCGACCAGACGCGCGTGCCGCTGCGTCCATCGATCGCGACGGTCACACCAGACTGGCTGGATGCGAACACGAGCCCACCCGACAGCACCGGGCGCGAGCCAATGTCATTGATTTCGGAGATCGGCGTGAACCGGCCGGCCTGCGAGATCGCGTCAGTCCAGAGGCGACGGCCGTTCGAGGCGAGATAGGCGATGATCTCGCCCGACGAATACGGCGCGATGACAAAGTCCTCGACAGCGGCGGCGCTGGAGCTGCCGAGCACCCGGGCCGTTTCAGCAATCGCCTGGTCGCTCCATTCGGTCTCGCCGGTTGCCAGCGTCAGCGCGAAAATTTCGTTATTGTTGGAAGCGACGAAGATCCGGCCATCCTTGATGGTGGGCGCGCCCGTCATCGGCGCACCCATCTCCCGCTTCCATTTCTCGGTGCCGGTGGCCGCGTCCAGCGCAGCCACAAAGCCAAAGCCGCTCGCCACGATCAGCGTATCGCCCTCAACGGCCAGGCCGCCGCCCAGCGCACTCTTGTCGCGCTTGGACAGGCCCTTCAGCTTTTTCTTCCACTGCGCACGTCCGGTCGCGAGGTCTGTCGCCACGACCGACTGGTCGGCGTCCAGCGTGAACACGGTCGTCTCGCTGGTCACAGGCGGCGTCGTCAACGCCGATTTCTTGTCTGAGCCTGCACCCACATCCGCACGCCACGCAATTTTCAACTGAGGCGCCGCGCTGACATGGCCGACCACTTTGGCGGCATTGGCACCCGCCTGCGACCAGGCCTTGATCGGCGTCGCTTCGGGCAACTCGATCTCCACGCCGGCAAGTTCCGGGTTCGGCTTGATGGCCTCATCGGTCAGCACCATGGTGATCCGGCCCGCCTTGTCCTCGGCGGCCTGCTGCTTGGCCTTGCTGGCGCCGAAGCGCGGAAAACTGCTGCATGCAGTCAGGGTCAGCGCCGCACCCAGGACAAGGGCGGCGGCGAGTTTACGCGATGGACTCATTGACCAGTCTCCTCAGACTCTGCAGGGGCGGGCGCGGGAGCCGGCGCTTCGGTTTCTGTTTCTTGTACCTGGCTGTCGGCATCCGGGGCCGGTGCGGCCTCTTCAACCACAGGGATGGCGGCCAGCGCGAGTTCGGCCCGGCGCTTGACGCCTGCCGGCGCGGCGGCATCGAAGCGCAGCCGGTTAAATTCGGTCCGGGCCCGGGCCGTGTCACCCGTCGCAAAGGCCTTGGCTGCAATCAGTTCACGCGCCAGAGCGCCGAGCGGGCCCTCGTCATCGACGAGGCTGCCCAGCGTGGCTTCCAGTTCGGTCATCGACTGGCCATCAGCCTTGAAATAGGCCTTTTTCAACAAGGCGAGGCGGTCAAAGGGACCGCCCTCGACCGCGCCAATGGCCGCCAGCGCTTCAGCGGCGCCATCGGCATCGCCGCCGCCTTCAAATCGCACCTGCGCCAGGTAGTTCGCCGCCAGCGGCGCCAGTTTGCTGCCGCCATCGGCGAGGTCCGCAAAGGCGGCCTCAGCTGCCGCATAAGAGCCATTGTGAAGCTCGGACAGGGCTGTTTCCAGTTCGAGGGCGCGGGCCGTACGGGCAGCTTCCGCCCGGGGCATGATGACAAACTCGTTGACGGCAACCGCGCCAATGACCAGCGCGACAGCGCCATAGACAAAGAACTGGTAGCGCTTCCACCAGATCTCCAGCCTGTCCTGTCGAATGCTCTCGTCGACTTCTTCGAAAATATCGCTCAATTCAGTCGCTCCGGTGTATTTTGTGACTCGGGCAGGAACCTAGACGGGCGATGCCCACGCTGCAACGTGTCAGCGCTGTTCAGGTTCAGGTTTTCTCAGGGCATAGGTCTCGGCCGCGTCCGGAAACCGGCGGGCGCGGACATCGTCGGCATAGGCCGCCGCCGCATCATTGATGCTGGTGCTCAGGTCGGCATAGCGGCGCACGAATTTCGGCGTCCAGTCGAACAGGCCCAGCATGTCGTGCGTGACGAGGATCTGGCCGTCACAGGCCGCCGACGCGCCAATGCCGATCGTCGGGCAGCTGACTTCGGCCGTAATATCCGCCGCCAGGTCCTCGGCGACGCCTTCGATCACGATGGCAAAGGCGCCGGCTTCGTCGGCAGCACGCGCCTCGGCAATCACCCGGTCGCGTTCGCCTGTCGTGCGTCCCTTGGCCCGGAAGCCGCCATCGACATTGACCGCCTGCGGGCGCAGGCCGACATGGCCCATCACCGGCACGCCGCGCTCAACAAGATGGGCAATCTGGCCGGCAGCATAGGTGCCGCTCTCGATCTTGATCGCCTGGCAGCCGGTCTCCTTCATGATGCGCGCGGCATTCAGGAAGGCGGAATCATTGTTTGTCTCATACGACCCGAACGGCATGTCGACGACGACAAAGGCCTCGCTGGAACCCCGCATCACCGCCTGGCCGTGCAGGATCATCATCTCCATGGTGACGCCCACGGTGGATGGCAGGCCGTGCACCACCATGCCCAGGCTGTCGCCGACAAGCAGCAGGTCGCAATGGGCGTCCAGCAGGCGTGCCGTCGGCGCATCATAGGCGGTCAGGCAGACAAGCGGCGTCTTGCCCTTGGCAGCGGCAATGTCCTTGACGGTCTTGCGGCGGGTCTCGGTTTGTTTCGACATGGGCCGCGACTTAGCCTGACCGGGCCGCGCCCGCAAGCAGCCTCACAGCTTCCGGGGTTCCGGACCGAACCGGTTGGTGCGGGTCGTTCCCGGCTGGCAGGCAAGGTAAATATTGTAGATCGGGATCAGCACCATCAGGCCGCTCTGGTCGATATCGTGCATGCGCCGGATGCTGATACCGATGCCCGGGAGGATAAGGGCAACACCGACCAGAAAGCTGACCAGGCTGAAAATCGGCCCCAGATAGGGGATCATCGACAGGATATTGAAGCCCACGGCAATCAGCAGGGCAATCGACACATAATGCCAGAAATCGCGTCGGCTCGTGCGGCCCTCGAAATCGGCATAGCGTTTCATGACCGTGTCGACAAACACCGTCAGGGCATAGTTGAAATCATAGTTCATGCTGGCTCACTCCCACGAACGCCACCGTGTGGCATCACCCGATATGGCTAGCACCGATGTGTATGCGAAGGGTTTAAGCCGGCTGCCATTACATGATCGCGACGCCGAACAGGATCGGGTGCAGCCACATCAGGATCGCCACGTACAAACCACCGCCAATCACGACAGCGCCCACATCAGACATGACCGAAACAGCCGCATCCCTGGCCGGGCCGTTATCACCCCGTTTCTTCACCGCGATCCGGTCGATCACGGCATAGGCCAGGAAACTGCCGAACAGGATCACCGAATTGAGCTCGCCATTGGCCAGCAGGTGCCCGAAGGCCCAAAGCTTCACGGCCACCAGCATCGGATGCTTCACCGCCTTCTTGATCGCCCCGGTCGGCAATTGCGAGGCCACCAGCAGGATCAGCGATGGCAGCATCAGCGCGAGGTTCACGTGCCGCCCCCAGGAAGGCGCCATATACAGGCTCCCGGCGTCGCGCGTGGCGTCAAAGCCCCAGCAGATCAGGACGAAACCAGCAATGGAAACGAGGCTGTAGAGGCCCATATACGGCCCGTATCCAAGTTTCGCCTTGATATCCTTGCCCGGCTCACGCGACCGGAATGTGGTGAACAGGTGCGCCCCGAAAAAAATAACGAGACCGAGGATCAGATACAGCATGGAATTGCCCTCCCAAGGCTTTTGCCGAGACTAGTCCGATCCGCGCCCATGGGGAAGCGCCTCGCCGCGACGCACTTCCAAGAACCTGCTCTTTCGGGTAACTTGCCGCTCAGGGCCCGATATCGGGCATGGGGGACACCATGACACTATCCGTAATCAGCGCCGGTTTCGGGCGCACAGGCACAATGTCGCTGAAACTGGCACTCGAACAGCTCGGCCATGGGCCATGCCACCACATGATCGAAGTGATCGAGAACGGCGACGTGCAAGTGCCGCTCTGGAACGACGCCCTGGCAGGCAATCCCGATTTCGACGCGATCTACGCCGGCTATAACTCCGCCGTGGACTGGCCGAGCGCCGCATTCTGGCAGGAATTGGCAACGCATTATCCGGACGCGAAAATCATCCTGTCGTCCCGCTCGCCGGAAAGCTGGTACAAGAGCATATCGGAGACGATCCTTGCGACCGTCTGGGCGCCCGACAAATGGCCGGCCCCGGCGGTCGAATGGTTCAGGATGGTGGCAAAAGTCCTTGAGCGCAGCCTCGGAGACGCGAAGGACAAGGACGGAATCATCGCGGCGTTCAACGCGCACGAATCCGCCGTTAAAGCAGCCATTCCCGCCGAGCGGCTACTGGTACATTCTGCAAAGGATGGCTGGGAACCGCTTTGCGCCTTTCTCGGCGTGCCGGAGCCCGCAGAGCCTTATCCGCGCACACATACCAAGGAAGAGTTCTTCGTAAGCATGAAGAAAGCCGACGATATGTAGCGCGTCGCGACAGCGGCCCTAGCGATCATCCATAGGGCCAGGCGACAGCATCTCTGTGTCCAGTTCAGGCCAGTCATTGTCGCGCCAAGGCCTGTCGCTGCGCACACCGATATGGATGAAGATACCATAACAGCTGATCTGGAGTCCCCGGTCGAAGATCGGGGGCTGGCCGCCCCACAGGCGTGACACCGCCGTATGTTCAGCACGGCCGCCATATTCGTCTTCCGGCGTATCCGGTGCCCACAGGCCTTTGCGCTTGTCCAAGTATTCAACGTCTCGGATGGCGAGAGTCCAGTAATCTTCATCGACCTCCAGGAAGCGCACGAAACCGCGCGTGACCGTGTTGCCCTGCTCCTGGAGAAATGGGCGGCCCTCCAGATCGAGATCGAGCAGGTCGCCAAGGGTGGCTGGTGTCGATACGGCTCCCGCCACAGCCATGCGTCAGTAGCTCTTCGGCAGGCCCAGCACGCGTTCGGCGATGAAGTTCAGGATCATCTCGCGGCTGACCGGCGCAATCCGCGCCAGCATGGCTTCGCGCATCATCCGCTCGACATGGTATTCCCGGGCATAGCCCATGCCGCCATGCGTCAGCACCGCCGTTTCGCACGCGGTAAAGCCCGCCTCGGTGCCGAGATATTTGGCCGCATTCGCTTCGGCGCCGCACTCCTGCCCCGCATCGTATAGGCTTGCCGCCTTGTAGGCCATCAACTCTGCCGCCGACAGCTCGGCCCATGACCGCGCCAGCGGGTGCTGGATGCCCTGGTTCTGGCCGATCGGCCGGCCGAACACGACCCGCTCATTGGCATACCGCGCGGCCCGCTCCAGCGCGGCAAAGCCGAGCCCGACGCTTTCGGCGGCAAACAGCACGCGCTCAGGGTTCAGGCCCTGCAGCAGGTATTTGAAGCCCGCGCCTTCCTCGCCGATCAGGTCCTCTTTCGGCACTTCCAGCCCGTCGATGAACAGCGTGTTGCACTCGACGGCCTTGCGGCCCATTTTCGGGATCGGGTTGGCTTCGATCCGGTTCCGGTTGAGGTCTGTATAGAATAGCGACAGGCCAAGGTGCGGCTTGGCGCACTGGTCCTTTGGCGTCGTGCGGGCGATGATCAGGATCTTGTCGGCGCGCTGCGCGCCTGTGGTCCAGATTTTCCGGCCATTGATCACATAGCCATTATTGGTCCGCTCGGCCTTCGTCTCGAGCGACGATGTGTCGAGCCCCGAATTCGGCTCGGTCACGGCAAAGCACATCTTCTCTTCGCCGGAGATGATCTTTGGCAGGTTTTCCTGCTTCTGCTCGGGCGTGCCGAATTTCTCCAGCGGCTTCGGGCCGAAAATATTGAGGTGGATCGCCGACGCGCCGGAATAGCCCGCGCCTGAGCGCGTCACCGTCTGCATCATCAGCGCCGCTTCGGTCAGGCCGAGGCCCGCGCCGCCATATTCTTCCGGGAACGCAATCCCCAGCCAGCCGCCTTTGGCCATGGCATCGCAGAATTCTTCCGGCCAGTTGCCGGTCTCGTCCGTCTTCAGCCAATAGTCGTCGTCGAACGGCGCAATCGTCTTTGCGACGGCGTCCTTGATGGCCATCTGGTCTTCGCTCATCGGGGCGATCTGGTGCATGCGGTCCTCCTGCTTGGCAGGAGACTTAGGCCGCAGGCGCGCGCCCGTCCAGCACAGCCCCGGCGTCAGGCGGTCGCAGCCGCAAACCGGGCCGGGCTGAACGCCGATGCCAGGTCGCTTGTTTTCCCGTCCAGCACGCTGTCGGCCATGACCTGCGCGGTAATCGGTGCCAGCAGGATGCCATTGCGATAATGGCCCGTCGCGACGAACGTGCCGGTCTCGCCGAGTGCGCCGATCATCGGTGCGTGGTCAGGTGTCCCGGGGCGAATGCCGCGCCACGCCTCGATAATGGTGGCCCGCTTCAACATGGGGCAAAGGGATTGGGCCGCCGCTTCCAGGCGATTAATCGCGGCAGGGTCGATCCTGGTGCTGGTTTCGCCCGGCTCCATGGTCGCACCGACAATCAGGCGTCCGGCCTTGGGCACGATATATAGCGCGCCCGCCCGCACCGTCATCGCCGGGCCATCCGGCAAGCGATTGAAAGACAACATATGACCGGCCACGGGTTCGATTTTCCGCAGCATGGGCGCAATGTCGCCCAGTGGCACTTCACCCACAGTCACGCTCGCCGTCTCCCATCCGGCCGCAAAAATCACACGGTCAAACCCGTCGAGCACGATTTTCCCCTGAACCAGGGCCAGCGGCGCCGTCCCGGTCACGAACGCAACCCGTTCCTGGCTCTCCAGCGCCCGGATCAGCGCTTCGACAAGGAGGCGGTTATCAACCTGACCGTCTGTCGGCAGCCGCAGCGCCCCCTTGTTGCCGACGCGCAAACATGGTTCGGCCTGCACCGCTTCGTCCGGTGACAACACGTCAAAGGCAATCTTGCGCGCGGTCAGCGCCTTCGCGAGACCTGCCAGCTGGATCCTGTCTTCTGCGGTCTGTGCCACGGCGAGCGACGGTCCGATTGAGTGCAGGACGTCGCGTCTGGTCACGGCGGCAATCGCCCCTGACATGTCGATCCACTGGCGGGCGCTCTTGAGACAGAGGTCAAACAGTCTCGGATTCACGCCGGGTTCGGCGGCTGCTTCATAGGCCGGCGCCAACATGCCTGCGGCGGCCCAGCTTGCGCCCCGTCCCGGATAAAAGCCGGAATCGAACAGCGTCACGTGCGCGCCCCGCTTCGCCAGTTCCCAGGCGCAGGACAGGCCGATTATGCCGGCGCCGATGATGGCAATACGCGGGGAGGAAAGGCTCGGACTCATCGCGGCCTGTCTAGTTCACTTGGCTGTTGTCGGAAACGCCTAGGCCGCCGTTGCCTGAATTTTTTGCTCTTCCCAGAAGTCCAGGAAGGCATCGGCCCAGGTCCGGTCCTGGAAGATCAGCTGCTTGCAGATACGGCCATTCGGCTTGAAGGCCGTGTGCACCATCATGTCAGGCGCATCCAGTTCTGAAGCGCTTTCATCAGAATCCAGCATGCCGACAAAGAAATCGACAGCCATTTCCCACAATGCCTGCTCCTCTGGCGTCCCCAGATCCAGGTCAACGATTATGTCATTCATCCCCACCACCCCTGTTGTTCTGACCGGAGTTAATTTCCTGTTTACCGCAAAATACGGATTGATCGGAGTCCTTTCGATGGAAAAAACCCATTATACCGGGAACTGTGCAAGTTTTGGGCAAAACGTCGCTCCCCTTGATAAGTTGCGATCCATTCTCAATTATGTTTGATAGACTTGGATCCACACAAGGACAGCGCAAGCCAATGAAATTTCCAGCTCTTCTCGCCGCAGCGCTCGTTGTGGCCGCCTGCGGAAAGCCGGTAGCACCGGAGCCAACACCTGCAGATTCTGCAGCAGAACCGGCGGTTCAGCGCACCGGCGCCCTGAACGTGTATTCGGCGCGCCACTATGATTCCGACAAGGTCATGTACGATACGTTCGAGAAAGAGACCGGCATCCGCGTCCGTTTCCGCGAATCCGGTGCGGCCGAACTCATCGAAACCATGAAAGCGGAAGGCGATGCCAGCCCCGCAGACGTGATTATCGCGTCCGATGCCGGCACACTTTACCGCTTCCAGGACGCCGGATTTACCCAGGGCATCCAATCCGCAGCGCTGGAATCGGCGATTCCGGCCCATTTCCGCGAGCCGGACGGCAACTGGTTCGGCCTCGCCAAACGCGCCAGGATCATCGTTTACGATCCGGCCCGCCTCCAGCCGGAAGACGTTGACCAGTATTCAGACCTGGCAGACGGCAGGCTTCACGGCGAAGTCTGCATGCGGTCCTCATCGAATATCTATAACCTGTCCCTGATGGGGGAATTCATCGGGCGCTGGGGACCGGACAAGGCCGCCGCATGGGCGCGCAATGTCGTGGCCAACTTTGCCCGGCCGCCGCAGGGCGGTGACACGGCCCAGATTGAGTCCATCGCGGCAGGTGAATGTTCGGTCGCGTTGATCAACCATTATTACTGGGTCCGCATGGCCACCGGCACCGATGCCGAAAAGGCCAAGACCGCCAGGACGAAACTCTCCTTCCCCGAACAGGATGGTGTCGGCACGCATGTCAACGTGACTGCCGCCGCCGTGGGCGCGCATGCCCCCAACAAGGACAATGCCATCCGCTTCATCGAATGGCTGGCCACGCCCGAGGGCCAGAAACTGCTGACGAGCGAGACCAAGGAATTCCCGATGATCGCCGGCGTGCCGCTCCCCGAAGGCCTCGACGCCCTTCCGGACTTCAAGCAGAGCCAGTTCCCGCTCCAGCAGCTGGGCGAGAACCAGGCCGAGGCGCAGGCAATCTACGACCGGGCCGGCTGGAACTGATCCGCTTGGCCGGGACCATTCCTCTCCGCAATCTTGCCATCCGCGCAAGTGACGGGCCCGCCTTCGTGGCGGGCCTTGTCATTGCCGTGCCGGTGGCTGCAACGCTGATTGCCGGGCTGGTCTTCGGCGGCGGAGAAGCGTGGACTCACATCCGCGACACATTGCTGACGGGCTATGTCCTCGGCACGATCGGCACGCTCGCGCTGACCGCCATATTGATCCTCGCCTTCGCCGTCCCGGTCGCCTGGCTCATCACCATGTACCGTTTTCCGGGCCGGGGCCTGTTCGAATGGCTGCTCATCCTGCCCCTTGCCGCCCCCGGCTATGTCCTCGCCTATGCCTATGGCGACCTCATGGGTGTCGGCGGCCCGGTCCAGTCCGCGATCCGGAACGCCACCGGCCTCTCGGCCCGCGACTTCTGGTTTCCCGACATCCACTCCCTGCCCGGCCTCGCCTTCATCCTGGCCCTTACGCTGTATCCCTATGTCTACCTCACCGCCCGCGCCGCCTTCATATCGCAATCGGTCTGCTCGCTCGAAGCCGCCCGCAGCCTTGGCGCCAGCGCCTCGCGCAGCTTCTGGCGCGTCGCCCTGCCCGCCGCGCGGCCAGCCATCGCCGCCGGTCTTGCGCTCGCCCTGATGGAAGCGGCGGCCGATTACGGCGCCGCCGAATACCTTGGTGTGCCGACGCTGACCTTTGGCATCGTGCGCGCCTGGACGAGCTTCGGTGAGCCGGCCACCGCCGCCCGCCTCGCCCTCGTCCTGCTCAGCCTCGTCCTCAGCCTGGTCCTTTTCGAGCGCTGGAGCCGGGGCCGGCGCGGTAGCCAGGCGAGTTCAAACCGCTGGCGCCAGGTGGACCGACTACCCCTCTCCCGCCCCCTTGCCACCACCGCAACCACCCTCTGCGCCGCCCTCTTCACTGTCTCTTTCGGCCTGCCCGTCGGACGCCTCATCTGGCGCAGCCTCGAGGCGCGCGAAGCCGTCGCACCTGTCGGACAGGCCCTGATCAATACACTGATCCTGTCGGGGTCTGGTGCCGCCCTCGCCTTCGTACTGGCCCTTGTTATCGCCCTGTCACAGCGCGCCGCCGGCCCGCTGCCGCGCTTTGCCCGCCTCGCCGCGTCCTCGGGATACGCCATCCCCGGCGCCGTCCTCGCCATGGGCGCCCTAGTCGTCCTCGGCCTCCTGCCCTTCACCCTCACCGGCGCCTTTGCCCTGATCGCCCTGGCATGGGTATATGCCAGTCGTTTCACCGCAGCGGGGGCCGAGCCCATGGTCGCCGCGCTGGCCCGCGCACCCGCCTCCCTCGGCCAGGCCGCCGCCAGCCTCGGCGCCTCGCCCCTGCGCCGGGCAAGGGAAGTTGACCTGCCGATTGCCCTGTCCGGCGCCACGGCCGGCGCCCTGATCCTGTTCGTGGAATCGCTCAAGGAACTGCCCGCCACGCTCATGCTGCGCCCGTTCAACTGGGACACGCTATCAGTCCGCGCCCATGCCTATGCATCGGACGAGCGCCTCGCGGCGGCTGCCCTGCCGGCCCTCCTCATCACCCTTGCCGGTCTTGTCCCCGTCATCTTCCTCTCCTGGCGTCTCTCCCACGCCCGCCCCGGTGCACCCTCATGACGCCCACACCACCCCCAGCCTCGCTCTCGGCAACGGACGTCAGCCGCCTGTATGACGGTCTTGCCGTGGTCTCGGGCGTCTCGCTCGACCTCGCCCCCGGTGCCATCACGGCCCTGCTCGGCGGGTCCGGCGCGGGCAAGTCCACCCTGCTGCGACTGTTTGCAGGACTTGAACCCGTCGATACGGGTGACGTGCGTCTGAGCGATGCGATCCTGTCCCGGCCCGGCTTTACCCTGCCTCCGGAAAAGCGCCATATCGGATTGATTTTCCAGGACTTTGCGCTCTTTCCCCACCTCACGGCGCTGCAAAACACAGCGTTCGGCCTCGCCCACCTGCCACGCGAGGACGCCCGCGCCATTGCCACGCAATGGCTGTCGCGTCTGGGGCTCGGTGCCCGCAGCAGCGCCTATCCGCACGAACTGTCGGGCGGTGAGCAGCAACGCGTCGCCATCGCCCGCGCCCTTGCGCCCAGGCCCGCCGCCATCCTGATGGATGAACCTTTTTCCGGCCTCGACCCGTCCCTGCGCGGCAGCGTACGTGAGGAGGCGCTGGATGCGGTTCGTGCTGCAGGAATCCCCGCGCTTCTCGTCACCCACGATCCCGCCGAGGCGCTCGAAAGCGCCGACCATATCGCCATCATGAAAGCCGGCCGCATCCTGCAACAGGGTAAGGCCAGCGACGTCTATCTCAAGCCCCAGGGCCCCGACATCGCCGCCGCGCTCGGACCGGTGAACCGGATCGCCGGACGTGACCTTCCGCCGGGACTGCTCGGTCTCCCGGTCGCCCCGGACGCGCTGGTCGTCATCCGCCCGGAAGGCATAATCCCTGATGTGACAGCGCCTGTCAGGGCCCGCGTCGTCGCCAGCCGCCTTACAGGACCGATGTCGCGGCTGGTGCTAAATATCGGGAATCTCCAGCTGACATCGCTGGTACCACGGGGCCTGGCCCCTGAGGCCGGAACCGAAACAGGCCTGCAGATCGACCCGGAACTCGCATTCATCTTCGCGTCAGGTGATTCCTGACAAATGTGTCATGGATGTTGCTTCCCCCTCGCCAATACCGGCGCGCCTGCCTAAGTTCAGGGGGTTGGTACCACTAAGAGGAGACGCCTTACATGGCGCGACACTTCCTGCGACTTGCTGCAACGGCCATGGCCGCCGTCGCCTTTGCCTTCACTGCATCGGCGCAAGGCCTGATCCGTGATGCCGAGATCGAGGAAACCCTGCGGGAGTGGACAGATCCGATCCTTGAGGTTGCGGGCCTCAAACCGGCAGATGTCGGCTTCTACATCATCAATGACCCGAGCCTGAACGCGTTCGTCGCGTACGGCCAGAACATCCACCTCCATACCGGCCTGATCATCGCAGCGGAATCCCCGGCGCAGATCAAGGGCGTCATCGCACACGAAACCTGCCACATCGCTTGTGGCCACAGCGTCAGCCGCCAACGGGCCGCCGAGGTCGCATCGCGCCCGGCGCTCATCTCGATCGGTCTTGGCATCCTGGCCATTGCAGCGGGTGAAGGCGGCGCCGGTGCCGCCCTGATCGGCAGTTCCCAGCAATTTGCCGCGCTCAACTTCTTCGTTCACACGCGATCCGAAGAATCCATGGCCGATGCAGCTGCGGTCGAATATCTTTCGCAATTGCATGAATCGACGGGCGGCATCGTCGAGTTCTTCGAGAAGTTCCGCTATCAGGAAGTTCTCTCCAATGCGCGTCGTTACCCTTATTTCCGTTCGCACCCGCTCGCGTCGGACCGTATTCGTGCCGTCCGCGACATGGCCGAAAAGTCAGGCCTGATGAATGAACCGCCGACACCGCGCGAGCAGCTGCAATACGAGATGATGCGCGCCAAACTGATTGGCTTCCTCGATACGGCCAACAAGGTGCGCAACGAGTACCCTGCCAGCGATGTCAGCGCGCCCGCCCACTATGCCCGGTCCATCGCCGCGCTCCAGGCATCCGACATCGATGTCGCCCTCAAAGAGGTCGACTTGCTCCTCGCGGACCAGCCGGACAATCCCTACTTCCACGAGCTCAAAGGCCAGATCCTGTTCGAGAGCGGCCGCACCGCTGAATCCGTCGCGCCACACAAGCGTTCGCTCGAACTGAAGCCCGACCAGCCCCTGCTGCTGATCAACTATGCCCGGTCCCTGAACGCCCGCGACGAGCCGGGCGATGTGGAAGCAGCCGAATCCGCCCTGCGCGATGCGCTGATCGCCGAACCGGAAAATGCCTTTGCCTGGGCGCAGCTGGCGATCACGCTGGAGAAACAGGGTCGCCGGGCAGAAGCCCAACTCGCCACTGCAGAGTCCGCCTATTCGATCGGGGACATCGTCCGGGCGAACCTGTTCGCCCACCGGGCTGTCGACCAGCTTGAGCGTGGCACGCCGACCTACAGGCGGGCCGACGACATCCTGCTGATCACCGATCCGAGCAATCCGGACAATCGGGATTTCTACAATCGCGCCAATCGCGGCCCCCGTTTTTCGGTCCAGACCAGCGGTCGCGACATGCCATTCGGCAATTTCACGACTGACGGTCGCTGATCAACTTTCTGTCAGAGGCAATGGACGCTGTGCGGGCCGGTCGTATACATGGCGCCAAGCATTGCTTCGGATTCAAGAACTGAGAAGGCCCTATCCATGATACGCAAACTGTTCACTGCAGCGGCGCTGACCGCAATCGCCCTGACGCCCGCTTGCGCGCAGGATTCGGCATCAGGCAAGATGAACCGCGCCGAAGTCGAGCAAATTGTCCGCGAATACATTGTCGAAAACCCTCAGATCATTGAAGATGCGCTCGTCGCACTCGGCGAGCAGCAACGCGCCGAAGCAGCCGCCGCCGCGAAAACGGCCATCAAGACCCACAAGGACAAGCTTTACAGCCTTGCCAGCGACCATTCCATCGGCCCGGCCGATGCCGAGGTGACTGTTGTCGAATTCTTCGATTACCGTTGCGGGTATTGCAAGCGCTCGGTCGACATGATCCAGGCATTGCCCACCGATTATGACGGCAAGGTTCGCGTCGTATTCAAGGAATTGCCGATCTTTGGCGGCATCAGCGAGACGGCCTCGCTCGCCGCCCTCGCGGCTGGCAAGCAGGGCAAATACAATGCCATGCACGTCGCTCTGATGGACCTGAAATCGAATGACGACCTGACCGAAAAGCGGATTGATGCCATCGCCGAATCCATCGGCGTCAACGTCCAGAAAATGCGTGCCGACATGAAGTCCATGGAAATCCAGAAGCAACTATCGGACATGAAGGATCTGGGCCGCGCGCTCGAAGTCGGCGGCACGCCGGGATTCTTCGTGGGCGATACGCATATTGAAGGCGCCGATACAGCCAAGCTGACGGCAGCCATCAAGGCGGAGCTGGACAGCTAGTCGTCAGACTCCACGCTGCCGCGCAGCGACTTGATCTCGCCCCGGCGTTTTTTCGACGCGATACGCCGGCGCACGCTGCCAGCGGTGGGCCGTGTCGCAACGCGCCGCTTCGGGCGAATGGAGGCTTTCAGGATCATCTGGGCAAGGCGCTTTCGAGCGGCTTCCCTGTTCATCGGTTGGCTTCGGTGCTCGCTGGCCTCGACGATCATGCGGCCGTCATTCGTGATGCGGCTGCCATAGAGTTTCGTGAAACGTGCCTTGACGTCCGCCGGCAGGGACGATGCCTCGACATTCCAGGTCAGCTGCACGGCCGACGATACCTTGTTGACGTTCTGCCCGCCCGGCCCCGAGGCGCGCACAAAGGCCTCGCTGAGTTCCCAGGCAGGCACCGTCAACTCACCTGATATGCGAAGATCGCCAAATTCGGACATGCCGGACCCTTAACATGGTGTTCAGGTGGAGTTCAGCCCGCAACCGTTAAAACTTGCCTCAGGATCGCAAAACTGTGCGGTTATCTACCGGAGGCGAGAGCGCCATGAATTTGTTGAAGAACCTTGCACGCCTGATCGCGGCGGCGGCCACAGTCGGCCTGATTGCCGCGCCAATTGCCAGCGCCGATCAAGGGCGACGCGGCCATGACAATCGTGGCGGAGATTATTCGCGCGGACATGACGATCGCGGAGGCAATCGCGGTCATGGCGACCGTGATCGCGATTATCGCGGTGATCGTCGCCATCATGACAACTATCGCGACCGGGACCGTCGCCATGACTATCATCGCCGGCCGCCACCGCGCTATTACAGCCATCGCCCCTCCCATGCCTACTACGCACCCCCGCCCCGCTACTATGCGCCGCCGCCGCGCTATTACGCCCCGCCACCCCGTTACTACGCCCCACGCTACTCGGTTGGCGGTTACTACCACCCCCACAGGCAGACGGTGTATATCCGCGACTATCACCGCTATGGCCTTTATGCGCCCCCGCGCGGCTATTACTGGGCCCGCGACTATGACCGGGGGGACGCGATCCTCGCGTCAGTGGCCACCGGAGCCATCATCGGCCTCGTCGTGGGTGTGATCGCAACAGACTAGGCCAATTGCCTCAATTTTCAGCGCTTGAATCACGCCCGGGCGCCACGTCCGGGCGTTTTTCATGGCGGAGTCCAAAAGATCACCGGAAATGCGTCATGTTTACTTTTAATTGGCGCAAATCATGCTTAACTTCGAGTCGTCCGGGATGGTCCTGGACAAAGTCCGTGCAAGCAGCACGTTTGAAAGGAGGTGATCCATGTCGAGTGAGAAACCAGGTGAGGCCGTTGGGTCTGTGTCCTATGGTGTCTGGCTGGAGCAGCCTCCGGTCAGCACCTAGAGACATGGTAGGGCCGCTGTAACGCCGCCCGGACCTGACTAGCCCCATGGGCTCACGGAAGCCGCCCCTCGACAGGGCGGCTTCTTTGATTCTGCCCGCTATGTTTCAAGCCGCATTCAGGAAGGATGCTTCGGGCACGCTGATCACGCCAGCGTCGGCCATGGCGGCCTTCAGGTCTTCATTCTCAAGGAAGGCCCTGGCCTGACCAAGATAGCGGCATTTCATCAGCAGCGTCACGCGATTGGGATCTGAGCTGTCCTGAAAAACGCGATCTGAGATGACGCCATTCTCAGTCCGCATCGGTTTGCCGGCGTCATATCCCACTTTCCAGGATGCAAAGTCTTTCACTTGATGCGTAATCAGTACATGTACCATTTTGTTTCCCCCGGCTCCACCAACCACAACGGCGAGAAACTATCCTGACCAACAGGACCCAACCAAGCAAGAATGGAGAGATCACGATGCCAGCGCTGACCCACGCGAAATCCGGATGGGCCATTGGCCCCGGCAAGCCGCTCGCTGTGATTGCGGGCCTGAACGTGCTGGAGAACAAGGCGTTGGCGCTGACGGTCGGGGCACAGCTAAAAGCGATCTGCGCCGAGCTGGGCCTGCCCTATGTGTTCAAGGCGAGCTTCGACAAGGCGAACCGCTCCTCGATCCATTCCTATCGCGGTCCGGGCCTGGAAGAGGGCTTGCGCATCCTAAAGGAAGTGAAGGCCGAACTGGATGTGCCGATCTGCACCGACCTGCACACGGTTGAACAGGCCGAACCTGTCGCCGCCGTGGCCGACATTGTCCAGATTCCCGCTTTCCTCTGCCGGCAGACCGATCTGGTCGTTGCTACCGCTCGCGCCACAGCCAAGGCTGGCGGCATCGTCCAGGTGAAAAAAGCCCAGTTCATCGCGCCTTGGGACACGAAAAATATTGTCACCAAGATCGGTGAAGCATCTGACGTCGGCGTCATCCTCTGCGAACGCGGCTCCAGCTTCGGGTACAACAACCTCGTCGTCGACATGCTGGGCATTCCGGAAATGCAAAAGCTCGGCTGCCCGGTCACCATTGACGCGACGCACGCCGTGCAACTGCCAGGCGCCGACCCGCGCACCGGCGGAGCCTCGACCGGCGGCCGCCGCGACGGCGTCGCGGTCATTGCCAAGTCTGCCGTGGCGGCGGGCGCCGATGGTGTCTTCCTCGAATTCCATACCGACCCCGACGCCGCCCTGTGCGACGCACCGAGCTGCCTGCCGGTATCGGAGGCGAAGGCCCTTTTGGCGCAACTCAAGGCCCTGCATGAGGTGGTCCAGGTATAGGCCCATGTCGCGCCTGATCCTGTTCAACAAGCCCTATGGCGTGCTGTCGCAATTCACCGATTCAGGTACAGCAGGATCGCCGCGCAAGACCCTGTCTGATTTCATCAATGTGCCCGGCGTCTATGCGGCCGGCCGACTTGACCAGGACAGCGAGGGCCTGCTCGTTCTCACTGATGACGGCCAGCTGCAGAACCGTATCAGCGACCCGAAATTCAAGCAGCCAAAAACCTATTGGGCACACGTTGAAGGCGTGCCTGATGACGCTGCCCTGCAAGCTTTGCGTTCCGGCGTGGAACTGAAGGATGGCAAGACCGCTCCTGCCCGGGCCGAGATCATTCCGGAGCCGGAAAACCTTTGGCCCCGCGATCCGCCGATCCGTTTCAGAAAGTCCGTACCCGACAGCTGGATCAGCCTTACTATCACCGAAGGCCGCAACCGCCAGGTCCGCCGCATGACCGCAGCCGTCGGTCACCCCACGCTGCGCCTGATCCGTGCTCAGGTTGGCGACTGGCGTCTCGGAGACCTTCGTCCCGGTGAGTGGCGCGACACTACCGTCTAGCCGCCACACCCTTCACATGCGCCTGCAGCCAAGCTAGCAGATGACGCAAACTTCAATCGATCCAGCAACCGGACGTCACCCAGGAGATTTCCTTGGCCATCATTACCCTCCCGCCATGGTTCGACGAGAACGCGCCGCAATGGGCGAAAGATACCGTCATCTATATCGGGACCATCTGGAACCAGGGTGCCTATGGCCTGACCTATGGCGAGATTTTCATGGCAGTCGTAATCGTGTTGATCGCGCTTATGGTGCGGGGCCTGTTTGCACGAGTTGTTGCGACAACCGTCATGCGTCTCACGGCCGGCACGAAGACACGAATCGACGACGCTCTCGTTGAGTCAGTCTCCACACCGCTGAAGATCGTGCCTGTTATTATCGGCATCTATATCGCCCTGCAGGTCACTGATATTTCGGGAGATGCCGAGGTCTACGTCACTCGCATCCTGCGATCCATCATTACCTTGGTCGTATTCTGGACGCTGGCGCGCGCGGTAAATGCGTTCGAGTTCATTCTGGTGAACCTGCGCAACGCGCTGTCGTCAGCGGCCGTCGACTGGATGGTCAAGGCGCTGCAGGTCATCCTCGTCATCCTTGGCCTCGGTGCGGTGGCTGATCAATGGGGCATCCAGATCGCGCCCCTGCTGGCTGGTCTCGGCGTATTGGGCATTGCCGTTGGCCTCGGCGCGCAGGACCTGTTCAAGAACCTTATTTCAGGCATCCTGATCATCGCCGAAAAGCGTTTCATTCCGGGCGAGTGGATTCGCGTCGATGGCGTGGTCGAAGGCACGGTGGAGAAGATCAACTTCCGTTCAACACTGGTGCGACGCTTCGACAAGAGCCCTGTCTATGTGCCCAACAGCGCCCTGTCAGATGCGGCTGTGACCAATTTTTCGCGTATGACCTACCGGCGAATCAAATGGGCTGTCGGCGTCGAATACCGGACTACGGTCGACCAGCTGAAATATATCCGTGACGAGATCGAAGCCTGGTTGTGGAACGACCCCCGGTTCGCCAAGCCGCCGGAGGCTGCCCTGTTTGTCCGGATCGACAGCCTGAATGCCAGCTCGATCGACTATCTGATCTATGCATTCACCTACACCAAGGACTGGGGTGAATGGCTGGAGATCAAGGAAGAGTTTGCCGTGGCGGTGATGGATATCATCGCACGGGCCGGCACGGATTTCGCCTTCCCGAGCCAGACAGTCTACCTGCAGCAAACCGATCCACCAGAGATCATCACCCCGCCGGCGCGCAGCGAAGCCACAGAGCGCGCCAGCAGGGCGATTGAGAACACCAGGCAACCGCGCGGTATCGGCGAGGTCGAAAAGGACAGCTGACGCCGTCTTCGGCTTCGCCCTATCGGAAGCGGCTACCGCACCCAGGCGCCCGGTACATTCGTGCGATAACCGAGCGCCTTGTAGGCTGCATCGATCAGGCTCTGGCCGCGGTCATTGACGAGCAGGCCGGCGCCCATCTGGTTCATCGTATAGCTGAAAGCGAGGCCACATTCGGGGTCTGCAAACCCGATCGAGCCGCCAGCGCCGACATGACCGAACGCTTCATTGCCCATGATTGCCGTCATCTGGTCGCCAGCCGGATAGGCACGATTGTCCATCGACTTCATGAAGCCGGAAGCAAAGCGTGTCGGCACCAATAGTGTCGCATCGCGCTGCGTCGCGGTCGACACCATGCTCATGCTGGCCAGCCGGTCCGACGAGACAAGACTGCCGTCATTGCAGGCGAGCGGCGTGTACATCGCGACCTGTCCGCGTGCATTCGAAAGGCCGCCGGCGCCGCCGATCTCGGCCTTGTGCGCCTCTGGATCGTTCGGGCTCCAGCCGCCGGAATTCATGAAGGAGAGATGCTGGATCGACGCCGGATCCGTCATCAGCAATTGCGTGAACTCGGTCGGAACATCGCTGTCCTTGGGAACATAAGTCAGGATCGGCGCGATGTGCGGCTTTTCACTGTCCGGCAGGCCGATCCAGAATCGCGCGCCGGTTGGCCCGGCCACTTCCTCGGCAAAGAAGGTGCCGAGCGACTTGCCGGAAACGCGCCGCACCAGTTCGCCCACCGTCCAGCCGAAATTGACCATGTGATAGCCGTTGCGCGTGCCAGGCTCCCAGAACGCTTCCTCGTCCTCCATGCGGCCGATCATGTAGTCCCAGTCATTGAAACCACCGGGCTTCACTGGCGCCCGCAGGGCGGGCAACGCGCTTTCATGATTCAGCATCATCTGGACCGTGGTCTTTTCTTTCCCGTTCTTTGCAAACTCGGGCCAATAGTCAGAAACCAGCGCGCTCGGCTTCAGGAGCCCGCGGTCGATCAGGATATGCGCACACAGGGCGGTTGCTGCCTTGGTGCACGAGAAGACGATGGAGACTGTGTCTTCTTCCCATGCCTCGCCCGTCTCGGCGTTCGCGACCCCGCCCCAGAGATCGACCATGGTCTCGCCGTTCACCGAAAGGCAGACCGATGCGCCGACTTCGCCCCGCTCGGCGAAATTGCGCTCGAACTCGTCCCTCAGCGCAGCAAATTTCGGATCGCAGTTTCCCTTCACGGTTCCCGCCATTGTCATGTCTCCCTGATCTTTTTTCCTTGGTTCTGACGGACCTTAGCTTCCGTCTTCCAAAAAGCGAGACAAATGAAAAGGCCGCCCGGCATGGCAGGGCGGCCTTTAAAATTCAGTCGGGTTTGCGAAAAGCCGATCAGGCGGGCTCTTCGGTGCTGTCCTTCTTGGCGGAGCGCTTCTTGGCCGGCTCGGTGACATATTTGAAAGCGAGTTTCTCCTCGTCCTTCTTGTCGATATCGATCTTGACCAGGCCGCCCTTCTGGAGCTTGCCGAACAGCAACTCTTCGGCCATCGGCTTCTTGACGTGCTCCTGGATCGTGCGGGCGAGTGGCCGCGCGCCCATGTCCGGATCGAAGCCGCGCTTGGCCAGCCAGTCGCGGGCTGCCTTGGTGATCTCGATCGCAACACTGCGATCTTCCAGCTG
Source organism: uncultured Alphaproteobacteria bacterium (assembly GCA_963973995.1). Taxonomy (GTDB): domain Bacteria; phylum Pseudomonadota; class Alphaproteobacteria; order Caulobacterales; family Hyphomonadaceae; genus Hyphomonas. Next base: position 215,308 of record CAXBCO010000003.1, read on the forward strand.
CACTTCCAGCTGCAGGATGAACTTCTCGACCACCCGGTCGATAATCTCCGGTGTCAGGCCGCCGAACGTGATCGTCGCATCGAGACGGTTGCGGAATTCCGGCGTGAACAGACGCTTGAGCGCCTCTTCCTGCTCGTCGTGCTTCTTGCCACGGCCGAAGCCGATGGCATTCTTCGATGCATCCGATGCGCCCGCATTGGTGGTCATGATCAGGATGACATTGCGGAAGTCGACCTTGCGGCCATTGGCATCCGTCAGCGCGCCATTGTCCATCACCTGAAGCAGGATGTTGAACAGGTCCGGGTGAGCCTTCTCGATCTCGTCGAGCAGAAGGACACAATGCGGATGCTGGTCGACTCCGTCGGTCAGCAGGCCACCCTCGTCATAACCGACATAGCCCGGAGGCGCGCCGATCAGGCGGGAAACGGTATGCCGTTCCATGTATTCCGACATGTCGAAGCGCAGCATCTCGACACCCATGATCGAGGCGAGCTGCTTGGCGACTTCGGTCTTGCCGACACCGGTCGGGCCGGTGAACAGGTAGGAGCCGATCGGCTTGTTCGGTTCGCGCAGGCCAGCCCGGGCGAGCTTGATCGCCGCTGACAGCGCGGTGATGGCGGCGTCCTGGCCGAACACGACACGCTGCAAATCCGTATCGAGAGACTTGAGCGCAATCACATCGTCGCTCGACACCTGCTTGGGGGGGATGCGCGCAATCTTGGCGACCACGGCTTCGACATCGCGGATGCCCACTTGTTTCTTGCGCTTGCTGGCCGGCAGCAGCCATTGCGCTGCGCCCGCCTCGTCAATCACGTCGATCGCCTTGTCGGGCAGCTTGCGATCCGTGATATAACGGTCCGACAATTCCACAGCCGCCTTGATCGCATCATTCGTGTAGCGAAGGCCGTGGAAATCCTCGAAACGGGATTTCAGGCCGGTCAGGATCTTGACCGCATCCGGCACGGTCGGCTCGACGACGTCGATCTTGCGGAACCTGCGTGACAGGGCCCGGTCTTTTTCGAAGTGTTGCTTGTATTCCTTGAACGTCGTCGAGCCCATGCAGCGCAGGCCGCCATTCTGAAGCGCGGGCTTCAGCAGGTTGGAAGCGTCCATGGCACCGCCGGACGTCGCACCGGCACCGATGATCGTGTGGATTTCGTCAATGAACAGGATGGCTTTTTCCTGTTGCTCCAGTTCCTTCATCACGGATTTGAGGCGTTCCTCGAAATCACCGCGATAACGCGTGCCAGCCAGAAGCGCGCCCATGTCGAGCGACCAGATGATCGCGTCGTCCAGGATTTCCGGCGCTTCGCCATCAACGATGCGCTTGGCGAGCCCTTCAGCAATGGCCGTTTTGCCCACGCCCGGGTCGCCCACGAGGATAGGGTTGTTCTTGTTGCGGCGGCAAAGCACTTCGATGCAGCGGTTTACTTCCATGTCGCGGCCGATCAATGGATCGATCTTGCCGGCACGCGCCTTGGCATTGAGGTTCACGCAATAGGCATCCAATGCCTCGTGCCCCTGCTTGACGGCTTCTTCTTCGCTACCTTCGGCGCCGCGTGGACTCGTCGGGCGCGACATGCCCGGCTGCTTGGCAACGCCATGCGAGATGAAGTTCACCGCATCATAGCGCGTCATGTCCTGCTCCTGCAGGAAGTAGGCAGCATGGCTTTCGCGCTCGGAAAAGATCGAGACCAGCACATTGGCGCCGGTAACTTCATCGCGGCCCGAGCTTTCAACGTGAAGGATCGCGCGCTGGACGACCCGCTGGAACGCGGCGGTCGGCTGCACGCGCCCTTCACTTTCTTCGAGGATCAGGCTGGAAAGCTCTTCATCGATATAACGTACGAGGTCGCCGATCAGTGCTTCGATATCGACCTTGCAGGCACCCATGACCTCGCGGGCATGCTCGTCTTCCGTCAGAGCCAGCAGAAGGTGCTCCAGCGTGGCATACTCATGGTCGCGTTCGGACGCGAGCGTGAGCGCCTTTTCGAGAGCGGTTTCGAGAGAGTGGGACAATCGTGGCACTTTGGGGGACCTTTCGGGGGTCGGAGGTGAAATCTAGTCTTCTTTCTCCATAACGCATTGGAGAGGGTGCTCATGGCGTTTGGCAAGGTCAAGCACCTGGGCGACTTTTGTTTCCGCCACTTCGTAGGTGTAGACCCCGCATAAACCGACGCCCTTCTGGTGGACATGCAGCATGATCCGCGTCGCCTGTTCCCGCGAGCGATTGAAATAGCGCTCCAGGATATAAACGACGAACTCCATCGGCGTGTAATCGTCGTTCAGCAGCAAGACCCGGTAAAGCGAAGGCTTTTTGGTCTTGATGCGCGTCTGCGTGACAATATCGACACCGATACCGTCTCCGTCCCCGGGCGGGTTCCCCGCCGGCGGGCCGGGCATGTTCGGATCGCTCATCCGGACAAGATCAGATGTCATGGTCATAGCCATAAGATATACGTTCCTGCGCGAGATTGAAGAGACCAAGCATGGCAAAAGCATGACTTGCCTGCTTTTAGGGCATGGCGAGCGCACTGAGCAGCGCGTTCACGCGTTTGCCATTGGTGCCGAGATCGGAGTAGCCGACGCGTGATCGCGAGTAGACGACAAGCGTCGACTGATGGTCGTGCCCTGCCACCGGCAGCACCAGAATGTCGATATCATCCTTGAACCGAAGCAGCTTGGTCACGGCAGTGAAACTGATGCGGCCTGCTGCGGGATCAGATGCCTTGATCTTCCAGTCGCCGCGCGCCGCGACCATCTGCATTATGTCTTCAAAGAGCGCCGACGGCGTGCGGTCGAAAACCGGTGATGATTCGTCCGGCAGGGCGGCATCGGCAAAGCCGTCCGGCGCGACAAGCCAGTTGTTGGGTTTCGGCGGGCGTTTGAAAGTCTGGAAGTCGATAAAATCGGTCATGGCGCTATCGTAGTCGCCTTGCTTGGCGGATGCCACGCGAAAAATGTGGGCTCCAACAACAAAGAACCGGGCCAAACAGGCCCGGCTCTTCTTAATCTACCCACTCTACTGCCTGACGGGGCGCACCCCATCGGACCTCGGGAATTTACTTGCTGCCCAGGGCCGCAGTGAACGGCTTGGCAGCGTCACGCCATGCGAGCATGCAAAGCTCAGCTTGGGCGTTCACTTCTGACGTATAAGCCGAAAACAGGGATTTTGCAAAGCCGGATTGAATTTCCATGAGCTTGCGCGGGTCTTTCGCGCTCGTCATGGCCTGGGTGGCTTCGACGCCCTGTTCGATTGTACGGGTGAAGAAGTCCATGTTGCGGCTGCCGATCGTGCGCATCACTTCGGTCGAAGCGGTTGCGCGCTCAGCCATCGACTTCACGCCGTCTTCAGCGAACGTGCCCAATTTGGCGGCGATATCGGAGATCTTGTCCATGCCGCCGTCGAGCATTTTGGTCGCAGCTTCGGTGGCGTGCGCCTCGGCTTTCGCGGTCGTGGCTGGTTTTGCTTTGGGAGCGGTATTCGGTGACTTGGCCATGGTCGGATCCTTTTCCTGTGTTGTGTGACATAATAGCCAATTTTCTCGCAATTGCAACATATTTTGTGCGCTGCAACATAAGCATTCCTGCACGGATTTTGCACAGTCACAATTAGATTGCCGAAATTTGATGCCCAATCCTGCGTTAAGGTCTGGTCAACGCATTTCGGCGACTCTATCGTAAACCTCGGGCGGCGCGGGGTTAATACTTTTTCGAAGGTAGGCCACAATGAAACAGCGTGCTTTAGCCCCAGTGTTAAGAACACTTGCCCTTGCGGCAATGCTCGTCACGTCGGGACTTTGTGCGCCTGTGGCCTTTGCCGAGAAGTACGCGTCCATCGTGATCGACGCTGACACGCACGAAGTCCTTCACGCCCGCAATGCCGACGAGCCACGCTACCCGGCATCCCTGACCAAGGTCATGACCCTCTACATGCTGTTCGATGCGCTTGAGGCTGGCGAAGTCACACTGGACGAACGGCTGATGGTATCGCGCTTCGCCGCCAGTCAGGCTCCGTCCAATCTCAAGCTCAGGCCCAACTCATCGATCACCGTTAGCGATGCCATTGGCGCCCTCGTCACCAAGTCGGCCAATGATGTCGCTGTCGTTGTCGCCGAGCGCCTCGGTCGCACCGAAACCCGGTTCGCCCAGTTGATGACAATCAAGGCCCAGAGCCTCGGTCTTGAGAACACACGGTTCGTCAACGCGTCGGGCCTGCCGGACAGCCGTCAGGTCAGCACCGCCCGCGACCTCGCTATCCTTGCAGAGGCGATGTTCGACAATCACGGGGAATCCTACCACTATTTCTCCAGACCGCGCTTCAGCTGGGCTGGCAAGACCTACAAGAATCACAACGAGCTGCTTGAGACCGTCGAAGGCGTTGACGGCATCAAGACTGGCTACACGCGCGCCTCGGGCTTCAACCTGATGACGTCTGCCGAGCGCGACGGTCACCGGATCATCGCCATCATGCTCGGCGGAAGCACGTCCAAGTCGCGGAATGCCCATGTAGCAGCGCTTGTTGAGGCGGCCTTCCACACATACCAGATTCCGGATGACCCAGCCGATCCAGGCCGCAATATCGAAACGGCCTTCTCGGCTTTCGGCAGTTCGGCGCCTGACCCGAACGCTGCTGCAGAGCCAATGCTAAACGGCCAGCGCCTCAGCGTCGCGAACGCGGCGAGGGCCATCAAGTTCAAGCCCCAGCCTGCGCCTGGACCCGCGCTTGCACCCGAGGCCGAGGACGAAGAAGCCGAGGACGCCGAGGAAATCCTGGTGGCGGATACCGGTCAGCGCCCGGACCCGGAGTTCGAACAGGGTGACGCTACACCGACCAGTTTCGAAGGCGCGACAGTTGTTATCCCTGCAGGCCGCCCCGCCTTTACGGTGAGCGAATACGAAGCCCGCCAATTCGCGCAATAAGCCTCGCACTGCATTGCACACTGCCAAGGCTTGACGAACGCTCCCGTTCGGGCAGACGCCTGTGGGCATAACCTCTAGGGAGCCGTCCTTGAAAACCGAGTCAGAGATCGATCTCGCGCGAAATGTGATCCGCATCGAGCGGGATGCGCTTGAGAAGCTCGAAGCGGGCATCGACGAGACCATTGTCCGCGCCGCCGACATCATCATGGCGACTGATCGCTACGTTATCGTCGCGGGCGTCGGAAAGTCCGGCCATATCGGCCAGAAGATCGCCGCCAGCCTTGCCTCCACCGGCACGCCGTCCTTCTTCCTCCACCCGACCGAAGCCAGCCATGGCGACCTCGGCATGATCGCGCCCGGATCCGTCGTGCTCGCCATATCCTATTCGGGGGAAAGCCGTGAGATGGTCGACCTCCTGCGCTACTGCCGCAGCCATGCCATACCCGTCATTGGCATGACCCGCGCGCCGGACTCGACCCTTGGCCGCCTGTCCGATGTCGTGCTGCACATGCCCACCGTGGCCGAGGCCTGCCCGAACGGCCTCGCACCCACATCATCCACAACGATGGCCCTGGCTCTGGGCGATGCCCTCACAATTCTCCTGATGGACCGGCGCGGCTTCAGCCGGGAAGATTTTGGTAGCCGCCATCCGGGCGGCAAGCTGGGGCGCTCGCTGCAAACCGCAGGCGATTACGTCGCCGACCGGCCGGACGACATACCCGTCGTCGCGACAGACGCAAGCGTGCAGGAGGTGATCCTGGCGGTCTCCGAAGGCCGAAAGGGCTGCGTCGCGGTCCTGAGCGTGGATGGCCGAATGATCGGCATGGTGACAGACGGTGACCTGCGCCGCGCGATGCTGGCCGGAAAGCTGGACGGCGATGCCGCATCCGTCATGACCCCCGACCCGCGTACCGTCGCACCTGAGGAGCGCCTCGCGGTGGTCATCAAGCGCCTTAGCGAGCACCGCATCTCCAACGCTTTTGTCGTTGAAGATGGTCGCCCCATCGGCATCGTCGACATGAAAGACCTGCTCGCGGAAGGCTATGTCTGATACCGATCGGGCATGAAAACGGCAGCTCCGTCTGGAACTGCCGTTAGTCAGGCTTTCAAGTTGGACCTGGCCTATTTCACCAGTTCGAACCGGACGTTGACGCGGGCCGTGTAGCCCACTTCGCCACCTGAAATCGGCGTGGAGGCATCCATCGCCATTTCCTTGCTGCGCGACATCATGGCCATAGGCTGCGGGCTGTAATCGCCGCCTTCCGAGATGGTCACAATACGGGCGACCTTGAGGCCAGCTGCGTCGGCATAGAGCTTGGCCTTGGACATCGCATTTTCCATGGCCTTGCGACGGGCTTCGGTACGCACTTCATCGTCATTGTCGAGGGCAAAATTGATGCCCGAGAACGTGTTGCCGCCGGCCAAGACCAGGCTATCCATTGTCGCCCCGAGATTGTCGAGATCACGCACCTTCACGGTCAGCTGGTTGGAGGCGGTATAGCCATCCAGGCGCTGCTCGCCGCGGGTGCGGCCCTTGCCCTCGTCGATCTCAACATAAGTATAGCGCGGCTGCAGCGAGAAGTTTGAAGTCTGCATGTCTTTCTTCGCAACACCCGCCTTGGCCAACGCGTCGAAAACGCCCGTCATCGCATTGGCCTGCTGTTGCATGGCGGCCTTTGCCGTCTCCGCATCGGCCTGCACGCCCGCCGTGAGATAGGCAATGTCAGGCGCGCGCATCACTTCGCCTTCGGCGGAAATATCCAGTGTGGTTTCCGGCTGGATTGAGTTCGGGTTCATCATCGGGTGCCCCATCTCGGTCATTGAAGCCCCCTTCGTGGTCGTTGGCATCTGCGCGCAGGCAGCCGGCGCAAGCGCGAGCATGCAGGCACCCATCGCAGCGATCAGTGTTTTTTGATTCAGCATGTTGGAGTTCCATTCTGGTTGTTAGCCCTGTTTCCCAAAGGAATAAGGCCGCAAAACGGCAAACGTTGCGTCTGTCAGGAAATTTTATGCGGCGTCAGGCCAGGTCAAAGCCATTCGGGTTTTGACTCTGCCATGCCCATTGATCGCGGCACATTTCGGCCAGACCGTATTCGGCCCGCCAGCCCAGCAGCGCTTCAGCCCGGCTTGGATCGGCCCAGAAAGCGGCGATGTCGCCGCAGCGCCGGGGCCCGAAATCCATCGGCACCTTGCGCCCGCTCGCGGCCTCGAAGGCCGCGACCAGCTCAAGAACGGACGTGCCACGTCCGGTGCCGAGATTGACGGTGATCGCGCCCGGCTCGCGTTCGAACCGTTCCAGCGCCAGGACGTGCGCCCGGGCCAGGTCCACGACATGCAGGTAGTCGCGCACTCCCGTGCCGTCCGGCGTGTCATAGTCGTTGCCGAACACATTCAGCGCCGGTCGCCGCCCGACCGCCACCTGCGCAACATAGGGCATCAGGTTGTTGGGCACGCCGTGAGGGTCTTCGCCAATCTGCCCGCTGGCATGCGCGCCGATCGGGTTGAAATAGCGCAGGATCGCGACATCGGTCATCCCGCCAGACTCGACCAGGTCGTTGAGCATCAATTCGACCGACAGTTTGGTCTGGCCATAGGGATTGGTCGGACTCAGCGGGTGGCTTTCAGTATAGGGCAGGAAGACAGGCTCGCCATAGACCGTCGCACTGGAACTGAAGACGAAGCGCCGCGTCCCGGCACGCATCATCGCGGTCAGCAGGCTGTGCGTACCAATCACATTGGCGCTGTAATAGTCGAGCGGTTTGGCAACAGAGTCCCCGACCGCTTTCAGGCCGGCAAAATGGATCACTGAATCGCATTTGTGCTTCGCCAGGATTTCAGTGATCCGATCCGTGTCGCGCACATCGGCTTCATAGGAGGGCAATTCATGATTGGTCAGCCGCCGAACCCGGTCCAGCGAAGCCGGGCTGCTATTAACGAAATTGTCGACGACAATGGGGGAATACCCGCGCGAAAGCAGTTCAACGCAAGTGTGCGTGCCAATATAGCCCGCCCCTCCAGTCACCAGAACCTGCTTCATAACGGCATCCTTGCAGACGAATCCGGCCGATTCAATGCGAATCCGGCCCTGTCTTGCGTTTCAATCTGTATATCGCCAGGACCAATGCAATTTCGTAACCAAGAAGCGGTGAATTGCGCCATTGCCACAGGTGAAAGCCATGCTTAAACGGAAACGTCAGTAGGGCCCGTAGCTCAGTTGGTTAGAGCGGACCGCTCATAACGGTTTGGTCGCAGGTTCGAGTCCTGCCGGGCCCACTGTCCAATCGGCGTCAGCCCATCACCCGTATTTCTTCTTCGAAATAGGCAATGGTCGGCTTCAGGCCCTCGTCCAGCTCGACGGTCGGCTCCCAACCGAGCTTGTCCCGCGCCATCGTGATATCAGGCTGGCGCTGCTTGGGATCATCCTGCGGCAGCGGGCGATGGACGAGTTGGGATTTGGATCCTGTCAGGTCGATAACCCGTTCGGCCAGTTGGCGGATCGTGAATTCGCCAGGGTTGCCGATATTTACCGGTCCCACGAATTCCGGCCCTGTGCCCATCAACGAAATCAGCCCTGTCACGAGGTCTGACACATAGCAGAAACTGCGCGTTTGATTGCCATCGCCATACAGCGTGATGTCTTCGCCCTTCAACGCCTGCACGATGAAGTTCGAGACGACCCGGCCATCATTCGGATGCATGCGCGGGCCATAGGTGTTGAAGATACGGGCGACTTTGATCTCGACCTTGTGTTGGCGATAATAGTCAAAAAACAGGGTCTCGGCGCAGCGTTTGCCTTCATCATAGCAGCTGCGCGGGCCGATCGGATTGACGTTGCCCCAATAGTCCTCGGTCTGGGGATGGATCACCGGATCACCATAGACTTCGGACGTCGAGGCCTGGAGGATGCGCGCCCGCGTCCGCTTCGCAAGACCCAGCATGTTGATCGCGCCATGCACGCTCGTCTTGGTCGTCTGGACCGGGTCGAACTGGTAGTGGATCGGGCTGGCCGGACAGGCCAGATTGTAGATCTGGTCGACTTCCACAAAGAGCGGAAAAGTCACGTCATGGCGCATCACTTCGAACTTCGGATTGTCGAGCAGGTGGGCGACATTGGTACGCCGTCCAGTGAAGAAATTGTCGACGCACAGGACTTCCGCCCCGGTTTCGAGCAGTCGTTCACACAGGAACGACCCAATAAAGCCGGCACCGCCGGTAACGAGGATGCGAGGGACATAATGCATCACATCGGGGTGCGGGCTTTTTCCGGAACGGTCAAGAGGCCTCGGCGGCTGGCCCTAGCGGCCTGCCTTGCGCTTGTGAAAATATGCGAGAGTTCCTCGATGGAGAACATCGTCTCCCGGCGATATCGCATGCGCCTCAATGTCCGGCATTCCCTTCACCTCGGCATAGACGCTACCGAAGTCCTGGTAGCAGGCGTTCAGCAGCGCTTCGAAACTGTCGATGACAAAATAAGTCTGCTGGAAATCGTCGATGACATATTTGGTCCGCATGACGCGCGGCAGGTCGAAGGCGATCCGGTTGGGGCTATCGGCCTCCAGCGCAAACACGGTCTCGTTCGGACTGGAAAGAATGCCCGCGCCATAGATGCGCAGGTCTCCAGCCTCGCGAATGAGGCCAAATTCCACCGTGTACCAGTAAAGCCGCGCCAGGTTGTGCAGCTGGCCGAGTTGCATCGCGCGCTGGCCACCCTTGCCATAGGCTTCCATGAAATCGGCAAAGACCGGATTGGCCAGCATCGGCACATGGCCGAAAATATCATGGAATATGTCCGGCTCCTGCAAATAATCGAATTCCGCCTCCGGGCGGATGAACGCGCCAGCGGGAAAACGCCGGTTCGCGAGATGATTGAAGAACACTTCGTCGGGCACGAGTTCAGCCACCGGAACAATTCGCCAGCCCGTAATCGATTCCAGACGGTCCGACAGGTCCTCCATCACCGGGATTCCAGAGGCCGAGAGTTCCAGCGTCGCTATCGCGTCCAGCGCGGTCTGGCACGCCCTCCGCTTGGTCACCTCGCGCTGGCGATGGAACAACCTGTCCCACCTGTCGTGCTCTGCAGCCGTATAGGACGTCCAGTCTTGATCGATGGTAAAGTCCGCAGCCCGAGGGGCATTGGCATAGCGATTCTTTTGGGTATTTGCCGCTGGCATCGTCATTTCTTTGATCCTTGCGTCGCAGTCAATCGAGCATAGCCTGATCCGCTTAACATACTACCTTGCAGGGACATTGCCCAACCTGCATGCGCAGGGAATACAGGAAAAGGACACAATACCGGATCGACGAAGGGGAATGTTAAGCGTTCCAGTTGCTTTGAATACGCGACTTCGGCATTGGCGAACTCGCCCGAGCAGCGTATCAAGCTTAGGGGGCTGGCCGGCATCTGCGTCGATGTCCGCATTCAGTCTGAGGTTGAGTAATTCATGCCAGGTGTTTCGTATTCGGTCGTCATCGTGAACTACAATGGCGGCGGCTACCTCCAGAAGGCGGTCGATTCGCTCGCGGTTCAGACGAACCAGGATTTCGAACTCATTGTCATCGACAACGCGTCATCGGACGAGTCTATGAATCAGCTCGACACGAGCGCGTTGTCAAAATGCCGTATCGTCATGAACGCCGACAATCTCGGATTCTCGGTGGCCAATAACATGGCGGCAAAACTGGCGACAGGCCGCTGGCTCGTCCTGCTAAACCCTGACGCGGCGGCTGAGCCGGACTGGATCGAAAAACTGGACCGAGCCACCCAGTTGTATCCCGACTGCCGCACGTTCACGTCAGCACAATATGACATGCATAATACGGACGTGTTGGACGGTGCTGGCGATGCCTATCTGGTGTTTGGTATTCCGTGGCGCGGCGGGTACGGTCAATCGCTCGCCGACCTGCCGGAAACGGGCCATTGTTTCAGCGCATGCGGTGCCGGCGCAGTCTATGATCGCCAGCTGTTCTTGAGCCTCGGCGGCTTTGATGAACGCTTTTTCTGCTATTGTGAGGACGTGGACCTCGGTTTCCGGCTGCAGCTGATGGGAGAGACCTGCATTTTCGTCCGCGACGCCGTGATCCACCATGCCGGCAGTGCAATTTCGGGCGAAGGCAGTCCATTTTCGACCTATCACGGCACACGCAACCGGATATGGACCTACTTCAAGAACATGCCGTTGCCGTTGCTCATCCTGACCCTTCCGGCACACGTTGCGATTTCGGTCTACCTGTTGATACGCAGCATCCTGAACGGTCGTTTCAGATCGACGGCGCAAGGCGTCTGGCATGGCATCCGGTACGTTCCCGGCATCATGACCGATCAACGTTGGCGGACAACGGACCGACGCGTGTCGGTCTGGGCACTTGCCCGCACAATGGCATGGAATCCACTACGCATGGGCCGCCGCGCGACGCACGTGCGTCAGACACCCGACGATTTTCCCGCCGCCGCAGTCCTTGTTTCCGACGATTACCGCTGAGCAGGCCTGTCCACTCTCAATGCCGCTGTGCCGGAACTGCCTTCAGAAGATCGGTAACGAGGCCCTGAACACGGCCTGCTCCGCAGATTTCCTCCACCCGCAACTTCGCCAGCGTGGCAAACTTGCGTCCGAGTTCGCGGTCCGATTCCAGGCGCTGCAGCCATTGCGATGCTGCCTCAGCATCGGGTTCGGCCCAAACAGCGCCAGCGACGCTGTAATGAATACAATCTTCCGGCACGGGGACGAACGTGCAGGGGATCAGCGCCGCTGTCTCGGCGTTCATGTAGTAGAGATTGCCAGACCAGTCCGTTGCCACAACCGGAATGCCTAGCGACATGGCTTCCGCCGGGCCAAGGCCGAACCCTTCTGCCCGATGCAGGGAGAGAAAGACATCGGCACGGGCGATCAGGGCCCATTGCTGCGCGGTGTCGAGCGACTTGTTGATGAGTTCAATATTGTCGGCACCGGCAATCGCAGCATGCAGGGCCACCGCTTCTTCCGGCATCGCGTCGAGATTGCGCACTTTCACGATCAGGCGACAATCAGCCCGGTCACCGAACGCCGCTCGGAACGCTTGGATTGCGCCAACCGGATTCTTGCGTTTGAAACTCGATAGCGCGTCGGCCATGACGATCACGGTGAATGGCCGCGCTGCCGCGCCGGAATCAGTGCCTACAAGGGCTTTTGGCGCACTGATCGATATCGGCAATACGCGCACGGGCGGCGCAGAATTGTGCCGCCGAAATGCCTCGGCTGCGAAGTCCGAAAGTGCCCATATCTCGGATATGAAGGGGAAAGCTGCGTCCCATCCGGGTGGAAACGCGCTCAGTTCCCAGGCCCAAGCGCCGATGACGCGCCACTGCCGTCCCCGGCGAAGGCCCAGCTTACGGAGACTATAAGCGGTTTCCGGCCCATTGACGTGCAGGATCAGCGTGCCTTTCTGCGCGGCAGGAAAAGGTTCCAGCGGAATGCCGCAGTCGAAATCCGCCATGGCGAGTGATTCGCTCAGGTCCACAGCGGTGACCGCGTAGCCGGCCGCCTTCAGGGCATGGTAAGTCGAGCGCGCCCATGTGCCGAGCCCGCTTGCGGTCCGGAACATCCCGGCGACAACAACGGGCTCGCCGGGCGAAATCCCGGCCGCCTGCAGATCCGGTCGGGCGACCGACACATTCTGGAACCAGACCCAGAAACGGTTGCGCAGGGAAACGGGCACGACACGCCAGAGCGTCTTGATCAACCTGAGGGTCATAACATCCGTATTCTGCTGGCTTGGCGCAAAAATGATTGCGAGTCGCCATGCTTAGTCCCCCGCCCGGCACGTTCAAGTGGCAAAGACGGCAACGGTCCCGACCTTTGTCGTTTGCAACCTCCACGCAAGAGGCCCAGCCTGTCTCTCAATGGTTGACGGAGACCGCTTTAACGTCGATCTACTGCGTCTGAATCGCCGTTGAGTACAGAGGTAATACATGCCCGCGAACTATTACGAGCTGGGCAATAACCAGTTTAACGCCGCGTTTACCGACATTACGTCCGGTCTGTCTCGCTGGCGCCTTTGGATCGCACTGGCGTTCGAAGACATTCGCCTGCGATTCAAGCGCACCTATATCGGAATTCTCTGGACGACCGTGTCCTTTGCGCTCTTCGTCGCAGTGAAAGTGCTCATCTTTTCGCCCTTCACCCAGGCCGACAGCGCCTATTTCACGAACTATGTCGCCATCGGCTTTTTTGCCTGGATGTTTATCAGCTCGTTGATTACCGACGGGTGCAACGTGTTCATCAACTCCGAACGCTGGATGAAGGGAGGGCGTCTGCCTCTCACACTTTTCGTGAATGTCAGCATGACGCGTTCGGTCGTTCTGGCTTTCTTCAATTTCATCGTCGTCGTCGGCCTGATGGCCATTTATCGTGTCACACCGACGATCACTGCCCTATGGTCGTTCGTTGCGTTCCTCCTCTTCATCATCAATGGCTTCAGCCTGCATTTCATTCTGGGCATTTTGTGTTCGAGGTTTCGGGACATGTCACACCTTATTCAGGCTATCATGCGGGTGATGTTCTTCTTGACCCCGATCTTCTGGCTGCCCGAGCAAATGGGAGACTTGTGGAAATACCTTTCCTACAATCCATTTGCGCATTTCCTGATCTCGTTCCGCGATCCTCTCCTGTCGGGCACTGTCCCTTGGGATAGTTTTGCGGTCGTGTTGTCGTTCACCGTCTCGCTCGTGCTGATAGCCTTCGCGCTGCTGGCCTTCGCGCGCCGCCGCATAATTTTCTGGCTGTAATCATGGCATCGATTGTTCTCGAAAACATAACCCTGTCCTATCCGATCCTTGGCGGCGACAAGCCCAAGGTCGTCGGCCCCTCCAAGCTCGGCGGAGCTGGCTCGGTCATCAAGGACGGGGCAAATCGCACACGCAGCGTCGTCGCACTCGAGGACATTTCATTCGAATTGCAGGACGGAGACCGGCTCGGCCTGATCGGACGCAACGGATCGGGCAAATCGACACTGCTGCGGATCATCGCGGGCATTTACGAGCCGCTTGAGGGGCACGCCCGGATCGAAGGTGCCGTGGCCGGCCTGTTCTCGGTCGGACTGGGCGTTCATCCCGAAACCACCGGTTATCGCAATATCATGCTGTCAGGCCTGATGGCGGGCTATTCCCGCGCGCAGGTCACCGACATGATGCCGGAGATCGCGGCATTCTGCGATCTCGGCGAGTACCTGGACATGCCGGTGCGGACTTACTCCAATGGTATGGCGATGCGCCTCAAGTTTGCCTGCGCCACTGCCTTCGACGCCGACATCATCCTGATGGACGAATGGCTCGGCGCGGGCGACCCGTCCTTCCAGGACAAGGCACAGAAACGACTGCGCAAGATGGTCGACGATGCCGGCATTCTCATGCTCGCCTCGCACAATCACACAGTGATCCGGAAATCTTGCAACAAGCTGGCCTGGCTTGATCGGGGTAAACTTCGTGCATTCGGCGACGTCGAAGAAGTACTCGCCTACCATGACGAAGCCACACGGCCGCCGGCTCCGCCAGCCAAGACAGAGCGCGACCGGGCCGCCCGCATTGAGGCGGACCGCGAAAGGCGGCGACAGGAAAAGCGGATCGAGCTGAATCGGGAAAAAAGGCGACAGGAAAAACGCCAGCAGATCGCCAAGGCGAAGAAGGTGGCCGCAGACGTGGCGCATGACGCTGACACGACGACGTGACCCTGATGCGGCGGCCAGATTCGATAACCGACGCCTCCACCCCCTGGCTCGTCTCCCATGGCAGCGAGCATACGACGCTCGGCGGACCGACGACACGCCTCCTGCAGATCGAACGCACCGTCAAAGCCAGCGGCCGCGACATTGTCTCTACGGCCAGGATTTCAGACGCCTTGCGCGCTGCGGCCAGGCCAGAACTGGTCCACGTCTTCAATTCCTGGGCCCTGAAATCGGCGCTGTCGACACTTGGCCTCGCCCGCCGGACCGGCGCGCCGGTCGTGTTTTCGCCTATCATGCTGAACCTGGCTGACCGGGCTTTCTACGATTTCGGGATCAAGTCATTGCTGCGCCAGGCAACCACGGACGCCCAGATCGTCGATGGCGCGGCGATGATCAGGGAACTCACACCGGTCTGGGATCCGCAGACCGGCACGGCCCCGCGGCAAGGCGAGACCAGCCATTTCGACATGCTGCGCCGACAGGCCGCTCTGGCCGATCACGTCATCTGCCTCAGCGCCTATGAGCAGGCCTTGCTGACGGCCATCGGCGTGCCGAAAGGCAAGACCACAATCGTGCCCAACGGCGTCGATACGGAGACGATGGCCGCTGGCGACAGGCAGGCCTTTATCGACGCGTTCGGGCTGAAGGATTTCGTTCTGATGGTCGGCCGGATCGAGCCGCGCAAGAACCAGGCGCTGGCCGCCTTCGCGCTGCGCGACCTGGACGTGCCGCTGGTCTGCATCGGCCATGTCGGCGACGCCGATTATTTCGAACAGCTCAAGCGCTGGGCCGGCCCGCGACTGATCCACATCGACCGGATCACAGACCGGGCCGTGCTGGCCGGCGCGTACAAGGCCGCCCGCGCGCTGGTGCTGCCGAGCTGGAGCGAGGGCGCGCCGCTGGTGGCACTCGAAGCGGCGGCGGCCGGCACGCCACTGATCCTGTCGGAAATGTCGTCCGAGCCGGAATATTTCGGCGACTGGGCCGACTATGTGCACCCCTGCGATCTCGACGGCATGAAGCGCCTTGTGCAGCAACAGCTGGACACGCCGGACAGCGATGCCCGCCGCGCGGAACGCTCGGCGATGGCCTGCGAGCGCTTCAGTATCGAGCGGCATGCCACGAACACCCTGGCTGTATATGACAAGGTGCTGGCGGAGGCATCCGCCGCAGACGCACAGGACGACGTGCCGCCGGTCATCCTGGATGCCACGCACCTTGCCCACCAGATCAATGCCAAGTCGCCGCTGACGGGCGTACCGGCGGTGGAACTGGAACTCGGGAAGGCCCTGCTCGCCGCAGAAGACACGGCGCACGTCATGGTGTGGAGCTCGCGGGCGCGCAGGCACTTCCCGGTGCCGACCGAGGCGTTCGGGACCGAGACGATGGGGCCTTTTGCCGACATTGCTGGGCCGGCACCCGAGGCCTTTGACCTTACCTGTCAGCCTGCAGAAATCCGCATCTCTCCTACACGGTGGAATACACGGAAGATGCACGAAAGAAGCCCGGGCATTGCCCGAAGGGCCCTGACCCTGTTCAAACATGCCCTCAACGCCCTGCCGGGCGGGCTGCATCGCGGCGCCGTGGGAATCCTGCGACGGGCCAAGCCCGCCTTTTCGCCGATTGTCCTGCCCGAGCACCACCTGCTCCAAAGCGCGCGGACGGGGCCGCAGCGGACGCGGACCGGCGACGCCAGTGCCGGCCAGGTCCGCCTCAGCGTGACCCTGCGGCCCGAGGCCCGCCAGACCTTTCCCGATCTTCCGCGCGGCGCGCGCCTGGTCGTCCTTGGCCATGCCTGGATCTCGAATGACCGCTATCTCGACGACCTTGCAGAATGCGTTGCCCGCAACGACCTGAAGCTGTGGGTCCATATCCCGGACATCCTCTATGTCACACGGCCCGATACGTTCGACGCGGCGACATCTGCGGCGTTTGCCGCCCGCCTCCTGCGCATCCTGGAAATTGCCGATACGGTGATCACGATTTCCGGCCAGTCGGAGGCTGAAATCCGTGCCTTCGCCGAGTCCCACGAGTTGGACCGCCCGATCCGGCGGATCATTCTCGGGACGCCGCAGCTCGGCACAGGCGGCCAATCCAACCCGCAGCAAACCGAAATCCTGTCGCCCTATGCGCTCTATGTCGCCAGCATGAGCGAGCGCAAGCGCCACGACTTCCTGATCGACGCCTGGCGGGCCGCCCGCGCCCGGAGCCCAGCGGTGCGCGGCGCGCGGCTGATCCTTGTCGGCCGCCCGCTGGGCGGCTTCGAGCGGTTCGCCGACGCCAGCCATCAGGCCCGCCTGGCCGAGGACGGCATCACGGTCATCAATGGCTGCAGCGCCGACCACCTCGCGCGCCTGTATCGCCATGCGGCTTTCACCGTCTATCCCTCGGCCGCCGAAGGCTGGGGCCTGCCGCCCGTCGAAAGCCTGCTGATGGGCAAGCCCTGCCTGATTTCCGACAGTCTTCCGGTCGCACAGGAAATCGACAGCGCGGGCCTGAAGCGCGTGCCGACCCTGTCACCCGACGCGTGGACCGAAGCGCTCTGCGACTGGCTGGATTCGCCGGACTCGCTGCAGGCGGCAACCGATCAGGCCCGCGCTTTCGAGCCGCCCGCATGGGCCGCTGCGGCCGACATATTGCTCAAGGCCTGACGCCGGTTGCTGCGGGACAGGCCGCCGCCTGTCCGCCCCTACCTGAACCGCGCGTATAATGCCGCCCGTAACCTGCGGAGCGCGACCCATGCCAGATGCAACACCGGCCCTCGGCCTGCCCTATCTCCTGCCCAACCAGGCCCAGAAACACGTCACCCACAATGAGGCGCTCACCATGCTCGACATCGTCGTCCAGCTGGTGCTGCGGGCCTATGACGAGACCGTGCCGCCCGTCAGCCCGGACGAGGGCGACAGCTATGGCCTGTCGCCCTCGCCGTCGGGCGCCTGGGCCGGGCATGGCAGCGAGATCGCATCGTGGCGGGACGGCGCATGGCATTTCCTTGCGCCGCAAGCCGGGTGGCGCGCATGGAGCGCGGCTGATTCGGCCCTGCTCGTGTTCGACGGCACCGCGTGGCAACCGCCGGGCTTCAACCCTGTGGCGCTGCTGGGCGTCAACACGCTGGCCGACACGACCAACCGTTTCAGCGTGAAAAGCCCGGCCAGCCTGTTCGATCATGCGGGCAGCGATCACCACCTCAAGGTCAACAAGGCCGCCACCGCCGACACGGCCAGCCTGCTGTTCCAGACCGGCTATTCCGGGCGGGCGGAATTCGGCACTGCAGGCGACGACAATTTCCGCATCAAGGTCAGCCCCGACGGCACGGCCTGGACCGACGCGCTGACCATCGACAGGGCGACCGGACGGGTTGGCGTGCGGACCGCCGCGCCTGCCTTCGAGCTGGACGTGAATGGCCAGCTTGGTTGTACGTCCGCGAGTCCCGGTTTTTATCTCACGGAGACTGACCAGGCGGCGGACGAGCGCGTTTGGCGGGTAACAGGCGGCGGCGGCAATTTCTTCGTCCAGACCCTGAACGATGCCGGCACGATTGCGCAGCAGGGCCTGGTCATGACCCGCGACGGCACCACGATTGACAGCATCCGCCTGCTAACCGAAGGCGTGATCGCACTCTTTGCCGGCGCGGGACAAAATGTGGCCATCGGCCATGCCGCGCCAAGCACGCGCCTTCATGTCAACGGGCCGGTCCGCGTCGGCCAGTATGCCAAGGCATCCCTGCCCGCCGCCGACAGCGTGGGCGCTGGCACCGTGGCCTATGTCACGGACGCCAGCGGCGGGGCCCAACTCGCCTTTTCGGACGGGACCGACTGGCGGAAGGTGCGGGACGGGGCTGCTGTGTGACACTTCTGGGGGTTGCCATTCCATGAATCGCCCCTCAAAAGGCAGGTGAATTTCAAGGCTTTCCCCATGACATTTCGACAGGATATTCAGGGCCTGCGGGGACTTGCCGTCCTGAGTGTTGTTCTCTTCCATGCCGGAATTACACAAATGTCCGGTGGTTTCGTCGGCGTGGATGTCTTTTTCGTCATCAGCGGATACCTGATCACGGGGTTACTTCGAAAGAGTCTCAGCGACGGGACGTTCTCGTTTGGGCGTTTCTACGCCCGTCGCGCGCGGCGACTGCTCCCAGCGGCTTTTACCACTATCCTGATCACATACTTGGCTGCACTTTACTTTTTCCCGCCCAACCTGCTTGAGCGGTTTTCCGGCGAGGCGATCTTCGCAACCCTCTCGGCATCCAATTTCTATTTTTGGGCCGAGAGTGGCTATTTCGATGCGGACGCCATCAACAAACCGCTTCTGCATACATGGTCGCTAGGCGTTGAGGAGCAATTCTATCTCCTGTGGCCCGCAATGCTTTTTCTGATCGCAGGCAGGCTGGGCTCATGGCTTTCCGCCAGCGTCATTGGCCTTGTCGGCCTTGCCAGCTTCATGTTGTGCCTGTGGGCTGTGCAAACCCATCCTTCGGCCGCATTTTTCCTGACTCCCTTCCGCATCTACGAATTTGCGATCGGCGCCGTGCTCTGCTGGCTGCCTGCGCTGACGAAGCGCGGGCTGTTGGCGGACAGCCTGTATCTTGCCGGTCTTGGACTGGTTCTCTATGCTGTTTTCCGGTTTTCCGAAAATACGCTCTTTCCGGGTATGAGTGCGCTTGTGCCAACGATTGGCGCTGCCTTGATGATCCATGCAGGACAGGCCGCCCGCCTCAACGTGCCGACATCCAACCCGGTCATGGGTTATCTCGGGAATATCAGTTACAGTCTTTACTTGGTGCACTGGCCGGTTGTGGTTTTCTGGCATAGCGAAAGCCCTGCCGGACTAGAGCCTATAGACACAGCAGGCATACTCCTGCTCTCTCTTGTTCTTGCGGCGGGCCTGAATGCCTTTGTCGAGAACCGGTTCCGCACAGCCGGAGACGGTAATGTCCTGTCGCCTGCGGGGTTTGGGCTTGCCGCAGCCCTTGCTGCACTGGCCTTCATTCCAGTTGCTGCGACCAGCTGGGCCCAAGACGGCTGGGTGTGGCGCATGGACAAGACATTACAGGCCGTGAACAGCTATTCGATACCTGACGCTGAAAAGCACTTGTGGCGCGCCTTTCTGGAACATGAGGACAAGCCCCTTCCTCAAAACGGCAAGCCGAATGTGTTGCTGACGGGTGATTCTCAGGCAGCCGATGTCCTGAACATCCTGATCGAATCCGGCATGAGCGAACGCTTGAACGTCAGCACCGTCAGGGTGGATGCACGCTGCAATGTGGTTTTCCTCACCCCGGAAAATCAGAACGCCTACTGGAATCGAGAAAATTTCCGCACCAAGCGCGAGCCAAGCGCAATTCCACGCTGCAAGGCCCAGCTTGCGAAACTTTTCCCGCCAGCTGACGGCGTGCGGCCCGATATCGTGATCGTCTCCTCCTTGTGGTTCGAGCATGGCGTCGCGAGGCTGGAGCAGACCATCGCTGCGCTGGAAGCCCAATATGACGCGCCTGTGCTCGTGGTGGGGCGCAAACATATGAAGGGCGGCAGTGTGGGCATTCTCAACGACTGGGGCAAGCTGCGCGGCGTTGAGGCTTTTGCCAGCACTATGCGGCATGAGGAAACTGACGGCCTCAATGCTCGGATGTCCGTCATGCCGGGCATCCGATTCCTCAATCCCATGGACTATATCTGCCCTGAAACAAACTGGTGCCATGTGCTCGTGGAGCAAAATGCTCCTGTCATGTTCGATCAATCCCATTTTTCAAGAGAGGGTGCATGGCTGATGGGAAATATTATGAAGATGGACATAAGCAAGCACTTGGGAATACCTGTGGAAAACAGCGATCCACCAAGCCTCGCTAAACCGGTCGGCGCCAATTGATTGTCACCTTTTGGGGAAAGTCGGGATAACTCTGCGCGGCACCGAAACATATGAAGCTGGTAACTTGATCAACGGCGACTTTTCACTTTTGAGGGCATTCAAATGCGGATCGGGGCCAAAATGAATGAAGTACTCGCCTTTGTGCACATCCCCAAGACGGCCGGCACCTCTGCACGCCAAGCACTTGAGCAAGCGGCAGGCAAGGAGCACACATTATCAATAGGTGTGAATCTGTCACTTGAAGAGTTCGCGGTTCTTACTCCGCAGAAACTTGAGAATATCCGCGTTTTGTTCGGACACGCTCATGCACATCAGTTTCGAACAATCGGCGCGCGTTTTCGTTTTGCGGCCACGGTGCGGAATCCCATCGAACGGGCCGCATCATACTTCAATTTTATCAAAGTAAGGCGCCCTGACAGCTCTCTGGCCAAGCAAATAGGTGACATGACGCTTTTGGAAGCCACCCGATCTTTGCAGCCTTTTATCAACGAAATCAGCGACCTGCAGTGTCGGATGATCTGCGGCGAGGCCGATGCGAGCAAAGCAGCCGAAACCATTCAGAGGGAAAACTGGTTTATAGCACGCCAAAGCGATCTGAATGGGTTGGCACGAACGATCTGTGATGAGTACGGATGGAACTGGTCACCAGCGCCGACATTTAATGTGGGCAGAAAGGGCTACAAAAGAGCCCTGCTTGACCGAGAGACGCACGAACAGATTGCTCAGATCAACCAGGAAGATCAAAAACTTTTGGCATTCGTCGTATCTCGGCGACGCAAAGAAGCGAACATTTAGTCCCAATTGAGAAAGTCCAAAACCTCTAAAATATACTTGCCCGGCAAGGTGATTGTCAGTTCGATTTAGCCAGTGCAATTCCTTGGAAGATATATAAACAAACAGGTCTAGAAAATGAGCCAAAGCGATCCCGTCGTATTTCTTCACGTTCCAAAATGCGCAGGCACTTCGATCGCCGCCGCAATATCGCAGGCTCTCGGCGAGAGTAACTGCTATGAATATGGCAAGACGGCGCCATACAAGGCATTTGAATCTTCTGCCTACGGACTCGACAAGTACAAGTTCATTGCCGGGCATTTGACGATTTCACAGATCGAACTCATCAGAGGCTCAAAAAAGATATTCACTGTGGTTCGTGACCCAATCGATCGGGTACTCTCCTGGTATGAATTCGTCCGGCGCAACAAACGAACCACGCTTTATCCATGGACTGAAAAGGGAGATGTCCACAGCTTTATTGAGCGCTGTTGCGAAGTCCGCCGAGGCGCAGTGGTCTCAAGGCCGATGGAAGTAAACTCAACCGAATTATTCAACGGGATGTGCAGCAGGTTGCATCCAGCGGCAACCGCAGAAGCTGCTTTAGGCATGATCGAAAAACACAATATTCTAGTACTCCAGCAGTCAAAGATCGATTCCGACGTAAAGCAAATTCAAACTTGGCTTGACCTCCCTGAATTGCAGCTCCCTAGACTCAACGTGGCCCCAGCCAAAAGACCGTACCCGAAGAGCGTTGTTGAGCGAATCCGCGAGCTGAACGCAGAGGATATTTTACTCTACGAAAAGCTCTTGAAGTGAGAAAGCACGACTACGCAGGCTTCCGGTACGCAACATAGAAACAATAGGACGTCTCCGGTGAGTCATTGACGTCGGCATTGTTCAGGTCGTCGAGCACACCGTAGCCCATCCGGTAGGTCTCCGGCATGTTCAGGATGCCGCGCTGGTCGATCAGTTCCATGCCGCAATCCTTGAAGCGTTCGATGAAGTCCGCGAAGTGATACTCGATCTTGTGTTCGGCATGGATCAGCATGTTGTCGCCGATCGTCAGCCGCGTCAGCGTGCGGTTGGGCGTGTCGAGCGCAAATACGCCGCCGGGCTTGAGCACGCGCTTCACCTGCGGGAACAGCGCCGCGCCCTCTTCTTCCGTGATGTGCTCAAAGGTCTGGCCGGACCAGACGAGATCAAAGCTATTGTCGTCGTAGAAGCTGAGGTCTGCCATGGAATGGTAGGAATAGCGCACGGTGGTGCCATTGTGGTCGAACTCGCTCTGCACGTCCGGACCCGGCTTCATGCGGGTGTCCAGCGGCAGGTCGATGATTGTCAGGTCTTTCGCATGCGGATAGCCCATTTCCAGGAACGCGCCCTCGGGCCGCGCGCTGGCCCCGCCGAGATCAAGCACTTTCGCGCCGGCGGGCACGATTTTTTGAACGAGTTCCAAACGCGGCGGATGCAGCACGCGGCCGATCTGGTAATGGACCAGCCAGCCGCTGATTTTCGCGGCGGCCTCCATGCCGCCTGCCTGTACCTGGCGGTGCAGGTAGCGCCTGAAAAACTCTTCCGAATTGATGAGGCCGGTCAGGACGGTTTCGAGGCCGTCTTTCTCCAGCCGTTTGGACCAGCTGGCCTGGCCCGTCGGGTCTGGCGCGCGCATCAGGACACCCTTGTATGCGGCCTCGACGAGCTTTTCATTCGAGATATCCATATGGTCCTGCCTGTGTCAGCTGAGTCGGAAATTCTATCTCGCATATCTGAGCGGATAGGCAACTTTGTGGCGCTGAAATCTTTCCCGGCGGACCAAACCCCGATGAATTCCGGATGCGCGCAACCGTCGGGGAACAAGGCGCAATCGGGGTGCGGAGGCCACTTAACTCGGGAAAAGTATCCGACAGGCCTCGCTGGACTTGCAACGGCCTTCCAACGATGGCAGCGACCCTGCATGAGAAAAGTCGCCTTCCTCCATGTGCCCAAGACGGCCGGCACGACCCTTTACAAGGTCATCGAAGCGAATATGGGGCCGATTGCCCTGTATCCGCCGCGCTCGAGCCCGGAAGTGCACGCTCGGTTCGGCAATGATTTCGCCGACTTCCTCGCCAAGGTCGACGCGGCCAATGGACCCGAGCTGGATGCGCTGCTGGCCGATTTCCGTGCGCATCCTGCCGTGGGCGGTCACATAAGTTCAGCCATCTTTCCATATCTCGATGACGCGCATTTCATTTTCACGAGCCTGCGCGAGCCGGGGGACCGGCTGGTGTCGTGGTACTTCCATTATGTCCATCCCGATAATCCGGTAACCAATTACCGTGAATTCCGGGAACAGACCAAGGGCATGAGCTTTGACGATTTCGTTCGCTTCGAGCCGATGTTGAGCGAAAACGACAATGTCATGGTGCGATACTTCGCAAAGGTCCGCAAAACCGAACCGGTGCAGGCGCGCCACCTTGAAGAAGCCAAGCAGACCCTGTCATCCCTGGACCTGATCCTGTTCCAGAAAGCCCAAACGCAAGGGCAGCACGCGCTCAGAGAAAAACTGGGCTGGACCGTCCCGGACGTGGCGGAAAAGCTCAAATGGTCGCGCAATCGCCGGCGGCTTGCGCCGGAATTCGAATATACAAGGTCGATCATGGACAAATATATCCGTTTTGACCTCGATCTCGTGGCCTTTGCACGGGAACTGCCTCAGGCCATAGACGGGCGATAGCCCGATTGGGGACGATCGCGCCACCAGAACGGGATTTTGCAATTTGTGCAATTTTACAGCAGCTGCAATTTGCGGGCTTTTTTCACTGGCCTTGCCCCAACGCGACCGCTAAGCACGGACTGTTGAAAACACGTGCTGGCGCGGGAATCCTGAATCGCCAGCGCATCAAATTCTGGGACGAAAACATGGCCAAGACGGCACTGATTACCGGCATCACCGGACAGGACGGCGCATACCTTGCGAAACTCCTTCTCGACAAGGGCTATGAAGTCCATGGCGGCGTGCGGCGCATCGGCGTCATCAGCACGGGCCGCCTCGACGAACTGGGCGTGACCGACCAGGTGACCATTCACGATTTCGAACTGCTGGAAGAGAGCAATATCCGCCGCGTGCTTGAAAAGTCCGCACCGGACGAAGTCTACAACCTGGCGGCGCAGAGCTTTGTCGGCGTGTCGTTCGAACAGCCGATCTATACGGCCAATGCCGATGCGCTCGGCGTGATGCGCGTGCTGGAAGCGATCCGCGCCAGCGGCGGCAAGCCGCGCTTCTACCAGGCCTCGACATCGGAAATGTTCGGCAAAGTGCAGGAAGTGCCGCAGAGCGAGACGACGCCGTTCTACCCGCGCAGCCCGTATGGCGTGGCCAAGCTGTTCGGCCATTGGGCCACGGTCAATTATCGCGAAGGTTTTGACATGTATGCCACCAGCGGCATCCTGTTCAATCATGAGAGCCCGCTGCGCGGCAAGGAATTCGTCACCCGCAAGATCACGCTGGCCTTTGCCCGCATCGCGGCCGGCCTGCAGGACGTGCTGGAACTCGGCAATCTCGATGCCAAGCGCGACTGGGGCTATGCCGCCGACTATGTCGAAGGCATGTGGCGCATGCTGCAGCAGGAAACGCCGGACGATTACGTGCTGGCAACCGGCGAGACGCATACGATCCGTTCATTCGTCGAAGCGGCCGGCAAGGCCTTTGGCTGGGAGTTCGACTGGAAGGGCACGGGCGACACCGAGATCGGCATCGAGCGCAAGTCCGGCAAGACGCTGGTGCGCGTGAACCCGGAATTCTACCGCCCGGCCGAAGTCGAATTGCTGATCGGCGACCCGACCAAGGCGGAAACAAAGCTCGGCTGGAAACGCAGCGTCGACCTGGCCGGTCTGGTCGACCTGATGTGCCAGGCCGACCGCAAGCGCGTCCAGACCGGGCCGATCGCCTATTAGACCCGCATGCGGCGCGACCTGGTCGCGCCGCAACCGATTCGGCTAGGCGCGGCAGGGGCGCTGTGGTTAGCCAAGAGAAGCACTGACTTGCCATAGAAGGACGCTATGAGCTTTCACACTCACATCACCATCGCAGACCGCGGCTGGATCCTCGAGAAGCTGGCGAGCGAGATCGCCGTGCGCTCGAACCTTGTCTCGGTCAGTACCGTGCCCGATCCTTCGGCCGACCTGCAGTACTATATCAACTATTCCTGCCGGCGCCGGCGCGTCGGCCCGGTCGAGATCGCCTTCTTCACCCATTCGGAACGCGATGAGACCGCCCGCAAGCGCTATTTCGATATTGCCGCCGATGTCGAGCATTCCGTCTGCATGTCGAAACGCTATGCCGACGAGCTGGGCGAGGCCGGTATCAGGGACGTGACGACGATCACGCCGGGCGTGGACCTGGATGCGTTCGTGCCGAAAGTGCGGATCGGCGTGATCGGGCGCACCTATCATACGGGCCGCAAGGGCGAATCGCTGGTCGCCGACGTGATGGACGTGCCGGGCATTGACTGGCGGTTCACCGGGCAAGGCTGGCCGGGGAAGTCGGCCTTTGTCGATAATGACAAGATGCCAGACTTCTACAACGACCTCGACTATGTGCTGATCCCGGCTTTGTATGAAGGCGGGCCGATGAGCGTGCTCGAGGGCCTGGCCTGCGGCGTGCCGATCATTGCGTCGGATGTGGGCTGGGTTGGCGAATATCCGCACATTCCGTTCGAAACCGGCAATTCGCAGTCGCTGCGCGCCGTGCTGACGCGGCTGGTCGACGAGCGGCTGAAGCTGCGCACATCGGTGGAGCATCGCACCTGGGCTGCCTGGGGCGACGCGCATCTGGAACTGTTCGACAAGGTGGCCAGGACGCACGGCATCATCTCCGGGAAAGCCAAGGCTGCGACCGCAAAGCCGGAGGCCAAACTGTCGGCGCTGCTGATCACGCATGGCGGGGAAGGCAAGACGCTCGGCGGACCGTCCGTCCGCGTGCCCCGGACAGCCGAGGAACTGGCGCGGATCGGCGTTGCCGCCAGCCTGTCGAGCGAGACCCTGGGCACAGCGAGCCCGTCCGATATCGCCCATGTGTTCAATTGCTGGCCGCCCGAATCGGCCTTCAAGCGCCTGTCCGATGCCCGCAATGCCGGGAAGGCGACGGTGTTCTCCCCGATCTTCCTGAACCTGACGCATTATTCGAAATACAATCTCAGTCTTCCACGCCTGATAAAGGAAAATATCAAGTCGCCGCGCCTGCTGCAGGCCGGCATGGCGGCGCTGAAGGCGGAGATCATCGAATCCGATTCCCGGCCACCTGTGGAACCGATGCCCGGCTATGCCAACAAGCTCGACGCCTGCCTTGAAGCGTCCAACCATGTCATTTTCCTCAGCGAGCACGGGAAACGCTGCGTCAGCGAACTGGTCGGCTTCGATGGCCCGTCCAGCATCGTGCGCAATCCGGTCGACGCCAGCCGCTTCGCCGATGCAGATCCCGACCTGTTCCGTAAAGCCTACAAGCTCGACCAGTACATCCTCTGCGTCGGTCGCATCGAGGCGCGCAAGAACCAGCTGATGCTGGCCTATGTCGCGCGCGATCTTGACGTGCCGGTTGTCTTTGTCGGCCATGACGGCAATCGCACCTATGCCGATCTCGTGCGTTCGATTGCGCCCGGCAATGCCATCTTCGTGCCCCGGATCGATCCGAATGATCCGCTGCTGGCCTCGGCCTTTACCGGCGCGTCGGCATTCTGCCTGCCAAGCTGGGCCGAAGGCGCGCCGCTGGCGGCGCTGGAAGCCTGCGCAGCCGGCGTGCCCATGGTCCTGAGCGACCGGTCGTCCGAACAGGAATATTTCGGCGACCTGGCGCAGTACGTGAACCCGGCCGATGCCGACGGCCTGCGCGCGGCGCTCACGACCGCTGTCGCGCAAAAGGGCGATAGCGGCCTGCGCCAGAAGCGGATCGATCTCGCCAAATCGGACTACAATTGGGACAAACACGCCCGGGAAACCGCGGACGTCTACCGGTCAACACTGGCGCAGGTCCGCGAGGCGGCAGCGTCCAGCCCAGCCACCGTCCTGCCCGCCGCGAGCGAAACGAAGATCTATGTCGACCTGACGACCAGCTGGCACCATTCGGGCCATCCGACCGGAATCGCGCGCGTCGAAGACCAGTGCCTGAAGTCACTGGTCAAAATCTATGGTGCGCGCATCGTTCCCATCGTCTGGAACTCTGACACGCACAACTTTTTGAAACTGAATATTTCGGACGCGCTCGCTCCGTCCGACATGGCGGCACTCACGCGTCTGGAAGAGCGCGGCGACGCAACACGCCTGACGGGCAATAAAAAGCCTGAACCCGGCCGGATTCTGGTCTTTGGTGGCGCCTGGATACGGAATCCGCGCTATGTCCATCATCTGAAACGGCTCAAATCCGACAGTCAGCTGAATATCACGTTGCTCGTCCACGACCTGATCCAGCTGGTTGCCCGCCACCTCTACCCATCACACGTGACGGAAGACTTCATCGAGAACGTGGCCCACATGGTCAGCTGTGCCGATTCCTTCCTCGCCTATTCGGACACAACGATCAAAGACCTGTCCGCCTATCTTGAATCGCATGGCGAACACTTCAAGCCGATCCAGAAATTCCGGCTCGGCGACATGACATCGGATGACGCGGCAGACGACAACATCCTGAAACAAAGCGAGTTGTGTAAGTCATACGACGGCAAGGATTTCGTGATCTATGTCAGCTCCCTCGACCTGCGCAAGAATCACATCCTGCTGGTCAATGTCTGGCGGCGCCTGATCGAACAGCGCGGCGGGAAGGTTCCGACCATACTGTTTGTCGGACGCTCCATGTGGGGCGGCGAGCAGATCATGGAGATGGTGAACGAAGAAACCGCATTGGCTGGCAAGGTCAAATTCCTGCAGGATGTCAGTGATCAGGAATTGCACTGGATGTATCGCAACTGCCTCTTCACCGTATACCCTTCGCTGCACGAAGGCTGGGGGCTCCCCGTTGCCGAGAGCCTCGCGATGGGCAAGGTCTGCATCGCTTCCAACAGCACGTCCACGCGCGAAATCGCACCCAGCCTGACTGAGCTTCTCGATCCTTATGATTTCAGCGCCTGGGTCGAAAAAGTCGGATACTTCCTGGACAATCGTCAGGCTCTCAAAGCGCGCGAATCCGAAATTGAATCCCAGTTCACCTTCTTTGATTGGGACGACACCGTAACCGAAATCGTGTCAGCAGTAGACACCGTTCCACTTCGGACGTCTCAACGATCCATCGTATGGCCGGGATCGGTGATCGACTTTTCAGACAATGCGGTCGACGCGGGCCTGGCGGACGATGTATGCCGCGCAAACTGGGCCAGACGCGAACCCAAAGGCCGGTGGAGCGTTGGGCGGACTGCGGATTTGTCTTTCCGCACGCGCGTACGCAGTATCGAGACACTCCATATCCGGCTTGAACTGTACGCACTTGCCGATCCGGAGATTGGCTTTCGAGAGGTAACATTCACCATCAACGACACGCCGGTGGGAACCTTCATGGTCAACAGGAAGCCAACCTATGTCGACCTCGAGCTGGATACGGTTTCGCTTCCCGATGCAGGCTTTGGTTTCAAGCAGGTCGATCTCAACCTGCAAATGCCTGACGAAATGTCGGTGAGCATGTTCAGCGATTCAAGCGATTCCCGCATGTTGGGTGTCCACCTCAGAGCTATCGCCGTTGGAGGGGACAAGAAATCACTCGATCAGGCCCTTCCGACAAAAGGCTTGATGAAAGCGCGATACCAGGTGAATGACGAAGCCCGACGGACGAAGAATATCGGCGCAGGCCGCATGTCCGCGAGCCTGGCGCCCGCGCAAACAGCAGCCCTGCATCAGGCGCTGTTGCTTCTCGAGACGCCCACAAGGTTGCCGCCGACCAATCCGGTGTTCAAAGTGCTGCACTTTATAAGGGCTGATACGCTTGCGCTGAAAGTGTATCGCAAGCTTACCGGGCGGACCAATGACGCCCTGCGGCGCACCATTGCTGCACTTGTAAATGACGGAAAATAACTTCTTAGCTACACTCAGCCAGGAAGAACAATAAAGAGGATTCGAGACACATGCCGCAGACATCCATGACCCGCACAATCACGTCAGCGGCGCTCGAAGCGCGCTCCGAACCGATACTGACCGACGCGTTCATGTCGAAACTGCCAAGCTGGGCCGGTGGCAACATCTCGCCCTATGACTGCCGTTTTCTCACAGGTCTCGTCTCACAATTTCGGCCCAGAAATGTAGTCGAAATCGGCGTTGCCAGCGGTTGGAGTTCAGCCGTACTTCTTCGCACGCTGAAAGCCATTCATGGCGACGATCCCCATCGCCTGAACGCAATCGACCTGTTCGAAAACTATTACCTCAAGCCTGAATACAAGACGGGCGTTCTGGTGGGTGAGGTCGTTCCGGAACTTCAGCCAAACTACAACTTGCTGACGGGCCGGATCGCCCTGGAAGCGATGAAGGATGTTGGGCCGGTCGACTTTGCCTTTATCGATGCCCACCATTTCCATCCCTGGGCCGCCCTCGATTTCCTGGCGCTCCTGCCGTACATTACCAAGGGCACGTGGGTCGCATTCCACGACATCAATCTCTGCACATTCGAACGGCACAAGCACACGAACCGTGGACCGTTCTATCTGTTCCACATGTGGCAGGACACCAAGCTGCAATCGACCCAGAACCCTGCGATGATCGGCGCTGTCCTCCTGGAGCGCCAGCCCGAACAATACTTGCGGGACCTTCTGGAAATCCTCCATACGCCCTGGGAGCTGACTCTCTCGCCGGAAGATGTCGCCTCGCTGGTTTCTTTTGTCGGCACCCATTTTGGCGACAAATGGCAAAACCAGTTCAAGCAGCTGTGTGACATGCGCAATCCGGCGCCCAAGCCGGCTCCTGCCAAGGCGCCCACTGCCGCAGCATAGGTGTGCCGTGGCAGGGGCCGCGGAAGACTTTCCATACCGCACGTGGAATCAGGGCGCATTTTCTGATACCGCTCATCATTGACCCAAGGCCTGAAGGGCAAGGAACACATACATGCAGTACCTTGTGACCGGCGCGGCTGGCTTCATCGGTTTTCACGTCGCCCAGAAATTGCTCCAGCAGGGTCATGACGTGCTCGGCGTCGACGTGGTGAACGAATATTACGACCCCCGCCTCAAGGAATCGCGCCTCGAGATCCTCGAGAGCCTGGCTTCCTCCGTTGAAGGAACCTGGACTTTCATGCGCGGCGACCTGGCCGACAAGGCCGTGGTTGACGACGTGTTCCAGAGGCAACGTCCGGACCGGGTCATTCACCTCGCAGCGCAGGCCGGCGTGCGCCACAGTCTCGACCATCCGCTGGAATATGTGCAGAGCAATATCGTTGCCTTTACCCACCTGCTTGAAGCATGCCGCTACAATCAAACACCGCATTTCGTATATGCGTCGACCTCAAGCGTGTACGGAGCGAATGCGAAAGTCCCGTTTTCCGAGCAGGATCCGGTCGATCATCCGCTCCAGTTCTATGCCGCCACCAAGCGCGCCAACGAACTGATGGCGCACTCGTACAGCCAGCTTTTTGCGCTGCCGACGACGGGCTTGCGTTTCTTTACGGTTTACGGACCCTGGGGGCGCCCGGATATGGCGCCGATACTGTTCGCCGATGCGATCACGCGCCAACAGCCGATCAAGCTGTTCAACAATGGCAACCACTCGAGGGACTTCACCTATATTGACGACATCGTTGATGGCATCCTTCTGGCTGCCGAAGCCATTCCCGTTGCCCAGCCGGACCTGCCCGACGCCTCGCTCGGCCCGGCGACGTCGCGCGCGCCCTTCAGGGTGTTCAATATCGGCAACAGCCAGCCTGCCGCGCTGATCACGTTCGTGGAAACGCTTGAGCGGACACTCGGCAAGGCAACGTCCAAAGAGATGCTGCCGCTGCAGCCCGGGGATGTCGTCGACACCTATGCCGACATCAGCAGGCTGACATCGGTAACCGGATACCAACCGAAAATTTCGCTCGATGAAGGCGTCACGCGGTTCGCGCGCTGGTATCTCGACTATTACGGGTAACGCGCCAGTCGAGCCGCACTTGTCACGACAATTTCCGCAGCGAGATTGGGCATGGGCGTCCTTCTTTACACCTTCGAAGCGTGACCGTGGCGGGCTGCGGGTTGGCACACAACTGTTTACGTGCAGCCAAGCGGCGACACGCCTGGACACTGTGGCCGGCAGGTGACCGGTTATCGGCCGCCGGGCGACCATGGCGCCGAATTAGACTGTAATGAGTCGTGACTTGCCCGCCAGCCACGCCAATCGTATTCGCCGGGCAACTCTTTGAACTCACAGCAAGCAGGTGGCCCGTGTCCCTTCCCTTCATCGACCTCCAGGCGCAGCGCAAGCGGATCGAGGCGGAAATCAACCAGGCCGTCCTCGGCGTTATCGAAAGCGGCCGGTTTGTCCTGGGTCCCGAAGTCGCTGAATTAGAGAAACAGCTCGCGGCCTTTTGCGGCGCGTCACACGCGGTGTCCTGCGCCAATGGCACCGATGCCCTCGCCCTGCCCCTGATGGCCTGGGGCCTGAAACCCGGCGACGCCGTGTTCTGCCCGAGCTTCACCTTCGTCGCGACGGCACAGGTCGTGCCCTGGCTCGGCGCAACGCCCGTCTTCGTCGATATCGATGCGGCGACCTACAATATGGACCCGGCCTCCCTGCGCGCCGAGATTGAGACGATTGTCGCTGGCGGGAAGCTCAAACCCAAAGCCGTGATCGCGGTGGACCTGTTCGGACAACCGGCAAATTACCCTGAAATCAAAGCGATTTGCGACGAATTCGGGCTGAAACTGATCGCCGATACGGCGCAGGGATTTGGCTGCACGCTGCATGGCAAGCACCCGTCCGACTGGGCGGATATTGCGACGACCAGCTTTTTTCCGGCCAAGCCGCTGGGCTGCTACGGCGATGGCGGCGCGATCGTGACCAATGATGCAAAACTGGCCGAACTGATTGAATCCCTTCGGGTTTATGGCAAGGTCACGCCGTCCGATGCGGCCACGCGCAACTTCCACCACGACCCGAAATATCTCAGCCTCCGGGTCGGCATGAATTCGCGCCTGGACACGATCCAGGCCGCAATCCTGCTGGAAAAGCTGAAGATTTTCGCTGACGAGATCGACCGGCGGCAAGTCGTCGCCGACCGGTATGCAAGGGGGCTGCGCGGGGGCGTCAAGGGTGTGCCAGGGGTGATCGATGGGGGCCGGTCGGTCTGGGCGCAATATGTCATCGAGCATGACAATCGCGACGGCCTGCAGGCGCATCTCACGGCCAACGGCATCCCGAGCATGGTCTACTACCCGGTGCCGATCCACCAGCAGGACTTTGCCCTGTCCTATGCCCCGGCCAAGGGTCACCTCAAGGTCACCGAGGCGGCGAGCCAGCACGTGCTTGCCCTGCCGATGCATCCCTATCTCGGCGAGGCCGACCAGGACCGCATCATCGACACGGTTCTCGGCTTCAACGGCTAGATCGCCCCCTGCCAAACGGAATATTGCAGGCGCGCCTCCACGCGGCGTTGCCTTTGCCTGAGCGTCATGCTAACGCCGCATAAACATATAAAGGAACATTGATATGGCCAAGGACTACCACGTCGCCGACATCAAGCTTGCTGAATTCGGCAACAAGGAAATCGCCATTGCCGAGACCGAAATGCCGGGCCTCATGGCGGCACGCGAAGAATTCGGCCCCACGCAGCCCCTCAAGGGCGCGAAAATCTGCGGCTCGCTGCACATGACGATCCAGACGGCCGTGCTGATCCAGACACTGGAAGCCCTCGGCGCAGAAGTGCGCTGGGTTTCGTGCAACATCTATTCGACACAGGACCATGCCGCCGCCGCAGTCGCCGCGAACGGCACGCCTGTCTTCGCCTACAAGGGCGAGACACTGGAAGAATACTGGGACTATACCGACCGCATGTTCCAGTGGCCGGGCGGCGACGGCCCGAACCTGATCCTCGACGATGGCGGCGACGCCACGATGTACCTGATCCTGGGTGAGCGCGCTGAAACCAATCCGGCCTTCCTCGAAAAGCCCGGTTCGGAAGAAGAGAAATTCCTGTTCGCCCAGATCAAGAAGCGCATGAAGTCCAGCCCCGGCTGGTTCGCCAAGACCAAGGCCGGCATCCGCGGCGTTTCGGAAGAAACCACGACCGGCGTCAACCGCCTGTACCAACTCGAGAAGAAGGGCGAACTGCCCTTCCCGGCAATCAACGTCAACGACTCGGTCACCAAGTCGAAGTTCGACAACAAGTATGGTTGCAAGGAATCGCTGGTCGACGCGATCCGCCGCGGTACCGATGTCATGATGGCCGGCAAGAAAGCCTTCGTCGCCGGCTATGGCGATGTCGGCAAGGGTTCGGCCGCTTCCCTCGCTGGTGCCGGTGCGCGCGTCTCGGTCTCCGAGATCGACCCGATCTGCGCCCTTCAGGCCGCCATGGACGGCTATGACGTCCTGACGATGGACGAAGCGGCTTCGAAGTTCGACATCTTCGTCACCGCGACCGGCAACAAGGACATCCTGACCGTCGACCATATGCGCGCGATGAAAGACATGGCCATCGTCTGCAACATTGGCCACTTCGACAACGAGATCCAGGTCGAAGGCCTGCGCAATTTCGAGTGGACGAACATCAAGCCGCAGGTCGACATGATCACCTTCCCTGATGGCAAGCGCATCCTGCTCCTGTCGGAAGGCCGCCTGGTCAATCTCGGCAATGCCACGGGTCACCCGAGCTTCGTCATGTCGGCCTCGTTCACGAACCAGACGCTGGCGCAGATCGAACTCCACCTGCGCGCCGACGAATACGAGAACAAGGTCTACACGCTGCCCAAGCACCTCGACGAGAAAGTGGCCATGCTGCACCTCGACAAGCTGGGCGTGAAACTGACCGAGCTGTCGAATGAACAGGCCGACTATATCGGCGTGACGACCGAAGGCCCGTTCAAGCCGGAACATTACCGCTACTAGGCGGTCTCGGGAGACAGAGTGGGCCAGGAACACATCCTCACGCTTGCCTGCCCGGACCGGGTGGGACTGGTCGCGACAGTGGCGCGGTTGATGGAGCGGCATGGCTGCTTCATCGCCTCGTCGCGCACATTCGGTGATCCGGAAACGGGACAGTTCTTTGCCCGGGTCGTTTTCCAGTCCGATGCCGGCGACGATGTACCTGCCGGTCTTCTCTCAGACCTTGACGGCGCTGCAGGTGAGCTTGATGCAACCTGGAGCGTCCACACGGTGGGCCAGCCGGTCAAGACGCTGCTGCTCGTCTCCAAGTCAGACCATTGCGCCAACACGCTGCTCTATGCCGCGCGGCGCGGTGAACTGCCGATAGAGCTGGTCGGTATCGTCTCCAACCATCGTGATCTGGAAGCCGGCTTTGCGCATTGGGGCCTGCCCTTCTTCCATGTGCCCGTGACCGGCGCGACCAAGCAGGATGCGGAAGCCCGCCTGTTCGACCTGGTTGAAGAAACCGGCGCTGAACTGGTCGTGCTCGCGCGTTACATGCAAGTGCTCAGCAATGACGCCTGCACGCGTCTTGCCGGGCGCTGCATCAATATCCACCATTCCTTCCTGCCCAGCTTCAAGGGCGCCAAGCCCTATCACCAGGCGCATGCCCGCGGCGTGAAGGTTATCGGTGCCTCGGCGCATTATGTGACGCCGGACCTCGACGAGGGACCGATCATCACGCAGGTCACCGAAGGCATCGATCACACGTTCAGCCCGGCAGACATGATCGAACTGGGCCGCCACCTGGAAGGCAACGCCCTTCTGCGCGCCGTCAAGGCGCATGCCGAGCACAGAATATTCATCAACGCTGGCAAGACAGTCGTCTTTGCCAGATAGTCCCGATTGCATTGTTTCCGAGGAACCGAGCCCATGAAAATGAATGACTTTGAATTCACCAGCGAAAGCGTTGCCGAAGGTCACCCGGACAAGGTGTCGGACCAGATCTCCGATGCGATCGTCGACCTGTTCCTCACCAAGGACCCAACCGCCAAGGTCGCCGTCGAAACCCTGACGACCACCAATCGTGTCGTCCTGGCCGGCGAAGTGCGCACGAACAATGGCGCGGTCGTCACGCATGACGAAATGGTCCAGACAGCTCGCGACGTCGTGAAGAAGATCGGCTACGAGCAGGAAGGCTTCCATTGGGAAAAGATGGACGTCAACTGCTACGTCCACGGCCAGTCTGCCGAAATCGCCCAAGGTGTTGAAGAAGGCCAGGGCCTGTTCACAGAAGAAGGCGCCGGCGACCAGGGTATCATGTTCGGCTATGCCGCCGACGAGACGCCCGAGCTGATGCCGGCCACGCTCGTCTACTCGCACCAGATTCTCCAGAAGATGGCGCAGCTGCGGCATTCCGGCGAACGCCCGGAGTTCGAGCCGGACGCCAAGAGCCAGGTGACGCTACGCTATGTGAACGAAAAGCCGGTCGGCGTGAACGCCATCGTCGTTTCGACCCAGCACAAGGAAAGCGCCACGCTGGAACAGTTGCGCGAACTGGTGCGTCCGATCGTGCAGGGCGTGTTGCCTGAAGGCTGGTTCCCGCCGGAGGACAAGTTCTACGTCAACCCGACGGGCAAGTTCGTCATCGGCGGCCCCGACGGCGACGCAGGCCTCACGGGCCGCAAGATTATCGTCGACACCTATGGTGGCGCAGCTCCGCATGGCGGTGGTGCCTTCTCGGGCAAGGATCCGTCCAAGGTTGACCGTTCGGCCGCTTATGCCACGCGCTACCTGGCCAAGAACGTCGTGGCCTCGGGCCTTGCCAAGCGCTGCACGATCCAGGTTTCCTACGCGATCGGCGTGTCGCAACCATTGTCAGTCTATGTCGATACGCACGGGACGGGCCTGGCCGATGAAGCCCGTATCGCGAAAACCCTCCGTGAGCTGTTTGACCTCTCGCCGAAGGGCATCCGCACGCACCTGAAGCTGAACAACCCGATCTATGCCGGCACGGCGGCCTATGGCCATTTCGGTCGCGAGCCGGGCGCGGACGGTACGTTCACGTGGGAAAAGACCGACCTCATCGACGAGCTCAAGCGCCTGATCAACTAGCCCTCTCCCCGGCGCTTCGGTGCCGGGGAACATCACATCGCAATCGTTATCTTGTCGATGCGCGCGCGCTCTTCACCGCCGCAGACAATGCTAACGGCCTCGCGCAGCGCCGTGCTGACGGGTTCGCGATAGCCGGCATTGCCCGCAAAGGCCGGCCCGCCGGGCGACAGTTCGAGCGTGAGGAGGCCAGGTTCGCCCGTCGGCACGGGTGTCAGTAGCCATGGGCGATCGTCATCCAGCTTCACAGCGACAATCAGCTTGTGCGAACCCGAACCGACCTTTGGCATCCGGTCGACCCAGGCCGAGGCCCGCGTCACCACCGGACAATCGGCAACCGGTTTCGGCGTGATGATGTTGCTCCATGTCGTGCAAGCGCCCAAAGGCGCAAACAGCAGTGCAAGAATGCCGGCCCGCATCACCATTTCCTCCCAACAGCCAGCCAGGCGACGCTTTCGTCGGCTGCGCCGGTGATATGGTTCGGCGAGGTCGACAGGGCGGCCGAAGCCTCCCCCGTCCATGTGCCGAAAAGGTTGAATCGATAGCGCGTTTCATAGTCGATCTGGCGACCGCTCGGTGTCAGCCCGGCTTCGACCTGCGAGCGCAGGATGATCCCCTGATCGTCAATGCCGGTTGGCGCGAGGAACCGGATCGTCCCTGTTTCGGCGCGGCGCGGCTGGGCAATCACAAGGCTGAGCGCGCCCGGCCCCGCAGGATGCGTGGCGCCGACAGACCAGCGACTTGTCCAGATGTCCTGAACGTCGACGCCCGGAAGATCAACGCTCGCCATTTCGAGTCCGGACGACAGGGCCAAATGGCCGAACGGGTTCCAGGCGCCTTCGAGCGACCAGGCCGTCATGCCCGCACGGTCCGTTTCGCCAAACCGCTCCTGCAGGCTGCCGCCAAGCGACGTCTCGTCATCTGACGCCGAGGATATGCCGGCCCGGACCGACCAGAACCGCGCGTCGCGCCCGACGCTGACACCGGTAAGGGAGCGGGCGTCTTCGGTGGCCGTGAAAAGGTCCATGGTCAGGCCGAATTCGATTTCGTGACTGACCCGCGCCCAGTTGCCGCCGGTCGAGAATGCATTGCCGATGCCGGGCTCGCTGAACAGCGTGACATCCGGTGCGAGACGCGAAATGCCGCCACCGCGCCCGAACTCAATCTCACCGCCATTGAAACTGTAAGCCGTCTGGAAATTTGTGACGGGCTCTGCCTGGTAGGGGGCAAGACGATCTTCCTGAACACGCGGCGTGAACCAGGCAAGCGACACATCGCCAATCGCCACGGCACGCGACTGGCTCGCCGCCCAGTCGGCCCGTGTATTCATGTCAACGACTCGCGATGCAATCAGGCCGCTCGGCAGGCGCTTTGCCGTCGCATCGGCATCGAGACGGAAACCCCGGTCATACTTGTCCTGGAAGACGAGCCCGTTGAACGCGCCGGAATTTGACGCCCAGTCACCAAAGGCCCCGCCGGTCGGCGCAAGCGCTTCGCCCAGGCTGACCTTTTCGACAGACAGGCTGAGCGTTTGTTGTCCTTGCGGACGGAACGCTTCCGCAAGATTCATGATCCCGACCCCGGACACGGAATCGGCGCCCACACCCGCCGCCTGTCCTGTGATCGCATCCGGAGATGCGTCGACATAGTCATCGGCAGTATCGAGCAGTATCTGGAGTGCGAGTTCGGGGTTCTGCTTCAAGTTCGGGAACGCATCCAGCAGCAGGGCAAGCGCCCCCGCGACGTAAGGCGCCGAAAAGGACGTTCCGGACACACTATAATAGTCACCCTCGGAATCGGCATCATTCGTGGGATCGCCCGGAAACATGATGTCGTCATCAAGACCGGTCGTCACGATGCCGTCGCCCGGGGCCAGAAGATAATAGTTTTTCGCCGAATCCCCGGCCCGGTTCGAAAAATCCGAAATGATTCGTTCCTGATTCGGATCAAGTGGATCGACATAGAACGACCCGACAGCCACGACCCGGCCAAGCGAGGCGCTTTCGCCCGCGATATAAGCTGGTTCACTGGGCGTCTGACCGACAGCATCGACTGGATTGCCCATGCCATCTGTTCCGGCAGGTTCTGCCTCATTGCCAGCGGATATGACGACAAGAATGCCTGCAGCAGCTGCGCGGCGCACGGCGTTTTCCAGTGACTGGTCGGCATCGACCTCACCGCCGAGCGACATGTTGATAATGCTCACGCCTTGCGCGATCGCGTAGTCGATGGCCTGGACCAGATTGCTGTCGGCAAATGCGCATTCCTCGTCCACGCCGGTGCGCGCGCAGCTGCCCGGCGAATCGGCCCGGATGGAGAGCACTGAGGACTCGTAGGCAATGCCCTGGATTCCATTCGGCACGTTGTTGTCGGTCACAGTCGTAAAATCATCTTGCCGGACAGCGGCGATAACGCCTGTGACGAGCGTACCGTGGCCGCCTGTATCAATGTCGCCCGGTTGGCGGACCTGGGTCAGCGGATCGCCGCTGGCATCGTATCCAGGGCAAGCCGTGCTGGCGCAGACATCATAGGTGGTAATCGAAGCGCCGATGAAATCGGGGTGATCCGTGATGGATCCGGTGTCGATGACCGCAACCTTGATACCTTGGCCTGTGGCCCCGATCGCGTAGGCCGTAGACGCTCCCGTCAGAGGCAGGCCCACCGTGAAACTGTATTCAGAGGTCTCGAAGGCGCTGGCTGGCGCGATCGTCGCTGGAAACGGGGGTGGCGGCGGCGGCGGTGGGGGGGGAGGAGGCGGTGGAGGAGGCGGGGGTGGCAGGGGCATTGCCGAACTGCCGCCACCTCCTCCGCCGCCACTGGCGCAGGCCCCAAGCATCAACCCCGCCGGCACCAGCAAAGCGGCAGTCAGCACGAGGTGAATGGACGTCGTTCGGGTTTTGTGAAATCCAGCCACGCGTCGCTCCTGATCTATCAGTTTGATATGTACCCAGCACCCGGTCTGATCTTTTTTTCTTGTCGACAAAGCGTTGCTTCGTGCACCTGAGGTGTCAAGGCAGCGGGTGCGGCTGGCCCCGACAGATCGCAGCTGGACTTGGCAATCCGCCTGTCTAAGGGTGGAATATCGCCGAGGTGTCTGAAATAAGGATGAAGCGGTGTGAGTCGTGCTTTCGGACGTCCAAATCGCATTCATCAGGAGCAGCCCGGCCCATGAAAATTTATCCTGTTATCATGTGCGGCGGCTCCGGCACGCGCCTCTGGCCGGTATCGACGTCGCGCACGCCCAAGCAATTCGTCAACCTGGTCTCGGACACGTCCCTGTTCAGCCAGACCGTCACGCGCCTGGCGCCCGGCAGCGATGGGCTCGACCTGGCCGAGCCGATCATTATCAGCAATGCGCGCTATCTTGACCTGATCGAGACACAGCTGGACGCGGCGGGCATATCCCCCCTCGCCATCCTGCTTGAGCCCTGCGCGCGCAACACGGCGGCCGTGGCTGCGGTCGCCGCGGAATTTGTCGGCCGGATCGACCCGGACGGCCTGGTCCTGTTGCTGCCGTCGGACCATTTCATCGGCGATCCCGCCGCTTTCCGGAAAGCCATCGCGGACGCCGTTACTGTCGCCAATACGGGCCGGATCGTGACCTTCGGCATTGCGCCGGACCGCCCCGAAACCGGGTTTGGCTATATCCGGGCCGGCGAAGAAATCGGCCCTTCAGCTTTTGCCGTCGACTCGTTCCGCGAGAAGCCCGACCAGGCGACCGCCCTCGCCTATCTCGCGGACGGCAATTATTCGTGGAATGCCGGCATCTTCCTGTTCCAGGCCGGCCTGATGCGCGCCGAACTCGCGACCCATGCCGCTGACGTGCTCACCAGCACGCAGGCGGCACTGGACAAGACGGTTGCCGACGGGGCGGTCCACCGGATCGACGAGACTGCCTTCGCACAGGTGCGCTCGGTCTCGATCGACTATGCCGTGATGGAACACACGACCAATGCGGCCGTATTCGGCCCGCTATCGTGCGCCTGGAGCGATGTCGGGACCTGGCCGGCGGTCGGAGACCTGCAGACATCCAGCGGACCGGTGGAGCCCGTTCTGATCGACACGAAGAACTGCACGGTCCATTCCGAGCAGGGCACGCTGGTCGCCGCGCTTGGCGTCGAAGACCTCGTGATTGCCGTGCATGACGGCGCCGTGCTGGTGATGCCGAAAGCGCGGGCCCAGGATGTCAGCCAGGTGATCGCCGCCCTGAAGGCGCGCGGCCTGACCGACCTGTTCTGAACACTCAGGAAAACTCGACGCGTTCTTGCGAGAAATAGAACAGCGAGCGGGTCTCGTCATCGATATCGTCGCTGGACGCCAGCAGTAGTTTCTGCATCGCATGCTTGCGATCCTTGAGCGCGTGGTCGAAATCCTGCTCGATCAGCCGGTCGACACCAGTCGAGGTCATCGCGTCGCGCACTTCCATATAGAGCGTCAGCGACCCGCCGAGAAACATGGATTCATAGGCAATCTTGCTGGCGATCTTGTCGTGGATGTCGGTGTAGTGGAGCTGTTTCTCCATGGTCGACTTGCGCTTGGTGATGAAATCGATTTCGTGGCGGTACTGGGGATGCCGCAAATAATAATTCTTCAGGGCAATCATGTCCGTGTCGATCTTGCGCTGGACGGAATCCGGCAAGTCGTCGCTCAGTATGATGACAATATCGATATCGGACCCCTTGACCATTTCGCCGGAGACGAGATGTTCGCGCGGCTCGTTATGGGCGAGGAAATAGGCAAGGTCGCCCGCGATGAAGGCGCACATGGATGAGCGGATTTCTCGCGGCAGGTCGAGGAAGAGCGACTTCATCACCTGCTGGGCAAGGCCGATCTTCTCGCGGCTGATCTCGCGGTGCATGTTCGACAAGGTGCCCTGCCGCTCGATCATCTGGTCGCGCTGGCCCGGCAGTCCGAACAGCGAGAAGGACAGGAAATCGCGCAGGATGGACGGGCTGAGCCGCACCTGGTCATCGCGGGTAATGTCAAAGCGCAGGTAATAGCTGGCAAAGTGCGAAACGTGCAGCGCCCGGCTCTGGTAGCAGGCCTGCCAGAGCGCCAGAACGGGAATGTCGGGCAAGGCAGCGGCGAGTTCCTTGCCGATCATCGGACCCTGCTCTTCCAGCAGCGCGGAAATCAGGACCTCGACTTCGGCAATATCGGGGGCGGGCATGGCATTTCTTCCGGAACAGTTCCGCCCCTTATTGGGCGGATTTGTCCAGCAAGGCCAGTAGGTAAGGTTTGTAATCGTTGCTGTAGGCGTGCGCGAGCGATTCCAGCGTCGCGGAATTGATGTAGCCCTTGCGCCAGGCAATTTCCTCGAGGCAGGCAATCTTGAGGCCCTGGCGCTTCTCCAGCGCCTGGACGAAATGCGACGCCTCAAGCAGGCTGTCGAACGTCCCGGCATCGAGCCAGGTCGTGCCGCGCGGCAGCTTCGTCACCGACAGGTCGCCCCGGTCGAGATAGACCTGGTTCACGCAGGTGATTTCCAGTTCACCTCGTTCCGAAGGCTTCACGCCTTTCGCGATCTCGACGACGTCGGAATCATAGAAATACAGGCCGGTAATCGCCTGGTTGCTGCGCGGGGCGACAGGCTTCTCCTCGATCGAGAGCGGCCTGCCGTCCGGCGCCAGCTCAACGATTCCGAAGCGCTGCGGGTCCGGCACCTGGTGGGCGAAGACCCGCGCGCCGCTCTGCAGGCTGGCCGCCTCCAGCAACTGGCCCGACAGGCCCGCGCCGTAAAAAATATTGTCGCCGAGCGCCAATGCCGACGTGCCGCCATTGATGAACCGCTCGCCAATGAGAAACGCTTCGGCAAGGCCGCGCGGCGCGTCCTGCACGGCATACTGGAATTCCACGCCCCATTGCGAGCCATTGCCGAGAACCGCCTTGTAGGAATCGATGTGATCGCCGGTCGTGATGATCAGGATTTCCCGGACGCCGGCCAGCATCAGGGTCGAAATCGGATGATAGATCAGCGGCTTGTCGTACACGGGCAGCAAGTGTTTCGAAACGCCGCGCGTCACCGGATACAGCCGCGAACCGAGTCCGCCAGCCAGCACAATCCCCTTCATGCGCTCATAATCTCCTGAATGAGAACAGGGACCGCCTCGGCGAGCCCTTCCTGCCAAGCCGGCAGGGTCACGCCGAATACATCCTTTGTCCGCGTCATGTCGAGCCGCGCATTGAGCGGACGGCGGGCAGGCGTCGGATAGGCAGACGTCAAAATGTCGTCCACCGCAGCAGCCGGGCCGCCCCTTTCGGCGCTTACGGCAAAAATCTCACGGGCCAGGCTCGCCCGGTCTGTCTCGCCGCGCCCGGCAAGATGATAGGTGCCCCACGCGTCAAAGCCTGGCTCCGCGATCTGGCGCGCCATATCAAGCAAGGCGGACGCCAGTGCCGGCGCATGGGTGGGACAACCGACCTGGTCCGATACGACGGAAACCCGGTCACGCGTGCGCGCGAGCGACAACATGGTCCGCACGAAATTATGCCCGAAACGGGAGAATATCCAGGACACGCGCACGATGAGGCGCCGGTCCAGTTCGTCCGCCACGGCCCGTTCGCCATCCAGCTTTGTCTGGCCGTAGATGCAGATCGGCGAAGTCGCATCATCTGGCCGGTAGGGTCGCGCACTCTCGCCGTCGAACACGCAATCGGTCGACAGGTGGATCAGGGGAATACCGCGTGCCCTGCATGCGCGGGCCAGGGCGCGCGGGCCATCGACATTGAGCGCCCGGGCTTCGTCCGGTTCGGCTTCGGCCTTGTCGACCAGCGTAAAACCGCCGGCATTGATCACCGCTGCTGGCGCATGCCGGTCCAGCACCTGTCCAAGCGACGCGGCGACTTTCAGGTCGGCGTCCGGTCGGCCGAGGCAGATCACACCGGCCCCGCCGGCATGCGCCAGCGCCTGCGCCACCTGGCCCGTCCGGCCAATCACGAGAATCGGTCCAGCCGTCATGCCTCAGGCTCCGACCTTGCCGAGCCGGTCACCCGCATAGACACGTTCGCGCAGCGGGCGCCACCAGGCCTCATTGGCAAGGTACCAGTCGACCGTATCGGCCAGGCCCTGCGCAAAATCACGCGACGGCGTCCAGCCAAGATCCTGGCGGATCTTGCTTGCGTCGATTGCATAGCGCAAGTCATGGCCCGGCCGGTCGGGTACGAACGCGATTTGATTTGTATACGACCCGCTGATCGGCTTGCGCACATCAAGCAGCCCGCAAACAAAATTGACGATCTCGAGGTTGGTCTTTTCGCTGTCGCCACCAACTGCATAGCTCTGTCCGGGCGCGCCCATCTCGGCAATCTGCACCAGCGCATCCGCATGGTCCTCGACATGCAGCCAGTCACGCACATTCGATCCGTCGCCATAGATTGGCAGCGCCTGGCCCGCGATGGCATTCAGCACCATCAGGGGAATCAGTTTTTCCGGGAACTGGCGCGGCCCGTAATTGTTCGAACAATTTGAAACGACGACCGGCAGGCCATAGGTGCGATGCCATGCCTGCGCGAGATGATCGGCACCGGCCTTGGTGGCCGAATAGGGCGAGGACGGATCATAGGGCGTCTCTTCGTCGAAGCGCCCTTCGGCCCCGAGCGAACCGAATACTTCATCCGTCGACACATGCACAAAGCGGAAGCCTTCAGGCCTCGCCTGCTCGAAATGGGCCCTTGCGGCCTGCAGCATGGAGAACGTACCGACCAGATTGGTCTGCACGAACGCGTCGGGGCCATCAATCGACCGGTCGACATGGGTTTCGGCGGCAAGATGGAAAATCACGTCGGGCGCTTCAGCCCGCACCAGTTCCAGCATTGCGGCACTGTCGCAGATATCGGCGCGCACCAGGCGGAATCGCGGGTCACGCTCCAACGGCGCGAGCGAGGCCGGATTGGCCGCATAGGTCATCTTGTCGACCACGGTGACCTGCGCGTCGGGTGACTGCATCAGGCGGTAGCATAGCGCCGACCCGATGAAGCCCGCGCCGCCGGTCACGAGATATTTCACCGCCCTGCTCCGATCATGGTCGCCGGAAACGCATGGGCGAAGTCAGACAGGCGCGGCAGTTTCAGGTCACGCTCCGACAGGGTCAGTGCGGAAGGGGGGAACGGCCAGTCAATGCCAAGCGCCGGATCGTCATATGCGATCCCCCGGTCGGCGTCGGGCGCATAATACGTGTTCACCTTGTAGGAAATCTCGCAGTCCGGCTCCAGCGTGCAAAACCCGTGCGCAAAGCCCTCTGGCACGAACACCTGCTCGCCACCGGAAGCCGACAGTTCCATGGTCATGGAGCGCCCGAACGTCGGAGAGCCTTCGCGAATGTCGACAACGACATCAAGAATGCGCCCGCGCGTGCAGCGCACCAGTTTCGCCTGCGCATGCGGCGGCGCCTGGAAGTGAAGACCCCGCACCGTTCCGGCAGCAGCGGAGAGGGACGTATTGTCCTGCACGAACGCGCAGTCGATTCCCGCCTCGGCATAGACGCGCGCATTGAAGGTTTCACAGAACCAGCCCCGATTGTCGCCAATGC
The DNA here is from genome assembly GCA_963973995.1 of uncultured Alphaproteobacteria bacterium. Classification (GTDB taxonomy): domain Bacteria; phylum Pseudomonadota; class Alphaproteobacteria; order Caulobacterales; family Hyphomonadaceae; genus Hyphomonas. Next base: position 260,205 of record CAXBCO010000003.1, read on the forward strand.
GCGCCGGACGGATATGGATCACGTCCCTGAGGACCGGGTCGGGCAGGAAATCAGGCTTCATAAGAGCGCTCATCAGCAATTGCAGCAGGCGTCTGCATTTGGTCGTGGGCTATAGCATGAACCGCTTTGCCCGCAACGCGCGAACCTCACTCAACCGTGACGGATTTGGCGAGGTTGCGCGGCTGGTCGACATCGGTGCCCTTGGCTACGGCAACGAAATAGGCGAGCAGCTGCATCGGGATCGCTGCGAGGATCGGCATGGCAATCTCGTCGGCATCAGGCAGGCGGATAACGTGATCGGCCCGGTTGCCAGCAAGCTTGATGCCCTTGTCGTCCGACACCAGGATGATCCTGCCGCCGCGCGCGCGCACTTCTTCCACATTCGACAGCGTCTTCTCGAAAAGGTCGTCATACGGCGCCACCACGACAATCGGCAGGTCCTGCTCGATCAGGGCAATCGGTCCGTGCTTCAACTCGCCGGCGGCGTAGCCTTCGGCGTGAATATAGGAGACTTCCTTCAGCTTAAGCGCGCCTTCCAGCGCCAGTGGGAAATAGCGCCCACGGCCCAGGAACAGAACGTCCTTCGCCTTGGTCAGTGTCTGCGCGACGGCCTTGATGTCCGCCTCCGCTTCCAGCGCCTCAGTTACCTTGCGCGGCAGCGACAGCAGGCTCTTGACATAGCGGGCCTCATCGCCCGGCTTGAGGTGGCCGCGCGCCTTGGCGGCCGAGAGGGCGAGCACGGCCAGGACGGAAAGCTGCGCGGTGAAGGCCTTGGTCGAGGCGACGCCAATCTCGGGTCCGGCATGGGTCGGCACGATCGCCTTGGCCTCGCGGGCAATCGAGCTTTCCGGCACGTTGACCACGGCAATCGCAGGCGACTTGTTGTCCCGGCAATAGCGCAGCGCGGCGAGCGTGTCGGCGGTCTCGCCCGACTGGCTGACGAACAGCGCTGGCCCGGTCACCGGCAGGACGGGCTTGCGATAGCGGAACTCCGACGCGATGTCGGTTTCCACGGCCAGATGGGCAATCTGTTCGAACCAGTATTTCGCCGTCATGGCGGCGTAATAGGCCGTGCCGCAGGCTATGGCGACGGCCCGGTCTGCATCCGCGAAGATCTGGTCGGCGGCTTCACCCGCCTGGATCGTCTGCGTCGCCTGGTCGATATAGGGCAGGATCGAGCGGGCCAGCGATTCCGGCTGCTCGTGAATCTCTTTCAGCATGAAATGATCATATTCGCCGCGCTCGATCAGGGCGTCGTTCACGGCAGACTTCACACGCGGCCTGTTCACCCGGTCGCCGCGTGCATTGCGAATGTCGACACTGTCCGGGCGCAAAACAGCCCAGTCGCCTTCCTCCAGATAGGTCACGTCCCGCGTCAGCGGCGCGAGCGCAATGGCGTCCGATCCGAGATACATTTCGCCTTCGCCATAGCCGAGCACGAGCGGGCTGCCCTTGCGGGCGCCCATCAGCACGCTTTCTTCGCCCGAAAAGATGACAGCCAGCGCAAAGGCGCCATGCAATTGGCCCAGGGTCACCTCGAACGCGTCGACCGCAGTCAGGCCCTCATCCATCTTCTGGGCGATCAGCTGGGCGATAACTTCACTGTCGGTTTCGGATTCGAATACACGGCCGACCGCTTCAAGTTCGGCGCGCAGGTCGCGGAAATTCTCGATGATCCCGTTATGGACAATGGCGACATCGCCCGACATGTGCGGATGAGCGTTCGTCTCGTTCGGCTTGCCATGCGTAGCCCAGCGCGTGTGGGCGATTCCGGTCAGGCCATCCATTGGCGTTTCTTCCAGCCGGGCCTGCAGGTTGACGATCTTGCCCTTGGCGCGCCGGCGCTCGATCTTGCCGCGGCTCGAAATGGCGATTCCCGCGCTGTCATAGCCGCGATATTCAAGCCGTTTCAGGCCGTCAATCAGCCGGCTGGCGACAGGTTCGGATCCCGCAATCGCAACAATTCCACACATAATCTACCTCCACGAATCTGATCGTGTAGATAGACCTGCTTATTCGGTCTGAATAATGACAGTTTGTTGGGAAATGCGACAATCTCGGGATATTTTGGGAAAACCGGTCTATCTTCAGCAGTGTGAACTTCCAGCGCGTGATCACAACCGTATAGTATCGCTCACAAGTGCGTTTGCTTCCGATTGCCCCCTTCCATCCCCACTCTCTGGGCTCTAGGACGGCGCAACACGACAGAGGACATCCCGACCCTTGGCCAATATGACCCATCTCGACCGGCTTGAAGCCGAAAGCCTGCACATCCTGCGTGAGGTCGCTTCGGAATGTGAAAATCCCGTCATGCTCTATTCGGTGGGCAAGGATTCGGCCGTGATGCTGCACCTGGCGATGAAGGCCTTCTATCCTTCGCGCCCGCCTTTCCCGCTGATGCATGTCGATACGACGTGGAAATTCAAGGAGATGATTGCGTTCCGCGACCGCAAGGCTGCCGAACTGGGCTTCGACCTGCTGGTCCATGTCAACGAAGACGGTGTCCGCGATGGCGTCGGCCCGTTCACGCACGGCTCGGCCATGCACACCGACGTGATGAAGACGGCCGGCCTGAAACAGGCGCTCGACAAGTACAAGTTCGACGCGGCCTTCGGGGGCGCCCGGCGCGATGAGGAAAAGTCCCGCGCCAAGGAGCGCGTCTTCTCGTTCCGCTCGGCCGAGCACCGCTGGGACCCGAAGAAACAGCGCCCCGAGCCGTGGAACCTCTACAATACGCGCATCCATCCCGGCGAGAGCATCCGCGTCTTCCCGCTGTCGAACTGGACCGAGCTCGATATCTGGCAATATATCCGCCGCGAGAACATCGAGATCGTGCCGCTCTATTTTGCCGCGCCGCGCCCGGTCGTGAACTGGAACGGCGTCGACATCCTGGTCGACGATGACCGCGTGCCGGCGGAACTCGCCCGGACGGCTGTCACCAAATCGGTCCGGTTCCGAACGCTCGGCTGCTACCCGCTGACCGGCGCGGTTGAAAGCACCGCCGCCACGCTCGAAGACATCATCCAGGAAATGCTGCTGACCCGCACGTCGGAGCGTCAGGGCCGCGTCATCGACGCCGACCAGTCTGCCTCCATGGAGAAAAAGAAACAGGAAGGCTATTTCTAGATGCGCCTCACCGACGACCTCATCGAGACAGATATCAGTGCCTACCTGCAAAAGCACGAGGACAAGTCCCTCCTGCGCTTCATCACCTGCGGCAGCGTGGATGACGGCAAGTCGACCCTGATCGGCCGCCTGCTCTACGATTCCAAGATGATCTTCGAGGACCAGCTGGCCTCGCTGGAAGCCGATTCCAAACGCGTCGGCACGCAGGGCGAGAATATCGACTTCGCCCTGCTCGTCGATGGCCTGGCCGCCGAGCGCGAACAGGGCATCACGATCGATGTCGCTTACCGTTTCTTCGCGACTGACAAGCGCAAGTTCATCGTCGCTGACACGCCCGGCCATGAACAATACACCCGCAACATGGCAACCGGCGCCTCGACCGCCGATGTCGCCATCCTGATGATCGATGCGCGCAAGGGCATCCTGACCCAGACGCGCCGCCACAGCTTCATCACCACGCTGCTCGGCATCCGCCGCCTCGTGCTGGCCGTGAACAAGATGGACCTTGTCGGCTACAGCCAGCAGATCTTCGACGACATTGTCGACGATTTCTACGACTTCGCCGACGAGCTTGCGACCGATCTCGAAATCCAGGCGATCCCGATGTCGGCGCTGGCCGGGATCAACATTACCGAAAAATCGCGCGAGACCGAATGGTATGACGGTCCGAACCTGATGGAATATCTCGAAACCGTGCCGATCGGCGACAAACGCCTCAGCGCACCGTTCCGCATGCCGGTCCAGTGGGTCAATCGCCCGAACCTCGACTTCCGCGGCTTCTCCGGCCAGATCGCCGCCGGCACCGTCAAACCGGGCGACCGGATCAAGACCCTTCCATCCGGGCGCCAGTCGACGATCGACCGCATCGTCACGGCCAACGGCGACCTCGACGAGGCCTTCGCCGGACAATCCGTTACCCTGACCCTGAGCGACGAAGTCGACAGCTCACGCGGCGATGTGATCGTGTCAGCCGACAATCCGGCCGAAGTCTCCGACCAGTTCCAGGTCCGGGTCCTCTGGATGAGCGACACGCCCCTCCTGCCCGGTCGCCGCTACCTGCTCAAGATCGGCGCCAAGACCGTGACCGCCACGATCAACGCGCCGAAATACGGCATCGACATCAACACGCTGAACGACATGCCCGCCAAGACGCTTGAGCTCAACCAGATCGGCGTCACCACGCTATCGCTCGACCAGGCCATTCCGTTTGATCCGTATGATGAGAACCGGGAAATGGGCGGGTTCATCCTGATCGACCGGCAGACCAATGACACGGTCGGCCTCGGCCTGATCGACTTTGCCCTGCGCCGCGCTTCGAACATTCACTGGCAGGCCATCGATATCGACCGCGCCGTGCTGGCCGAACAGAAGGGTCAGAAGCCGGCCGTTCTCTGGTTCACGGGCCTGTCCGGCTCCGGCAAGTCGACCATCGCCAACGCCTTGCAGAAACGCCTCTTCGCCCTCGGCAAGCACACGTTCATCCTCGACGGCGACAATGTCCGCCACGGCCTCAACCGCGACCTGGGCTTCACCGATGTCGACCGGGTCGAGAACATTCGCCGGGTGTCGAACGTCGCCCGCCTGATGACCGATGCCGGCCTGATCACGCTGGTCTCCTTCATCTCGCCTTTCCGCGACGAACGGCAGATGGCGCGCAATCTCATGGCCGACGGCGAATTCATCGAGATCCATGTGGACACTCCGCTGGCCGTCGCCGAGCAGCGCGATGTTAAAGGCCTCTACAAGAAGGCCCGCGCTGGCGAGATCAAGAACTTCACCGGCATCGACAGCCCGTATGAACCGCCGCTCAATCCGGAACTGCGGATCAACACGGTCGGCCAGTCACCCGAGGAAGCCGCCGAGGAAATCCTCGGCTTCCTGCAGGAAAAGGGCTTCCTTGCCGACTAGGCGACACGTACGGCCCTGCCCCTGAGGAACCCCGTTCCAATTCCCAAACCTGTGCTAACCTGAGCCTGCACGATTGGTTTGGGAGGATTGGTTATGCCGAAAAGCAGACCCGTCGAGGAGGCCGGACAGGCCCCGGACGTGATTGACGCGATTATCGTGGGTGCCGGCTTTGCCGGGCTCTACATGCTGCACAAGTTGCGGGAAATCGGCATCTCGGCGCGCATCTACGAAGCCGGCAGCGATGTGGGCGGGACATGGTTCTGGAACCGCTATCCCGGCGCCCGGGTCGATGTCGAAAGCCAGGAATATTCCTATTCCTTCTCACCCGAACTCGAAGCCGAATGGGAGTGGACCGAGCGCTATGCCGCGCAGCCGGAACTCCTGAAATACGTCAACCATGTCGCCGACCGGTTCGACCTGCGCCGCGACATCCGGTTCGACACGCGCGTTGCCAGCGCGGTCTATGACGAGACGCGCGACCGCTGGACCGTCACCACGGACACGGGCGACACCGTCTCCGCACGCTTCTGCATCATGGCCACAGGCTGCCTTTCCGCGGCCAAGCAGCCCGACATTCCCGGCGCCGGCAGTTTCACCGGCGAGACCTACAGCACGGCAATCTGGCCAGAGGAAGGCGTCGACTTTTCCGGCAAGCGGGTTGGCGTTATCGGTACCGGCTCGTCGGGCATCCAGACAATCACCACGATTGCCCCGCAGGTCGCCGAACTCACCATCTTCCAGCGCACACCCAATTTCAGTGTTCCGGCGCAAAATGGCCCCATCAATCCAGAGGTCGCGGCCGACTGGAAAGCCAATCGCGAACACTATCGCGACCTGCAGAGAAAATCGGGCGCCGGCATCCTGCAGGTCAGTCCAAGCGAAACACTCACATTCGACGCGTCGCCTGACGAACGCAGGCGCGCATTCGAGGATCGCTGGGCCCGCGGCGGCTTCTCCCTGCTTGGAGCGTTTGCCGACGTCAATATCGACAAACAGGCCAATGACGAAGCAGCGGCTTTCGTCGCAGACAAGATCCGCAGCATTGTCGACGATCCGGACGTGGCCGAACGCCTGATACCGACGACCTACCCGGTCGGCGCGAAACGCATGTGCGTCGATACCGGTTACTACCAGGTCTTCAATCAGGACAATGTCGCCCTTGTCGACCTGAGGTCCACGCCGATCCAGGCAATCACGCCCACCGGTATCCGCACGACCGCTCAAGACTACGAGCTCGACGCGATTGTCTATGCCATCGGCTTTGACGCGATGACCGGCGCTCTCGACCGGATCGACATACGCGGCCGGGACGGCCTGCGGCTGTCGGATAAATGGGCCGACGGGCCGCTCACCTATCTCGGACTGATGGTGTCAGGCTTTCCGAACCTGTTCATGATCACGGGTCCCGGTTCGCCGTCAGTCCTGGCCAACATGATTTTGGCTATCGAACAGCATGTCGACTGGATCGCCGACTGTATCAACCATCTGGGCACCCATCAGCTCAGCATCATCGAACCGACCCCTGCCGCCGAGCAGGATTGGGTCGCGCATGTCAACGAACTTGCCGCGCAAACGCTCTATTTACAGGCCAATTCCTGGTATCTCGGCGCCAATATTCCCGGCAAGCCACGCGTCTTCATGCCCTATCCGGGCGGGCTCGGACTGTACCGGGAGACATGTGATGACGTGGTGGCGAACAATTATCACGGATTTACGCTCACCGGCGCGGCTCAGACCGTCTAGCGCTTTCCCCAACGTACCGTCTCGAAATGCTGCGCAGGGCACGCTATGCCCAATAGACACAACAGATTGCATCAGGGAGCTATCATCATGGCCAAGGGAGATATGCCGGTACTTGTCGGCGTCGGACAGAGCCTCAGCCAGTGGGATGGCACAGCCGGCCCCGACGGCGCACCTTCGCCCTTGTCGCTGATGCGCGACGCGTCAAAAGTCGCTCTGGCCAATTGCGGTGCAGGCGACATTGCCGCCGCCATCGACACCATTGCCGTCGTGCGCATCTTCGAGGATTCCATCGGCCGCGCCGCGCACCCCCACGGCCACAATGCCAACCTGCCCGGCACGCTCGCCCGCGACCTGGGCGCCAAGCCCGCCCGCCTTATCTATGAAAGCGTCGGCGGCCAGAGCCCGCAGGCCCTCGTCAACGAGATGGCGGCCCGCATCCATGCCGGCGACGTCGAAATTGCCCTGATTTCCGGCTCGGAGGCCAATCGCGCGTCCAAGGGCGCCCGGCGCAATGGCGTTGAGATCAACTGGGCGGATGACGACCCGGCCCCCTTCGAGGACCGGGGCATGGGCCCGATGCTGCTCAGCCGTGGCGAGATCAAGCACGGCCTGATCGCGGCAGCCTATTTTTACGGCCTGTTCGAGAATGCCATTGCGGCCCGCGAAGGCCGCACCCGCAGCCAGCACCGGCGCGCCATGGCGGAACTGTTCCAGCCCTTTTCTGCGGTCGCTGCGAAAAACCCGTTCTCCCAGTTCCCGGTCGAACACAGTATCGACTTCCTCGCCACGCCATCGCGTGAGAATTATGAATATGCCGACCCCTTCCTGAAGTGGTTCATTGCACAGGACGCCGTGAACCAGGGCGCTGCCGCCATCATCATGAGCGAATCCAAGGCTGACGAACTGGGCGTGCCTCAGGAAAATCGCGTTTACCTCCATGGCAGCGGGGAAGCGGGCGATGACTACATTTCCGAGCGCCCGCGCCTCGATGGGTCCTGGGCGATGGAGCAGGCAACGTATCGCGCGCTGTCGCAGGCTGGCGTCACCAGCAGCGACATCCTGCATTTCGACCTCTACTCCTGCTTCCCCTGCGCCGTATTCTCGTCGACCGCCGCAATGTGCATCGACTGGAAAACGGACACGCGCGCCTTCACACTGACAGGCGGATTGCCATTTTTCGGAGGCCCCGGAAACAATTATTCCCTACACGGAATCGCAGAGATGGTGCGCACACTGCGCGCCGCGCCCGGCGCGCTTGGACTCGTGCTCGCCAATGGCGGCTGGATGACGAAAGAAGCTGTCGGTGTCTATTCGACCACGAAGCCGAAAGCATTCACCCCTACGGACCCTGCAGCCAAGCCGACTGAACAGGTTGCGCTCTGTGACACCGACTGCGACGGCACGCTGGAAACCTTCACTGTCACCCATGGCAAGGCAGGTCCGGAAAAAGGCATCATCTTTGCCCGCCTCGCTGATGGTCGCCGCGCGCTCGCCAATGCGACGCCTGCGGCCCTCGCCGTGCTGCGTGAGGACGTGAGCCCCGTCGGACGCAAGGTGAAGATCACTGTCGCAGACGAGGTCGGGACCTTCGATTTCCTCTAAAGGCGCGCAATTGCGCTTGGGATCGCCGGGTGGACCCGTTAGCGTCGGGCCATGAAGTCCCCTGTCACCTCTGCCGGGTCTCAGAGGTCCAGCATACCACCGACGGTGTGGGCGCTCGGCCTGGTCAGCCTGTTCATGGACGTCTCATCGGAGATGATCCACTCGCTGCTTCCCCTGTTCCTGACAGGAACCCTGGGCGTCAGCGTGGCCTTTGTCGGGCTGATCGACGGCATCGCGGAATCGACGGCGGCGATCTCCAAGGTTTTTTCGGGGTACATCTCCGACAAGATCGGACGCCGGAAGCCACTGATCCTTCTCGGCTACAGCCTTGGCGCTTTCACCAAGCCCGTCTTCGCCATGGCGGGCGGACCCTTCATCGTGCTCGGTGCCCGGTTCGCAGACCGGATCGGCAAAGGCATTCGCGGCGCGCCGCGCGACGCGCTGATCGCAGATGTGACGCCGGCCGACATCCGTGGGCGCGCATTTGGCCTGCGTCAGGCAATGGATACCGCCGGAGCCTTCTCGGGTCCCCTGCTCGCCATTGCGCTCATGGCGCTTTTCGCCTCCAACATCCGCGCCGTGTTCTGGGTCGCCGTCATTCCCGGCATGCTGGCTGTCCTCTGTGTCCTTCTCGGAGTCCGCGAGCCCGATGAATCTGCCGGTTCCAGCCAGGCAAAGCCGCCGATCGACCTCAAGGCGCTGCGCCGGCTCTCGCCGGCATTCTGGACGGTGGTCGCAATCGGGGTCGCCTTCACGCTTGCCCGATTCAGTGAAGCTTTCCTGATCCTCAAAGCGCATGCAGAGGGACTACCGCTTCTCCTTGCACCACTGGTCCTCGTGGTCATGAATGCCGTCTACTCGCTGGGCGCCTATCCGGCGGGTATCGTGTCGGACAAGGTTCCTGCGCCAAGGCTTTTGGTCCTCGGCCTCTTCGCGCTGGTCGCGGCAGATCTCAGCCTCGCGTATGTTCCAGGCTTGACCGGCGCCTTTGTCGGCACCGCGCTCTGGGGACTGCACATGGCGATGACCCAGGGCCTGCTCGCCAAGCTCGTCGCCGATCATGCGCCCGCGCACCTGCGCGGCTCAGCGTTCGGCCTGTTCAATCTGGCGACCGGTATCGCGATGCTCTTTGCCAGCGTCATCGCTGGCCTGCTCTGGGATCAGGTCGGCGCTGGCGCGACATTCCTTGCCGGTGCCGGCTTTGCCGCCCTCGCAGCGCTGATGGTGGTTTTCAGGCGGGTCCACCTCAATGCTGATGCCGCGCCGCCCGCCTGAGATCACCGCCTCCGGACTCTTGCCCGGAATCGCAACATGTCCCAAGGTCGGCGCATGACGACACACTTCCACAGGATTGGCGTAATCGGCGGCGGCGCCTGGGGCACGGCCATCGCCCAGATGCTCTGCCGCGACGGGCAGGACGTGATCCTGTGGTGCCTTGAACCCGAGGTCGCCGAGGCGATCAATAACGCCCACGAAAACACGGTTTTCCTGCCCGGCGTACCGCTGAAACCTGCCCTGCGCGCCACGACCAGCCTGTCTGATCTCTACGATCAGGACGCCCTGTTCGCGGTCGCTCCGGCCCAGCATACACGCACCACGCTGGCTGCGCTGAAGGGCCATATCAAGCCCGGAACCCCGGTGGTCCTCTGCTCGAAGGGTATCGAACTCGCTACCGGCGACTTCATGACTGACGTCCTTGCCGAGGAACTGCCCGAGGCGAGCCCTGCCGTCATGTCAGGCCCGAGCTTCGCTATTGATGTCGCCAAGGGCCTTCCCACGGCGGTGACACTCGCGGTCAAGGACGAAGCCATCGGTGCCGAACTCATCCAGGCCATCTCAACCCCCACTTTCCGGCCCTATCTCGCCAGCGACCTGCTTGGCGCAGAAATAGGCGGCGCGGTGAAGAACGTGCTCGCCATCGCGTGCGGCATCGCGCTTGGCAAGGGACTCGGCCGCTCGGCCCATGCTGCCCTGATCGCTCGCGGCAGCGCGGAAATGACCCGCCTTGCGCTCGCCCTCGGCGCCGAGCGCGAAACCATGGCCGGCCTGTCCGGCCTCGGCGACCTCGTGCTCACCTGTTCGTCGGAAACCTCGCGCAACATGAGCTGCGGCCTCGCCCTGGGGCGCGGCGAGAGCCTCGACAGCATCATGGCCGCCCGCAACAGCGTCACCGAAGGCGTCGCCACCGCTCCGGTCCTGCGCAAGCTGGCCGCCAAGCACGGCGTCGACATGCCGATCTGCGCCGCCGTGGCCGCCGTCATCGAAGGCGACATCAGCGTCGATGACGCCATCACGACCTTGTTGATGCGGCCCAACAAGGCCGAGTCCGTCCTCGCCTGAGGCTTCCCCCGGCGTCACATCTGGCCTGTACGCTGGCCCGTGCTAGACTTCGGTCAAACCGAGGAGACGCTCCATGCTGCAGAAAACATACGAAGCCTTCGCTGTCACGATCGAAGACAAGGTCGCCCACATCAAGATGAATCGCCCCGAGGCGATGAATACGATGAACAAGGCGTTCTGGAACGAACTGCCCGCCATTGTCCGCGATATCGACATGAATGCGCGGGCGCGCTGCATCGTCATCTCATCGACCGGCAAGCACTTCTCGGCAGGCATGGATCTCGCTGTCTTCGGCTCGGGCGAGGGCGGAAGCAAGGTCGATCGCTATGTCGCCGCCGAAGCCTTCCGTTCGAACATCCGCCAGATCCAGTCCAGCTTCAACGCCCTTGAAGAGGCCCGCGTGCCGGTCCTCTTCGCCCTGCAGGGCGGCGTTATCGGCGGCGCGATCGACATGATCAGCGCAGGCGACATTCGCTGGTGCACGAAGGATGCCTTTTTCACCATCATGGAAACCAACATCGCAATGACCGCCGATGTCGGCACCTTCCCGCGCCTGCAGCGCTACATTCCCGAAGGCTGGGTCAAGGAAATGGCCTATACGGGCCGGCGCATCGATTCCGCCAAGGCCAAGGAAATCGGGCTCGTCAATGACGTCTTCGATACGCATGAGCAATGCATCGCGCATGTGCTGGCGACCGCTAAGGAAATTGCGTCCAAGGACCCGCTGACGGTGACCGGCTGCAAGACGCTGATCAATTACGGGCGCGACCACAACACGGCCGACACGCTCGACTATATCGGCGTGTGGAATGCCGGCATGATTCCGCCACCGCACATGCAGGAAGCCTTCGCGGCCCGCGCCGAAAAGCGCGACCCGGAATTCCCGGACCTGATGAAGCTGCGCGATACGCCGATGTAGGCCTAGGCCGACGCGATCCGGTAAACGGCTGTCGCAGTCATTACGGTCTCGTCGCCGCACGTGGCTGAGCCGCCGGTAAACAGCACCGTGCGCGTCTTGCGGTCGACGCGCGCGTTGAATTCCGGCGTTCCGGTTACATCCGCGCCGGTGACATCAATCGTCACCGAGACCAGTTCCACCTTGTCCGGGGCACAGCGCGTTTCGGCGTCGGCGCGGATGGCGGCCATCAGGTCCAGAGCCAGGGCTTCGTCGGCGCGCAGTCCGGTTTCGGTTCGCATCTCATATCCTCGTTCAATTCAGCTGGCACCGCTGTAACCACACGCGCCGTCAATGAAAAGAGCCCGGTCCTGGCAAGCAGGGTGAGACAGGCGTGGGGGGAATCAAAAAAGCCGCCCTGTCAGGCGGCTTTGTTTGCTGTGTATGAGACGGATGGGCAGGTCAGGCCGCTTTGGCCGCGCTGATGTCCGCGTCCATGTCATGGCCGATCAGGTCGCCCAAATGTCCGAAGCCGGCCATGTCGAATTTCTCTTCCATGAAGGCCGAGATCGAGGGCAGCAGGTGGCCAATCGCCTTGTGGTCCAGTCCGATCGTGTGGAGCGATCCGATCATGGTCTGTGCGACGACGCGTTTGCCGCCGGGGGTCTGCTCGATAAGGCGGGCAATGATGCCGGTGGCGGCACCGAACTCAGAGCCCGTTCGGGCCGCGAGTGCCCGAGCGCCGGGAATGGCCTTGAACATGGCCGGTGCGAAGGGTGAAGCCTGTCGCTCAGCTGAATTCAACACAATCCCCAGCGCCGTCTTGGCAGTAGGTTCCGAGAGTCCATTGATTTTAGCGATGTGCGCAATGAGAACATTCAGCATTAGCGTGGCACTCCTAGGATTAATGGCTCCGGAACCCCTATTAACCTCCCACATGCTTTCCGATTCGTTACCGCACGCCATCGCATGCAGCCAGATTTGCGATTTAACGTTAAGCGCTGTTAGGTCGGGGTAAACAGCAGCGTGATTTGCGTTTACGCACTGTCCACAGACCGCCATGGGGTTGAACAAAAACAAGGCACTTCCAATGATCAGGATCGGAATCCTCGGCGCGGCCAAAATTGCGCTGCCTGCGCTCATCAACCCGGCCCGGCTGCGCGACGATTGCGAGGTCGTTGCGGTCGCCGCGCGCGACACGGCGCGCGCCCGCGAGTACGCTGCCGAGCACACCATTCCGGATATCGCCGATTCCTATGAAGCGCTGGTCGCGCGTGAGGACATTGACCTCATCTACAATGCCCTGCCGCCTCACCGCCACGCCGACCTCGCCATCGCCGCGCTCGAAGCCGGCAAGGCCGTGCTCTGCGAAAAACCGTTCGCGATGAATGCCGCGGAAGCAGCCGGCATGGCCGACGCCGCCCAGCGAACCGGTCGCGTCCTCATCGAAGCGTTCCATTATCGCTTCCACCCGGCTTTCCAGCGCGTCTTCGATATCGTGCGCAGCGGACGGCTCGGAACGATCCGCCGGGTCGACGCCGCCTTCGATGTGACGATCCCGTACCGGCCCGGCGAACTGCGCCACACGCTGGAAGTCGGCGGCGGCGCGCTGATGGACCTTGGCTGCTATCCCGTCCACTGGGTGCGCACGCTGGTCGGGTCTGAACCGGAGATCGTCTCGGCTACCGCGCATTGCGACCGCCCCGGCGTCGATACAAGCATGGCCGCAGAGCTGTCCTTTCCGGGCGGCGAGACCGGGTCGATTCATACGACAATGGCGCCGGACACAAAGTTCGATGCGTGGATAAGGGTCGAGGGCTCGCTGGGCCAGCTCGAGATCAAGAACCCGATCCACCCCCATCGCGGCCACAGCATTAAGATCGCGATAAACGGGACGCCCCGCACCCTTACCGCCCCCGGCCAGACCACGTACGACCACCAGCTGGCCCACGTCCTGGACGTGCTCGCAGGACGCACACACGCGCTGACGGGCGGGCGGGATGCCGTCGGAAACATGGCGGCAATCGACGCGATCTACCGCGCCGCCGGCCTTTCGCCCCGCGGGCTCTGATCAGGCCGCGCTCGCCTGCGCCATGCTGATCCAGCCTTCGACTTCCTGCTCCTCGAACTCGGCATCTTCCCACAGGACCCGGTCGCCCTGCGGCGTCGTCAGGAAATCCATGGCCGACAGGAAAACATCCCGGGCCGACGCGCTCGCCAGATCTTTCGCAGACCGGATACCGGCCCCCACAAGTATCTGCGCATCGTGAACCCTGAGGCCCGGCACATCCATCATCAGCCGTGACTGGTCTTGCCAGTCCGTCAACGCCTCGGCATCAATGTGGCGGGCGTTCAGCAGGTGCACGGTCTCTTCAATGTCGCAGTCCAGCAGGTCGCCGACATTCATGATCCCGGCCTTTCCGAGACGTCGCGCCGTCTTGCGGCCAACCGAGGGGGCGTCAACTATCGGCGATTCCCGCGTCAGGGCGCCGCGACCGCCAATGGACTCAACAGGTGCTGCTTCAGGTTCAGCCTCCGCGACGGGCGCAGCTTCCGGCTTCGGCGCTTCCCTGACCGGCGCAGGCTTTGCTTCGGGTTTCGCAGCGGCCTTGACTTCGGGCACAGGCGCTGGTTTCGGCTTCGCCTCCGGTTTCGGTTCCGGCTTTTCGCTCTTGATCACGGGTGCCTCGTCCACAGGCGTCACCCGCGCGCTGCCAAGCGGCGCAAGCGCCTGCGCATCAAGCTGCTTCAGCGGCACACGCAGCACCTGCTTCGCATGCAGCTTGCGGATCGCCTTGTCATCGTCGGGCAGCGTCTTGACCACTTTGCCGGTCTTCTGGAACTCGGCATACATGCGCGCGACCTGGCGCCGGTCGCCGACGTCCGCGATTTTCCGCGACAGTTTGCGAAGCGGGATATCCAGCGTCTCGATATAGCCCTGTATCGTCAGGTTCACCTTGGGCGGCGCCACGGCCGCCTCTTCGATGGCACGCGACATCAGCGTCGCCATGCCCGCCGTCGCATAGGCGACAAGGTCGGCGACAATCTCCAGCATGGTCTCGTCGAGCCCAGCTTGCGGATCCTTTACGCCGACATCGAGATCATAGTGATCAATGAAGGTCTGGTAGTGCGGATGCGACCGCTCGGCGCCGGCCCGCACCATGTCGGACACGAAGCCCACGCCGTCCGGAACGTCGATCTCCGGATAACCATTTGCCTCGATGCGCGCCGTGATCTCGTCATTCGACTTGGCGATGCTCCATTCCACAGCGCGGTGGATGGCGCCCTCTTCCTCGGTCTGGCCCGTGTGGAAGGGCTGCAGCGGGTCGGCATAGTAATGGCTCAGCACGCCCAGCGCATAAGCGGCCTCGCTCCACTTCTTGCGCGAAAGCAGGTCGACAGCCGTCGCATACCATTCAGTGGCCTTGTCACGCGCGCCGCCCCACTCGCCCTCGGAAATGTGCAGGACGTGATTGCGGAAATCCTTGAAGGTCGTGTCCGGTGCCTTGGCCCCCTTCAGCAGGTGCTCATGGTGCACCAGGAACAGCGACTTCCACTTTTCCGCCTCATCCGCGCCAATCAGGTCAAGCGCATTGAACGCGATATGGTGATGTGTCGACGTGCAACGGTGCGCACGGATCACCCGTTCGAGCAGGGACATGGCGGGAACTCCAGTGTGGTGAATCTTTCACCGACTCTGCCCCCACGAAAGTTACCGTGAAATTAACCCTTTGCCGCCCGGCGGGGATTTGCCTCCCGCCGGGTGCAATTTGGCATCTACCGAACCGCAAAATCCGTTGGTTCCGTGCTCTTGCCCTTGGCGTCTTTTTCGCCGCGGGGCTGGCCGTGTTTCTGCGCGCCCATGAAGCCGAAAAGGTGCCCGGCAACCTTGCGCATCTGGATCTCTTCGGAGCCTTCAGTGATGCGATAGCGGCGATGGTGGCGGTAGATATGCTCGAACGGTGTGTGGCGGGAATAGCCCATCCCGCCATGAATCTGCATCGCGCGGTCGGCGGCGTTGCAGCAGAGCCGGTTTGCCCGGTAGTTGCACATCGATACCTTGTCCGAAAGCTTGATCGCGACTTCCGGCTTCGACATCTGGTCCATTTCCCACGCCGTCTTGAAGATCAGCAGGCGAAGCATTTCCGCTTCCGACGACAGTTCCACGATCGGGAACTGGATGGCCTGGTTGGTCGACAGCTTCTTGCCGAACGGCGCGCGCGTGTTCGCATAATCGATCGACTCGTCAATGCAGAAGAGCGCCGCGCCAACCGAGCTGGCAGCCTGGCGAATGCGGTTCTCGTGCACGAAGTGCTGGGCCAGCGCGAGACCGCCTTCCGGCGGACCGAACACGGCGCTCTCAGGCACCCAGACATCCTTGATGGTCAGGCGCGGGTGATCGGTCGGCATGTTGAACGTCCACATGTATTCAAGGATCTCGATGCCCGGATCGTCCGCGGGCACGAGCAGGCAGGTAATGCCGCGCGCGTCGCCATCTTCGCCGCTGGTGCGGACAAAGCACATCATGTGCGTGGCATGGTGCATGCCGGTGATCCACATCTTCTCGCCATTGATCAGCCAGCCGTCCTTGCCATCTTTCTTGTGGCGGACGGCACGGGTTTCCATATGCGTCGCGTCGGAGCCGTGATTGGGCTCGGTCAGGCCGAACGTCGCGCGGAACTTGCCCTCAAGGGCCGCCGTCGCGAGGTGTTTCTGGTCGTCGCGGGCAAAGTCACGCAGCATCAGGATCTGCGGCATGTTGCCGACGATGGAATGCTCGTTCTGCAAATCATTGTGCAGGCCCAGGCCCTTGCGCGCGAGATGTTCGCGGATGATCGCCATGGCGAGGTTCGATCCGTTCTGGCCGCCATATTCCTTCGGCAAGCCATACCGCAAGTGTCCTGCTTCATCCGCGAGGCGTCTCGCCTTGCCCAGCAACTCTTCCCATTCCTTGCGCGGCAGTCCCTGATTCTCAAAATCGGTGCGCGCCCATTCACGGCGATGGTCGAAGAAGCGGATGTTATCATCCTGCTGTTCAAGCGGCTTGATCGTGTCCTCGATGAACTGGTCGAGCACGACCAGGTAATCGGCGATATCCTGCGGAATATTGAAGTCCATGATGTCTCTCTCCCGGGCGTGTGCCTCTGTTCTTGAATCCACTCTAACTCAGGCGCGGGCAGGAGCA
Organism: uncultured Alphaproteobacteria bacterium; assembly: GCA_963973995.1. Classification (GTDB taxonomy): domain Bacteria; phylum Pseudomonadota; class Alphaproteobacteria; order Caulobacterales; family Hyphomonadaceae; genus Hyphomonas. The sequence continues at coordinate 277,004 of CAXBCO010000003.1, forward strand.
ATTTGTGTCGTAGGGGCAACCGCGCCAGCGATCGATTTCCGCTTGGGGAATTTGATCAGTTCTGCATTCTGAACACTTGACCAAATATTCAGCGTTTGATAGTCATTGTCGCGAAGGGGGAGTTTGCCCTTTCTCCACCGCGTTGCACGCTCATCATGAACCCCGAACGAAAGGCACCCTCCCATGCTACGTTCCGCCCTTATCGGCGCCGCCGCCCTGGCGCTCGCTGCTCCCGCCCTCGCTGGCACATTCGTTTTCGAAACGGCCGCCCCTGTCGCCGACAAGCATGTCATCGCCGAGAGCGTTGTCTGGACCTGCGAAGGCACGACCTGCGTCGGCGAACTCGACCGCAAAAAGGCTTCCGTTCGCATCTGCAAGAAGATCGCCAAGGAAGTTGGCGTCGTCACTGCCCTGCGCAATGACAAGTCCGAACTGACTGTCGACCAAATCGAAGCCTGCAAGGCCTCGGCAAAGAGCTAACTCTCTCTCTTCACGCTGAAGAGCCTCTCCTCGGGCCGCCACGGGAAACCGGGGCGGCCGCTTTTTTGGAACCGGTATCAGGCCTCCGGTTCAATCGGCTGCCAAAGCTCCACTTTCCGACCGTCAGGATCCATGATCCAGGCAAAGTGGCCATAGCTTTCGCTCATGGGCTCGCCCTCGAGGTCCACGCCCGCCGCCTTCACCCGCTCCAGCACGCCCGGCAGGTCGTCGACCATGAGATTCATCATGAAGTCGCTGCTTGAAGGCTTGAAATAATCACTCTCTCCCTTGAACGGCGCCCAGATGGTCTGGGCAGCTTTCGGAAAGATGCCTGCCGCGCTCGCATGGCTGAAGCTGCTACCCCCGAAATCGTCGATCTCGATGCCGAGCACGCGAGTATACCAAGCGCGCGTCGCATCGACGTCCTTACACAGAAAGAACAACCCTCCCAGGCCGATCACGTTTGCCAATTCCAGGCCTCCTCGTCATATCGCAGCAATGGCTTCGGCGAGCAGGTCGCGCACCTCCCCGGCCACGCGCTTGAGTGCATCATTGTCGATCGCCTGCATCGACGCCACCGGATCGATCGCACTCACCTCGACGCCATCTTCTACCTGTCTCAGGATCACATTGCAGGGCAGCATCGCCCCGACGCGCGGCTCCATCCCGATCGCCTGATACGCCATTTGCGGATTGCAGGCGCCGAGAATCCGGTAGGGCGGCATGTCGGCATCCAGCTTCTTCTTCATCGTCGCCGCGACGTCGATCTCGGTCAGCACACCGAACCCCTTGCCCGCGAGGGCAGCGCGCGTGCGCTGGTCGACCTCATCGAAGCCCGCCGCTGTGATCGTCCGGTTGATCGTGTATGCCATGGTGCTCTCCAAAGGGTGTTTCCGGTCCGCCTCGAACCAATTCAAAGAACATCCTACCATATTCATCGATCATCATCAGGGCGTCATTGCGATTGCCACCCTGTTGGCATTCGCCACGGCCTAACGCATGGTACTTTCAAATACAGACCAGAGGATTTCCCATGCCCCTCGACGCCAAACGCACACCGGATTCCCGTTTCGATAACCTGCCCGGCTACGATTATGAACCGCATTATGTCGACGACCTGCCCGGCTATGAAGGCCTGCGGGTCCACTATGTCGATGAAGGCCCGCAGGACGCCGTGCGCACCTATCTCTGCCTGCATGGCGAGCCGTCCTGGGCCTATCTCTACCGCAAGATGATACCCGTCTTTCTCGACAGCGGCGCCCGGGTCATCGCGCCCGACTGGCTGGGCTTTGGCCGGTCGGACAAACCGGTCGATGACGCGGTCTACACGTTCAACTTTCACCGCAACATGATGCTGGAACTGATCAAGCGACTGGACCTGAAGAATGTCACACTGGTCTGCCAGGACTGGGGCGGCCTGCTTGGCCTGACAATACCGATGGACATGCCCGACACGTTCGAACGGCTGATCGTCATGAACACCGCGATTGCCACAGGCCAGTCGCCCGGCACCGGATTCGACCAGTGGAAAGCCTATGTGCGCAGCCAGCCGGACATGGACGTGGCCGCCCTGATGAAGCGGGGAACGCCAATCCTGTCCGATGCGGAAGCGGCGGCCTATGGCGCGCCTTTCCCGGACGCGACCTACAAGGCAGGCGTACGCACCTTCCCGGAACTGGTCATGGTGGCGCCCGGCATGGAAGGCGTCGACATCTCCAAACGCGCTGCTCACTGGTGGGCGAATGAGTGGTCGGGTGACAGTTTCATGGCGGTCGGCGCGCAGGACCCGGTGCTCGGCCCGCCGCAAATGGAACAGCTGCGAAAGACCATCCGCAACTGCCCCGAACCGATGATTGTCGCCGATGGCGGTCACTTCGTTCAGGAATGGGGCGAGCCCATTGCGCTGGCCGCCCTGCAATCCTTCGGGGAGCTTTAGAGATGCTGGACGTCTTTGCCGCATTCAATGCTGACGTCGCCGCCCAGCCGCAATGGATCCAGGTCTGGCTCAATGTCCTGGTCGGGGTGCTGGCTTTGTCGATCCCGTTCAGCTTTGTCCGGGTCGAGGCACGCTGGACCCTGCTTGGCCTTGTGATTGGCGCCGGCGGCGTAATGTTTCTCTACAGCCTGTTTGGCTACAGCCGCATTCTCGGCCTCGGCCATATCGTCGCCTGGACGCCGCTCGTCGTCTACCTGCTCGCACGCCGTTCCAACTGGCAGGTGGCGGACACATGGACTGGAAAATGGATCGTCGCGGCGGTCGCGGTCCTGCTGGTTTCGCTGGCCTTCGACTATGTCGACGTGATCCGCTGGCTACTCGGGGACCGCGCATGACAGCCTTTCCCGAGGCAGGATGCGGCGCCGCCATTTTCGATGACGCAGGCCGGCTATTGCTTATCCAACGCCTTACCGAACCGGAAGCCGGCGCATGGGGCTTGCCGGGCGGCAAGATCGACTTCGGTGAGCCGGCGCGCGAAACGGCCCGGCGCGAGATCGCCGAAGAACTGGGAATCGAGATCGCCGTCAATGAACTCGCCTGCATCGCGGAAATTCTGGACGGCGGTGATGGACGCCATTGGGTATCGCCAATTTTTTACGCAAGCGTTGTTTCGGGCACACCCCGCCTGATGGAGCCTGAGAAGCATGGGGGTCTCGGCTGGTACAGCCTGGACGCCCTGCCCACTCCTCTCACCAACCCCACGCGCGCCCTGCTCGACGCACTCAAAACTACACCTGTCCCCTCGCCCACGTCCTGAATCCTGCTAAGAAGCGGCATGAAAAAACTGCAATTCCTGTTGGTGCGGCTGTTGGTTGCGGACATTCTGGCAACGCTCGTCTTTTTCGGCCTCACCCGTTTTGTCGATGAGACCGGAAAGATCACGCATGGCGCAGGCGTCGTATTCTATTCCGACGCAGCAAGGGAAGCTGACGCCCGCATCGACAAAGGAATTGCCCTGCTCGAGGCGGGCAAGGTCGACCGGCTGGTAATGGTCGGCGGGCACCGCCCGCAGGAAGGCATCGTCGGCAGCCAGGATATGGCGCTCACCGCCATCCGCCGCTCTGGCTATGGCGCCCGGATCACGGCAGACGTCTCCTCGCGCGACACGATTTCCGGCCTTCAGACGCTCGCCAGCCAGCCCGGTTTGACCGATGCCGAACAACTCGTGTTCGTCTCCAATTGCATGCACCTGCTGCGCGCGAAGATCATCTATCAATCCGTCACCCATGCCGGCCCGAAGGCGCGCACAGCCTGCGCGAAAGCCAGCCTGAATCCAGTCGATATCTGGAAACGCGCACACTATGAGGTGGGCGCGTGGATAGTGTACGTGCTGCCTGAATCATGGCGCGATGCGGTGCTGGATCGGCTGCGTGGCAAGCCATCATCCGGGTGACCGCGACAGGCAATTCCATCCGGACTTCGGCATGTTAGCGCTAAAACTGTTTCAAACTGTCCATGTCATGGGCATGAATGTTGCAAATTTCCGGTCCGTGCCATTTAGTGGCTCAATCTAATTCGCCAGAGCGCCGAACAAAATTCCGAGGAAACCATGAGCGATACCGTAGCCATTCTTGCCGAATTGGGCGTGCGCCCGAAATCCATCCGGAAAAACTGGAAAGAACCTCGCCTGTACGAAACATCTGTTGCAAATGGGGAATCCCGCGTTGCAAACGGCGGCGCACTCGTGGTCGAAACCGGACAGCACACGGGCCGCTCCGCCAAGGACAAGTTCACCGTCCGCGATGCAACGACCGAGAATACGGTCTGGTGGGACAATAATGCCGCCATGACGCCGGCGCATTTCGACGCGCTGCTTGCAGACTTCACAACGCATCTCGCGGACCAGGACCTCTTCGTCCAGGAACTCTTCGGCGGCGCCGACCCAGACCACCGGCTGCCTGTCACTGTCGTCAATGAATTGGCCTGGCACTCGCTGTTCATTCGCCACCTCCTCCGCATACCAACGGATGCGGAATACACGAATTTCAAATCCGAATTCACCATCATCAACTGCCCGAGCTTCCGCGCCGACCCCGCCCGTCACGGAACGCGGTCGGAAACCGTCATCGCCGTGAACTTCGCCAAGCGCATGGTCCTGATCGGTGGCACGTCCTATGCTGGCGAGACCAAGAAATCGGTCTTCACCGCGCTCAACTATTACCTGCCTGTCAAGGGCGTCATGCCGATGCACTGCTCGGTGAACACATCCAAGAAAGATGACGCGGCGATATTCTTCGGCCTCTCGGGCACCGGCAAGACAACCCTGTCGGCCGATGCCAGCCGCATCCTGATCGGCGACGACGAGCATGGCTGGTCGGAAAACGGCCTCTTCAATTTCGAAGGCGGCTGCTACGCCAAGATGATCAAGCTCTCGGCGGAAGCAGAGCCCGAAATCTTTGCGACCACGAAACAATGGGGCACCGTCCTCGAAAATGTCGTGATGGATCCGGTCACACGTGACCTTGACCTCGACGATGGTACGCTCGCCGAGAACTCCCGCGGCGCCTATCCGATCTCGGCGATCCCGAACGCGTCGGAATCCGGCCGCTGTGGCCAGCCGAAAAACCTGGTCATGCTCACCGCCGATGCCTTCGGCGTGATGCCCCCCATCGCCAAACTCACGCCCGCACAGGCCATGTACCACTTCCTGTCCGGCTATACCGCCAAGGTCGCCGGCACCGAGAAGGGTGTCACGGAACCGACCGCCACATTCTCCACCTGCTTTGGCGGACCGTTCATGCCGCGCCATCCGTCCGAGTACGGAAACCTGTTGCGCGACCTTATTGGTAAATACGATGTCGATTGCTGGCTGGTTTCGACCGGCTGGACCGGCGGCCCCTATGGACAAGGCAACCGCATGCCCATCAAGGCGACGCGCGCCCTGCTCAACGCCGCCCTCGACGGGTCGCTCAACAAGGCGACGTTCCGCAAGGATGAAACTTTCGGCTTCATGGTGCCAACCGCCCTGCCCGGCGTCGACGCGAAAATCCTCGATCCACGCTCGACCTGGGCCGATCCGGTCGCCTATGACCGTCAGGCTGCGAAACTCGCCGACATGTTCGTGGCAAACTTTGCCAAGTTCGAGACATATGTCGATGAATCCGTTCGCGACAGTGCGCCAAAGGCGAAAACACCTGCCTGACGCTGCGGTTTCCTGACGCTGACGTTAAGGGAAGGCTGGCGCCGCGCGCACCAGCCCGTTAGTGTGCGCCGCAACATCCGAATATCTCTGCAAAAACTCTGGAGGACTACATCATGCGTGAAGCAGTAATCGTTTCTTATGCCCGGACAGGCATGGCCAAAACCGGCCGTGGCTCGTTCAACGACACTCACGGAATCACGATGGCCGGCCACGCCATCAAGAGCGCGCTCGAGCGCGGCGGCGTCGAAGCGGCAGCTGTCGAAGATGTATTCCTCGGCACGGCCCAGCCAGAAGGTGCCACCGGCCACAATGTTGCGCGCAATGCCGCGCTCTGGGCCGGCTGCCCGTCCACCACGTCCGGCGCCACGATCAACCGTTTCTGTTCGTCGGGCCTGCAGGCCATCGCCAATGCCTCGCACACGATCATCAATGAAGGCGCAGCTGTCACGATCGGTGGCGGCGTCGAGAGCCTCTCTCTCGTGTCGCGTTCAGGTCACATGAACCTGCACCGCTACACCGAAGAAGAGCTGATGAAGAAATGGCCTGCGATCTGGATGAGCATGATCGAAACGGCCGAAATCGTCGCCGACCGCTACGGCGTGTCGCGCGAAGACCAGGATCGCTACTCTGCCGAGAGCCAGCGCCGCACGGCCGAATTCCAGAAGAAAGGCTACATGGCCGAGGAGATTTCGCCGCTGAAAACGCGGATGAAACTCGTCAACAAGGAAACCGGCGAAGAGACATTCCAGGACGTCGTCGTCGACAAGGACGAGTGCAACCGCCCCGGCACGACCTATGAAACCCTCGCCGGCCTGAAGCCTGTCTTCTCCGGCGGCATGGTCGTCAAGGAAGGCAAGTACGTCACCGCCGGTAACGCTTCGCAACTCTCCGACGGCGCCGCAGCCGTGGTCGTCATGGAAGCCAAGGAAGCCGCCAAGCGCGGCCTTACGCCACTCGGCCGTTTCGCCGGCTTCAACGTTGCCGGTTGCGATCCGGACGAAATGGGTATCGGCCCTGTCTTCGCTGTGCCGCGCCTGCTCGAACGCCACGGCCTGACGGTTGACGATATCGACCTCTGGGAACTCAATGAAGCCTTCGCATCGCAGTGCCTCTACAGCCGCGACCGTCTCGGCATCGACCCTGAGAAGTACAACGTCAATGGCGGCTCGATCTCGATCGGTCACCCGTTCGGCATGACCGGCGCACGCTGCACAGGTTCCATCCTGATGGAAGGCAAGCGCCGCGGCGCCAAGTGGGGCGTTGTCACCATGTGTATCGGTGGCGGCATGGGCGCAGCAGGCCTGTTCGAAATCTACAGCTAGGCCTCTTACGCCTCGCGAACATTCCAGAACGCCCCGGTCTTGATGGCCGGGGCGTTTTTTATGCGCAGATCAGAACGACACGTTTCGTGCACTTCTGTGACTCTTTTACGAAAGCGTCATAAAAAAGAGACGTGATCGACACAAAACATCCCTAAAGCCCACGTCCAGTATCCAAATGGAGATTCGGAATGGGCAAGTTCAAATTATTCAGCGCGGCCTCGGCGATTGCGATCATCACCGCCTGTCCGGTCTTGCCCGCCATGGCGGACAATCCTCTGGACCTGAAACTCTCGGGTCGCATCCTGTATGACTATACGCAGGCAGAAGCCGACACGGCGGCGCTGGATATCGACGAGACCGAATTGCGCAGTGCACGCCTCGCGCTCTCCGGCAAGACCGGCCGCGTCGCCTTCAAGGTTGAACTTGAAACAGACGAGGCCGGCGACATCGCCGCAACCGACGCCTATCTGGACTATTCACCCGCTGGCACCCAATGGAAGATCCGCGTCGGCCAGTTCAAGACACCCAACTCCCTGGAAGAGCAGACGTCCGGTCGCTTCATCACATTCGCTGAACGCGCCGCCTTCACCGATGCCTTCGAGTTAGACCGCCGCTTCGGCGTGGCCGCCCATACCAAGGGCGCGAACTGGACCTTCATGGCAGGCGCCTTCGGAGGCAGCCTGAACGATACCCCTTTGCAGGAAGGCATGGCCCTTGCGGCACGCGGAACGTTCACACCGGTTCAGACCGAGGACATGACTGTCCATCTCGGCACCTCGGTCCGCTACCGCGAGAAAGGCGACGACCAGTCGAACCTGCGCTATCGCCAGCGCCCGTTCGCCCACATTCCGGGCCGTATCGTCTCGACCGGATCCGTCAGCGAGTCCGACACGCTGCTCGGCCTTGAAGGCGCCGTCCTGCGCGGTCCGCTCTGGATCAGCTCGGAATATGGCATCCTTTCGTCCGACCTGACGGTAGGCGGCAGCGCGACCTTTGGCGGCGGCTCGATAGAGGCCGGCTATGTCTTCGGCGGACGGCGCACCTACAAGGACGGTAAGTTCGACCGCCCGAAGGTCGATAACCCAGTCACCGAAGGCGGCTATGGCGCCCTCGCCGTGTCTGCCCGCTTCGACACACTCGATCTCAGCGATTCCGGCATCGACGGCGGATCGCTCGACACGGCCCTGCTCGGCCTGTCCTGGTATCCGACCTCGAAAACCCGCGTTGGGCTCAGCCTGTTCCAGTCGGATGCCAGCCTCGGCGCCACCACCTCCGGACTCGACCCGGCCTTCGCCACCGCTGTCCTCGCCAGCCAGTCCAGCGACACGGTCACTGGCTTCACCCTCCGCCTGCAAGCCGATTTTTAGGCATTGAAAAAGCCCCCGACGAGATGGTCGGGGGCTTTTTTGGGCGTGAGAAAACTGAAACCTAGAAATTCACCGTCAGCGTCGCCTGAACTGTCCGCGGATTGAGCGGACGGAAGAAGGCGTTTCCTGATCCAGTTGTCGTGAACGTGAAAGCCAACGTGTCTTCGTCAAAGATATTGTCGACGTTCAGGCGCAAGTCGACATTTTCGGGCAGGCCGAAATTGTTCGCGCCACCCAGATCAACATAGGCACTCCAGAGGAAGTAACCTTCCATCTTGTTCCCCGGACTGGTTGCCGCCTCCTGGAAGTCGGCATAGCGCTCACCTGTATATTTGGTCGAAAGGTTGGCCACGAGCCATTCCGTCGGCTCATAGGTCACACCACCACTGAATATCCATTCCGGGCTGTCAGCCAGAAGACTGCCTGCCGGGTTGCCGAGAAAAGCATCGTCATTGGTCGCATTATTGTATGTCAGGTTGACGTCGCCATAGAGCTTGCGGTCGAATATTTCCGGCTGCCATACCCCCGACAGTTCAACACCATAAGCTGTGGTCGACCCGGCATTTACCGAGAACCCTTCAGGCTGCAACGTGGCCGGGTTGATCACATTGCCCGATACGAGGCGATTGTCGAAAGCCGTATAAAAGGCCGCAATCGCGCCGTTGAAGGTCGGACGGTTGGTCCGGAAACCAATCTCGTAATTCGTCGACTCTTCAGCGTCAGGTGCCGGAGCGTCAAAGCTCGTCGCCGTCGAGAAAATGTCGTCCGCACCACGTGGCAGGGCATAGTTTTTCGAGAAGGACGCAAAGATCTGATCGGTATCGCTCAGGTTGTATACTGCACCAATATTCGGCATGGCGTCGCTCGAATAATTCGCGGAAATGCTTTGCGGACCGTAGCCTGGTAGCGTGTCGCTCCCGCCCGGATCGCCCACTCGTATGGCGTAGTCATTGAAGTCACGATAACCATCCAGCGAGTAGTCGATGTCCAGCAGCTTGAGGCCAAGCTCGACGTTCAGCCGATCATCCATCAGGCTGATCGTATCTTTGAGATAGTACTGCATCGTCTCCCGCACCGACGTGTAGTCCCGGCGGAAATAGGCAACCTCATCGAAGAGCACTGCTCCATCCGTGCTGCCATCGGCATTATTGTAACGGGTCTGGGTACGGTGATAATCCTCGTCTTCATACCAGCCGCCAAATTCAACCGTATGATTGGCCAGTTCCCACTCAAATCCCAGCACGGCGCCCTTACGGGTCCCGCCAACACCGGAGAAGCCGTATTGGACGCCCCGCGGATAGGTGACCGGCAAACCAACTTCGACCTGGTCCAGATAACGGCCTTCGGTATTGCCGAAACCATCCGGCGAAACACCGAAACCATCCTTGTCTTCGTAATAGGCTGTTGCTTTGGTGCTCAAGCCTTCGAACAGGTCCGACTCGAAGTTCAGCGCATAGAGGCTGTCCTGCCGGATATTCACGCGGTCTTGGTAGTAACCCGTGCAACCGCCACCCGTGAGCAGAGGAACATAGTCACTGCCGTCGATCACGCCGTCATTGTTGAAATCAACGCTGACAGGCGAAATACAGCCTGCTGGCAAGGTTTCAGCGTAGCCGGCGTCGGTTCCTGATGCTTCAAATCCGGCCCGAGAGTTTGATGGCGAGTCATAGTCGAAGAAATCGTTCGAAACATAACTGGCCTGGATAAAGGTATCCGAATCGAATTCGTAGCGGGCCTTGGCTTCAATATGCTCCCGGTCGATCGTGCCTGGCCCGCGCCATAGGTTGCTGTCCGTCTTGGAACGGCTGAGATAAGCTGAGAAGCCATTGATGTCGCCGGTTTCAAGTTTAACGAACGAGCGCTGAAGATCATCATCGCCAAGCGTAAAGGACAGGATGCCGCCAGCTTCGTCCGAAGGCATAACAGTATTGTACGAAACAATCGGGCCGAGCGAAGCATAGCTGGGAAGCGACACATCGCCAGCACCGGGCGAAGCAACCACCGATCCGAGGTTTTCATTGTCCACATAGCGGAAGATCGGGCTGCCACCGAAGGCATCCGAGCGTCCCATCGGCACACCATCAAGAACAAAGCCGATCTGTTGCAGGTTGAATGCCCGCACGGTTACAGAATTTCCGAACTCATAGAGACCAAGCGCACCATCTGTCTGCACGTTGAACCCGGGGAGGGATTCAAGCATTTTCAGGCCTGAAATTCCTGCTGGTGCTGACAACAACTCTTCGCGCGTGACAGCCACGGTATTCGATGCCTGGTCCTGCCCGATGGCTATGTCAGTTTGTGATGTGCGGCGACCTTGCACGACAACGGTCTCAAACCGCGCCTCGTCGTCTTCATCCGTCTCCTGAGCAATCGCAGGCAACACAAGGCTGGCACTTCCCAGCAAGGCGCACGCGGCAAGCGAAGCGTGCCTCCCCTTTCGTATGTGAAAAAATAGCATCGAGTGGTCTCCTGATCTGAACGTCTGCAACGGTTCAGTCAGGATTGTTCCACGTGGTGCCATGTTGAACTCAAACCGAAGTCACATGAATTTAATTGTGACAATTGACCGGAATTGATGCACTGCAGCATGCCGCCGACCAAATCGCGTCCATGTTTTGCAGTGTCGCGGCGCAAAATCTCCGACGGGGCGCGCCGTCGAAAAATCCAGTCCTTTCATACGATTGCCACCAAAGATTGAAGTTGATTCGCTCCAGCATGGCTGTGGCTTGTGCCCGCCTCACGACCCAGACTAGTGTATGGGGAGGACGCGCACCGCTTGTGCGGGATCAGCTCAATGTCTTTGCAAAGGATGGCCTGCTCCATGATTCGAACACTCTCTCTTGGCGCCTTGGCACTCGTGCTCGCAGCGTGTTCGGCGGACAACACCCCCAACGGGCAGGCCGGCACTTCGAAGGATGCGGTCAGCATGATCACTGCGAACCCGCCGCCCTCCACGATGGACGGCTCCGGGGCAGACGGCGTGCCACACGACGAGCATGAGCGCCCTCTGGAATATGCGCTGCTCGGCCAGCCTTTTCCGCAATTCACCGCCACGATGGCCGACGGCCAGGCGTTCGACTCCTCCGTCCTCAATCGCTGGATGGTGATTCAGGTCTGGGGTGTCTGGTGTGGTGACAGCAAGCGCGATGCGCCCTACGCAGCAGCCCTTGCGACGGCAATAGAACAGGATCCAGACCTCTATTTCCTGTCCATCCACGTGCCACAGAATGCCGAAAGCACAAGCGATGAGGACATGTACGGCACGTACGGGTCCGTCGAAGGCTATTTTACCGAAGAAGGCCACAGCTATCCGACCGTGATCGATTCCGATGCCAGCATCCGCGACCTGCTCAAGATCACGTGGACACCCAGCTATATCCTCATATCGCCCGACGGCGTGATCCGCGGTTTCCGCACCGACCTGTCCGTGGCCGAGGGTGAGCCGGTAAAGGACTTCCTGAAAGACGTCGCCCGGGTGAAGGGTGAAGTGCGCAAAGCGGAATTCGGCGGCACACCACTGCCCGCCACGATCGGCCCGGAAGGCACCATGCGCTTGACAGGCGAGACACCGTTCACGCTGGACGCGATGAAAACCGCCTTTCCCGGTCACGAAGTCCTCACGGACCGCGCATTCTCCGGTGACCAGGCCTATCCCGTCTTCCTCATCCAGACGATTGCGACGCCAAATGAGCCAAGCCGGCTCGTCTACGTGGTCGAGCCTGACTGGACACTCGGCAATGTCGGGGCGGTCGTGACCCGCAACCCGGCTGTTACCGGCCCACATGGCGGCACCGTTGGCAAGATGAAGCTCAAGGACCTGACCCCGGAGGCGCGCGCCCGCTGCACCCTGCAGCCCGGACCGATCGACTCGCTCTTCATTTGCCCCGGCAATGCCGAATCGCCGCGCTTCATCCGTGCCTTTGGGGCCGGCGGCGACTTTGACGGCAAGCTTGATGACGCATCTCCGGAATACCAGGAAGAAGCCGTTCTGCTGGAGATGAAATTCATCCCGCAGCCAGCGACCGCGAACAAATAAGCCGCTGCCTGCGATCGCAACGCGTGCGCCGCTATCTGCATGATTAAATGCCATTTCACGCAGATCGACGGAACCAAAGTTTGAATGTTCGCCTCTCAGCCGTTATTGGGTAGACTGGCCCAGAACACATTGGGAAAGGCGAGACTTCATGCTGCATCCTTCGACAAAACGGTTGATCGACAAGCTGAGTGAAATGACCCGCAAGCAGCGGGTTGCCTGGTCAGAGGGCGAAAACGGCACGATCACCCATGATACCGAGGGTTACAGGGTCGTCCTGACGCCGGAACCACATTCCGTCCTGCTGACGGATGCGCTCGGCAAGGTCATCGAATCCTGCACGCCGGAGGAGTTTTCCGACGACATGGATGCCGCCGGACGTCCCTATGGCAGTTTCGTGGCCGACCTTTATCGCGAAGCGCACCGGCATGCCCGCGGCACCGAAAAAGCAATCCACTCCGTCCTCAAGGGTCTCGAAACCATAGACGCTGAGCCGGCAGCAGAGCCCGAGATCGCACTGGACCCTGCCGAACTGATCGAGGACCCGGGCGACGACACCGATTCTCTCCCCGAGGCCTATCCGGAGGTCGAGGGACAGAATGACATGGCCCGCGCCGTCGCCAGCATGGCCGACCAGCTCAATAGCGGAAGATCGGAAGCCGATCTGACCCCTGAACCAGAGCCCACGCCGGAAAGCGTTTCAGACACAACTCCTGACGTCGAACCGGATCCGGACGCGACCGACGACGCCGACGAACCTGAAGCCGCGGCCGATATCGACGATGCCGCCTATGTGAATTTCGCGGCATTCACGCCCGAAGCCGACCCCGACGACGAGACAGAATCGGCCTCCGCCCCCGAGGCAGCGGACGAACCATTGTGGCCGGTCGATGAAAATGCCCCGGAAATCGAAGCAGGCAGATCTGACACGGCGCAGGAAGACACCCCTGATCCGGAACCGGCTCCACCGGTCGAACAGCCTGCATCGAATGCTCTAGGCGGCGGCTATTTTGGCGCCAGCACAAGCAACCTGTCCGGCTACATGACCACCCCACCGCCTGAACCGGAAGCCGCTGCAGAACCGGAGCCCGCCTTGGCGACGGATGAGCCACCCGTCTCAGCTGAGGCGCCAGCCGAGCCTTTCCCTTACACACCCGCATTCTCGACAGACGAGACGCCGGAAGACGATGCCGACGCCGCGCCACACGCCACCGAGACTCCCCCGGTCGAGCCGCCAGCGCCGCGCAGCTTCAGCTTGTCCGGCATATCATCGGGATTCGGCCTCGGGTCTGCCAGCCGTGCCGGTCTGGCACCTGCTGAGCCTGCCGCCCGCGCGCCGGACACGTCTTCAACAGACCGCGTCCACATGGTCATTGACGGAACAATTGACCTGCCCGACGACATGCCCCTGTCAGAATTCGATACGGGCGCCGATATACCCGCCGATCCTGAGCCGGTCGCCGAGGCGTCCGAGGCGCCATTTCAAGCCAGCGAGGATGCAGCAGCCAACGAAGCGCCGCCCCAGGAGTCCGTCTTTGAGCCGGAGCCCTCCAGGCCGGAGGAACAGGCGTTCGAAGCGCCGGCCCGGACAATGGAAACACGACAGGCTGAAGAACCGGAGACCGAATCGCCGCCGCCTGCTCCAAAAGTGACGACACGCTTCAACCCCTGGAATTGAAGCGCTGCCGACAACCAAAGCCCCGGAATCCCCTCTTTTTCAGGAAATGAGAGGTCGGTTTTGTTGCGACGCAGCAACATCTTGTCACTGAAGTCCACGATCCGGTGGAAACCGTGACACCTGTCGTATCCCGAATTGTGGATTCGTGAGACATCCCGGCGCATAAGATCCCGCGACAAGACGGGCTGTTCCCCATGCAAATCAGGATGATTTCCCCATGCAACGCAGACCCGCCCTTCGCGCCCTCCTTCTCGGCTCAAGCTTTTTCGTCGTCACCACGCTTCCCGGAAACGCGCAGGAGATCGATGCAGAAGCACGCCTTCCCGCTGTCACCGTCACAGCCCAGAAGATCGAGGAAAATCTCCAGGACGTACCGATATCGATCACCACGGTCGCCGGCGAGAAACTCGACGTGCTGAAATCCTCCGGTGCCGACGTGCGGTTCCTGTCCGCCCGCGTGCCCAGCGTCATCGCCGAAAGCTCGTTCGGCCGCGCCTTCCCGCGCTTCTATATTCGCGGCATCGGCAACACCGATTTCGATCTCAATTCGTCGCAGCCCGTCTCACTCGTCTATGACGACGTGCCCTTTGAAAGTCCCATCCTGAAGGGCTTCCCGGTGTTCGACCTCGACAGTATCGAAGTCCTGCGCGGTCCCCAGGGCACGCTGTTCGGCCGCAACACGCCCGGTGGCATCATCAAGTTTGACTCGGCCAAGCCAGTTCACGAATTCGAAGGCTATGTCCGTGGCTCCTACGGCAATTACAACACGCGCGAGATCGAAGGCGCGGTCAATCTTCCCATCTTCAAAGACGAGCTGGCGGTCCGGCTCTCCGGTATTTCCCAGCAGCGCGATCCCTATGTCGACAACGCCTTCACGGGCGAAAAGGACCGCTACGAGGGCTTCGAGGAAATTGCTGGCCGCGCACAGCTGCTGTTCACGCCGACCGGTACGGACTTCTCCGCCCTGCTCAACGTGCACGGCCGTTCGAACGAAGGCGACGCACGCCTGTTCCGCGCCAACATAATCGATGCAGGTTCCAACGGTGTCGGTTCGAACTTCGACCGCGACACGGTCTATTTCGACGGCGACAACTTCCTGACGCAAGACGCTCACGGCGTCACCCTGCGTCTGGAGAAGGGCCTCACCGACAATATCACGGCCACCTATGTTTTCGGCAACGAACAGGCCTCAATCGAAAGCCGCGGCGACATTGACGGCGGTTTCGGCGCAGCCTTTCTTGGCGCGGGCAATTACGGCCCAGGCTTCATTCCCTTCCCATCGGAAAGCTCCGGCGCGGTCGATGCCTTGCATCAGACCACGAACGAACTCCGCTTCGCCTTTGACGATGGCGGGCCGCTGCGCGCGCAGGTTGGCGCTTTCCTGTTCGACGAGAAAGTCGCGATCACATCAAAGAGCTTTGACACGCTGGCCCCCGGCCGTCCGGTCAACGGCATCGCAACGCGACAGAACCAGACCGACAGTACCGGCATTTTCGCCTCGCTCGCCTATGACATATCGGATCGCCTGACCGTGTCCGGCGGCGCCCGCTGGACCGACGAGTCGAAAGACTTCGTGGTAGAACGGACGCTTGGCCCCTTCGGCGCTCCGCCGCTCGGCCCGATATCGGGCGGCGTATCCGACGACCAGGTCAGCTGGGATGTGTCCGCAACCTATCAGGCAACGGACGACATGAACCTGTACGCCCGCGTCGCCAAAGGCTTCCGTGGTCCTTCGACCCAGGGCCGCCTTGTCTTCGGCGACACGGTTTCCAGTGCCGACACGGAGACGGTTCTTTCCTACGAGGCAGGCATCAAGTCGGAATTGCTCGATAATCGCGTTCGCCTCAACGCCGATGTCTTCTTCTACGAATTCAACGACCAACAGCTGACCATTGTTGGCGGCATCAACAACACGGTCGCGCTGTTCAACGCCGACAAGAGCGAAGGCTATGGTTTCGAGGCAGACATTGAAGCCGCGCCGGTCGAGAACCTCTTCCTGACGGCGGGCCTTTCCTACAACAAGACCGAGTTCAAGGACGATGTCCTGCTGGCGCCCGGTTGTGGCGGTGGCTGCACAGTGACGGATCCAGCGGTGTATGACACGGATGGCACGACCCTGCTCGGCTACAACATCTCCGGCAATTCCTTTCCGAACGCACCGGAATGGATCGCCAATGTCACAGCCCGTTATGCCATCCCGCTCGCGGCCGGGGAGCTCTACGGCTACACCGACTGGGCCTATAAGGGCGACAGCAACTTCCTGCTCTATGAAAGCCTCGAATATGGCCAGGACGGCTATTGGGAAGGCGGACTGAAGGTCGGCTACAAGTCGGATGCCGGCTATGATCTGTCCATTTTCGCCCGCAACATCCTTGATGAAGAAGCCCTGACAGGCGCCATCGACTTCAACAACCTGACCGGCTTCGTCAACGAGCCGCGCACTTATGGTGCCCAACTGCGCTGGGATTTCTAGTCCAGGCGCTATCCGTGTTGGAAACGAGGCCGGGCAGCTCGCGCGCCCGGCCTTTTTTCTTGCCGGCTCTCGCGTCAGGCTTCCTGGATCAGTGCTGGAGAATTGTTTCGGACATTCCCCACCGCTGGCCCGACTGGCCAGGCATGCATGGCATCTGTCGGAAACGGTTCAAACAGTCGCGTCGGGTCACCGGCAGCGGGATCGAGCCATGTCGCATAGTCTTCCGGTGACACGATAACGGGCATTCGCGTGTGAAGTCCCGCCATCAGGTCATTCGGCTTGGTCGTCAGAATGGTGAAGCTCTGGATTTCCGATCCATCGATCAGGGCCGAGTCCCATAGGCCAGCCAGGCAGAACCAGCGCCTGTTGCGCAGGCCGATCGCAAAAGGGATTTTGGTGCCCTTGGCCCCGGCCCATTCATAGAATCCGGATACGGGAACAAGGCAGCGCTTGTGCCGGAATGCGCCGCGGAAAACGGGCTTTTCGGCCGCTGTCTCCGCCTGCGCGTTGAAGGTGGAGAACTTCATCTCCGACAGTGGCTTCGTCCACCAGGACGGGATCAAGCCCCACCGCGCCGGTGCCATTTCCACATGTCCGGCATGCTCGGCCCGGCGGATCACCGGCTGGATCGTGGTCGGCGCGGCATTATAGGTCGCCTCGGGAGGCGCGACGCCCTCTGGCGGAATCAGGTCCAGCGCATCATGGTATTCCGCCCAAGTCACCTCGTGCCTGAAGAACCGTCCGCACATGCCCAGCTCCTGTTCGTGTAATCACTCACACGAGAGAGACGTCGGTCACCTTGTAGGTCAAGGGCGTTTCACCATGGCTCGTGACAGTCACGTATTCGCCTTCCTTGAAGACATGGTCGCCGAGCCGGTAGCCAGCTTCGTCATCGCCTTCATCATCCTCGTCATAATGGAAGAACCAGCGATTGCCGCGATGGGTCAGCAAGCCGTCGGCATGCGCCGACTCATCGGAGGAAAAGCGCACGACGCGGCAATTCTTGCGCGCGGCCCGCCAGGCGTCCACGTCCAGATGGCCGTCTGCGGTCAACGGGGCCACCATCGTGTAGCCTTCGCTCGGGTCGCCGCCCGGGAGGCCGGGATTGCGTGCCAATTGGAGTGTAATGCGGCTGAGGGCCATGTTGGTTTCCTTTGTGAATTGGAGTGTCGACACGTTAGCGTGCCAGCGCGAGCACCGGTGCGTGAGCAGCTTCCAGCATCCGCCGCGTCGTGCCGCCGAACAGGCGCTCCCCAAGCCGCGAATGTCCGTATGCGCCGGCGACGATCATGGACGCCCCGCTGCCCTTTGCCAGGGCCAGCAAGCCGCTGCCGACATCACCGTCAATCTCGGCCGTTTTTGCCGTCACACCATGTCGTTTCAGCCAGCTTTCCAGCGTTCCCGGCTCGGCCGCCGGGCGGGCCGCATCGCGCTCAAGGTCTTTCGGTGCCTGCGCGATGATGACATCGCCCAGAGCCCGGATCAGCGGAAGGTGGAAGCGCACGGCCCGCGCCGCGCCATTGCTGCCATCCCAGGCTATAATGACCGGCCCAGCGCTGAATTCGTCACTGCCTGCCAACACCAATGGCAGACGCGCATCCATCATGACATGCTCGAATGCCAAATATAGCGGCGTGCCGTTCTTCGCTGCCGACCGGGGAAACACGACAGCCTGCGCCAGCGTTGCCGCATTCGCGCAGGCGCGCTCCACAGTGTTGACCTCATGGAAGAAGTCGCAGTCGAGTCCATGCGCGCCCATGCTGGTGACGTCATGAAACGTCGTCTCGGCCGTGCGCTTCATCGCAAGCTGCATTTCGATAATGCTTTGCGCCGTGCTCGCTGTCAGGCCCGCCGCTTCCGGCGTGGCCGAAACCATCAACACCGCATTCGGGTCCGGCAAGGCAAACAGGCCGGTGACCGGCGTGTTCAGGCGCCTTGCGAGTTCAAGAGCCGCCAGCGTGCTCTGGCGATCTTCTTTTTCGTTTCCCTGCAACACAGCGACGACTGACATGGGACGTGTACCTCCGGGTGACGGGACTGGTTCAACTTGAGAACAGTCTACCACCCGGCCCGGTTTCGGCGAACTACGCAGATTCCCCTAGAGGGCCGCAGCGATCCGCGCGCGCGCAATCCGGTCGGCCACGGCATTTGTCGGCTGGCCGCTGGTCAATGCTTCATCCAGCACTTCGCCCAGCGTCTGGACCAGGCGCGCCAGTTTGGCGTCGACCCATTCGCGAGAATAATTGCCAGAGATCTCCGCCGCCACGTTGATGATGCCACCGCCATTTATCACATAGTCTGGCGCGTAGAGTATCCCCTTGCGCCGCAACAGCTCCCCCATTTCCGGCATGACCAGCTGGTTGTTCGCGCCGCCCGCAATCGCTTTCACCTTGAACCGGTCCAGCGTCTGTTCATTGACCACGGCGCCCAGTGCGCAGGGGGAAAAAATATCCGCCTCGACATCGTAGATATCGTCAGGCGCCACGATCCGCGCACCCGTCCGGTCCGCCACCGCCTTCAGCGCCGCCTGGTCGATATCGGTAATGATCAGGTTCGCCCCTGCCTCGGCAAGATGGTCGCACATATAGCCGCCAACCGACCCGACACCCTGCACGGCAATCGTCCGCCCGGTCAGGTCTCCGCTTCCGAGCGCGCGCTTCGCCGTCTCGACAATGCCCAGGAACACGCCGCGCGCCGTGACCGGCGACGGGTCGCCACTCGCCGCTTCGCCCTGGTCGAGCCCGGCGACATAGGCCGTCTCCTGCCGGACGATCGCCATGTCGGCGACGTCGATACCGACATCCTCAGCCGTGTAATAGCGGCCCTGCAGGCTTTCCACCGCCCGGCCAAAGGCCCGAAAAAGAGCCGGAGACTTGTCGGTCTTGGCATTACCCCAGATCACCGCCTTGCCGCCGCCCAGCGGAATGTCGGCCATGGCATTCTTGTAGCTCATGCCCTGGCTGAGACGCAGAACGTCCTTGAGCATCGCCTCGCCCGAAGTGAAATTCCACATCCGGGTTCCCCCGGCGGCGGGGCCGCGCGCGGTCGAATGGATCGCGATTATGGCCTTCAGGCCGCTAGCCGCATCCTGGAACAGGTGCACGCCTTCATGGGAATCATAGGAGGGATGGTCGAACATGGGTGAAATCGCATTTGGTTGCAGTTGAAACGAAGTGCTGCGTTTAGGTTCTCGCTTCCCTTGGGTCAATCACAATGGCCGCGACACAGGCACCACTGGCCCAATCCTTGCCTGATTGCTACCCACGCCCCCGGCACGCCCTTGCCACACACCGTCCACTCTGCTGGAAACCACTTGTTAACCTTCAGAAAATTGACTCCTTCTCAGGAATTGACGCGTATCCTCCGCGCATAAAATGCAGCTTCGACCTATCATCCTTGCCATCGGCATCATGACCATCCTGCTCGGCGCGGCGATGATTCCATGTGCATTGATGGATTTGGCCGACGGACGTCCGGAAGCGCATGTGTTTGCCGTGTCCGCATTCGGCTCCATTTTCATCGGCACCTGCCTCTGGGTCCTGGCGCGCGGCGGCGACCAGCGCACGGGCCAGCGCGAGGCCTTCCTGCTGACTGTCCTCGTCTGGGTGTTCCTGCCGGCCGTTGCGGCCATCCCGTTCATCGCGTCGGGCATGAGCCTTACGGACGCGTTCTTCGAATGCATCTCAGGTCTCACCACAACAGGCGCAACCGTCCTCACCGGCCTCGACGACATGCCGCGCGGCCTGCTGCTCTGGCGCGCCATCCTGCAATGGTTCGGCGGCATCGGCATTATCGTGACGGCCATCGCCATCCTGCCCCAGCTCCGGGTCGGCGGGATGCAGCTGTTTGAACTCGAAAGCTCGGACATTTCCGGCAAGTTCCTGCCACGTATCACCGACATCGCGGCCTATCTCGGCTTCACCTACCTGTTGATCTCGATGCTGTGCGCCCTTTGCTATTCCCTCGCTGGCATGAACTGGTTCGACGCCATCGCCCATTCCATGACCACGATGTCGGCGGGCGGCTATTCCACCCACGACCTGTCATTCGGCTATTTCAACGACACCAATGCGCCCTATGTCGCGACCGGGTTCATGTTCATTGCCGGGCTACCGCAGAGCCTGCTGGCCATGATGCTTCTCCAGGGGCGGATCATGCCGATGATCAAGGACCCCCAGCCGCGCGTCTACCTGTTGATCGCTCTCGTACTCTCACTGGTGATCGTCGCCTATCATGAGATCGTCGTCGATCCGCGTATCTTCGAGACCGCAGCACACGCGTTCAAGGACGCGCTGTTCAATATCATCTCGATAATGACAGGCACGGGATATGCCTCGGCCCCCTACGACACATGGGGCGAACCGGTGATGGCGATCTTCCTGGTCGCAACTTTTGTTGGCGGCTGTGCGGGTTCCGCTGCTTGCGGTCTCAAGATGTTCCGCCTCGAAATTTCCGCCAAGGCCATTGTCGCTTATTCTCACCGCATGACGATGCCCCACCGCAGGACGCCCATCCGCTATGGTGGAAAAGTGGTCGACGAAGAAACCCTGCAATCCGTCATGGTCTTCGTCTTCCTCTATCTCGCGACATTCCTCGTCGCCGCCGCGCTTCTGTCCCTTTGCGGGCTCGACGCGATATCCGCCATTTCCGGTGCGGCGACGAGCGTGTCGAATGTCGGTCCCGGCCTCGGCCCGGTCATTGGGCCATCCGGCACATTCCAGACCCTGCCCGATGCCGCCAAATGGATTTGCGCCATAGCCATGTTGCTGGGCCGGCTCGAGTTCATTTCGGTCTTCGTCGTGCTGACGCGCCGTTTCTGGCAGGGTTGAAAATTTCCCCTCCGTAAATCTGGACTTCTGCAGCATTCCCTGAACATATGGCACACATGGTGCCATTAGAGTGCCCACGGGAGGACTTTTACAATGTGGAAAACACTGACGCTCGCCACCACGGCGCTCGCACTCGTCGCGTGCAGCGGCAACAAGCCTGAAGAGGCGGCCGTCGCAACGCCGGAAAGCACGGCCCCGGACGGCGCGACCCCCGGATACAGCGCAGAGCGCAACGCCTATTTCGGCGACATGCATATCCACACGCGCAACAGTTTCGATGCCTACATCTTCAACGTCCGCCGCACCGCGGACGATGCCTATCGCTTCGCTAAAGGCGAGACGATCAAGCACCCGTCCGGTTTCGACATGACCATCGCCGGTGGCCCGCTCGACTTCTACACCGTCACCGACCACGCCGAATATCTCGGCATTCTTCCCGCGATGGATTCCAAGGACTCGCCGCTTGCCGAACTGCCGCGCGCCAAGGACATGTTCTCGACCGATCCCGCCAAGATCCAGGCGGCCTTCCAGGGCGTCGGTGCCTCCGTCCGTTCAGGCGACAAGATTGAGGAGATGTATGACGAACCGCTGATCAATTCGGTCTGGGGGCAGAATATTGCGGCGGCCGAAAAGTATAATGAGCCCGGCGTCTTCACGACGTTCTCGGCTTATGAGTTCACATCGGTCACGACACCGGATGAAAATGGCGGCTTTGGCGGCGGCAACCTGCACCGCAATGTCTTCTTCCGCGGCGAAGCGCCCGACCGCGCCTTTTCAACCCTTGATTCCACTAATCCTGAAGACCTCTGGGACTGGATGGATGCGCAGCGCGCCGATGGCCGCGAGTCGATCGCCATCCCGCACAATTCGAATGTGTCCGACGGCCAGATGTTCCGGCTCGAAACCTATAATGGCGACCCGCTTGATGCCGCCTATGCCGACCAGCGCAATCGCAACGAACCGCTCGTCGAGGTCACGCAAGTCAAGGGCACATCCGAAACCCACCCCGACCTGTCCCCCAATGACGAATGGGCCAATTTCGAGATCTATGATGAATTGCTCGCCAGCAATGTCGTCTCGAAAACCAGCGGCTCCTATGTCCGCGAAGCCTACCGGAACGGTCTCAAATTCCAGGAAGAGCAGGGCTTCGACCCCTTCCGTTTCGGCATGACGGCCGCCTCTGACAGCCATGTCGCCGGTGGCGCCTATGCGGAGAATGATTATTGGTCGAAAATCGGCATCGTCGACGGTCTGCCATTCCAGCGCGGTTCGGTACCCATGCCCGGCATCACAGACTGGGCGGATCAACCCGACAATCAGACCACACAGAACGCGAAGCACTGGTTCTCGCGCTGGTCGGCGTCGGGCCTAACCGGCGTCTGGGCTGAGGAAAACACCCGCGACGCCATCTTCGACGCCTTCCGCCGCAAGGAAACCTTCGCCACGACCGGCCCGCGCATGAAGGTCCGCTTCTTCGGCGGCTTCGGCTATACGCCCGACATGCTCGATGCCACCGACCTTGCCAAAAAGGCCTATGCCGGCGGCGTGCCGATGGGCGGCGACCTTGTCGGCGCGGGCGAGTCACCCAGCTTCATTGCCTGGGCGATCCAGGACGCGAATTCGGCGCCGCTCCAGCGTGTGCAGGTGGTCAAGGTCACGAGCAGCGGCGAAGCCGTCTATGACGCGGCCTGTTCCGGTGGCGCATCGCCTGATGCCAATCATCGCTGCCCGGACAATGGGGCCAGTGTCGACATCGCGACCTGCACCACGACAGACGGCACGGGCGCCGGCGAACTGAAAGCCCTCTGGACCGACCCGGACTTCGTGCCCGGCCAGCGTGCCACCTATTATGTCCGTGTGCTTGAAAACCCGACCTGCCGCTGGTCGACATGGGAGGCCAACCGCAACGGCACACCGCCTAATCCGGACCTGCCTACGACAATCCAGGAACGCGCCTATACGTCGCCGATCTGGTACATTCCACCCGCCTAGATGCGACAGCTTCTACGCGAGCCGCTCGTCCATTTCGTCATCGTCGCATTGCTCGTATTTGCGGGCCATGCGGCGTGGACGGCGCACGTCGCTGCCCGGAACGGCACCATCATCGTGACCCAGGAAGACATGCAGCGCATGGCCGCCCTGTATGCCTCGGAATCCGGCGCGCTGCCCTCACCGGAAGACATGGCGGCGATGGTCTCTGACCAGATCCGCGATGAAGCCCTGTCGCGCGAGGCCCGCCGCCTCGGCCTCGACGCGGGCGACACGATCATCGAACGTCGCCTTGCCCAGAAGATGAGCTTCATGGTCTCCGATCTCGCCGACACGCCCGCCCCCGACGAGACAACGCTCCGCGCCTGGTACGGCGCCCACAAGGACGCCTACACCGCCCCGCCCAGCGTCACGTTCGAGCATGTCTTCCTGAGCACGGACCGGACGGTTGCGGACGCAACCTCCCTACTCGAAACCCTCAACGCCCCCTCGCCACCCGACTGGCACACCCTGGGCGACCCCTTCATTCTCCAGCGCGCCTATGGCGATCTCCCGTTTCGCGAAACCGTTCGCCTGTTCGGGCCGGATTTCGCGACCGCACTGTTCTCACTGGACGCGGGTGACACGTGGCAAGGTCCGGTCAGGTCCGCCCTCGGGCAGCATCTGGTGCACCTGATCGCAAAGGACGAAGGCAGCCTGCGTCCTTTTGAAGAGGTCCGTTCGCAAGTCGAGACAAACTGGCGCGACGACGCCCTGCGCACCGCCAACGAGACGGCCATCGCGAACATCATCAAGCGCTACAAGGTTCGCATTGAAGGCGCCGAATGAGACGGATCCTCCTCGCGCTCCTGGCCCTGTTCTGCATCGCCCTGCCCGCCAGTGCGCATGAAGTCCGGCCCGCCTATCTGGAAGTCACCGAAACGGCCCCCGGCACCTACGCCGTCACCTGGAAACAACCCGTGCTCGACGGCAAGCGCCTGAAGCTCGATCCGGTCTTTCCCGAAGGCTGCGAGCGCGAACGCGAACGCGCCGATGCCGCTGGCGGCACACTGGTCCAGCGCTGGGAGATGCATTGCGATCTCTCTACTGGCCAGATCGAAATCGCCGGACTGGAGCGCACGCTCACGGATGCCTTCGTCCGCGTTGACCGCCTTGCCGGCGACGATCTCTCCGCCGTCCTCCGCCCGGGCGCGCTGCAGCTTGATCTGTCCTCGCCCACAGGCGCCCCGACGGCGACCTATTTCCGCATCGGCGTGGAACATATCCTGTTTGGGTTCGACCACCTGCTCTTCGTGCTCGGCCTCATCCTGCTCGTCCGGCCCCGCCAGCTGCTTGCCACCGTCACCGCCTTCACCCTCGCCCACTCGCTCACCCTGGCCGCCGCGTCGCTCGGGGGCATCACCCTGCCCGGCCCGCCGGTCGAGATCGTCATCGCCATGAGCATTGCGCTGCTCGGCGCCGAAACCATCTATCGCAGCCGGGGCCGCGAGACCCTCAGCCAGCGCAAGCCCTGGCTCATCGCCTTCGGCTTCGGCCTGGTCCACGGGTTCGGATTTGCCGGCGCGCTCGCCGAAATCGGCTTGCCCAAAGGCGCCGAAGTGCTGGCTCTGCTGCTGTTCAATCTCGGCGTCGAAGCCGGCCAGGTCGCCTTTGTCGGCGCAGTCCTGCTGCTGGTGGTTCTCGCTACGCGTCTCGCCCGCCTGCCACTGTCACCAGCCCGCATCGTCGCGGCCTATGCCATCGGCATCACAGGTGCCTATTGGGCGATCGAGCGGATCGTCAATGTCTTCGTCTGACGCCTAGAGCCCCAGCGCCTTCCACAACATCCGCGCCGCCACCAGCGCCAGCAACACGGCAAACAAGCGCTTGAGCAAAACCGCATCCAGACTGTGCGCCAGTTTCGCCCCCACCGGGGCCATGGTCACGGTGAACACGGAAATCAGGGCAAAGGCGGCAAGGTTTACATAGCCGAGCGAAAAGGGCGGCAGGTCCGGGTGCCCCCAGCCGATGAACACCGCCACGATCGCCGACGGCAGGCCGATCGCAACGCCCCAGCCGGCCGCCGTCGCAACCGCACGATGGATCGGGCGGCCATACAGCGTCATCAGGCTGACCCCGAACGTGCCACCGCCAATCCCCATCAGGGCCGAGAGCGCCCCAATCGCCATGCCCAGACCGGCGCGTATGGCACCGCCCGGCATCTCGTCGGCCAGCCGCCAGGTCGGCCGACCGAAGAAGAGCTGCGCCGACAGGACAAAAGCCATCGAGCCGAAAATGCCGAGCAAGGCCTGTTTGGAGAGCAAGCCGCTGAGTCCCATGCCGATCAAGGCGCCGGTCACGATCCACGGGGCCCAAGACCGGATGATGTCCCAGTCGACCGCGCCATGGCTGTTATGCGCCATCACGCTGCGGGCAGATGTCAGGATGATCGTCGCCAGCGAGGTAGAGACGGCAACATGCATGGCGGTCGCGCCATAGCCCATGCCATCGAAGAGGAAGTACAGGACCGGCACGATCACCGCGCCCCCGCCAATGCCGAACATGCCAGCCGCGAGGCCCGCAGCCGCCCCGGCCACCGCGAGACCCAGCAAGAGCGGCCAGTACAGCAGGAAAATATCGATCATGCTTTCGCTTAGCGGGCCCGCCCGCCACTGGCTAGGGGGCCGTGTCGGATGAGACGACCCGGAATCCGATCTTCCGGTCCCGCGTGCCACGCGACACCCGTGCCCGGTTCGCCGCCCGGTGCGTCGCCGCGCTGTCAGACCATGCTCCGCCACGGATCACGCGCAAGTCGCAGCTACCGTTCAGGACGGCGCGACCGTCCGTCGGCGCCGCACTGAAATTGTTGACGTAACAATCCTCGACCCATTCGCGGACATTGCCGAGTGTTCCGACCAGGCCAAACCCGTTCTCTGGCAGGCTGGCACTGGCCTGCGGCCCGCCGGTCGAGACCTTGGACCGATCAAAACTGTCGCCCCACCAATAGGCCGTTTGCGTTCCGCCGCGCGCAGCATATTCCCACTCTGCCTCGGTTGGCAGGCGATACGTCCGCCCGGCCTTGCCCGACAGCCATTTTGCGTAGGCCTGCGCATCCTTCCAGGAAACCGACATGACCGGCATGTCGCCGCGCGTGCCTGTGTCTCCCGGACGATAGCCGCCGCAGCCGCCATCCGCGAGACAGGCATCCCAGTCCGCAAATGTGATCTCGCTGCGGCTCATCACGAAGGGCGCCACCGTGACGCTATGCAAGGGCCCTTCATTGCCAACGCGTCCGGATTCCGCATCCGGTGAGCCCATCATGAACGTGCCGCCCGGAATGGCGGTTACGACCGGACAGGTCTCGCAGTCGCGCTGCGGGCCGGGTTGGACGACCTCCGGCGCAATCACCTCTTCGGCGACATCGACAGGTTCAGGCTCAACCGGTCCCGCATCCAGAGCGATCCCGGCCGTTTCGGCCGCTTCTGCCATGTCCGCCCCTGCCGCCGGTCCCGTATCGACCGTCTCAACAACCGCATCTTCGGCTGGCGGCGCTTCGCCATTCGTTGCCACGTCCGTCACCGCAGCGGCGTCTTCGCGGGACGGTATCATCTTGCTCACGCCCCATCCGGCGCCAACCACGAAGACCACGCCGCCAGCGATCATCGGCACCAGGGATGACCGCGGTTTCGCGGCAGGCGAACGCGCCGCCACCACGGCGGGTTCAGGCACACGCGCCCTGGCTTCGAGAGCGGCGATCCGGTTGCGGGCGAGATCGGAATAATGCCCCGCCGGATAGCGCTTCAGATAGGCGGTGAAATCGGCCGCATCGGTCGATGTCTGGATCGACGTCCAGAACGTGTTCTCGATCGTGCCGTCATCGGCCAGCGGCCGGGCGACAGGCGCGGCCGGCGTGGGCGCCGGAACAACGGGCACGGCAGCGGGCTTCGGGGCCACGACCGCCTCGGCTTTCTGGGCCGCTTTGCGCGAGATGGCGTGCCGAAGGTCGGTGACGAAATCGGCCCATCTCTGCTCGCTCCGGTCACCGTCCCATCCGATCAGGTCGGCGGTCTGCGTCAGCTCGAACAGGATCGGACGGTCGGCCGTCTCGATCATGGCCGGGATGACGGCCGAATAGCGTTCGCCAAGCGTCGCCTCAGCGCGCACCCATTTGGACTTTACCGATACCGTCGACCAGAGGACGACCACGACATCGGCATTCCGCAGCATGCCTTCCGTCACCTCGTCATAGGTCTGGCCTGCCTTGAGCACCTTGTCCCACCAGACCGTCAGGCCGTCTGCCTCAAGCGCCGCAGCCACCTGTTGCGCTTTCGCCCGGTCCACCCGGCTGTAGGAAAGAAAAACATTCGCCATGCACGTCCCCGGAAAACAGCAATCCGGGCACGTCAGGAAAGCTGGCTAAGTATCCACGATGACACACAATTTTTGGTTTTCCAAACAGGTTCGAAATCCAGCCATGACCATTGCTTTCCTGCATGGCCCGAAGCAGAATTGACCCGGACGGCTGGCGGAACGCGCCGCGCGCGACGCCGCGAAAGGGCAAGTGGATGTTCAGATTCAACGATGAGCTGTTGCTCAGCGCCGATGACCGCGACCTTGCCCAGAAGAAATATCCGCGCGTCTTTTTCGCCCTGGATCATCCGGACCTGCGCGCCGAGTTCGAAACAGTAGACCGGCTGGCCAATGCCGCCAAGAAGCGCAGCCGGTCCATCGGCTGCCTGACCCTGGTTTTCGCCGTTGCGTCCTTGCTGACCTTCCCGCTTGAACCGCTGATTACCGCTGCATCCGGCGCGACGTCCGTGTCCCTCGACCTGTTCAAGGCTATCGCAATTGTCGGCGCCGTCTGCGGCGTGCTGGCGATAATCTTCGGCAATCTCGGTCTCGCTTTCGGCAAGAGCAAGCGCCGCTGGCTGCAGATGCGCCTGATGACAGAACGCATGCGCCAGTGGCAGGCACAATATATCACCGCGCACATGCCCGACATTGTAGCGGCGGCCGGGTCAGAGGCTGGCCGCACCGGATATGTTGCGGCCCGCGAACTCGCCTTCGAGCGGTTCAAGCGGTCCTTCCTCAGCCAGATCAGCAGCGAGTACACCAAATACACGCGCCGGGAAGCTGTCGGCCATATGGGTCAGACCATCGTCGACCGGGCAGGCCAGCAAGCCTTCTGGATTGATCCGGCCTGGGCCAAAGCTGCGGCCCGCAAGCTGCCTGAAGACCAGGACGGCGTACTGGAAGAAATCTTTTCGGCGTGTGAGGAGACCCGCCTCCTCGGCCAGGTCCAGTATACAAACTATATCCTGTCGTCCGAGGGCTCGTTCTGGTCGCTGCCCCGCAAGCAGATAGCGATGCTGGGCAATACGATGTTCGCATTGGTGCTCTTGGCTTTCCTGTCGAACTTTCTGGCTCTCATGATCGCCATATGGCCAGTCCCGTCATTCGATCAGACAGTCGTGGGCTCCTTCGCAATCATCTTCGCCATCCTTGCCGTCGGCACGCGTTCGGTCGAGGAAGGCCTTCACCCGCAGCGCGAGCTTGCCCGCATGGAGCTCTACGCGGCCCAGGTGAACGCCGCGCTCCAGCAATTCACCTCCAGCAATTCACCCGGCCGGAAAGTCGACGCACTCAAGATGCTTGAGAAAGCGTCCACCGACGAGATGATCGAATTCCTCGATGCCAACGAGCACGCGCGGTTCGTTCTCTGAGGCTACCAGACGCCGGCTTGTTTCAGCGCCGCATCAAGGTCCGGCGGAATGTCGAGGGCCGCCTCGCCTGTCTTCAGGTCGCGCGGTGCATCTGTCGGCTTCAGGTAGCGCCAGCCCTGGAACGGGCGCTTGGCCTGCGCATATGTCCGAACAAGATTCGGGTCGAACACAAGCTCGCACATCGCCCGGCCTTCATCATCCTTGATCGCGCGGATATCGATGATCCGCTGGCGCACCCGGATCGCGCGCTTGATGACCCAATAAATCGAGCCGCCGTCGAGCATTTCCTCAGCCCGTTTTGGCGCCATGCGCGTGTGGTGGACAGGATGGTCCAGGCGCTGCAACAGCCGCGTTTGCCAGTCAGCGAGGTCTTCGATCGTGTCGGCGCCCACGCACAGTTTCACCATGTGAATCGTCATGGCGTAGAGATTAACGCGCCGGGCCGTCCAATCCAGTCATCAATGTGGGTTTGGCTGCTTTGCCGCGCTCGAAATCCCGTTGCGCCTGAGCGCTGGCGAAGAAGAATTCAGCGTTCACGATGGTCGCCGAATAGCGCCGTTCGATTTTCCGGAACGCTGCCCGCGCCTCCAGCTCGACTGAAAACCCGGACACATAGCTCATGCCCCAACGCGGTTCGGTCCGCAGGAAATAACTCTGGTTATACTTCGTCAGGCGGCCACCTTCCGGGCCGGCAACCGGCTGGGGCAGCATGTAATCGATCCGCAGGAACCGCTCACCCACAGGATCCAGCCAGGCTGTCGCCTGCAGCCGTTCGGCCGCCCATACGTCGAATTCGCCATCATTCTGCGATGGCGTATGCCGGAACGAAATTTGCCAGGCATGCCCCCGGTCATCGACCTGGACGCTGCGGCCAAGGCTCGCGCGCAGGTCGTCCGGGAACAGCCGTCCGTCAGGCGCGGCCTCAGCGGCCCAGTTTGCCGCCACTTCCTCCAGCTCATCGTCTTCGCCCTGCCAGTCGATTACCTGCCAGCGGTCCGTGCCTGTCTTGCGGGGATCAAACGCGTAGACGCGCTTGGCCCGGTCGCTCTCCAGTTCCACGGTAAAGGCGGCCCGCAGCGTCTTGGGGGCTTCGGTAGCTGACAAGGCCGAGTCCATCGGGCCGGTTCCGGTCACCAGCGAAAACGCCATGAGTAGTGCAAGCCACATCGACAAAACCATCCCGACTGAACTTTTGTCCACATTTGCGGCAAGGATGCGGCAAAGGCGCAAAAGCACGTTTGACGGCCATCCTAGGCCGCCAAGGATTTATGGGAGTTGAACGGCGCTGCCTGTCAGGGTTTCACGTACGCGAGCGGCCGGGTGCGCTCGTCGAGCTTCAGATAGCGGTCGCGCAGCTCGGTCTGGCGCGTTTTCAGGGACTGGACGTCCCCGTCAATCATCACAACGTCCGGATTGGACGTGATTTCCAGCGGGTCGCCATCCCAGACCACGATATCGGCCCGTGCCCCCGGACCGATCACGCCCAGCCCCTGAAGGCCGAATATCTGCGCAGGCGCGGTCGTCAGCGCCTTCATCGCATCATCGTGCGACATGCCATTGGCCACGGCGTTGCCGGCCACCTGGATCGCCAGACGGGCCTGATGACTGGAATCCCCAAGGTGTGAAATGGCGACCGTCACGCCGGCCTCCATCATGCGGGCCGCGTTTTCCGCCGTCGCGCCGAGTTGCTCGAAGCTGGCCGGCAGGTTTGAAAAGGCATCCACGATCACGGGAATGCCGGATCGCGCCAGCCGCGGTGCCACGCGCCAGCCCTCATCCGCTCCGACAATGACGATCTTCAGGTCCGGGTTCGCGGCGGCAAAGTCCATGATCGCGTTGAGATCGCTGGCCTTGTGCGCTTCGATCAGGATCAATTGCTCGCCCCGCGCCGCCGGACCCAGCGCCTCGGCATCCACCCGGCCAAGCGCCGTGCCGTCATTGCTGGTGAAATACCGCGCCGGATAGGCGCCCGCATCGTCCAGCGCGGCCCGGAACTGCGCCCAGGCTGCCGGACGCGAACCGCCCGCCAGCGCCGCGCCACTGTCGCCCAACGATATCAGCAGGAAGGCCTTGCGAGAAATCTCGGTATCCACGTCGCCGCTTGTGTCAGCGACAAAGCCCTGACCCGCAAACAGGTTCGAACTGGCTCCAGGTGCCACGACAATCCGCGTCACCCCTTCGACACGCGTCACGGCTATAGCGGTCGAATCCGGATTGAACCCGTCCGCCGCGTCCAGCGCCACGGAATAGTCAGAGCCGCTTGCCGACGTGTCATCGGTGGCGTCTTCGGCATCGACTTCCACGATGCCGGTACGCGAGAAGGCGGAAATAAAGCCCGGGCTGACCCATTTTCCGGTGGCATCGATGACGGTCGCCTCCAGCGGCACGGGCGATCCCGCTTTGCTCACCGAGACAACCTGCCCCTGGTCTATCACGACAATCCCGCTCGGGATCGTGCCCTGGCTTGTTCCCGTCCAGACATTTCCGCCGACAATCGCGACAGGCGCCGCCAATACGGGCAGTGCGAGGCTCGCGGCCACGGCGATCAGGCTGGAAATATGGCGCATGCTCATTTCAGGTCTCCTTCACCGGGCTGGCCGAGTTCGAAATCCATCACCGGCCGCATCGCTGCATCGCTGCGGTCATACATCAGGGCACCATCGACAAAGACCTGGTCGGCCTTGGTGTAGACGCTGAACGGATTGCCTGACCAGACGACCACGTCGGCCATCTTGCCGGGCACGAGGCTGCCGGTCTTGCCGTCGATGCCGAGTGACTTGGCCGGGTTCAGCGACAGCCATTGCCACGCCTCTTCCTCGGGAATGTTGATGCCGATCTTCTTGCCGTCGGCCCAGGCCTTCGCGGCTTCCTGGTTCAGGCGCTGGATGCCGATATCGCTGTCCGAATGCACGATGGCGCAGGCACCGGCCTTGTGCACCATCGGTATGTTTTCCTTGATGCCGTCATAGGCTTCCATCTTGAAGCCCCACCAGTCAGCCCACATCGACGAACAGGCGCCGTATTCGGCCAGCTTGTCGGCAATCTTGTAGGCTTCGACAGCATGGTGAAAGGCGGTGACCTTGTAGCCGAATTCCTTCGAAATATCCATCACTTGAGCCATCTCGTCAGCGCGATAGCAATGCATGTGAACGAGAATGTCGCCGTCGAGCACACCCTTCAGCGTGTCCAGCTCCAGGTCGCGCATCGGCGCGTCGCCACCTTCCTTCTCGTACTTTTCCCATTTGCGCTTGTAGTCGGCGGCCCGGATCCACGACTCGCGATAGCCCGCGACATTGCCCATGCGCGAATAGGGCGCGCCGCCGGGATAGCTGCCATTGCCATAGCCGTAGACCCGCTTCGGATTCTCGCCGCAGGCCATTTTCAGCGTGTAGGGCGCCCCGGGAAACTTCATGCCCTGCACGGTCCGGCTCGGCACATTCTTCAGCGTCACCCCGCGCCCGCCGAACAGGTTCGCGCTGCCCGGCAACACCTGCAGCGCCGTGACGCCGCCCGCCAGTGCCCGCGTGAATCCCGGATCCTGTGGCCAGATGCCATGTTCGGACCAGGCTTCCGCCGTTACCGGGCCGGAAATCTCGTTGCCATCGCCATGCGCGCTGACACCCGGCGAGGGATAGACGCCGAGATGGCTGTGATTGTCGACGATACCGGGCGTCACCCAACGGCCGGCGGCATCGATGACCTTGGCATCGCCCGGCGCGGTCAGGTCCTTGCCGATCGCCGACACTTTGCCGTTCTCGATGAGAAGGCTACCCTTTTCGATCCGCGCGCCGGTGCCGTCGATGATCGTCGCGTTCGAAATAAACACGGACGGGTTCGGATACGGCGCATAGGTCGAGGGGAACGGGTCCTTGGGGACCGTGATCTTGTCCTTGCTGTCGGCCTTGTCCGAGCCGCCGCATGCGGCCAGAATCAGGGCAAGGCACGACAGGCCCGCCAGGGAAATTCGGTTCATCTGTATCAGCCCCGCTCGCTGTAATGATTACAGGTGCATTTGTGCGCAGATTTGCCTTTGCGGCAAGGGGGGCGGCGCGTTCAGCGCTTGACGGGCGGCGAAACGTTCTTTTCGCGGGCAAAAACCAGCTTCATCAGCCAGTTAGGTGCAAAACGCTCGACGCGGGGGTGGCGTTTCAGCACGCTCTCCATCCAGCGATGGCCCCAGACCGAATTTCGTCCCAACAGGATAACGCCCAGGATGCCGAATGGCAGGCCGATCGGAATCAGGGGCGTCACGATACCAATCGGGATCGACAGGGCGATCATCAACAGGCCGATCAGGGCCAGCAGCTGGCGGAACGCGGTATTGAAGCCGGAACGGAGGGGATCAGCCGGCCTTCGGGGCGGCAGGGAGGCAGTTTCGGTCATCGTGTTCGTTTCGTCGTCAGCCATTCTGGGTGATATGGGGGTTCTGTGTTGGTCCGGCCAATGAAATCATCAGGATGTGTTCAAAGTCTGGCAACAGCGTTACCCGATTGCTACAACTGTGAAACTTCTTGCTGTCAATTGCGGGAACCGGGCATGAGGACAGCATGAAATTACAGTCCATCCAGATTCTGCGCGGGCTCGCGGCGCTGCTGGTCGTCCTCTATCACATTCGCGCCATGGAAGCCCTGGCCATCGGCAGGAATGGCCTCAGCGAGGTCCCGCTGCTCAACGGGTTCGTGACCAATGGCTTTGCCGGCGTCGACCTGTTCTTCGTGATTTCGGGCTTCATCATGGTTTATGTCACGCAGGGCATGCGGGCGGGAATCAGGTCGAGCCTCGATTTCCTGTTCGCCCGCGTCACCCGGATCTATCCGCTCTGGTGGTTTTTTGCCGGCCTCATTTCCGTGATGTTCGTCATCTACAGCGCCATCGGCTATGAGGACGTTTGGGACCGTGCACGCCAGGGCGAGCCGCTCGTGCCCTATCTCGTCAAATCCTTCTTTCTGGTACCGCAGGCTGCCCCCCCGGTGCTTGGTGTCGGCTGGACACTCGTCCACGAAATGTATTTCTACGCCGCCTTCACGCTGATGCTGCTCGTGCCCCGCCGGTTCTGGCTCTGGATACTCCTTGCCTGGGGCGCGATGATTGCCGGCGGCTCGGCTTTCGGCCTGTCGCGGCCCTTTGCCGGAGATTACAGCGCGCTCCTGTTCTATCCGATGACCATGGAATTCATCATGGGCGCGGTTGTCGGGCTGGCCATCAGCTCCGGCATCGCCTGGCGCAGCGGCATCGTGACTCTGGTGGGCACGCTATGGCTGATGGCCGGCCTCACCTTCCAGGGCGTGGAAGACGCCGATCTCCTGATGTGGGGACGGGTCGTCTGGTTCGGCCTGCCCTGCACCCTGCTGGTCTACGGCTTCGCCACGCTCGAACTGTCCGGCAGGCAGGCCTGGCTGGTCCCCGTCGGAATCGGCGCGCTTGTCGCTGCCCTGATCAGCCTGCTCTACAATCTCGTCTCCGAAAGCCCCTTCTCAGATCGCCTCGGCGCCACGATCGTCACCGTCGCCGTCGGCGTAGTGGCCATGCTGTCCGTCCTGTGGGCCGGCTGGCTCGCCGGGCAGGCCAGGCCAGAGCGGATTCGCGCCATGACGCCCGGGTTCAAGCGCGTCCATCGTGGCCTGGCGCGAGTCGGCGACTGGTCGTTCTCGCTCTATCTCTGCCACCCGCTCCTGCTCGCGCCAATTCGGCTCGCCTTCGGAGAGGCTGCGAAAGTGCCGTGGCTCGCCCCGGTCTTCCAGCTGGGCCACGCAGGCCCCCTCGACAATATCGCGCTGATCGCGACCTCGCTTGCAGTCACAATGCTCGCCGCAGCGCTGTCCTACCGCTTCATCGAACGTCCGATGATCATCGGCTTCGGCCAGCTGCGCGAACGCCTCTTCTACCGGAAACCGGAACAGGCCGCCGCCGGCTAGGTCGCCTATTCCGCCGCGACCGTATCCGGCGTCGGCGCCGTCCATTTCAACACCGGCTTGCGCGCCGCGCGCGTCTCGTCAAGACGCCGGGCCGGAGCAAGATAGGGCGCGCCCTTCAGCGTCTCGTCGCCCTGCGCCGCGCGCCGCGCGATACTTTCGAGCGAGGCGCAGAACTGGTCCAGCGTCGCCTTGCTCTCGGTCTCGGTCGGCTCGATCAGCATCGCGCCATGCACGACCAGCGGGAAATACATGGTCATCGGGTGATAGCCCTCGTCGATCAGCGCCTTGGCGATGTCCAGCGTCTCGATGCCGTCCGCCGTGAACGCATCCGAGAACAGCGCCTCGTGCATGCAATAGCCTTCGAAGGCGGGCGTCATCACATGCTTCAGCTTCGCCGCGATATAGTTCGCGTTCAGCACCGCATCCTCGGCGACCTGTTTCAGGCCGTCCGCGCCATGGCTGAGGATATAGGCCAGCGCCCGCACGAACATGCCCATCTGGCCGTGGAACGCCACCATCC
The DNA here is from genome assembly GCA_963973995.1 of uncultured Alphaproteobacteria bacterium. Lineage (GTDB taxonomy): Bacteria > Pseudomonadota > Alphaproteobacteria > Caulobacterales > Hyphomonadaceae > Hyphomonas. The sequence continues at coordinate 312,450 of CAXBCO010000003.1, forward strand.
GGCCAAAGCTCTCGCTCGCCTCGCCGTCCATGTCCTCGACCAGCGAGAACACGCCGTCTTCGTTCTTCACCACGAAGGGCACAGGCGCATAAGGCGCCAGCGCTTCGGAGAGGACCGTCGGGCCCGAGCCCGGCCCGCCGCCGCCATGCGGGGTGGAGAAGGTCTTGTGCAGGTTGATATGCATCGCATCGACGCCGAGATCGCCCGGCCGCACGCGGCCGACGATGGCGTTGAAGTTCGCCCCGTCGCAATAGAAGTATCCGCCCGCATCATGGATGAGGTCGGCAATTTCGCGGATGTCCGTCTCGAACAGGCCGCACGTATTCGGATTGGTCAGCATGATGCCGGCCACGTCGTCGGTCCGTTCCAGCTTCGCCCGCAGCATGTCCATGTCGACACGGCCCCGCGCATTCGCCTTGATCTCGTCGACCTCGAAACCGCACTGCACTGCCGTCGCCGGGTTCGTGCCATGCGCCGAGGCGGGCACCAGCACGCGCTTGCGCGTCTCGCCCTCGCCGCGCGCGATCAGCGCCTGCCGAATCGCCAGCATGCCCGCCAGTTCGCCATGCGCGCCCGCCTTCGGGCTCATCGCCACGAACGGCATGTTGGTCAGCACTTTCAGCCAGGTCGCCAGCTCATCGATCAGTTCCAGCGCGCCCTGCACCGTCGCCTGCGGCTGCATCGGGTGGATGTCGCCAAAGCCCGGCAGGCGCGCCATCTTCTCGTTGAGCCGCGGATTGTGCTTCATCGTGCAGCTGCCCAGCGGGAAGAAACCGAGATCGATGGCATAATTCCTCTGCGACAGGCGCATGTAGTGGCGCACCATCTCCGGCTCCGAAAGGCCCGGCAGGCCGGTTGGCACCTTGCGCGACACGCCGCCGAGGCGCCCCGTCCGGTTCTGAGGCGCCGGCAGGTCGACGCCCGTCGTTTCACTTGTCCCGATCTCGAAGATCAGGCCTTCAGCCTGCAACAGGCCGCGAGAGCCGGACACGGTCTCGATGGCAGATACGGACGCGGATGTCGGCGCCGTCGGGCGGCCCTGATTGTTCATGGTCATCAGACAATCTCCTTCAGCGCCGCCGCATAGGCGGCAATATCTTCCGGTGTCGTACATTCCGTCGCCGCGCAGACGATCACGTCGCCCATAGGCTCTGCCGGGAACAGGCGGCTCGCCCGCACGCCGCCGACAACGCCGGCCTCGTCCAGCATCGCCAGAACAGCCTCGGCATTCATCGGTGTGCGGAACGCAAACTCGTTGAAGAAACGCGGCGTCAGGATTTCCACCCCCGGCACAGCCTCCAGCGCATCGGCCAGGTCGCACGCCGCCTCATGGTTCAGCAGCGCGACGCCGCGCAGCCCCTTGTCGCCCAGCAGCGTCATGTGCGCGGTGAAGGCCAGCGCGCAAAGCCCTGAATTGGTACAGATATTCGATGTCGCCTTGTCACGGCGTATATGCTGCTCACGCGTCGACAGGGTCAGCACAAAGCCGCGCTTGCCGTCGGCGTCCACCGTCTCGCCGCAGAGGCGTCCCGGCATCTGCCGCACCAGTTTCTCGGTGCAGGCAAACAGGCCCACATAGGGCCCGCCAAAGCCGAGCGGCACGCCGATCGACTGGCCTTCGCCCACGGCAATGTCCGCGCCCATTTCGCCCGGCGGCGTCACAAGGCCGAGCGCCACGGCCTCCGTGAACACCGACACGAACAGCGCCTTCTTCGCGTGGGCCGCATCGGCCACAGCAGACATGTCAGTCACCGTGCCGAACACGTTCGGGCTCTGCCCGATCACGCAGGCAGTGTCATCATCCACCGCGTCGGCCAGCGCCATCTCGCCATCGACGGCCACCGCCAGGTGCACCACTTCCAGCCCCTGCGCCTCGCAGAGCAGTTTCGTTGCTGCCGCATAATGCGGGTGCAGGCCGCCGGACAGGATCACTTTCTTCCGGCGAGTCACGCGGCAGGCCATCACGGCCGCCTCGGCGCACGCGGTCGAGCCGTCATACATTGAGGCATTCGCCACATCCATCGCGGTCAGCGCGGCCACCTGCGTCTGGAATTCGAACAGGGTCTGCAGCGTGCCCTGCGCGATCTCCGGCTGGTAGGGCGTGTACGTTGTCAGGAATTCCGAACGCTGGATCACCATGTCGACGCTGGCCGGGATATGGTGCTTGTAGGCGCCGCAACCGACAAAGAACGGGCCCGACGAGGCCGAGCGGTTCTTCGCGGCCAGTTTCGAGAGATGGCGTTCCACCGCCAGCTCCCCCTGATGGTCCGGCAGGCCGGCAATCTTGCCGCCAAGCCGGGCCTCCTTCGGCACGTCGGCGTAGAAGTCATCAACGCTTTTCGCGCCGATCACGTTCAGCATCGCCTTGCGGTCATCATCGGTCAGGGGAAGGTAGCGCATATCTAACTCGTCTCTTTCTCTTGAAGAACCTCATCCTGAGCGAAGTCGAAGGACGGGGTTCTGGCTTGATGTCTGTGCCGCCCGCACTCTGATCCTTCGACGTCGCTCAGGATGAGCGCTGCTTGAGGCAGCGGATTGGCTAAAGCCCCTTGCAAAACGCGGCATAGGCGGCGGCGTCCATCAGGCCGTCCAGTTCGCCCGCATCGGCCAGTTTGATCACGCAGAACCAGCCATCGCCTTCGGGGCTCTCGTTCACCGTCTCCGGCGCATCGGCGAGGGCGCCGTTCGCCTCGACCACGTCGCCGCTGACCGGCGCATAGACGTCTGACGCCGCCTTGACGCTCTCGACGACGGCCATGTCGTCGCCCTTCTTCACGGTCTTGCCGACGTCCGGCGTCTCGACGAACACGACGTCGCCCAGCTGCTCGGCGGCATAGGCGGTGATGCCGACCTTGCCCTTGTCGCCGTCGACGCTGACCCACTCATGGTCTTCTGTGTAATAGGTCGCCATGGGTTTCTCCCCCTGTTTAGCGTTTGTAATTGTGCGGAACGAACGGCAACGTGACCACTTCGCCTGGCCGTGCCTTGCCGCGTACCATCAGATCGATTTTCGTGCCGGGCGCCGCATGGGCGGCGGCGACATAGCCCATCGCCACCGGATGGTCGACGGTCGGGCCAAAGCCGCCGGACGTCACCACGCCCACCGCCTTGCCACCCACCTGCACTTCCGTTCCCTCCCGGGCCGGGGCCCGCTCCAGCGGACGAATGCCCACGCGCTTCTCCGCCGGGCCGTCCTTCAGCGCCGCCAGGATACGCGCCGCGCCGGGAAAATTGCCCGCCTCGCGCCGTGTCTTCTGGATCACCCAGCCCAACCCGGCCTCGACCGGATCGCGGCTCGTGTCCATGTCATGCCCATAGAGGCAAAGTCCGGCTTCGAGGCGCAGCGAATCCCGCGCGCCAAGGCCGATCATCTCGACCCGTTCATCCGTCAGCATTTCCTCGATCAGCGGCAGGCCCGCTTCGGGCGCCACCAGCACCTCGAACCCGTCCTCGCCGGTATAGCCACAGCGCGACACGATGCAGCGCGTGCCGTTCAGCTCGAACGGCATGTGGTGCATGAAGGCCAGCTCTTCGCAGCCGGGGAAGAAATCGCTCAGCACGTCCACGGCTTCGGGCCCCTGCAGCGCGAACAGGATACGGTCGTCGGCGCGCGTCAGCACGGCCTTGCCCGCCAGCGCCTTTTCGAAGATGGCCCAGTCCTGTTCCTTCACCGCGCCATTGACGACGATGTACAGGCTGCCCTGCGCCTCGTCGCCCAGCGGGCGCGTAATGATCAGGTCGTCGAGGATGCCGCCTTCTGCGTTCAACAGCACGGTCAGCCGCGCCTGGCCCTGTTTCAGGCTGGCAATGTCAGACGGCACCAGCGTCTCGACCAAAGCCGCGATCTTGGCATGCGCCTCATCGCCGCCGCCAATGCCTTCTTCCAGCGACAGGAAACACGGCCCCATATGCGAGACATCGAAAATGCCGGCATGGGTCCGCGTCCATTTATGCTCGTCCATCACGCCCATCGGGTATTGCACCGGCATCTCATAGCCAGCGAACGGCACGAGCTTGGCCCCGCGCGCAACATGCAGGTCGTAAAGTGGAGTGCGCTTCAACGCATCGGTTGGGGTATCTGCCATGGCGCCATCAATCCAAAAGGTGACGGATCGGCGCTGGGCCGAAATATCCGTCGCCCCCGCTGTCCTGGGCGCCTGAGAGATTCCGCCCGGCATGCGGGCTTGCTCCTTCGGCGAGGCCTCAAGGGCCTCTTTCCAGCGTGTTGACCCTGCCCGGTCCGTTTGCCTGAGCGTTTCCGGGGCGGTTGCGCCTTCGGCGGCAGCTTCAAGAGCTGCTCTCTCCCGGGACAGAGTTGAATTGACTTCGAACTAGAACGGATTCGAGGGCGCGGCAAGCAACCTGCATCCGTTCCGGCACCTCGATCCCCAGAATCCGCAGGCCTGCCTCCAATTGGTGCAGCCCTGACCGGCATGGCAGCGGCCGCCCGGCTCGCTGATCGGTCAGGCCCCGGCAGGCTTGCCTCCGAACCAGCTCTGGACCAGGCCCCAGGCATTCTTCGACCCGGCAAAGGCCTTTTCGGTCGCCCGTGCGGCATGCGAGGTCAGGCCGCCACACCGTTTCAGCAAATCGGTAACGACCGAACCGGATTCCTGCTTCACACCCTGCAGCGCTTCTTCCGAAATCGCCTTGGCCTGCCCGGCCGACCAGCCCTTGAAGCTGCGGCAACGGCGTTTCGCCAGGTAGCCGAGTTTCAGCGTCATCATCGCGTTGATGCCACCATCCATCAGTGGTCCGGCCACCAGCCCGCCCATGCGGCCAAGCAGGCCGCCAATAACGTCGCCGGTAATGTCGGTCACGTCTTCCAGCGCCCGCGACACGACAACGATGGCCGCCACGTCCCGCAGGATACGCAAACTGCCGCCCAGGTGCGGCCGGCCGAAATAGATTCGCGACACCCGCGCAATGAGATTGGCATTCCGCCAGAGCACGATGAAGGCATCGACGGTCCCGTTCATCGACACCGCCGTCGCGACGCCCACCCCGACGGCTTCGGCATGGATCAGCGCATTCACTTTCGCATCCAGCGGCTTCAGCAGGGCTTCGATATGGTCCCGCTCGAAGGCTTCAAGTTCCACCGATACCGCCATGGCCTCGTCTTGCGACGCCTGCGATGCGCGCTCCAGCAGGGCACGCCCCTTGGCGATGCCCGCACGAATGGCGTCGCTTTCGTCTTTCAGCAGCGGATTGGCCGCCAGCATGTCGAGGTATTTCAGGTCGTATTTCAGCCGCGCGGCCAGCGCCGACGGTTCCGGCGCCTTCGGATCTATCACGATCGAGGGAGGCCGGGCTGCGACCGGCATGGCCAGGAAGGACCGGATCGGCCGGCCCACCATGACGCCAAGGATGAGCGCCAGGATCACCACATAGGCATAGCCCAGAACCGGATGCACATCGTCGAACATGCGGTAGAAAAGGAATCCCTGCCCGATCACGACAAGGAAGGCGATCACGATGAACGCGGTCACCGACCATTTCAGAAACCGCCAGCCTCGCGCCCATTGCGAGGCAAGTTCCCACTGAACGCCTTCGCCTGCCCCGGCGGTTTCGTTTTTGAGTGCCTTCGCCATTGTCGTCTCCTCTGCATCGCGGTCGATCCGTCGCTACAGAAGATATAGGCATACAAGGGCGCGATGCCCTACATGCGCTCCGGCACGTCGATGCCGAGAATCCCGAGGCCCGCTTCCAGCTGCCCCAGCACGGCTGTTGCCAGCGCCAGCCGGCTCGCCCGCAGCGCCGGATCGCTCTCGTTCGCAATCGGCAGCGCGCCATAGAAGCCGCTGAAGGCCTGGCTCAGGCCGAACACGTGCTCGCACAAGATATGCGGCATCCGCTTCTCGCGCGCGCCCAGCAGGGCCGCGCCGAACCCGTCCAGCGCCAGGACCAGCGCGCGTTCCGCGTCGTGGCCCACGACAATCTTGCCCGGCGCATTGCCGTCCGCTTCGGCCCGCCGCAGCAGCGACTTGATCCGCACGGCGGCATACATCAGGTACGGCCCCGTCTTGCCTTCAAAGCTCGTGAACCGGTCGAGATCGAACACGTAATTCGTCGTGCGCGTGTTCTGCAGGTCGGCAAAACGCAGCGCCGCCACGGCCACGGCCCGCGCCACATGGGCCCGCTCGTCCGGCCCCATATCGTCCGGCAGGTTCGCCGCGCCAAGCTTGCGGTCCGCCTCCTCGAGCGCCATCGCGTTCAGGTCCGCCAGCCGCAGCACGCCGCCTTCGCGCGTCTTGAACGGCTTGCCGTCCGGCCCGTTGACCGTGCCGAAGCCGATATGTTCGAGATGCCCCTCATCGATCAGGCCGACCAGTTCAGCTGCCCGGAACACCTGTTCGAAATGCAGCGCCTGGCGCTGGTCAACGACATACAGCATCCGCTCCGGCGTCGGATGCATGTTCAGCATCCGGTCCTCGATCGTGGCCAGGTCGGTCGTATGATAGCCGGTACCGCCGCGCGAATTGAGCAGCATGACCGGCGGCATTTCCTTCTTGTCGCTCTCGCGCGCCACATGAACTATCAGCGCGCCCTGGCTTTCCTCGGCCAGCCCCGCCTTGCGGAACTGTTCGATCAGGCCCGGGATCAGGTGATCGACATCGCTCTCGCCCTTCCACAGGTCGAACGAGACATTGAGGAAGGCATAGTCGACCTTCAGCGCCGCCACCGATACATCGATGAAATGCTTCAGCAGCGCGCGATAACCGGCCCGCCCCGCCTGCAGCTCTGCCACGGCAGTCTGCGAGCGCTGGTTGCGCGCCGGGTCGTCCTTGGCCTTGTTGCTGGCCGCCGGATACAGCCGCCCGAGATCCTCGATCGTCACCGGCGATTCGGCGGGATAAGGCCCGGTATAGCTTTCGTCGAAATAGATCAGGTCCGGCTGCTCGTCCTGCAGTTCGGTGACAAGGTGGCCCATCTGCAGGCCCCAGTCGCCGAGGTGCGTATCCGAGGTCACCGTATCGCCGAGGAATTTGAGCAGCCTTTGCAGCGTGTCGCCGATCACCGCCGAGCGCAAATGCCCGACATGCATCGGCTTGGCCACGTTCGGCCCGCCAAAATCGATCACGGTCACATGCGGGTCGGGCGCCAGCTCGCCACCCGCCATGGCCCTGTCAGCCAGAATGTCCGCCGCACGGGCCGACAGAACGGCATCGGACACGCGGATATTGATAAAGCCCGGCCCCGCCACCTCCGCCGACAGGACAGCCGGATAGGCCTTCAGCGCCGCGGCAATCTCGCCGGCAATCTCGCGCGGGTTCCGACCGGCAGACTTGGCCGCGCCCATCGCGCCATTGCACTGGAAATCGGCGAGCTCCGGCTTGTCGGAACGGCGCACATCGCCCCACCGTTCCTCCAGCCCCATGGCAGAGAAGGCGGCGCCAGCGGCGGCCGTCAGGTCTCTGATCAGGCTCGCCATGTCTACTTTTCAGCGTTGAGGCGGAAGCGCTTGCCCGCCCGGTTGAATTCCAGCTGTTCCGGCGTCAGGTCGAAGCCGACCACGATCTCGAAATTCGAGCCGGCGATCGATTCATCAAGCCGGGGGATTTCGATCCGGCTGAACGATTCGGTCTTGCCAGCCAGTTTCCGGCCCTTGAAATCGGCCTCGACCGAAAAATATTCCTTGGCCAGGACCTTGCCGTTGCGACGCGTCACGGCGACGAAATACGGATAGGCATGCTTGTCGGACGTGGCGGCATCGCCCTTGCCGAAGGCAAAATCCACTTCCATCTGCGCCACCAGCGGATCATCGTCCGAATAGCGGCAGAACATGCGCACATCGTTGATTTCAGCCGTATAGGTGATGTTCGGATAGGTCTCGTCGCTGCCATCGGCGAACGCCACATAGCGGGCCACATCATAGATTGCCCCCATTGGCGGGCACGGCCCGGCATTCTGGCGCGTGTCGAATGTCTCCGCGATTTTCGACTGGCATCCGACGAGCATCGCCGCCGCGAGAAGGGTAACAAATATGCGCATGCGTCGGCGTGTCCTTCTTGGCCTGATGAAAAGGCCTGTCCATCTGTAGCTGGAGATGTGTTAAAGGGCTGCGCGCCTCGGCGCAACGCCGCAGAGGCAGGAGAATATTAAATGACCGACAGGCCTGCCCTGACCATTCGCCTTGCGGCGCCCCGCGGTTTTTGCGCCGGGGTCGACCGGGCGATCCAGATTGTCGAGGAAGCGCTCGGGAAATGGGGCGCGCCGGTCTATGTCCGCCACGAGATCGTCCACAATGCCCATGTTGTCAGCCGCCTCGAGGCCATGGGCGCCGTCTTTGTTGAAGAACTGGACGAATGCCCGACCGACCGGCCGGTCATCTTTTCCGCCCATGGCGTCCCGAAATCCGTGCCCGCAGAGGCCGCCGCGCGCCAGATGATCTATGTCGATGCGACCTGCCCGCTGGTCTCCAAGGTCCATGTCGAAGCCGAGCGACACCATACCGACGGTCGCGAGATCGTCCTCATCGGCCATGCCGGCCATCCGGAAGTCATCGGCACGATGGGCCAGCTCCCCGGCGGGGGAATCGCCCTGGTCGAGACCGTCGCAGATGCGGAACGCTTCGTACCGAAAGACCCGAATAACCTCGCCTTCGTGACACAAACCACCCTGTCAGTGGACGATACGGCCGACATCGTCGCTGTCCTGCAGGCCCGCTTCCCGGAGATCGCCAGCCCCCACAAGGAAGACATCTGCTACGCCACGACCAACCGTCAGGACGCCGTCAAGGTGCTCGCGCCCGGCGCCGGGCTGGTCCTCGTCATCGGCGCCCGCACCAGTTCAAACTCCGTCCGCCTCGTCGAAGTCGCCCTGCGCGCCGGGGCCAAACGCGCCGAACTGGTCGCCAGCGCCGAAAACATCGACTGGTCATGGTTCGACAATGTCTCCACGCTCGGCCTGACCGCCGGGGCCAGCGCCCCGGAAGACCTTGTCCAGGGTGTCATCGACGCCTGCCGCACGCGGTTCGAGGTCACGCTCGACACGGTCGAAACCGCCCGCGAGTCCGTCACGTTCAAGCTGCCCCGCATCCTTGTCGATTAGGCCGCTGTCGGCAGGCACTGTTCCGGGTACTGTTCCGGGCACTGTAAATTCCGCGTTTTCGATGCATAATGCTAATGATTACGTATCGAATTTGCCGTATTGGCTGCCGATCCCGCCGCTAGATCACGAGACCTCCGCCACATGGCATTCGACAAGTCAGAACCGTCCGAGCAGATGAACGTCATCAAGCGGCGCGCGAAGTTGTTCCTGCGCCAGCTCGCCCGCAAGATCGACCATCAGGACGTGGTCGATCATGTCCGCGAAGAAGGCCAGATGTCGGGTCGCTATGTCTTCATGGCGGTCATGTCCTGCGCCATCGCAACGCTCGGCCTCCTGCTCTCCTCGCCTGCCGTCATCATCGGTGCCATGCTGATCTCCCCCCTCATGGGACCGATCATGCTGATGGGGTTCTCGCTCAGCATCCTTGACCTGCCGGCCATGCGCCGTGCCATGTTCTCGATGGCCTGTGGCGTCGTCGCTTCGATCACCATCTCCTTCCTGATCGTCAAGCTCTCGCCCTTGACCGAGATCACGCCTGAAATCATCGCCCGCACACGGCCGAATTTCTTTGACTTGCTCGTCGCCATCTTCTCTGGCCTTGCGGGCGGCTATGCCGTCATCCAGCGCAAGGGCGAAACCATCGTCGGCGTCGCCATCGCCACGGCCCTGATGCCGCCCCTCGCGGTCACCGGCTACGGCCTCGCGATCGGCTCGATGCCCGTCGCCGGCGGATCGCTCTTTCTCTTCATGACCAACCTGCTCGCGATTGCCCTCTCGGTCACCGTCCTGTCGCGCCTCTACAGTTTCGGTGCTGGCCACGGCAAGCGCAGCACGCTCTGGCAGGGCGCGCTGGTCATCTCCGTGTTCGCAGCGCTCTCCGTCCCGCTCGGGCTCGCCCTGCGCGACATTGCCTATGAGACAACCGCCATCAACACGGTCAAGTCGGCCCTGCTCACGCCCTTTTCCGACCACGACTCCCGCGTATCGGACGTGTCGGTGACCTTCCCGAAGGGCGCAGATATCCGTGTCGATGCCACAATCCTCACCCATACGCGCGTGCCGGATGCCGAAGCCCGCCTTGTCGCCGATCTCACCGGACGCCTGGGTCGTCCGGTCGCGGTCAATCTCGGCCAGGTGCTGATCGACGAAGACAAGACGCTTGAGGCCGAGGCCTATCTGCGCATGGCGGACTCCTCCATCGCCGCGCCGCTGCGCGCCGAAATCTCCCGAATTGAGAGCCTGGGAGAGCTCCGCCAGTCCGAAGCCGAACTGCGCGCCGCCGTCCCGTTCAAGCTTGCGGCCGCCGACATCGACGCCGAACACAAAACCGCCACGCTGATCGCCGCGCCGCATGACGGCCTGTCGATCTCCGCCTATCGCACCATGGAGGACGGCCTCAAAACCAACTTCCCAACCTGGACGATCCACATCGTCCCGCCGGTCGCCGAACTGCCGCTGATCGCATTTGACAATGGCAAGAACACGATCTCGCCCGTCGGCGAGTCCGTCCTCGGCGACAGTATCTGGGCGCTCGAACGCTGGTCGACGAAATCGGTCGAAGTGGTCGGCTATGCCTCAACGGCGGGTGCGCTCCAGCGTTTCGACAATCGCACCCTCGCCTACCAGCGCGCCGTGACCGTGGCCGACCGCCTGACGCAGGCCGGCTTCACGGCCTCGCCCGTCGGCGAATACCGCGCCTACCGCCAGACCGCCGAGGAGAGACAGCTCGGCTACCAGCGCTTCCAGACCGTCCTTATCCGTCCTGGATCGTAAGTCGCCGAACGACTAGACGCCCACCACATCCGGTCGCAACTGGTAGAATATGTACAGCACGTCCGATTTTTCCCGGTCACCTACACCGCAGTCGGTCAATGCCTTCATCAGGTCATCGATCGATGCCATGTATTCATTGTCGGATATGTTCATGTGCTTGTGCACACTCAACATGTCCCGGCCGGTATAGACCTGCGGCCCGCCTGAACCGAGCGAGAAGAAATCAGCCGCCATCTGCTTCATTCTGGGCACATCGCTGCCCGCGAAGCGCGCCGCAATCAGGGGGTTTGCAAGATGGTTATCGACGAGGTTCGAGGCAATCCGTGTGACACCTTCGGTGCCGCCGAGGCGGGAGAAAAGTGTGTCTGACATGATAAGTCCTTTCATTGGCAGGGTTTTTGGGGGCTATTCACGCATCGCCCCGGCTTGAGCCAGACTGACGACCGATCCCGGTTTTCGTCCAGTCCAGTTTCTGTACCAGTCGGGCTGGGTGTCCCGCGCTAAAGTCGGCGCCGCGCCTGCCACCTGAGGAGACCCCGGCCATGACCAGCAGTTACAGACAGTTCTGCCCTGTCGCGATGGCGGCGGAAATCCTCTCGAAACGGTGGACACTGCTCGTATTGCGGGAATTGATCGCAGGATCGACACGGTTCAACGACCTGCGCCGCGGCGTGCCACGCATGTCGCCAACCCTTCTGTCTGCGCGGTTGAAGGAACTCGAGGCCGCAGGGATCCTCCGTATGCTGCCCGATTCTGCCGGTCCCGGACTGCACGAATACAATCTGACAGAATCCGGCTGCGACCTGGCGGCGGTGATCGAGGCGGTCGGCATCTGGGGACAGCGCTGGATCGAGGCCGATCTCAGCCTCGACAATCTCGATCCGGCTTTGCTGATGTGGGACATGCGGCGAAACCTGAACACCTCGCCCCTGCCAGATGCCCGCAGTGTCATCAACTTCATCTATAGCGACCTGCCTGACTCGCAGAAGAATTGGTGGCTGATCGTCGAACCGACAGGCAGTGTCGATCTTTGCTATATCGACCCCGGCTTCGAGGTCGACCTTTTCGTCACGACAGACCTGCGCTCCATGACTGCCATCTGGCTCGGACTGTCGACGGTGCGAAAAGCCGTCGCCGAGGACAGGGTCAATCTGGACGGCGACCAGGCGATCTCCTCCCACATGCAGCAATGGCTGGGTCTCAGCCATTTTGCCGGCGAGCCCAAGCGTATAGGCTGACGGAAACAGCCCTCCTTATCCACCCCCTGCCATACCTGGCGTATAATGCGCCGCGATGCCCGCTTTCAGCCTCCTCACCCCGATGCCGGGCCTGCCCTGGTACCTGCTGCCGATCTGGCCGCTCATCTTCTGGCGCTTCCAGCGCCTCAAGGCCTGGTTCCGCGCAACCGGTGGCCCGGGGTCTGAAATGCTCTGGTGCGTCATGTGGAATGGCCGCGTCGTGGTCATCCGGCTCTCGGACGATCTCTCCGGGCATCGTCCGGGCACTTTCCGGGCGCCGGTGTCCGGCCGTCTGGCCTCAGCGTTGCGCGGTGATGAAGGCTTCAATCCTGTCCGCTCACCCCGGCGAAAGCCGGGGCCCAGAGACGCACGCACAATTCCTGCCGCACTGGATCCCGGCTTTCGCCGGGAAGAGCGAGAGTCGGGAGTCATCCCCGATACCTGACTCGGACTCTCCTCCTGAAAACCAGCCACCACCCCCCAAGCGCCCCCTCAGGCGTCTTACGTGCAGCCCCTTATTCAAATCTGCGCCATGATCTGCCATAAGCGCGCCCATGACCTATACAGTAGCCGCCTTCTACAAGTTCGTCGCCCTGCCGGACTATGAATCCCGCCAACCCGCGCTGGCGGGAACCTTGGATGCCGCCGGCGTGAAAGGCACTGTCCTGCTGGCCAGTGAAGGCGTCAACGGCACCATCGCCGGCACCGCTGCAGCCGTGGAAACGGCCCTTGCTGCCCTGCGCGCCCTGCCCGGCTGCGAGACGCTGGAAGCCAAGTTCGCAGAGGCGGACGAGATGCCCTTCCTGCGCCTGAAAGTGCGCCTGAAGCGCGAGATCGTCTCCATGGGCGTGCCCGGCACCGACCCCAACGCCCTTGTCGGCACCTATGTCGCGCCCGAGGCCTGGAACGCCCTGATATCGGATCCGGACACCGTGCTGATCGATACCCGCAACGATTACGAAGTCGCCATCGGCACGTTCGAAGGCGCGATCGACCCGAACACGAAAACCTTCCGCGAATTCCCGGACTGGTTCCGCGACTTCCGCGCCAAGCTCGAAGCTGAAGGCCGCACACCCAAGGTCGCCATGTTCTGCACCGGCGGCATCCGCTGCGAGAAGGCGACCAGCTTCGTCAAATCCGAAGGCATCGAAGACGTCTTCCACCTCCAGGGCGGCATCCTGAAATATCTCGAAACCGTGCCGGAATCCGACACCAAATGGCGGGGCGAATGTTTCGTCTTCGACGAACGCGTCTCGGTCCGCCACGACCTCACCCCCGGCTCCTATGACATGTGCCACGCCTGCAAGCGGCCCCTCTCGGAAACCGATATGCAGCACGCCGCCTACGAGCCCGGCGTCGCCTGCCCGCACTGCATCGCCGAGATGACTGACGACCAGCGCGCCCGCTTTGCCGAGCGCCAGAAGCAGATCGACCTCGCCAAGGCACGGGGTGAGAAACACATGGGCCCGGAGGCGCGGCGCAGCGAGGACGCATGACCCTGCCCGTCCTCTACACGTTCCGGCGCTGTCCCTATGCCATGCGGGCCCGGCTCGCCCTCGCCATCAGCGGCGCCGAAATCCGCATCCGCGAAGTCGTCCTGCGCGACAAGCCGGCTGAAATGCTCGCCGCCAGCCCCAAGGGCACCGTCCCGGTCCTCGTCCTGCCGGACGGCCGGATCATCGACGAGAGCCTTGATATCATGCACTGGGCGCTCGCCCTGAATGATCCGGAAAACTGGCTGGGCGCTGACGCTGTCGAAACAGCTGCCCTGATCGCCCTATGCGACGGCCCGTTAAAACAGGCCCTCGATCGCTACAAATACCCGAACCGCTATGACGGTGTTGACCCGCTCGCCCAGCGCGCCGCCGGTCTGGACATCCTGCGGACGTGGGACACCCGCATCACCCCCTCAGGGACCCACCTGCTGGCCCCTCACCGCACCCTGGCCGACATGGCGATTTTCCCCTTCGTCCGCCAGTTCGCCGCCACCGACCGCGCCTGGTTCGCCGAACAAGACCTGCCCGCGCTGAAGCCCTGGCTCGAAAACCACCTCGCCAGCCCGCTCTTCAAATCGATCATGACCAAGCACGCCCAATGGCAGCCCGGCGCCGAAGAACCGCTGCTGGCACAGGCCATCTGACCCTCTTGAAAATTATTGCAGCAGGCGTAAATACGCCGCTCTTGGATTCGGAGTGTGGCTCAGCCTGGTAGAGCACTGCCTTCGGGAGGCAGGGGTCGGAGGTTCAAATCCTCTCACTCCGACCATTTCCAAACGTTGGCTACAGCGCCAGCGCGGCCCTCACAGCCGCCAGCGCCTCGTCCGCCTTGCTCGCATCCGGTCCGCCGGCCTGCGCCATGTCCGGACGCCCGCCGCCGCCCTGGCCGCCAAGCGCTGCAGCAGCAACCTTCACAAGGTCCACCGCTGAATATTTCGCGGTCAGGTCTGCCGTCACGCCGATCGCCACACCGGCCTTGCCGTCGGCCACGCCGACAAAGGCCACGACGCCCGAACCGATCTTCGCCTTGGCCTCGTCGACCAGCGCGCGCAAATCCTTGCCGCCGACGCCTTCAGCGACCCGCGCGATCAGGTTCACGCCATTGATCACTTCCGGCCCGGCTGGCGCGCCGCCACCACCGCCCATGGCCAGCTTGCGCTTGGCATCGGCGAGTTCCTTCTCCAGCGCGCGGCGTTCTTCCGTCAGGACGGTGACCTTGCGCGGCACATCCTTCAGCGGCACTTTCAGGTTCTCGGCGAGATCCTCGGCAATCCGTGCACGGCCCTTGAGCCAGGCCAGCGCTTCAGCGCCTGTGGCCGCTTCGATCCGGCGGACGCCAGCGGATACGCCGCCTTCGGACGTGATCACGAACACGGCAATATCGCCCGAGCGCTCGACATGAATGCCGCCGCAGAGCTCGACCGAATAGGCCTTGCCGTCGCCCTTGCCCATCGACAGGACGCGGACTTCATCACCGTATTTCTCGCCGAACAGGGCCAGCGCCCCGGCCTCGATGGCCTTTTCGGGCGTGGTCACCTTGATGTCGGTCGCGGCATTCTGGCGGATCACGGCATTGACCTGGTCCTCGATGGCTTCGAGTTCTGCCGCCGTCACCGGCGCGCCATGCGAGAAGTCAAACCGCAAACGGTCGGCCTCAACCAGCGAGCCCTTCTGCGTGACATGTTCGCCGAGCACATTCCGCAGGGCCGCGTGCAGCAGGTGGGTCGCCGAATGGTTCGCCATGATAGCCCGGCGCCGCGTCGCGTCGACATGCAGCTTCGCCTTCGCGCCGAGCTTGGCCGTGCCACTGACCAGTTCACCAATGTGGACATTCACATCGCCGGCCCGCTTCTGCACGTCGCGTACAATGAAGCGCGCGCCGCCATCGAACGTGATTTCGCCATGGTCACCGGCCTGGCCGCCGCTTTCGGCATAGAAAGGTGTTGCGTCGAACACGAGTTCGGCTGTGCCCGGCTGGAGCGTATCGACCAGCGCGCCGCCCGACGCAATGGCGACAAGCTTGCCCTGGCCTTCCGTGGCTGAATAGCCGCCGAATTTCGTCGCGCCGGACTTTTCCCGCACAGCGAACCAGATGTCATCGGTGGCCGCATCGCCGGACGAGAAGCCTGCGCTGCGCGACCCTTCGCGCTGGACATCCATCGCCGCGTCGAAACCGGCCGTATCGACCGACATGCCGCGCGCCCGCAGGATGTCCTGCGTCAGGTCGAGCGGGAAGCCGAACGTGTCATACAGGCGGAAGGCGGTGTCGCCCGACAGGGAATCACCCTCGCCCAGACCGGTTGTCGCCTCGTCGAGCAGCGACAGGCCGCGCCCGAGCGTGCGCTGGAAGCGGGATTCTTCCTGTTCGAGGGCGGATTCGATCGCAGCTTTTGCGCGGCCGAGTTCCGGATAGGCCTTGCCCATTTCACCGATCAGGGCCGGCGTGAGGCGGTGCATCATCGGTTCGCGGGCGCCGAGCAAATGGCCGTGGCGCATGGCGCGGCGCATGATGCGGCGCAGGACATAGCCGCGGCCTTCATTCGAGGGCAGAACGCCATCGGCGATCAGGAAGGCAGAGGTGCGCAAATGGTCCGCGATCACGCGGAAGGAGGCCAGATGGCCGCCTGCCGCCTTCTCGCCATAGAGGTCTTCCTCGGCCTTGATCAGGTTGGCGAACAGGTCGATCTCGTAATTGTTGTGGACGCCCTGCATGACGGCCGCGATGCGCTCAAGACCCATGCCGGTATCGATCGACGGTTTGGGCAGGGGCTTGCGCGATCCGTCCGCCGACTGGTCGAACTGCATGAAGACCAGGTTCCATATCTCGATGAACCGGTCGCCATCCTCATCCGGGCTTCCGGGCGGGCCACCGGCAATCTTGTCGCCATGGTCGTAGAAGATTTCAGAGCACGGCCCGCAAGGACCGGTATCGCCCATCGACCAGAAATTGTCCGATGTGCCGATACGAATGATCCGGTCGTCGGAGAGGCCCGCAACCTTCTTCCAGAGCAATGCCGCCTCGTCATCCTCGGCATAGACGGTTACCAGCAGGCGCTTCGGATCGAGCCCGAACTGTTTCGTGACCAGGTCCCAGCCATAGACAATCGCCTGTTCCTTGAAATAATCGCCGAACGAGAAATTGCCCAGCATTTCAAAGAATGTGTGATGGCGCGCCGTATAGCCGACATTGTCGAGGTCATTATGCTTGCCGCCCGCCCGGACGCATTTTTGCGACGTGGTCGCGCGGGGCGCAAACGGCGTCTCGGCGCCGGTGAAAATATTCTTGAACGGCACCATGCCGGCATTGACGAATAGCAGGGTCGGATCGTTCTGCGGTATGAGCGGCGCGGAGGCACGCCGCGTATGTCCCTGCTTCTCGAAGAAGGAGAGGAAAGCTTCGCGGATATCGTTGACGCCGGTCATGGGCAGGGTCCTAGCCGAAATTATTCATGTGCGGCGAGGGCAGTCCCGCGCCGGTTCCAACCGGCGATATAAAGGTCCCTTTGCGGCGCGCCAAGCCGGGTGCGCCACAAAGGGACAAGTTCAGGTGAGAGACCTGACTGCAAACCGGGCCCTGAGCAGCCCATTTGCGGGCCATCAGGGACGAAAAGCCGGAGCCGATCAGCCTTCAGCGGCGTCCGGTTCGACATCGTCATCCTTGCCGGCTTCCATGCCGGCCGTCAGGAGTTCGTCGGCGAGAAGACCCGCATTGCGGCGAATCAGATCCTCGACCTCGTCAGCAATGGCCGGGTTTTCCTTGAGGAAAGTCCGCGTTTTCTCGCGTCCCTGCCCCATGCGTTCGCCCTTGTAGGAATACCAGGACCCGGACTTCTCGATGACTTCGGCCTTGACCCCGAGATCAATCAGCTCGCCGGTCTTGGAAATGCCTTCACCATAGATGATGTCGAACTCGACCTGCCGGAATGGCGGGGCCACCTTGTTCTTGACCACTTTGACGCGCGTCTGGTTGCCGATGACCTCTTCGCGTTCCTTGATCTGGCCGATGCGGCGGATGTCGAGCCGGACGGAGGCGTAGAATTTCAGCGCATTGCCGCCGGACGTCGTTTCCGGGCTACCGAACATGACGCCGATCTTGTGACGAATCTGGTTGATGAAGATGACGGTACATTTCGATTTCGAGATCGAGCCGGTAAGCTTGCGCAGGGCCTGGCTCATCAGGCGCGCCTGCAGGCCGGGAAGGGAATCGCCCATCTCGCCTTCAAGTTCGGCGCGCGGGGTGAGGGCAGCGACCGAGTCGATGACCAGCAATTCCACCGCGCCGGACCGCACCAGCGTATCGGCAATTTCGAGTGCCTGTTCGCCCGTATCGGGCTGCGAGATCAGGAGATCATCCAGGTCAACGCCCAGCTTGCCGGCATAGACCGGGTCGAGCGCGTGCTCGGCATCGATAAAGGCGCACACGCCGCCATTCTTCTGCGCTTCAGCCACGCAATGCAGGGCCAGCGTCGTCTTGCCCGAGCTTTCAGGGCCGTAGACTTCGATGATCCGGCCGCGCGGGATGCCGCCAATGCCCAGCGCAATGTCGAGCCCCAGCGAACCGGTCGAGACGGCCTCAATATCCATGACCTTGCGATCGCCAAGGCGCATCACGGATCCCTTGCCGAACGCGCGTTCAATATTGCCTAGAGCCGTTTCAAGAGCCTTCTGCTTATCCACACCGGATTCCTTATCCACAAGTTGAAGCGCTGGTTTGGCCATGAGTCGTCTCCTTAGGTCCACTACGGGGGTCAGTTTGGCAAGGCCCCCTATTGCCGTCCATGTTTTGCATGTACCATGTTTGTTCTCCGGAACAAAGCAGAAACTTCCTGCTGGCTGCACCTTTTCTTTTCCGCGCGGATCAGGCATGGTCGCACGATGTTGACCCGATCAAACCGACAGGCGGGCGAAGCGCGGCTTCGCTACCTTGATGCCGACGTCCAGGTGCTTGCGCCCGGCGATTTTGTTGTGTGTGCCGTGACCGGCCGCAAGATTCCGCTGCAGGCGCTGCGCTATTGGAGCGTCGACCTTCAGGAAGCCTATTGGGACGCCGCCGCAGCCGGCACCCGGATGGTGCCCGCCAAGGGATGATGCTGCGCGAACTCCTGCTCGCGGTCGTAATGTGTTCCGGCGCGTGTGCACAGGTCCCCGCTGCCGACGCGGTCCGCTCCGGGAGCCCGGCCAAACCCGTATGCGACGGCGCCCTGAAGCAGGGAGGCCTCGTGATTTGTTCCGGCGCGCCCGGTGAAACATTCACCGTCGCCGGCATCAAGCAGGTCGCTGACAGCTCCGGCGCGGCCCAATTCGGCATCCGCACAAACGCGCCCTCGGTGATTGGCTGGTCTGCCGCCAGCGGCGCCTTTGGCGACCTCGCCATTGCCGCACGCGACGATGAGTTCCGCACGATCAAGGGCTTCGATTGCGACAAGGTCGATGCCCGCTCGCCCGAACAGAAGGCCCATGCCGCGCGCAGCTGGCAGACCAAGCAGGCCGCCTTTGCCAGCCTGAATCCCGGCCCCGGCGCCCTCGACGGTTTCATCAGCCCGGCCGATGCGCCCGCGTCCTCGCCCTTCGGCCCGACGCGGAAATATATCGGCGTCTCGAAAGTCACCGGAAAGCCGTGCGAAAAGACCTCGGTCCATCAGGGCTATGACATGGCCGCGCCTGTCGGCACGCCGGTCGTCGCGCCCGCAGCAGGCACGGTCATCCTCGCCGATCCCGACCTTTATTATGAAGGCGGGACCGTCTTCCTTGACCATGGCCACGGGCTGACCTCGGTGTTCATGCACCTGTCCGCAGTCGATGTTTCTCCCGGCGATGTGGTGGAGCGCGGGGACGTGCTCGCCAAGACCGGCAATTCCGGCCGCACGACCGGCCCGCACCTGCACTGGGCCGTCAAATGGCGGAACATTGCGAGCCAGGACCGCAGCGGCGATTTCTATATCGACCCGGCCCTGCTGCTGGACCTGCCGGTGTCCGAACCTGAGTGACGGCCGATACCACCCTGCGTCCGCCGATCGCATTTTCCTGAATCCTTATGTCCTGGTCGTTGATCCGACTTGATGCGGGTCAATGCGCTCGGGCGGCGCGTGCAGGACACTGTTGCGAAGTAGGGAGAAACTTCAGATGTCTCAGACAGGGATCAGCGTCCTCGACAATGCCACCCAGGACGTCAATATTTGGCTCAACGACATATCCAAACATGCGCATTGGGAAGACAAGAATCGCAGTTACCGCTTGCTGCGCGCCACCCTGCATACGCTCCGCGACTGGCTCAGCGTGGATGAAGCCGCCGATCTGGCAGCGCAGCTGCCGTTGCTTATCCGTGGCATATATTACGAGGGCTGGGATCCGTCGGCGACGCCTGTTCCCGAGCGCAAGCTGGAAGAATTCTACGAACGCGTTCAGAACGAATTCAAAACCGACCCGCTGAATAACCCGAAGCTTTCCGTGTCCGCCGTATTCGCTGTGCTGAGCAAGCACGTCTCGAAAGGCGAAATCGATCAGGTTCGAAACTCCATGCGCAAGGAGTTGCGCAATCTCTGGCCTGCGACCTAGATACGGCGCTCCAGACGGCTGAACGCGTCAGTCGGTCAGCCAGACCACGTCGCTCGCCCCGACGAATCGCGCCATGCGGCCGAGTTCCGCCTCCAGTTTCGCCTGCCGCGCGCCGGTCCATTTCACGCCCGGCTCCGGCCAGAGCCTGTGGACGCTGAGTTCGCCCTTGTCGCGGTCCGACTTGACTTCGATACGCCCGACAAACCGGTCACCCTCCAGCAGTGGATAGACATAGTAGCCCCATTGCCTTTTGGCAGCCGGCACGAAAATCTCGATCCGGTAGTCAAAGCCGAACAGCCGCGTGAGCCGGCTGCGATCGCGGATCACCGGGTCGAACGGGTTGAGGATACGCAGGCGCGAGGTCGGCGCGGGGGCGGCGGCAAGGCGGGCTTCGATGTCCGGCAGGGCAAGGGCGGCACTCCACGTTCCGTTCGACGATTCGATTTCGACAGGCACGAGTTGACCCGCGTTCGCCGCCGTCCACGCCTTCACTTCGGGCAGGTCGGCTGCCGCCCAGAAGCGCTGCACATCGCCCTCGGTGCCGAAGGCGAGACGGGCAAGCGCTTCGCGACAGAGCCAGTCGACCTGGGCTTCATCGCTATGTTCGGCCTTGCGCAGGTGATCCGGGATCACGCGATGGGTCAGGTCATAGTATTTGGTGAAATTCTCGCGGTGCGAGGTCGAGAGTTCCCCGGCATACCACATGTAATCGAGCGCCAGCTTGTGCGGCGGGCGGCGCCACATCGCCCGCTTGCTCGCCTCGACCTTGGTGTCGAACGCTTTGGTGCTGAGCGGGCCCTCCGCCTCGATCCGCGCACAGATCTCGGCGCGGCCGTGCTCGTCCAGCATGCCGCGATGCCATTCCCAGCCGCGCACCTTTTCCTCAAGGCGGCGGAACTGGCGGCGCCACATCGGATAGAAGTCCATCGGGATGAGCGAGGCGTCATGCGTGAAATGCTCGAACACGTGCCGGTCGCGGGCGAGGCATTTTTCCAGCATCGGTTCGCGGAAATTCTGGTTCCGGCTCCACAGGATATGATCGTGTGCACGAGCGACCACGCGGATCGTGTCGAGCTGGACGAAACCGAGCCGCCGGATGATGTCGGCGAGGTCCAGCGGCCCCGTCGGCGCGGCTGACAGGAGCTGGGCATCGAGCCAGAGGCGGCGGGCGGCCCGGTTTGAAATCCTGAGCGCCATGACCGGCCTCAGGGCACCAGGATCGTGGCGCCGGTCGTCTTGCCACTTTCGAGTGCGCGATGGGCGTCGGCAACGTCCTCAAGTGCAAAGCGCTGGCCGATATCGGCCTTCAGCGTGCCGGCCTTCAGCGCGCCGAACAGGAGGCTGGCACCCCGTGCAAGCGCCTCGGGCGTATCAATGAAATTGAACAGTGTCGGCCGGGTCAGCACAAGCGAGCCGCCCTGCGCCAGACGACCGGGCGGAACGGGATCAGCGGCGCCGGACGCGTTGCCATAGGAGATCATCCAGCCGCGCGGTTTCAGGCTACTGAGGGACGCGTCGAAACTGATCTTGCCGACACTGTCGAGCGCCACGTCGACGCCCTTGCCTTCGGTCAGGGCCTTGACCTGTTCGGCGACATTGTCATAGCCGACGATCACATCGCTGGCCCCGGCGGCGCGGGCCATGTCGGCTTTCTTGTCTGACGACGTGACGGCGATCACCCGCGCACCCAGGCTGACGGCCCACGGCACGAGCAGGCTGCCGACACCGCCGACGGGCGCCCAGACGAGCAGCGTGTCGCCCTTCTTGATCGGGCGAATTTCGAACAGGAGCATCCAGGCCGTCAGGCCCTTCAGCATGACGGCCGCGGCCTCTTCATCACTGATGCCATCCGGCAAGGGCAGCAGGTTCGCAGCCGGCAGGGTCACATGCGTGGCATAGGTTCCGGACGCGACATAGCCGACGCGGTCGCCGGGCTTGAGATTTGTCACGCCTTCACCCACCGCTTCGACCACGCCCGCGCCCTCGCCGCCCGGCGTGAACGGGAATTTGGCGGGGTAGAGGCCGGTGCGGAAATAGGTATCGATGAAATTGAGGCCGACAGCCGACTGGCGCACCAGAGCCTGGCCGGGACCGGGTTGTTTCGGCTCGAAAGATTCCTTCTTGAGAACCTCCGGACCGCCGGTTTCATGGATTCGGATGGCATATGGCTGGGTCATCTAGTGATCTCCCTTGGCGGTGGCATTGCCCCGCGCCTGGATGTTGAGCAATTCCACCACCAGCGAGAACGCAATGGCAAAATAGAGGTAGCCACGGGGAATGTGGAAACCGAGACCATCCGCCACAAGGGCGACGCCGACCAGAAGGATGAAGGACAGGGCGAGCATCTTGGTGGTCGGGTGTTCGCCGATGAACCTGGCGAGCGGGTCTGCCGCCACGGCCATTACGATTGTCGACAGGACAACCGCGCTGACCATCACGATCAGCTGGTCGGTCATGCCGATCGCCGTGATGACGCTGTCGAGCGAGAAGACGGCGTTGATGACGAAGAGCT
This sequence comes from uncultured Alphaproteobacteria bacterium, assembly GCA_963973995.1. Classification (GTDB taxonomy): domain Bacteria; phylum Pseudomonadota; class Alphaproteobacteria; order Caulobacterales; family Hyphomonadaceae; genus Hyphomonas. The sequence goes on from CAXBCO010000003.1 coordinate 335,075, forward strand.
GGATGATCACGGCCGTGAAACCGCTCTTGGCATCGCCTTCCTCATGGCCGGTGCCTTCGACGGCGGAATGGATCTCCTCGGTACCTTTCCACAACAGGAACAGGCCGCCCGCCAGCAGGATCAGGTCCTTGATCGTCACATCCTCGACATGGTGCATTTGCGCCGTATCTCCGCCCGAGAGGAACTGCGCCAATTCGTGCGGCACATGGAAAAGGGCGTTCTTGTCGAGGCCGATGATTACGAAGATCAGGGCAAGCATGGCGATGCGCAGGAACATGGCGCCCCAGATGCCGATTCGGGTCGCTTGTGCCTTTTGCTTGCCCTGCAGCTTGCCGGTGGCAATCGACACGAACAGGAGGTTGTCGATCCCGAGAATGACTTCCAGGAAGGTCAGCGTGGCGAGACTGCCCCAGAAGGCGGGAGAGGCCAGGAATTCGAGCATGGTGAAAACGTCCTCGCAGCAAGGATTCGGAGAAACGGCACTGAAGCTGAGCCAGGGGTGGATAGCAAGGGCGACTCGCGTTGCACTGGCGCGATGAACCAGCGGATCCTGATTACATGCGGCGTCGATGAAGCCGGTCGGGGGCCATGGGCCGGACCGGTCACTGCCGCAGCCGTGGTGCTTGATCCGGCGAAGCCGATTGCAGGCCTGACGGATTCCAAGGCCCTCAGCGAAGCCAGGCGCGATGCGCTGGCGCCCCTGATCCGCGAGCGGGCGCTGGCCTTCTGTGTCGCCCATGCCAGCGTCGAGGAGATCGATACGATGAACATCCGCGAAGCCACTTTCCTGGCCATGACGAGGGCCGTGCACGGCGTGGCCAGCCAATGCGCCCTCGGCCTGATCCTGATCGATGGCAACGCCCTGCCGAAATTGCTGCCCTGCGCGGCCCGCGCCATCATCAAGGGCGACCTGACGGAACCGGCCATTTCGGCTGCCTCGATCCTCGCCAAGACAGTGCGCGATGCCCTCATGCAGGATCTCGACGCCCGCCATCCCGGCTACGGCTTTGCCCGCCACAAGGGCTATGGCACCGCCGCCCATGCCGAAGCGCTGACCCGGCTCGGCCCCAGCCCCGTGCACCGGACCAGTTTCCGGCCCGTACGCGCGGCGATGCCGGCTGGCTGACCCAATCCTTAATCCGGCGTTAACCAACGCTGTTTCACGCTGCCACTTTGGGGACGGAGACGAATCGCATGTGGATATTGTTTGGCTGGCACACCTGGTTCGGCGAATCCGGCCGGCCTTACCGCTTCAAGATCACGCTGACGCCGAAGGGCCTGCCCGAGGGCGGCGGCATCTATATTTTCGTCCAGCGCCGCTTCGTGTTCTTCCTGTTCCCGCTCTATATCGGCAAGGCGACCAATTTCCGCTCGCGCCTGATCGGCCATGAACGCTGGTGGGAAGCCTGGTGGAAGCGCGGCGCGACCGAACGCCATGTGCTGGTGGTCGACAAGGCCGGGGACCGGGCGCGTATCGAGGAAGACCTGATCCGCAATTACCAGCCGAAAATGAACGATGTTCTCGTGCCACGCGGCGCCGACGACGCGCCGAACAACAAACGCCTGCGTCGCTGGTGGAAAATCAAGCGTTGGTTCCGGATTCCCTTTTTCGGCTGAGCCTTGCATCCAGCACACGTGGCGCCTGAGGGGGCGCTTGGGGTGAGGTCTGGGTGTGGTTCGGGTGTGGCAGGGTCAGGTGTCGGGGATGACTCCAAACGCCCGCTCTTCCCGGCGAAAGCCGGGATCCAGTGCGGCGAGTCCGGCCTGTGTGGCTCTGGGTCCCGGCTTTCGCCGGGAAGAGCGGACGAGAGGGGAAAGCGGGTCTTCGCCCGAGAGGGCCCGCCCCAGCCGATCCGAGACCGGTGCACGGAAAGTGCACGGACGATACCCGGACAGGTCATCCGACAGCTGAATCACAACGACGCGGCCGTTCCACATCACACCCCAGAGCATTTCCGAGCCCGGGCCACCGGCGGCCCGGAACCATGCCTTCAGGCGCTGGATGCGCCAGAAGACCAGCGGCCAGATCGGCAGCAGGTACCAGGGCAGGCCGGGCATGGGCGTGAGGAGGCTGAAAGCGGGCATCGCGGCGCATTATACGCGCAGGTCAGCAGGGGGTGGATAAGAGGAGGTCTGTGCCCCCAATATGAATGTCGATGGTTGGCCAAAAGGCGGACATTGGAAAAGCGGCGTTCAATGATCGTTATTGGCCCTGAACGGACGATCAAGATTCAAGTCGAATGGAGAAGCGCGGGGGGTGCGCATCTCTTCGTTCGAACCCAAGAGAAGTATAGAACGCCTGAGCGTTGTGATTGTCCGGGTGGGTTCCGACTGCCAAGTAGCGGCATAACAGCGTGACCGCCTCGATCTTACAGGCCTCAACGAGGCTACGGCCGACGCCTTGACCGCGAAATGCCGCATCGGTGAATAGATGATGCATATCCATTCCGCGTGCCCCAAACTGGAGTTGGATCAAACCGCACATCGCTGCGTATCCAACCGGCTTGCCGCCGATCTCTGCGACAACAATGGAAATCCATGGTTTTTCGCTGAAGAGGTCACGCAAGAGATCATCGTGTGTAAGGGTTGGGGTATCCCCATGATACGCGGCCAACTGCCCCACCATATGGACGATCCGGTGGCTGTCTGCCGGACGGGCGCGCCGTATCAGTCCGAAACTGGTAGGCAGGGGAAGGAAACGTCGTTCCACTTAAGGCTCCTATTCCACCGTAGGAGCCAAAACATGTGCCACCATACGGCGGCAACATGTTGAAGTTCGCCGCGCTCAGATGAGGCTGCGGTAATAGATCACGAGGCTGATGGTGTTCATGGTCATGGATTCTTGATCGTAGAAATGCAGCGGCTTGTCAATGACCGCTCATGGCGAGTCCCAGACGGCCGGACTATCCATGCCCGATGACCGCAATCGAGGTGTTTGACGCCATTGCGTATTTTATGCCGGACGTCGCGATACGCCCCTTTTCCTCCGGGAGTGGGGGAACCCGCGCCCGCAGGGCGTGGGAGGTGAGGGGGTGTCAAGGGTGCGGTATGGCACAGGGAGATTGATTCCCGCCCGCTTCCCGTGGCAAAGCTGCGCGTCATGGCCGATACGACTGCTCCCCTTGCCCCGCCTTTGTTTGCCGATGCGCCGTCATCGGTGAGTTTCAAGAAGCTGCGCAAGCGGCTGGTGCGCGGGGCGCTGAAGGCCGTGGACGATTTCCAGATGGTCGACCGGCGGGCCGTGGACGCAGGCGACAAGCCCCGCCCGAAATGGCTGGTCTGCCTGTCCGGCGGCAAGGATTCCTATGGCCTGCTGGCGGTTCTGATGGACCTGGCCTGGCAGGGCGCGCTGCCGGTGGACCTGATCGCCTGCAATCTCGACCAGGGCCAGCCCGGTTTCCCGAAACACGTTTTGCCGGACTGGCTGGACACGACCGGCGTCACATACCGTATCGAGACGGAAGACACCTATTCCATCGTGACGGAAAAGGTCGAGGCGGGGCGCACCTATTGTTCCCTATGCTCGCGCCTGCGCCGGGGCATTCTCTATCGCATCGCGCGCGAGGAAGGCTGCGAGGCCATCGTGCTGGGCCACCATCGCGACGATGCGCTGGAGACGTTCATGATGAATTTCGTGCATGGCGGGCGCATGGCCGCGATGCCGCCGAAACTGCTGAACGACGAGGGCGACTGTTTCGTGCTGCGCCCGCTGATCACGGCGGCGGAAGACGACCTCGCCAAGTTTGCCGAGGCGATGAAATTCCCGATCATCCCGTGCAACCTGTGCGGCAGCCAGGACGGCCTGCAGCGCGTGGCGATGAAACAGATGCTGGATGAGTGGGAACGGAAAAAGCCCGGCGTGCGGCAGGTCATGGCGCATGCGCTTGCGACGGTGCGCCCGAGCCATTTGCACGACCCGCGCGTGTTCGACTTTGCCGGGCTCGAGATTGGCGGCAAGGGCGAAGACGACCCGAACGTGCCGTTCTAGCCTTCTGAAGGCACATCGGGCGCCTGGACGAACAGCAGGATGATGCCGCTGGCCATGGAATACTGGAAGGCGCCTGCCATCGCCGCAGCGCCAAGGTCTGTTTGCCACATCTGGAAATAGGCTCCGCCCACCGCGAGGAACATGCCGAACCAGACGACCAGCGCCATGGCACAGCCGAGGATGGCGAATTTCTTGGCCGCATTGAACATGCCGGACGGCCCGTTGCGTGCACGCACCATGTCGTAGGCTCCCTTGAAAGACAGGCCGGCGATCAGGAGTTCACCAATGATGATGACGCAGAGCGTTGCCACGATCAGCGGGGGCCATGTGATCGCCGGACCGAACGCGTTCGGATAGGCGGCATGGCCTTCCATGGGCAGGACTCCGGTGACGAAACTGATCGCCTGTTTGAAATTCACGATATTGTTCAGCCCATAGAACAGACCTTGCAGGCCGACAAAAACCACGAGTGCAATTTTCGACATCCGGATCATCGTTACCTCCCCTATCCCAATGTACCGGCGAGGCTACACTCATTTGGCCTGCGATGCGAATACCGGAAGGCCGACACGCCCTAGCGCAGGATCTTGCCCCGGCGCACGCGCACCACGACCAGCCAGATGCCTGCCAGCGTCAGGACAAGCGACAGGAAGGCGGCGAGCTTCATCCACCAGCTGGTGAAGGTCTCGCGGTTCGACCAGTCCATGATGTGCAGGCCCCAGAGCAGGTCATACGTGCGCCAAAGGCCGGTGCGGACCGCCGCGATATCGCCTGTCTGCGGATCGATCCAGAAGGTTGCGGTGTCCTTGCCGTCAAAGTCGGCGCGCCACATGGCGCGGCCATGGCCCCGGCCAGCCTCGCGCGGGGCGGCGTCGACCAGGGTCAACCCCGTCAGTGCGCCGTCGCCCGCCCAGCCGGTCTCGGCGACGTCGCGGGCAAGCGTCTCGCTGAGCGGCGAAAGCGGCGCGCCCGTGGCCGCATCGAACAGGGCCTTGCCCTGAGGCGTCTCGGTCTCATAGGCAGCGCCCACGAGGAAGGGTTTCAGCCGGACCGTCGTCACGTCAGCAGCGACGAGGCCGTCAAGCGGGGCGAAGCCATTGGCTGGCAGCGCGATGGATGCTGGTGCTTCGGCGCGCAGATGCTCGCCGCGAATCTGCTCGATCGGAAAGAAGGTGAAAAAGAAGCCGGACACGATCCACAAGAGGACCTGCCCGCCAACCACAAGGCCGAGGATATTGTGCAGACGTGGAACGAGTCGGGGGATCGGGCGCATCGGTCTGGCTCCTGCAATCATCGCGAAAAAAAGGCGCGCAACGTCTCCGTCGCGCGCCCTGACTTCGATTGCAATGCCTTACCGGGCCTATTTGCGCCAGACAGCGGCCAGGGCCGGGTCTTCTTCCTCGCCGGTATATTTGGCGAGTTCGGCGCGGCCAATGACCATGTGGTGCACTTCGTCCGGCCCGTCAGCAAGGCGCAGCGTGCGCTGGCTCGTGTACATCTGGGCCAGCGGCGTCCATTGCGAGACGCCTGCGGCGCCGTGCATCTGGATGGCCTGGTCGATGATCTGGCAGACACGTTCCGGGATCATGGCCTTGGCCATCGAGATCCAGATACGGGCTTCCTTGTTGCCGAGGACGTCCATGGCTTTGGCCGCCTTGAGCACGATCATGCGCATGGCTTCGATCTCGATACGGGCGCGCGAGATGATCTCGGTATTGCCGCCGAGCTTGACCAGCGGGCGACCGAAGGCTTCGCGAGTCATGCCGCGAACACACATCAGGTCAAGCGCGCGTTCGGCCTGACCGATCGAGCGCATGCAGTGGTGGATGCGGCCAGGGCCGAGGCGGAGTTGCGAGATCTCGAAACCGCGGCCCTCGCCGAGCAGCATGTTTTCCTTTGGCACACGGACGTTCTCGAAGCGAAGGTGCATGTGGCCATGCGGCGCATCGGGATCGCCGAACACATGCATCGGGCCGACAACCGTGACGCCGGGATGGGGCAGCGGCACCAGGATCTGGCTCTGCTGCTTGTTCGGGTCGGCGTTCGGGCTGGTCTTGCACATGGTGATCATGATCTTGCAGCGCGGGTCGCCAGCACCGGAGATGTAGAATTTCTCACCATTGAGAACCCACTCATCGCCCTCGAGGACAGCCGTCATCGACACGTTCTTGGCGTCGGACGACGCATAGCCGGGCTCGGTCATGGCGAAGGCCGAACGGATCTTGCCCTCAAGCAGGGGCTTCAGCCACATTTCCTTCTGCGCCGGCGTGCCGACGCGTTCCAGCACTTCCATGTTGCCGGTGTCGGGCGCAGAGCAGTTCATGGTTTCGGACGCCATCGGGTTCTTGCCGAGTTCGGCCGCGATATAGGCATAGTCGAGGTTCGACAGGCCTTCGCCGGTTTCGGCGTCAGGCAGGAAGAAGTTCCAGAGGCCCTGCTTCTTGGCTTCGTCCTTGGCCTTTTCGAGGCATTCCAGCTGGCCGGGCGCATAGGACCAGATATCTTTCTTGCCCTCGCCGAGGCGGTGGAATTCCTCGCTCATCGGGTTGACGGTTTCCTTGATGAACTTGCGGACATGGTCGTAAAGCGGGCGGACCGCTTCCGACATCCGCAGGTCGTTCATTTCGGCGCTGGCATCAGCGGCGTGTTGGGTGTCAGGCATGGTGTTTCTCTCTTCCTATCTTTCAGTTTCTGAGTTGTTTGAGGATTGTCTTATCATCCGGGAGCTCGGGTCGTCGACTGTCTTGGCGGCTTGCCCGGTGTCTGGTTCCGTCTTGCGAATTGCGCTAGGCCGCCGCACATGACCCTGACGAGCGCCCTGATCATTCTTGCAACCGTTCTCGTCACGACTTTCATTTCCGGCATTTTCGGCATGGCCGGCGGCATCATCTTCATGGGGGTGCTGGCGGCGCTGGTGCCGGTGGCCACGGCGATGATCATCCATGGATCGATCCAGATGGTCTCGAACGGCTATCGCGCCTATCTCTGGCGCAAGCATATCCAGTGGCCGATCTTCCGGCGCTATGCGCTGGGCTCGATCGCGGCGGTGGGGCTGCTGTTCGCGCTCAGCTGGCGCCCGGACCGCCAGACGGTCTTCCTGATGCTCGGCCTGACGACGCTGCTGGTCTGGCTGCCCAAATCGGTGGTCGATCTCGATATCCAGAAACGATTCCAGGCCGAAGGCGCCGGTTTCGTCGTGCAGGCGCTGAACACGGTGGCTGGCGTGGCCGGGCCGCTGCTGGACCTGTTCTTCGTGCGCACCGACATGACGCGCCAGGCCATCGTCGCCACCAAGGCGGTGACGCAGGTGCTGGCGCATTTCGTGAAGATCATATTCTGGAGCGTGCCGGTGCTGGCGGCGGCCGGCCTCCAGACCCTGCCCCCGGCCTGGCTGATCCTCGCGGCCGTGCCCCTGTCCATGCTCGGCACGACTTTGGGCGGCAAGGTGCTGGACCGGATGACCGACGTGAACTTCAAGCGCGGGATGAAATACCTGGTCACCGGCATCGGCGCTGTCATGCTGATGAAAGCCGCAGGCTGGCTGTAGCGCGGCCACGCGCGCTTCGGATGTCATCGTCAGCATTGTCTCAGAGGGCATTCGGGCTCCCGGCCATCGTGTGTACCGGTTCCGAATGGGATAATATCGACTATTCGGCAACTTTATTATATGAAGCTTCTTCATCACCAGTGGTGATAGATAAGGGCCGGCCATGAACCTGCGCACGATTGACCTGAACCTGCTGCCCGTGCTCGAGGCCGTCTATGCCGAGCGCAGCCTGACGCGGGCGAGCGAGACGCTGCACATCACCCAGCCCGCCGTCAGCAATGCCCTGGCCCGCCTGCGCGCGCATTTCGACGACCCGCTGTTCGTGCGCGAGGGGCGCGGCGTGAAACCCACGGCCATGGCAGACGCGCTGATGCCGGCCGTGCGCGACGCGCTGGACCGGTTGCGCGCCGGACTGGAACAACGCTCCACATTCGAACCGTCCCGATCGACGCGCGTCTTCAACATCTCTGCACGCGATGCCGGCGCCTTCATCCTCGGGCCGGAAATGGCCAGGCGGCTCGAGACCGAAGCACCGGGCATAAGGATCGCGTGGAGCCAGGTGCAACGTGGCCACATTTCAACGGAACTCGCGTCCGGCAGGCTGGATCTCGCCATCGACGTTGCCGACCTGCGGGGCCGGGATCTGGAAAGCGTCGAATTGCTCGCCACGCCCTATGCGTGCGTCATGTCCCGCGACCATCCAAGCGCAGGAAAGGAGTTGGCAATGGACGACTTCGTGGCACTGCGCCACGTTGTGGTCTCCAGCCGGCGGGAAGGCCGGTCCTATGTCGAGGAGATTGCACGGGCCGCCGGTCACCGGATCACGCCCGTCATGCGCCTGCCCCACCATATGCCCGCGCTGGAGATCGTGCGCCGGACGCATCTGGTCGCCACCGTACCGCTGCCTTTGGCCGAAAGCTCAGGCCTTGCGGTCTTGCCGCTGCCGCCCGTCTTTCCGCACCTGCGCAGTGTTCTCTACTGGCGCCGCGAAAATGCCGAAGATCCCGCCCTCACCTGGCTGCGGGACCTTGTGCAGCAGCTGGCCGAAGCAGGCTGAGGCGACCTAGATCACCACGGTCGGCGCAATGGCGTCCACAGTCGGCTTGCGCAGGATTTTCTTGTTTCCGGCAAGCGCCTTGCCCGGCAGCGCCTTGAGGCGTTCGGCTTCCGCCATGGCTTCGGCCATCACCTGGTCCGGCGCGACCGCCTTGTCGAGATAGCCGACCGTCACGGCCTCTTCCGGGCTGAACAGCGTGCCCATGATCACGGACTCGGTCATGTAGAGCGGGTTGAGGCGGGCCTTGCAGAGCTCCAGCGCGAAGACCGGCAGGACCATGCCGATCTGGGTCTCATTGGCGCCGATCTTGTAGGGGCCTGTCGCGCCATAGCGCTTGTCGCAGCTGAGCAGGATGAAGCAGCCCATGGCGATGCCGTGCCCGGTGCACGCTGCGATGACAGGCATGGGGAAGGTAAACAGGCGCAGTGCCAGCGCGCCGCCGCCCTTGACCAGTCTGGTCACGTCTTCGGGCGTCGAAGCCCCCATCAGCTTCAGGTCGAACCCGGCGGAGAAGCGTTCCGACCGGCCGGTGATGATCACGGCCTTGGCCGACGTCTCGGCCTGGTCGAGCGCCGCGTTGAGCGAAGCCAGCATGGTCGGGTTGATGGCATTGGCCTTGCCATCATCCATGGTGATGACGGCGATTTCGTTCTCGATCTTGATCGTGGCGCTCATGGCGGTCTCCCTGTTTCACGCACGATAGACGCCCGCTGCCGCAGCGGGAAGCAAGCCTGACGCAAGGGCGGGTTTCAAAACGACGGCGTCTGCGCCGTCAGGACCGGCTATATTCCTCGGCGCGTTCGACCGCGAGGCGGCTGCGAACGGTCTCCGCGTCATAGCCAAACTCGGCCAGGGCCCGCCCGGCCATTTGCAGGCCGGATTCAATCGCATCCGGAATGACGTGGCTTGCGCCCGCCCGGCGCAGGCGCGTGGCATGTTCATGGTCGCGCGCCCGCACGACAATCGGCACGTCCGGGTGCAGCTTGTGGAAGGAGGCCACCATCGCTTCTGCGGCGGCGACATCGTCCACCGTCACGACAAACAGGCGTGCGCCGTCCGCGCCGGCGCTATGCAGGATTTCCGGCCGGGCCGCATCGCCCAGGAAGACTTGCCAGCCGTGATTGCGGGCCTTGGCCAGGCGCAGCACGCTGCGCTCCAGCGCCACGATCTCGGTGTCTTCCTCGGTGAGGATGCGCGCGACCGTCTCGCCCACCCGGCCAAAGCCTGCGATGATGACATGGCCCTTCAGGCCGGAGAAATCGGCGTCCAGATGTGCGGCTGGCTCTTCGCCTTCAAGCCGCGCTGCAGCGAGGCTGCCCAGCCGCCCGAGCACCGGGATCAGGAGCATGGACAGGCCGGCAATCGCGGCGATGTTGCCTGACGTGCCGGCATCCAGCACGCCGGCCGCACTGGCAGCGGCCACCACGACGAAGGCGAATTCGCCCGCCGGCGCCAGCAGGCTGGCCGTTTCGAGGGAGACACTCCTGTCCCCGGCAAACAGGCGGCTGGCCAGGAAGGCGATCACGAACTTGGCGACAAGCATTGCGGCCAGGCCGCCGAGGATCAGCCCCGGTTGCATCACCAGCGATGGCAGGTCGAGCGCCATGCCGACGGTCATGAAGAACACGCCCAGCAGGAGGCCCTTGAACGGTTCGAGATCGACTTCCGTCTGGTGCTTGAATTCGGTTTCGCCAAGCAACAGCCCCGCCAGGAACGCCCCCAGCGCCAGCGACAGGCCCGCCGTGGCGGTGATCGTCGCCGCGCCGACAACCGTCAGCAGCGTCAGCGCCATCAGGAAATCACGCCCGCCCACGGTCGCGGCAAGACGAAACACCGGCCGCAGGGCGAACCGCCCGACCAGCATGATGAATGCGATCGCGATCAGCCCGTTGACCGCCGCCTCGATCAGGACTGCGGAGACATTGGTATCCTCCGTCACGCCGAGGAAGCCGATAAAGATCAGGATGGGCGCGACGAGTATGTCCTGGAACAGGAGCACGCTGAGCGCCGTGCGGCCCACGGGCCGGGCCGCGCGTTTCTGCTCGATCAGTATCTGCATGACGATGGCTGTCGATGACAGGGCCAGCGCCAGTCCGCAAATGATCGCCGCTTCGGCCGGCAGGCCCGCCCAGTACACGGCCGCCGCGATGGCGGCAGCGCTGAGCATGGACTGGAGGCCGCCTGCCCCGAACACGGCGCGCCGCAGCGACCAGAGCTTCTCGAACGAGAATTCCAGGCCGAGCAGGAACAGGAGGAACAAGATGCCCAGTTCCGCAAAGGGCGCGGCCGCCTCGGGATCGGAAATCGAAACATATTCCAGCAAAGGCTGGACATGTACGAGCGACCCCAGCGCGTAAGGGCCGAGCACGACCCCGGCCAGGATGAACCCCACGACAGATGGCAGCCGGAGATACCGGAATACCGGCACGACAACACCGGCGGCGAACAGGAAAATCAGCGCATCCTTGACCAGGACATCGTATCCATGCCCCGCCATCAGGTTCGGGCCCCGGTTTGCTGGCTGCAAAACAGACAGGTCATGACATTACCCCCGACGCGCCCGGAAGAAATCCTTTAGCAGGGCGCTGGCGGTTTCGCCCGATGCTTCGTCCTGCTCGACGTCCGGGCGCCAGTGGCAGGTCGGCTGTTCGAAGAAGCGCGCGCCGTGGATCACCGCGCCGCCCTTCGGATCGCAGGCGGCAAATACCAGCTTGCCGATGCGGGCAAGGCTGATCGCCCCGGCGCACATCGCGCACGGCTCGAGCGTCACATACAGGTGCAGGTCGGTCAGGCGGTAATTGCCCAGCTTCGCCGCAGCGGCCCGCAGGGCGACGATTTCGGCATGCGCGGTCGGGTCATGGCCTGCAATCGGCTGGTTCGCCCCCTCGGCGACAATCTCGCCCGTCGCCGGGTCCACGATCACCGCGCCGACCGGCACTTCGCCTGCCTCTGCGGCAATTGCCGCGAGTTCAAGGGCGCGCGTCATCGGGGAGACGGTAATTGTCATGAGCCTGAGATCGCCCTACACGCCGGGAAAGTAAAGAGCAGGTGCTTCCCCCGTGCGGATCATTGCAGGCAAATTCAAGGGGCGCCCCATTGCGGCGCCGAAGGGCCAGTCGACGCGTCCGACCGGCGGCCGCACGCGCGAAGCCGTGTTCAACCTGATCGCCCACGCCGTGTGGGCCCCGCCGCTCGACGGCGCGCGCGTGATCGACCTGTTCGCGGGTTCCGGTGCGCTCGGCCTTGAGGCCATGTCGCGCGGCGCAGACTTCTGCGTGTTCGTGGAGACCGATTCCGCCGCACGCGGCACGATCCGCGACAATTGCGAAACGCTGGGCCTGTTCGGGTCAACCCGCATCCAGCGCCGCTCGGCCACAGACCTTGGCCCCATCCCGGCCGGCGTCGGCGCACCCTTCACCATCGCCTTCCTCGACCCGCCCTATCACAAGGGCCTCGTCGAACCCGCCCTCGCCCAGCTCGCCAAGGGCGGCTGGCTGGCCGAAGACGCCGTGGCCATCGTCGAGACCGCTGCCGATGAGGCGCTTTCCTTCACCGGCTGGGACTTGCTCGACGAACGCACCTATGGCGCGGCCAAGGTGAGCTTCCTGAAACAGGCCTAGGAGTCGAGGAATTCTGCCCTCAGGTCGAGATTCGATTTCTTCGTACCGATATGATGGGCGTCATTCCTCAGCCAGTTGTCAGCCGCCGCCCGGCCCTGGTCGCGCAGGCCGGTGAGGAAATGCCAGCTCGTGTCCATCTTGGTGCGCAGGTCGAGATCGATCAGGTCCTGCCCGCCCCGAATGGCGTGGATGTTCAGGCGGCGGTACTTCTTCATCACCGTCTCCTTCAGCATGCCATCATCAATCAGGTGCTGAACGAAGGCGATGGCGCGCAGTTCGCCGACGAGCGACGCATTGAAGCTGATCTCGTTGATCCGTTCCTGTATCTCGGCTGCCCGCTTGGGTATGCCGGGCCGGGCCAGCGGGTTGAGCATGACCAGCAACACGTCTCGCGGCGCGCCGGAATAGATCAGCGGGAACAGGCTGGGATTACCCATATAGCCGCCATCCCAATAGGCGCTGCCATCGATCTCCACGGCCTGGAAGGTCTGCGGCAGGCAGGCCGAAGCCAGAACCGCATCGGCCGTGATCTCGCCGCGCTCGAACACCCTGACGCGCCCCGTTTCCACATTCGTCGCCGACAGGAACAAGAGGATGCCCGACTCGTGCACGGCCTCGAAATCGATCACCGATTCGACAGACCGGCGCAGCGGGTTGAGGTTGAACGGATTGAGGTCGTACGGGCTGGCAAGGCTTTGCAGGGCGCTGGCATAGGCAAAGGCCATGGTGCTGAGCGCGCCATAGGGCGCCATGTTCGAGCCTGATTGCGAGACGCTGCGCCACATCGCTTCGAGTTTCGCCTTCGCGCCTTCAGGCCCGTGCTCGGCCATGCCATCGGCCCAGGCGACGGCATTCATCGCGCCGGCCGACGTGGCGGACATGGCGGCAATCTCGAGGTTCTCTTCCTCGGCCAGCCGGTCGAGCACGCCCCACGTATAAGCGCCATGGGCGCCGCCGCCCTGCAGGGCGAGACTGATTTTGCGGCGCGTTTGCTTTGCCATGCCGAATTCCTTGCTATGAGATCCAGCTATATCCGAAAGGCTGGTTTTTAAAGCCCCTGACACGCCGTCCCGCGTGCTATGCGCTGTTCCTGTCATGGGTACAGCCTGATTGCGCAGGAATGACCTGCTTTTGATCAGCGCCGAGTAATGATAGGCCCTGAGAACCTTCAATATCGCCTGGAACCCATACGCCCATGACGACCGGAACTCGCGACGATCACCCCTCGGTTTCGGTGCTGATGGCCAACTATAACAGCGCGCCCTATCTCGCCGCCGCCATCGCTTCCGTTCTTGGGCAGGATTTCAAGTCGCTCGAGCTGATTCTCGTCGATGACGGGTCGTCAGACGGCAGCGTCGCGCTGGCCGAACGCATCGCGGCAGGCGACCCCCGCCTGCGCGTGTTCAGCGGCAAACGATTCGGCGGCCCGGCCCCGGTCCGGAATTTCGCGCTCGACCAGGCGCGCGGCGACTGGGTTGCCGTGGTCGACAGCGATGACCTGATTCACCCCCAGCGCTTCTCCCGCCTGATGGCCGCAATCGAGGCGTCGGGCGCCGATATCCTGATCGACGATCTCGCCATCTTCGACGGCGACGGCTCGTCCGGCATCGACACCATGTTCGAGGGACCGCTCGCGACCACGCCCTCCACCATCAGTGAACAGACTTATATCCGCTCCAATTTCCTGTTCGGGAAAGGCACCAAGCTCGGCTATGCGAAGCCGGTCATCCGGCGTGCTGCACTTGAGGAAAACGGCATTCGCTACAATGAGGCCATGCGCATCGGCGAAGACTATGACCTGATCGTCCGCCTGCTGGGCAAGGGCTGCGTCATGGCCACGCTGCCCGAGACGCTCTACTTCTATCGCAAGCATTCGGCGTCGATCTCCCACCGCCTCGACATGACCGCGCTGGCCGCGCTGGAGGCGACCGCAGCAGCCGCCGCTGCCGCGCCGGGCCAGTCGCCCGCCGTGCAGGCGGCCAATACGGCCCGGCTGAAATCCGTCCGGCGGGCCATCGGGTTCGACCGCCTCGTGAGCGCCATCAAGCGCGCAGACGTGGCAAGCATCCTGTCGCTTCTCGTGCGCCAGCCATCGGCCTTCACGCTGCTCTACCTGCCCGTCGCCGCGAGGCTGCGATCCCTGTTCCCTAAAAAGCGCGCGGCGCAGCCGGAGATCGTTTCCATGATCGCAGATCTCGACCGGTCATCTGTCAACGCGCCGCAATGACCGCGCCTGCGGATACGATCATTCGGCGGCCTGTGCCGGCTGTCGGCACAGCCTGCTTTCGCGGAGACGATGTCCTGCTGATCCGGCGGGGCACCAAACCGCTGGCCGGCGACTGGTCGATCCCCGGCGGACGCCTGGAATTTGGCGAGCGCACTGCCGACGGCGCCTTGCGCGAACTGCACGAGGAGACCGGCATCACGGCGCGCCTTGTCGGCCTTGTCGACGTGGTCGATGCCATTTTCACCTCCCGCCAGTCCGGCGAGACGCACCGGCACTTTGTCCTGTTCGACTATGCCGCCATCTGGGAAGCGGGCGATCCCGTCGCCGGTGACGATGCCGACCATGCCGAATGGATTTCGCCCGACCGGCTGGAGAGCCTGGGCCTGTGGCGCGAGACGCTGCGAATCATCGCGGCCGCCCGCACTCTCGTTCAGGCCGACTCAAGAATCGCTTGACCCTCCCCGGCGTCATCTATGTGTTGTCGCCAAAATCATATCTGAGGAGACGCCTATGACCTACGCACCGTTCAACCTTTCCGGAAAGGTCTGCCTTGTCACTGGCGGCAACCGGGGGATCGGGCTCGGCATGGCCGAAGCCCTCGCCGCCTCGAATGCCGATGTCGCCATCTGGGGCCGCAATGCCGAGGTCAACACGGCGGCTGTCGCCAAGCTGGAAAAGCTTGGCACCGGCAAGATCGCGGCCTGGTCGGTCGATGTCGGCGAGGAAGCTGAAGTCGTCAAAGGCATGGCCGAACTGGAAGACCATTTCGGGCGCATCGATACGTGTATCGCCAATGCCGGTGTCGGGCGCGGCGCGGCCAATTTCGAGGAAATGACAATCGAGACCTGGCGTTACAACCAGCGGATCAATTCCGAAGGGGCCTTCTTCACACTGCGCGAAGCTGGCAAGTCCATGGTCAAGCGCGCCAAGGCGGGCGATCCGGGTGGTTCGCTTGTCGGGACAGCCTCGCTGGCCGGCATCGAAGGCGCTGGCCGAAACCAGGCCTATGCGCATACCAAGGGCGGCCTGATCGCCATGATGAACGCCATTGCCACCGAGTATGGCCGCTACAGGATTCGCGCCAACTCGATCCTGCCGGGCTGGATTGCCACCGACATGACCGACGCGGCGCAGGGCAATGACACGTTCACGTCGAAAGTGATCTCGCGCGTACCGATTCGGCGCTGGGGCGAGCCTGAAGACTTTGGCGGCATCGCGGTCTACCTGGCCTCGGATGCCTCATCCTACCATTCCGGCACGACCCTGATCGTCGACGGCGCCTATTCGAAATTCTAGGCCCCGGACGGACGGGCAAAAAAAGGGCCGCCCCGAGGGGCGGCCCTTATTCTTGCCGTGAAGTGCCAGAGCCTATTCGGGAGTCTCTTCGGTGGCTTCTTCGACAGCTTCAGCTGTATCGTCGGCAGCTTCGTCGAGCGCGACAGCAGCGTCGTCAAGAGCCTCAGCAGCGGCGTCCATCGATTCGGAAGCGACTTCAGCCGTTGCGTCGGCAGCTTCTTCGGTGGCGTCAGCAGCAGCTTCCACAGCTTCAGCTGCGGATTCCACGGCAGCCTCAGCGGCTGGCTGAGCTTCTTCTTTCGGCGTGCAAGCGGCGAGAGCCAGCGCGGCAGTGCCGATGATCAAGATGTTCTTCATTATAATACCCCTGTTGTTGGTCAGATGACCGGGAAGGCCCATAGCACTTCTCGGTCATTACTAAAAGTTCATTTATCACGCAGCCGTGTTGGTTCCGACCGTTGATTCTCTCATAATGGAAAAAGCCCCCTCCCGGTAGGGAGAGGGCGCATTCCGGCTATAGCAGCCTTATTCAGCTTCCGGCGCCGAAGCATCTGCTTCGACTTCGGCGGCAACGTCTGCTTCAGCTTCGGCTTCGTCTTCGGCGACGACTTCAGCATCACCATCACCCTGTGCTTCAACTTCCACAGCGACGTCTGCTTCTTCAGCAACAGCGACTTCAGCAGTTGCGTCAACGGCTTCAGCCGCTTCAACAGTTGCTTCTGGCGCTGCGGTCGCTTCTTCTGTTGGTCCCATAGCCATGGCACCACCAGCGAAAAGGGCTGCGATGGCAGCGCTTGCAAAAAGTTTCGTCATAGGAGCTTCCCCTCGTTTGACTTATTAGCACCGAGTGGACAATTCCCTCGGCTTGATTGGCTATTTGACTGCAGATCACGGCGGGAATGGGGCAAACCATGGGCGATTGTGTCAAAACGGCCATGAGTCTGCTCCCCCTTGCGTTGACGCTAGGACCGCCAATTAGGCTCCGGAGACCGATTTCATTACACAAAGGACGCGTCCCATGGCCCTGAAGACGAAGCTGACCGAACTGCTGAAAGTTGACCATCCCATCATGCTGGCGGGCATGGGCGGCGTCTCCTATGCGGAGCTCTGCGCCGCCATGTGCAATGCGGGGGGTTACGGCGTTCTCGGCATGGCCGGGACCGGGCCGGACTTCATCAAGGACCAGATGAAACGTGTGCGCGAACTGACCGACAAGCCCTTCGGCGTCGACCTGCTCGCTGCCAGCCCTGAAAGCCTCGAAGAATCAGTCGATGTCATCATCAAGGGCGGCGCTGATTCCTTTGTTGCCGGTCTCGGCGTGCCGATGCCGATCATGAAGCGCCTGAAGGATGCCGGCGTGAAAGTCATGGTTGTGGGCGGTGCAGTGAAGCACGCGATCAAGGCCGAGCAGGCTGGCTGCGACGCGGTGATTCTCCAGGGCGGCGAAGGCGGCGGCCATACCGGCCTCGTCGGCACGATGCCGCTTGTCGCGCAGGCTGTCGAAGCCGTGAAGATCCCGGTCATCGCCGCCGGCGGCATCTATGACGGACGCGGTCTCGCCGCCGCCCTCGCGCTCGGCGCCTGCGGCGTCTGGATGGGCACGCGCTTCATCGCCTCGGATGAGGCCCACGCCGCCAACATGTACAAGCAGGCCATCATCGGCGCAGGCGACACCGACACGACGCGCAGCCGTTGCTATTCAGGCAAGCCCATGCGCTGCCGCACGAACGACTACATCAACGACTGGGAAAGCCGTCCCGGCGACATCCAGCCTTTCCCGCAACAAGCCATTCATTCGACGCGCACCGGCGTCATCGGCGGCATTGGCGGCATTGTGGACGAGGCGAAGCTCAATCCGGACACGTCCTGCTTCGCCATGGGCCAGTCGGCTGGCGGCGTGCATGACGTGAAGCCGGTGGCTGCCATCGTCGCCGATATCATGCGCGACGCCGAGGCGGCGATCGACCGGATGGCTGGCTTGAAATCGAAAGCGCCTGCCTGACACGCCCCGGACGGCCTAGGCCGTCTCGAACGCTGACTTGTCGATGAGATGCCTGAGCGGTTCGCCGTTCAGGTATCGCGTCAGATTGTCGAGGAACGTATCATCCGCGCCGGCAATCGTACCCTCCGTCTCCGAACTGTCATGCGGCGTGATGGTCACATGGGGATGGGTCCAGAGCGGATTGTCGGCAGGCAAAGGTTCCGCCCGCGTCACGTCGAGGGTCGCATGACCGGGCCGGCACGCGTCGAGCGCCGCCAGAAGCGCCGGCTCATCGACCAGCGCACCGCGCCCGAGATTCATGAACAGGGCATCGGGCTTCATCGCGGCAAAGAATCCCGCATTGGCCATGCCTTCGGTTTGCGGCGTATGCGGCGCGCAGAGCAACACGACATCGGCCTTCGGCAGCTCGGCCATCAACGCATCCGGCGGCACGATGCGATCAGCCCCCTCGGCCACGCCCTGCGTCCGGCGAACGCCTGTCACCTCCCCGCCCAGCGCCATGACGCGTCGCCCGGTTGACGCGCCGATGGAGCCGAAGCCGACAATCAGCCATTTTGACCCGCGGATTTCGCGGCTTCCTAACCGGGTCCATTCACCCGCCGCCTGGTTCGCACGGTGCACATCGCCCTGCCGGAAATAGTCGAGGGCCTGCCAGAGTGCCCATTCGGCCATAGCTTCAGACTGGGTATGGTTTGACGTGAACGCCCGTGCGGCCTTGCCGATCATCACGAAAGCCGGGTTCTCGATGCCCGCCGCTGCAGACTGGAACCAGTCGAGCTGCCCACTGCCGGCCACCGCGAGGATGAATGACCGCACATGCGGCCCGAAGAACGCGTCCGCATTGCCAAAGGCAATCTCGGGCTTCGGCTCGCTAACCACCTCACCAGTCGATGCCTTGGAGAAGACACCATTATCGTCCATGACGATGATATTGAGTTTATCTTCAAGGCCCTTGAGCCTCGGGGCGATGCGCGCGAAGGTCTTCGCATGAACAAGACAGTCTTTCATGGCGCCCTGCTTAGCCTGCTACTGATTGCGGGGGCAAGCAAAGCCTTGGCCCAGTCGGGCATTCCCTTGCGTGGCCCTGACTATTTCCGCGATGCGTCGGAGCTGGCCGCCACGCTCGGCTCGGCCCACGCCATCCGCGTGCGCTGCAATGGCCGCGAGGACCAGTACTGGCGCCGCTACATGGCCGACATGCTGCGCTATGAGGCGCCCGAACGCGGCAATCTCCGCTCCTCCCTCGTCGAGGGGTTCAACAATGCCTATACCCGCACCAGTGCTCAGTATCTCAGCTGTGACAATCGCGCCATTGAGGCCGAGGCGCGCTTTGCCCGCGACGGGCAGGACATCTCGGGCCGGATGGCCACCCACTACTTTCCAAAAGACACCCGCAAGCGAGGACCGAACTGATGATCAAATGGCTGATGGCAGGCGCTGCCGCGCTGCTCGCAACCTCGTGCACGGCGCTCGCGCCTGCGCCGCTCGAGAATGATGCAGCCCCCTTCGATGCCGCTGCCAAAGCGGGCCCCGGCGACCGCATGCCGTCGGGCCGTGATCTCGGTGTCCGCTCCGCCGTTGTCGCCCCGCACGCGGCGGCGGCCACCGCCCACCCGCTGGCAACGCAGACCGCGCTGGACGTGATGAAGGCGGGTGGCAACGCCATGGACGCCGCCATCGCGGCGAACGCCATGCTCGGCCTTGTCGAACCGACGGCCAACGGCATCGGCGGCGACCTGTTCGCCATCGTCTGGGACCCGCAAACCAAGCAGCTCTACGGCTATAATGGCTCCGGCCGCTCTGCCATGGGCGCGACCCTCGCCGACGTGCAGGCGGCCGCCGACAAGCACATGGACGGCAAGGAAATCCCGCCCTTCGGCACAGCGCCCGTCACCGTGCCCGGCACGGTCGATGCCTGGTATGCCCTGCACGACAAGTTCGGTAGCCGCCCCATGCTGGCCAATCTCGAACCCGCCATCCGCTATGCCCGCGCAGGCGCACCGATCCCGGAAGTGATCTCGTATTATTGGAGCTTCGGCCCGAAGCGTTTCGAACCCGCCTTCGAAAGCGGCATGCTCGAAGAATACGACAACGCGAAGAAAACCTATTTCTCGCCCATGCCGACCGAAGGCAGCCTGTTCCGCAACCCGGACCTCGCCGACACGCTCGAGCGCATCGGCCAGAAAGGCCGCGACGAGTATTACAAGGGCGAGACGGCCAAGGTGATGGATGCCTATTTCAAGCGCATCGGTGGCGCGCTGCGCTATGAGGATTTCGCCAGCCATACAGGCGAATTTGTCGAGCCGGTCTGCGTCACCTATCGCGGCGACTACAAGGTCTGCGAATTACCGCCGAACACGCAGGGCATCGCTGCCCTGCAGATGTTGCAGATGCTCGAGAAGTTCGACCTGCGCGGCATGGGCTTCGGCTCGCCTGATTCGATCATGGCCCAGGTCGAAGCCAAGCGCCTCGCCTTCGCCGACCGGGCCCGCTATTTCGCCGATCCGAAATTCTCCCGCATCGACGAGCAGGCCTTCATCCAGCCGAACCGCACCGCCCGTCAGGCAGCCCGAATCAACATCAACAAGGCGATGGACATCGTGCCGGTCGTTCCGTTCGGGGACGTTGAAGCCTCGCTCACGCAGGCCGAAGCCGCCGCAGCCGATGCCAAGCTCAAGCAAGGCGACACGACCTATCTCACCGTTACCGACAAGGACGGCATGATGGTCTCGCTGATCCAGTCGAACTATCGCGGCATGGGCTCGGGCCTCGTCGCCGACGGGCTCGGCTTCATGTTCCAGGACCGGGGCCAGCTGTTCAGCCTCGACCCGGCCCATCCCAACGTCTTCGCCCCCGGCAAGCGCCCCTTCCACACCATCATCCCGGCCTTCGCTTTCAAGAAGGACATGCCGGGCTGCCAGGTCCGCGCCGTGCCGATCGAGCAGGCCTGCCCGTTCGAGCCATGGCTCAGCTTCGGCCTGATGGGCGGCGGCATGCAGCCGCAGGGCCATGTGCAGGTGATCCTCAACCTCGTCGACTTTGACATGGGACTGCAGGAAGCCGGCGACGCGGCGCGCTGGGAACATACCGGCGGCTGCGAGCCGACCAACACGCTCAATGGCGACCCGTGCGAAGCCGACAAGGGCACCGTCCACCTCGAAAGCGGCATCCCGGCCGCCACCCGCGCCGAACTCAAGGCCCGCGGCCACACGGTCGAATGCTGCAAGGCGAATGCCGGCGGCTACCAGGCCATCATGCGCGACTTCGACACCGGCGCCTGGATCGCCGCCACCGAAATGCGCAAGGACGGCGTCGCGGATGGGTACTGATAAAGCCCCTTCTCCCCCCGGGGAGAAGGGGTTGGGGTTGAGGGGGCACGCATGACCCGCAATCTCTCCACCCCCCGCGCGAGAACTCTCCGCCAATCGGCCAACGGACCGGAAGACGCCGCCTGGCGCGCCCTTCGCCAGTTACGGGCACATGGATTCCCCGTCCGGCGGCAGCATCCTATTGGCCGCATGATTGTCGACTTCGCCATCACGAAGGCCCGGCTCGTCATCGAAATCGATGGCGGCATTCACAAACTGCCCGACGTGCAAGCGCGGGATGCGGAACGCGATGCCCGGCTGACGTCTCTCGGCTGGGACATCCTGCGAATCCCTGCAAGTGACGCGCTTGACGCCGACCATCTCGTTCGGTTCGTTCAGGAGAAACTCGGACTGTGACCCGTGCACCCCGCCCCCTCACCCCTGCCCCTCTCCCCGAGGGGAGAGGGGGAGTTCCCCCCGAAGCGCCGCGCGACTGCTCCCTCTGCCCCCGCCTCGTGACCTATCGCGAGAGCGTGGCCGCGCGCGAACCGGACTGGTTCAACGGCGCCGTGCCGAGTTTTGGGGTTGAGACGGCGCGTCTCCTGGTGGTCGGCCTCGCCCCCGGCGTGACCGGGGCCAACCGCACGGGCCGGCCCTTCACCGGCGACTGGGCGGGCGACCTTCTCTACGCGACTTTGGAAAAATTCGGTTTCTCATCAGGGACTTATGCGGCATCCCCCGACGACGGCCTGCAGCTGGAAGATGCCATGATCACCAATGCGGTACGCTGCGTACCGCCTGAGAACAAGCCGGTCGGCACCGAAATCAATGCCTGCCGCCCTTTCCTCCAGTCCCGCATCGCCGCTTTGCCCGATCTCAGGGTCCTGCTGTGTTTGGGAAAAATTAGCCACGACTCAACCGTGCGCACCCTGGGCCTGAAGCTCAGCGCCCATTCGTTCGGCCACAACACCCGCTATGACGTGGAATTCGAGGGTCGCCCCCTGACCCTGCTGTCGAGCTATCATTGCAGCCGCTACAATACGAATACGAAGCGCCTGACGCCGGAAATGTTCGAGGATGTGTTTGCGGTGGCGAAAGAGATCGTCGGCTAGGCCCTCACCCCTCTTTCATGATCCTGGCCTTCTGGCGGGCCCAGTCACGTTTGGCCTCGACTTCGCGCTTGTCATGGCTCTTGCGGCCGGTGGCGACGCCGAGCAGGAGTTTCGCCAGGCCCCGGTCGTTGAAATAGAGTTTCAGCGGCACGATCGTGCGCCCCGCCCGCTCCACTTCCTGCGACAGCTTTGACAGCTCGCGCTTCGACACGAGCAGTTTCCGCTTGCGCTTCGGTTCATGGTTGAAGCGGTTGGCCGCATTGTAGATCGGGATGTCGCAATTGATCAGGTAGAGCCCACCATCCTCGACGCTGGCATAGCTCTCGGCGATGTTCGCCTTGCCCTGGCGCAGCGACTTCACTTCGGAGCCGACCAGCATGATGCCAGCCTCCAGCGTATCCTCCACAGCGTATTCACGCCGGGAACGCCGGTTCTCTGCAACGAGGCCATCGCCCCTGCCCTTGGTCTGCGGTGTCTTTGACATGAGCCCTATCTAGGTCTTCAGACCCGCCAGCGCCATAGCCGCATCAATTGTCTCGCAGGCGGCAGCATCGGGCTGGGTAATCGGCAGGCGCACGTCCGGCTGGCACAGGCCCAGCCGCGACAGGGCATATTTCGCAGGTCCCGGCGAGGGTGCGCAGAATAGCGCCTTGTGCAGCGCGATCAGCTTGCGCTCGATCGCCTGCGCGCCCGCGAGGTCACCCGCTTGGAAGGCTGCATGCATCGCGGCGCACATGTCCGGCGCCACGTTCGCCGTGACCGAGATGCAGCCGGCGCCACCCATGGCGAGAAAGCCCAGCGCGTTCGGATCTTCGCCGGACAATTGCACAAATTGCGCATTGCCGATCAGCGCCGCGTGCTGGCTGACCCGGGCGACATCTCCGGACGCATCCTTGATGCCGACAATGTTCGGCAGCTGGGCGAGGCGGGCCACGGTTTCCGGCAACAGGTCGACAATCGTTCGGCCCGGCACATTGTAGAGCAGCACGGGCAGTGCCACCGCGTCATTGATGGCGCGGAAATGCGCCTCGAGCCCGGCCTGGTTCGGCTTGTTGTAATAGGGGCAGACCACCAGTGCCGCATCGGCGCCGACGGTCTTGGCATGCCGGACCAGGTCAATCGCCTCGTCGGTTGCGTTCGATCCTGCGCCCGCTATCACCGGTACGCGTCCTGCAACAACCTCTACACACAGCGTCACGACGTCCTTGTGCTCTTCCGTCGTGAGGGTGGATGTCTCTCCCGTCGTGCCCACGGGCACCACGGCGCTTGATCCCCCGGCGATCTGGCGCTCGACGAGCGCGGCAAAGGCCTCGCGGTCAACGGCCCCGTTCCTGAAAGGTGTGACGAGTGCTGGGATTGAGCCGTGAAACATCGTATTCTTGCCGCGATTGGGGTGTTGGTGGAAATTCTGTCGTATTATTTAACAATGCCTTCTCATGCTTTGGCGTAGAAATAAACTCCGATGACCCCTCCCATGACTCGCCCCCTCACGATTTCGCTTCTGCTCGGCCTCGCGGCCCTGAACGCGTCCGCATCTGCCTTGCCGGATGCCCCGAGCCTGAAGCCGCAACGCGTCTATGCGTCCCAGACGACGGACGCCAAGAACGCCGAGATCCTGCACAAGGCGCTCGATGCCGCAGGCCGCTACGACTGGAATGAAGTTGCCGACCTGCAACGCCGGGCCAGCGACCCCGCCGTGCGCAACCTGATCATGTGGGTCCGCGCCAGCGAGGGCGTGCCCGGCATGGGCTTTGACGAGGTCGCCAGCGCGATCGAAACCCTGCCGACCTGGCCGAAGACCGACCGGATGCGCAAACGCGCCGAGGAAATCATCGACCTCTCCTCACTCAGCCATGGCGAACGTATCCTCTGGCTGACCAAGTCCGGCCCGCAGACCGGCGCCGGCAAGATTGCCCTTGCGCGCAGCTACAGGGCCGTCGGCCAGTCCGCCAAGGCCGAGGCCCTCGTCCATGATGCCTGGCGCAACAATTCGATGGATCGCGACCTGGAACGCATCGTGCTGGCGACCTATGGCGGGTTCCTGACCGAGGCCGACCATCGCGCCCGTATCGAATTCCTGCTCTGGACCAACCAGCGTTCCGCCGCGACCAAGCTGAAGCCGCTGGTCAGTGCCGACTATCGCAAACTGGTCGATGCCCGCATCGCCCTGGCCAGCCGCGGTCGCAATGTCGACCGGCTGGTCGATGCCGTTCCGGCGTCCCTGCAGGACAATCCCGGCCTGCTCTATGACCGCGCCCGCTGGCGCCGGACACGCGGCAACCAGGACGGCGCGACCCCGCTCCTTGTCGGCATCGACGCCAATGACGTCCCCGAAGCGGGCCGTTCAAAGCTGTGGGACGAACGCAGCACCGCCATGCGCACCGACCTGAAGGACGGCAACTGGTCGCGTGCCTACCAGCTGACCGCCCCGCACGGCATGACCGAAGGGTCCGACTATGCCGACGCGGAATGGGCCGCCGGCTGGATCGCCCTGCGCCTGAACAATAATCCCGAGCGCAGCCTGAAACATTTCGAGGACATGACGGCCAGCGTCACGACGCCAATCAGCCTTGCGCGCGGCCAGTACTGGTCCGGACGTGCCGAGGACCAGCTCGGCGAAACCGATGCCGCGCGGGAATCCTATGCCGCCGCCGCCAAGCAGAAGTTCACCTATTACGGCCAGCTTGCCGCCGAACGGCTGGATGACCGCAAGATATCCTTTGCGGCCTCCGCCGACCCGACACCGGACGAGATCGCCGCTTTCAACGCCCGGCCGCTGGTCAAGGCGCTCAGCCTGCTGGGCGAGGCCGGTGAGACGCGCATGTTCCGCGAATTTGCCTATCACCTCGATGACCAGCTGACGAATGAGGCCGAATTCATCCTGCTCGCCCGCCTGGCCACGGAATACCAGGTGCCCGACATCGGCGTGCGCGGCGCCAAGGCCGGCCTCGCCAAGGGCATTGTCGCCACCGATGCCGCCTATCCGGTCGTCTCCTATCCCATGCTGCGCGAACCGCGTGTCGAGAAGCCGCTGATGCTGGCCCTGTCGCGGCAGGAAAGCGAGATGAACCCAAATGCGATCAGCCATGCCGGCGCCCGCGGCCTGATGCAGTTCATGCCGGCCACGGCAAAGAACGAAGCCCGCCTTCGCGGCCTGCCCTATCGCGCCTCGTGGCTGACCGATGACCCGGGCTACAACATGACGCTTGGCGGCCAGCACCTCGACACGCTGCTCTCACAGTTCCGGGGCAGCTATATCATGACGGCTGCTGCCTATAATGCCGGCCCCAGCCGCCCGAAGCAGTGGATCGAGGATTATGGCGACCCGCGCACCGGCCAGGTTGATCCTGTCGACTGGGTGGAGTTCATCCCGTTCTCGGAGACCCGCAACTATGTCCAGCGCGTGCTCGAGAACACGCAAGTCTACCGCCAGCGCCTTGCCGGCACGCCGGTGGACATCGAACTCTCGGAAGACCTGGAACGCGGGCGCGACTGATCGCGCGCGGCGTTCCGGCCACTTGGCAGGACGCTAAACTCCGCTAGGGTCGCGCCTGAATGATTTCAGGAGTTACCGTGATGTTCCGCCCCGCCGCCTTGACCGCCCTCGCCCTCGTTCTCGTCGCCTGCGGAGGCCCGGGCAAGGACAAGACCGCCGACTCAAGCGGCGACGGCCCGACATTGCTCACCCCGTCCTCCAGCCAGTCTGCCACGACCGGGACAACAGCCAGCGTCCCGGCCGCCCCGCTGCCGTCCGCCGACCCCGCCCTCGTCGCCCTCTACAAACGCCTCCATGCCGCGCCCGAGCTCTCGTTCGAAGAGTCGAAGACGTCTGCGATCCTCGCCGCTGAACTGGAATCTCTCGGCTTTGAAGTGACCACGGGGCTCGGCCAGGACTGGGTCGTCGAGAAGTCGATGAAGGATAATGGCGAAGTCCTCGAAGGCGTCGGCGGCTATGGTGTTGTTGGCGTTTTCCGCAATGGCAACGGGCCGACCGTGCTGATCCGCACCGACATGGACGCCCTGCCGGTGCCGGAACAGACCGACTTCCCGTTCGCCTCGACCGTCGAAGCGAAAACCTGGACCGGTGTTGAGAGCAATGTGATGCATGCCTGCGGCCATGACGTGCACATGACCAGCTGGGTCGGCACGGCCCGCGAACTGATCGCCCGGAAGAACAAGTGGAAAGGCACGCTGGTCATGATTGCCCAGCCTGCCGAAGAGATCGGCCTCGGCGCCGAAGCCATGCTGGCCGACGGCCTGTTCACGCGCTTCCCCAAGCCCGACTATAATCTCGCCCTGCACGTGTCCGCAGGCGCTCCGGCCGGCACGATCAATTACTCCAAGGGCTTTGCGCTCGCCAATGTCGACAGCGTCGACATCACGGTCAAAGGCGTCGGCGGCCATGGTGCCTATCCGCACACGACCAAGGACCCGATCCTCGTCGCCTCGCACATCGTCGTCGCCCTGCAGAGCCTGGTCTCGCGCAATACCGATCCGCAGGACAGCGCCGTCGTCACGGTCGGCTCGTTCAAGGCCGGCGCCAAGCACAATATCATTCCCGACGAAGCGACGCTGCTGATCACCGTGCGCTCCTATGACGACAAGACACGCCAGATGCTGCTCGACGGCATCACACGCATCGCTAAGGCCGAAGCCATGGCCTTCGGCGCGCCCGAGCCGGATGTCAGCATCGAGAGCGACTACACGCCCGCTACCTATAACGACCCGGACACGACCGCGCGGACCATGAAGGCCATCGGCAAGTCCATTGGCGCAGCGAATGTGAAAGAGATGAAACCCGTCATGGGCGGAGAGGATTTCAGCCAGTACAGCCGCACTGAAGAGAAAATCCCGAGCGTCATCTTCTGGGTCGGCGCCGTGGAACCGGAAAAGTATGCCGCGGCCCAGAATGGCGGCCCCTCGCTGCCATCGCTTCACTCCTCCGGCTTCGCCCCCGACTATGACCCGACCATCGCCACTGGCGTCGAAGCCATGACCGCCGCCGCGATGGAGCTGTTCAAGGACTGAGGCGACGTGCCCCAAACGGCCATATTTTCAACTTCCCAATGAAGTTAACAAATGGTTAAATCCCTGCCGGGTGTGGAGTAGGGACGCAAATGTTGGCGGTTTTAAATATAGAGTGGAAGCCGAGCTGGCCCAAATGGCGCTGGCTGGACGCATCCGATTCCTGGCTTGGCGTCTGGGCACTGGGCGCGTCCGCGATAGGCGCCTTCGCCGTCGCTGTGACGGATCTGGAAACCCCCGGAACAGTGGCAGGCTGGACGGCTTGGGGGCTGATCATTGCCTTGCCACTGCTCGCTTATGCGGGGCTCAGCATCTTCCTGATCAGCAACCAATGGGGCCTCGTCGCCAAGGACGATATGCCCGGAACCGAAGAGCGTCCGGCCTTTCACGCTGCCTTTTTCCTGCTCTTCCTCCTCCTGTCCCTACTGGCATGGATCGCTTTTGGGACAAACGTGCCTGTTGCGGCCTGGCCTTGGCAGGTGGACCTATCCCATCCGGTCCAGCGTGGCATCTATCTCGGCGCGATCGCGGTCGCCTTCACGCCATTGCTTATCGGTTTCCACCGCGTGGCCTCCGAGGCTGGCGGTAAGGGCCGCCACAATTATCTCAAGCATCCCGAAGGTCCTGTCAGCTGGCCCACGCTGCTCAGCGGCTTTGCCCTGATAGCAGCGATGGGCACCGGCGCATGGGCGGCGGGCGAACAGGTATTCTCGATGGAGCAGAATTTCGGCCTCGTCATCATGGCGCTTGTCGTGATGGGCTTCCTCGCCTTCATCTTCCTGCCGCACCTCTCGAGCCTGATCGGGGAACGCGACGATACCGAGAAGCCCAAGACCGCCGGTGCAGGCTTTGCCATGCATCCCGGCTATATCGTCAGCGGCCTCGACGCTGCCATGGTCCGCCTCCTGGCGCCCCTTTCCGGAGCGACACAGGGCGGATGGATGGTGCCCCAGCTCATCCTTGTTCTGGTGATGCTGCCGTTGTCAGCTATGGGCTATGCGCTGCCGCATCCCTGGGGCCTTGCACCGATCGGGGTCGCCAGCCTGATCATTTTCGGTCTCGGTCGCCGGTGGGCATGGGTGGAGGACGACCGGGAAAAATCCCTGCGAATCCAGACCACGCGTCCAGACCAGTTTCGCATCGGCTTTGCCAATGACCTGCGCGATGAAGCCCTCATGGGCTATGCTTGGCTGTTCATTCTGGTGCCGCTCGCGCTTCGCCAGATCCAGATGCATTTTGACCTGTTCGAACCGGTCGATCCGATGATCCTGACCGGCGCTGCGCAGTCTACCGGCCTAGTCGAGTGGCTGAAATTCTTTGGCACTGAACTCGCCAAAGGGGTTCCCATCGTGGATTGGGTCGACATTTACGACGTAACCCAAGAAGAGCCTTTCGTGCCGAAGGGCGCCGCAGCCCGGCACATCGTCTTCATTTCCCGTCTGCTCGTCGATGTCGTTATCATTGCCGCCCTGCTACAGGCCTTTGGCATCATGCAGCGGAACAAGGCCCAGGAGCGTCTGTTCGAGGCCGGGCAGCTGGATTTTTTCGATCCGTTTCTGGAACGGCGGATTTTCAGAAAAGCCTA
The DNA here is from genome assembly GCA_963973995.1 of uncultured Alphaproteobacteria bacterium. Taxonomy (GTDB): domain Bacteria; phylum Pseudomonadota; class Alphaproteobacteria; order Caulobacterales; family Hyphomonadaceae; genus Hyphomonas. Next base: position 363,842 of record CAXBCO010000003.1, read on the forward strand.
CAAGGGCACCGATCCGCACCATCCAGTCCAGGCGAAGGTGTCCGACAAATTCGCACTTCGCATTGCTGCGCATGTCGAAAAGAGCGCAGCCCAGTTTCGCGGCGGAATTCCATACAGCCTCCAGAGATTGAATGAACTCATTTCGAGCAGATCCGAACATGAGCGCAAGGTCGCCAACTGGATCGTAAGCAAATACGATCTTCTCGTCGGACCGGTGGAAGACCGCATGCGGCGACTAGATCAGAGATGGAGCGATTTGCAGCAGACTCAGGAAGCGGCGGAATTTTGGGATGAGAACCCCCAATGGCGAAACAAGCAGAGAATGGACTTCGAGCGTATACTAAACGATGCGCGCTTTGAGCGTACAGACTATTGGCGCGAACAGCGCTCGAAGACTCTATCAGCGCTGCTGAGACACGTGCATGGCCAGCCAGATTTCATTGAAGCCAGGAAAGCCGCCTATGCAATCCTCGGCACGTCTCCATCGCTCCATGCCGTCCGCGCATTGTCCGCTCGAGTTGTTCCTCCCGAAGCAGCATCAGGCCTGCCCCTAATGACTGAAGAAGCTGTGGATGCGTGGTCGTTCCAAGCGGAACCAAAAGATGCGGAACGCGCCCTTGCACTCGATGCCCTCGGCGACATCGTGGATCTAATCAGCAAGAACACATTGACCAGCAAGCGGACGACTAAAGAATTTATCACGGCGGTTTGCGAGCACGTTCTCAATACGCCGGGAAAGATGAGTCAGGCTGCGGCCCGGCGAGTGCTTGAAAAGCTGAATGCCATCAATCGTGATAAATAGCCGCCACTTGCCAACTTGCACCCCCAGCGGTAAACCCCTTTTGCTCATAGTGCGTATAACTATTCGGAAGCGCTGCACGCGAGCCCTGACCCCGGACGTTTGAAGGCTGTGCCCTTGAAACGGGCAGGCTCAGGCCTATATTATACTCATATCGAGCATAAGTGTCTCGATGCAAGGAGGAAACCATGGCCCGTCTGATCGATTCCACGCCCGGCTGCCCGACCCCGACGCCCCTGCGCGGCGCATCCGCCGCCAGCGCCCGCGGCCTGTCCTATGACGCCGCCGTGAAGGCCGAGACAGACCATCTCTACCCGCTGGTCGCCGATTTCATCACGCCGATGGAATGGCCCGCCGTGGCCCCGCTCGTTGCCGCGATCAACCGGATCAAGAAGGAAAAGAACGCGGTTATCCTCGCCCACAATTACATGACGCCGGACATTTTCAGCCTCGTCGGCGATTTTCGCGGCGACAGCCTGCAGCTCGCCCGCGAAGCCTCGGCCACCAGCGCCGACATCATCGTCCAGGCCGGTGTGCATTTCATGGCCGAAACCTCGAAAATCCTCGCGCCCGACAAGACGGTCCTCATTCCGGACCTGCGGGCCGGCTGTTCGCTGGCCGCCTCGATCACCGGCGCCGACGTGCGCCTGATCAAGGAAAAATATCCGGACTATCCGATCGTCACCTATGTGAACTGCACCGCCGAGGTGAAGGCCGAGTGCCACATTACCTGCACCAGCTCGAATGCGTCGCAGGTGGTCGAAGCAATTGCAAAGGAATGGAATTCCGACACGGTCATCATGGTGCCCGACCAGTATCTCGCCAAGAACGTCGCCGCCCAGACCGATATCCGCATCATGACCTGGCCGGGCGCGTGCGAAGTGCACGAGCTGTTCTCGGCCGATGACGTCCACCAGCTGCGCGAGGCCCATCCGGGCATCGTCGTGCTCGCCCACCCGGAATGCCCGCCCGACGTGCTGGAAGCGGCTGACTTTGCCGGATCCACCTCGGCCCTTGCGAACTATGTGGCCGACAACAGCCCGAACAAGGTTGTCCTCCTCACCGAATGCTCGATGAGCGACAATGTCGCCGCGGTAAACCCGGACGTGAACTTCATTCGCCCGTGCAACCTGTGCCCGCACATGAAGCGCATCACGCTGGAAAACATCTATGATTGCCTGGTCACCGGCAAGTACGAGGTCAAGATCCCGGAAGATGTGCGCCTGCGGGCCAAGGATGCGCTGGATGCAATGATGGCGCTGCCGAAAATGGCGAATCCCCTGGCATTCAAGACCGGTCTCAAGCCGCTCGAGCTTGAAATGGTCGTATGAAACAGCCCGGCAGTTGTGCACGCGCGCAGGCTGGGCTTAAGTTTGGAACGGGCGCAGATGCGCAGAGGAGACAATAATGTTCCGGGCAAGGATCCGACTGGCGGCCATGGCCGCACTTGTTCTTCTCGCCAGCGCACCGGTCAGCGCGGGCAACATGGATGCCGACGCGTCGGATGTCCTTGGCACATGGACGTTCCAGACCCGGCCCTACCGCAATGGCCAATGCCTGATGACAGGCACGATGAACCTGTCGCCTCATCCCGAGCCTGACCAGTATGCCTGCGAGCTGACAGCCGTCGAAGTCTGCTCACTCTGGGGCCGCTCCGTCGTGCGCCAGTCCTGCCAGGCGCGCCGGTTCGGAGACCAGGTCTCGATCCGTTCGCAGATCGAGGAAATGCTGGAATCCAAGGTTGAGGGCCTGGTCTACATGCCCGACAATTTCACACTGACAATCGAATCGGCAGACCGCATGTTCGGCGCCCTCGTGTCGGCAGTCACCGCGCCGGCCGAATTCCGCCGCGCCAATGACGGGATATCCTGAATCCGTGACCAGTGGGGGCAGTCAAACCATCGCCGCATCCGGCGCGGCTGACAGCGATGTGCTGATCGTCGGCGCAGGCCTTGCCGGCCTGTTCCTCGCGCTGGAACTGGCGCCGCGCGCCTGCGTCGTGATCTCGCCAGCCCCGCTCGGCCAGGCTGCGTCGTCTGCCTGGGCGCAGGGCGGCCTTGCGGCAGCGCTTGACCCGCTCGACAGCGCCGACCAGCATGCCAGCGATACGATCAATGCCGGCTCCGGACTTGTCGATCCGGTCGTCGCCCGCCTGATTGCAGAAGAAGGCCCGGCCCGGGTCCGCGACCTGATCACGCTTGGCGTCCCGTTCGACCGCACGCCGGATGGCGCGCTCGCCCTGTCGCTCGAAGCGGCTCATTCCAGGCCCCGCGTGGCTCGTGTGGCAGGCGATCTCGCCGGCAAGGCCATCATGGACGCGCTCGTCGCCGCCGTGGGGGCTTCAAACCATATCACCGTAATCGAAGGTGTCCGGGCCGTCGGGCTTCTTCAGGATGCCCGTCATCGTGTCGCTGGTGTCGTCCTGCGCGACAGTTCGGGCAACCTGACGACCCAGACAGCGCGCCAGACCGTGCTCTGCACCGGGGGCACCGGCGGCCTGTTCCAGGTCACGACCAATCCGCGCGAAGCCCGCGGCGACGCCATCGCCATGGCCTATGAGGCGGGCGCCCTGATCGCTGATGTCGAGTTCGTCCAGTTCCACCCGACCGCTATCGACATTGGCCGCGACCCCGCCCCGCTCGCCACCGAAGCCCTGCGCGGCGAAGGCGCGACCCTGCGCAACCGCGACGGCAAGCGCTTCATGGCGAACTACCATACGCTGGAGGAGCTCGCCCCGCGCGACGAGGTCGCCCGTGCCATTCATTCCGAACGCGCGTCCGGGCGCGGCGCCTTTCTCGACTGCCGGTCGGCTGTAGGCAATCATTTCCCCGAACACTTCCCGACCGTCTTCTCCGCCTGCAAGAGCGCCGGTATCGATCCCCGTTTCGAGATGATCCCGATTGCGCCCGCCGCGCACTATCACATGGGCGGCATCGTGGCAGACTTCTGGGGCCGCTCGACGCTCAATGGCCTGTCCGTCTGCGGAGAATGCACATCCACCGGTGCGCATGGCGCCAACCGGCTCGCCTCCAATTCCCTGCTCGAAGCGGTCGTCTTCTCCCATCGCATTGCCCAGCACCTGCGCGACGCAGAACTTGACGAGCCCGGCGCGTCCACCTCACACGTGCCCGCCTCATTGCCGCACGACGCATTGCAAATCCTGCGCGGAGAGATGTCGTCCAAGTGCGGCGTGGTCCGCGATGCGACTGGCCTGAACCAATTGATCGGAACGATCGAAACCCTCCGCACCGTTCACGGGTCCGCCCGCCCGCTGGTCACGGCAGGCCTGATGGCGGCGGCGGCCCTCGCCCGCAAGGAAAGCCGCGGCGGCCATTTCAGAAGCGACTTTCCCGAAACCGGCGCGCCCGAACGCTCGTTCCTCCTGCGCGATTTCACAGACCCGCCCGAAAAGGTTGCCCGGACATGAGCCCTGTTCCCCCGCCACTGCCAACCATTATCCTCGATCCTATTGTGCGCCTTGCGCTTGCAGAAGACCTCGGCCGGGCGGGCGACCTGACCACTGACGCCACGATTTCACCCGAGACGACAATGAGCGTCGTGATCGCCGCGCGCCAGCCTGGCGTCATCGCCGGGCTTGATGCTGCGGCCCATGCCCTGCATCTCATCGACCCGGCCATGAACCTGACCATCGAAAAGCCGGACGGCAGCGCTATCGTCCCCGGCGACGTGATCGGCCGGCTCGACGGCACCGCCCGCTCGATCCTGACAGCCGAACGCACCATGCTCAACTTCATCGGGCGCCTGTCAGGCGTTGCCACACTGACCCGCACCTTCGTCGAAGCCGTCGCCCATACAAACACACAAATTGTCTGTACACGGAAAACGACACCCGGACACCGCGCCCTCGAAAAGCGGGCCGTGCGTTGCGGCGGCGGCACGGCCCACCGGTACGGCCTCGATGACGCCATCCTGATCAAGGACAACCATATCGCCGCCTGCGGCTCGATTGCCGAAGCCATGACCCGTGCCAAGGCCTATGCCGGCCATCTTCGCATGATCGAGATCGAGGTCGACACGCTCGAACAGCTGGAAGAGGCGCTGAAACATACGCCGCACGCCATCCTGCTCGACAATATGGACACCGACACGCTGCGCCGCGCCGTGAAGATCATCGACGGACGCGTGACAACTGAAGCGTCCGGCGGCGTGAACCTCTCCACCGTCGCCGCGATTGCCGAAACCGGCGTCGACTATATCTCGGTCGGGGCCCTCACCCATTCGGCACCGAACCTTGACGTGGGGCTGGATGTGGTCTGACACTGCAGGGTAGCAAGATACACCTCGCAAGAAGGACAGCGCATGACCCGATCGGGCGGACGCAAGAGCATATTCATTACCGGCGCAGCTTCCGGCATTGGCGCCGAGACGGCCCGGCATTTTTCCAAGCGCGGCTGGTATTGCGGCCTCTATGATGTGAACTCGGCCAGCCTGGCCCAGGTCGCAGACGAGATCGGCACCAAGAACTGCCATGTCGCCACGCTCGATGTCCGCCAGCGCGCAGACTGGGCGGCCGCCGTGCGCGGATTCGGCGATGCGACCGAAGGCGGCATGAACGTGCTGTTCAACAATGCCGGTGTCGGTCGCCATGGCTGGTTCGAAGAGGTGTCGCCCGAAGACAATGACTGGGTCATCGACGTCAACCTGAAGGGCGTCATCAATGGCGTGCAGGCCTGCCTGCCCCTGCTCAAGGCAACGCCCGGCGCGCGCGTCGTCAACACCGCCTCTACTGCCGGCATTGTCGGTTCGCCGCAGCTTGCCGTCTACTCGGCCACCAAGTTCGCCGTGCGCGGCCTGACCGAAGCGCTCGACGCCGAATTCCGCGATCTCGACATCCGCGTCACAAGCCTGATGCCCTGGTTCGTGGACACACCGATCCTCGACATGGGCGCCGCAGAAGGCGCCAATGTCAAAATGTCGGACCAGCTCCGGGAAAGCGGCATGAACATCTACCCGGTGTCGATGGCGGCCGAACGCGCCTGGGACGCCGCCCATGGCAAGGACATCCATTACATGGTCGGCAAGGATGCCGAACGGGCCCGGTTCATGACCCGCTGGCTGCCCGGCGCCATCCGCAAGCGCGTGAAAGCCCAGGTGCCCCCGCGCACCTGAGGCGCACGAAAAAGGCCGCAGGCTTCCGTCTGCGGCCCGTCTCGATGTTCATTCAATATCGCCTAGCGCAGGACGCTCAGGTCGACGTCATTGCTCGCCACTTCAATGCCGGTCTGCGTCGCCATGTAAGCGGCAACCTTGTCGGCATTGCTGGGCGTGTTCAGCTGGGGTTCTTCATAATCGACCGAACGGATCGTTGTCAGCCGCGGTGCACCATTGGTGATTGAGCGATCGGATGTCGTGACCGAGGCCGGCGCGATCGTCGGCGCTTCGACCAGTTCGATATAGGATGTCGCCGCGCCATCAACCGGCGTGATCGTTTCTTCCTTGTCCAGCGACGCATACTGCGCCTCAGCGCGCTTGGCCTGGTAGCCCTTGCGGATGCTGGCCCATTCGGAGCCACGCGGGAAGCGATAGAAAATGTGCATGCCGATCTTGTCGGTCTTGATCAGGCCGGCGCTCCAGATCGGGTCGACATAGGTCGCGTGATAGTGCGTGGCACCACCCGTGCTGTCGTCGCTCAGGTTCATCAGGACGTGGGCAGCGATCGTCTTGGCGCGTTCCCAGTTGCGGCCCATTGGCGGCGTCTTGAGGGCGCCGTCGCAGGTGAACGTGAACTGGCAGCCGGTCGTGCGCGTCGCGCCCTGGAACACGACGCCACAGGCGCTGTCCGGATAGCGATGGTCGGCCATGCGATTGGCGATGACTTCGGCAACAGCCATCTGGCCATCGAGCGGCTCGTGGGCTGATTCATAATACACGGCCTGCGCCATGCACTTCTGTTCCGCGCTGATCGTCTCGGCGCGCTTGATATGTTCGGGGCGGAAGCTGACCAGCGAATTGAGCGCCGCGCCATCGCGGTCGCGCATCGCATAGCGGCTCATCGAAGACCCGGTGTCGCGCTCCAGCGTATATTCGACCGTGCGCATCCATGGCGTATCGAGCAGCGACGGCGTGTGGGCCGCCGAACGCACGGTGACACCGCCATCTTCCATATTGGCAAGCCGGATGGCCTGCTCACGGAAATCGGCGTCTGCACGCTTCTCGGCCTGGATCTGGCCGACCATGGGCAGAGTGACAGTCGCAGCCACGGCGCACACGGCGATCGTGGCGCCACGGATAAAGATATCTCGCTGTTCGTCGTCTGTCATTGTCATCCACCAACGCTTGAGCTTCTCTCGGAGCCCACTCATCGGCGACAGAGTCGCCCGTCGTGGTTTAAGAACCCTTAACAACATCACCGCTCCCCAATCCCCGGCAGACGATATAGCTTCGTCATTATTGGCCCGGGCGTATTTGGTTTGACTACATTTGCAGGCCACATCAGCCCCGCTTCTAGGCGGGAAGTAGGCGGCCAACCCCCTTCCTAGCAAGAACCCGGCCACTTCTATCAGTGACAATTCTGTCAGGTCGGGAACCGCCGAATCGGCCGGTTTTCCGCACTGCAGCAATTGTCGCCCGCAATCGGTTGAATTTCATACGAATTTAAGACCCGCCCCTCCGGGACAGGCCTTCGGCGCGAAAAGCACCTGTGGCAAAACTACAACACCGTTTTGCCATCGAAACGAGCGGCTTGCCGCCTATTTGAGCGATTCTTTGAGCGCAGCGTGTGCCGCAGCAAGACGCGCGATCGGGACGCGGTACGGGGAACAGGACACGTAATCGAGCCCTGAACGATGGCAGAAGGCCACCGATGCCGGGTCGCCGCCATGCTCGCCGCAAATGCCCAGCTTGATGCCCGGACGGGTCTTGCGGCCGCGTTCGGCGGCGATTTTCACCAGTTCGCCGACACCCGCCTGGTCCAGCGTGACAAAGGGATCCTTCTCGTAGATGCCCTTCTCCTCATAGATCTTGAGGAACCGGCCCGCATCGTCGCGCGAAATGCCCAGCGTCGTCTGCGTCAGGTCATTGGTGCCGAAGGAGAAGAATTCCGCCGAATGGGCGATTTCCCCGGCCTGCAGCGCGGCGCGCGGCAATTCGATCATCGTGCCGACCATGTATTCCAGCGTCGTGCCGGTTTCCTTGAACACGGCCCCGGCCGCTGCATCGACAACCGCTTTCAGGATCGACAGTTCCTTGTGCGTCGCCACCAGCGGGATCATCACTTCAGGCACAGGCTGGCGGCCCGTTTCCTTCGACACATTCACCGCCGCCTCGAAAATGGCGCGGGCCTGCATCTCGTAGATTTCCGGATAGGTGATGCCAAGGCGGCAGCCGCGATGGCCCAGCATCGGATTGCTTTCGTGCAATTCGGCCGCCCGGCGCTTCAGTTCGTCCACGGACACGCCCGAGGCTTTCGCCACATCGTCCATGTCGGCATCATTGTGCGGCAGGAATTCATGCAGCGGCGGATCCAGCAGGCGGATCGTCACCGGCATGTCGCCTAGGATACGGAACAATTCCTCGAAGTCGCTGCGCTGCATCGGCAGCAGCTTGTCGAGCGAGGCGCGGCGGCCCTTCTCGTCATTGGCCAGGATCATCGCGCGCACTTCAGGGATACGCTCGGCATCGAAGAACATGTGCTCGGTCCGGCAGAGGCCAATGCCTTCAGCGCCAAACTCGACAGCCGTGCGCGCATCAAGCGCGGTCTCGGCATTCGCACGTACTTTCAGCTTACGGACCTTGTCGGCCCAGCCCATCAGCGTGCCGAAATCGCCCGACAGGTCGGGCTGCGACATCTCGACGGCGCCCAGCATCACCTGGCCGGCTGCGCCGTCCACCGTGATGATCTCGCCTTTTTTCACTTCGCGGCCCATGACGCGGAACACGCCCTTGGCCATATCGATCTGCAGGCCGCCGGCGCCGCAGACGCAAGGCCGGCCCATGCCGCGCGCGACAACCGCCGCGTGGCTGGTCATGCCGCCGCGCGCCGTCACGATGGCGCGGGCCGCATGCATGCCCTTGATGTCTTCCGGGCTGGTCTCGATGCGAACGAGGATCACGTCCTCGCCCTTCTCGGCCATCGCAAAGGCTTCCTCAGAGTCGAACACGACCTTGCCCACCGCAGCGCCCGGGCTGGCCGGCAGGCCGGTCACGACCACATCGCGGTGCGCATTCTCGGCAATGGCCGGGTGCAGCAGCTGGTCGAGCTGTGACGGTTCCAGCCGCAGCACGGCTTCCTCTTCCGTGATCAGGCCTTCGCGCGCCATGTCGACGGCAATCTTCAGCGCAGCAGCGGCGGTGCGTTTCCCGCTCCGGGTCTGCAGCATGTAGAGCCGGTCATTCTCGACCGTGAACTCGAGGTCCTGCATGTCCTTGTAGTGACGCTCCAGCGTGTTCGCGACATCGCGCAGCTGGGCATAGACCGGCGGCATCGCTTCTTCGAGCGGCGAGTCAGCCGATTTCAGCGTGTCGGCCCGCTCGCGCGAGATCGGCGCCGGTGTGCGGATGCCCGCCACCACGTCTTCGCCCTGCGCATTGATCAGGTATTCGCCATAGAAGATCGGCTCGCCGTTCGACGGGTCGCGGGTGAACGCCACGCCGGTCGCCGAGGTCTCGCCGAGATTGCCGAACACCATCGACTGCACGGTCACCGCGGTGCCCCATTCGGTCGGAATGTCGTTCAGTTTGCGATAGGTGATCGCCCGGTCGTTCATCCACGAGCCGAACACGGCCGAGATCGCGCCCCAGAGCTGTTTCTTCGGGTCATCGGGGAACGGTTCGCCGAGATCCTTCAGGACGGCTTCCTTGTAGGAAACGATAATTGCCTTCCAGTCTTCGGCCTGCATCTCGGTGTCGAGTTCGAAGCCCTGGCGTTCCTTGTAGTCGTCGAGGATGTATTCGAACGTGTCATGGCTGAGGCCCAGCACGACATTGGAATACATCTGGATGAAGCGGCGATAGCTGTCATAGGCAAAGCGCTCACCGGCCAGCGCCGCGAGGCCCTTCACCGAGGCCTCGTTCAGGCCGAGGTTCAGCACCGTGTCCATCATGCCCGGCATCGAGGCGCGCGCGCCCGAACGCACGGAGACGAGCAGCGGGTTGTCCGGGTCGCCGAAGCCCTTGCCGGATTCCCGCTCGATCGCCGCCAGCGCGGCATCCACCTGCGGCGCCAGTGTCGACGGGTATTCGCGCTCCAGCTCGTAATAGGCGGTGCAGACAGCGGTCGAGATCGTGAAGCCCGGAGGCACAGGCAGGCCGAGTTTCGCCATTTCGGCGAGATTCGCGCCCTTGCCGCCCAGCAGGTTCTTCATCGAGGCATCGCCGTCGGCCGTGCCGCCGCCAAACCCGTAAACCCACGTTGCTTCTGCGTGTTTCAAAGCCGGTTCACCCATGAATATCACCCTTTAACGACCGTGCGTGCCATTTCGTTGCCGCAAAACCTGCAAATCCTATGCTGCATTGCAACGCGGATTGCCAGACCTCAGGGTGCGTGAAATCGCCCATTTGGCTAGTTTTCCGGATCGATCCGCGCCCACGTGGCCGATATGGCACGTAATGGTAAACACCACTTGTTCCGATCCGGAACACTGGTGGCGCTATCAGCCCTCGATCAGCGAGAAGTCCGCGACCTGGTGCAGCGTCGCGCGCACCTCGGTCAGCAGAGCGAGGCGATTCGCCCGCACCTTGGCGTCCTCATCATTCACCATGACGCCCTCGAAGAAGGCATCGACGGGGCTGCGCAGCTTCGCCAGTTCGCCCATCGCCCCGGCAAAATCCTCGGCCTTCAGCGGCGCCGCGATGGCGCCGCGCACGTTGGTCAGCGCCGCATACAACGCCTGCTCTTCCTTCGGGCCATTCTTGATGAGCGCCGCATCGACGGACAGGTCCTCCGGCAGCGCACCCTTCTTCTCTTCGGCTTTGAGGATGTTCGCCGCGCGCTTATAGCCCGCGAGCAAGGTCGCGCCGTCTTCCGTGTCGAGGAACGCGCCAAGCGCCTCGACCCGCCGCGTGATCAGCACAAGATCGTCCTCGCCGAGGGCAAACACCGCATCGATCAGGTCATGCCGCTGGCCCTGGTCGCGCAGGACTTGTTTCAGGCGATCCGCGAAGAAGGAGAGGAGGTCTTTCGCCCCTTTCAAGTACTCTTCGTGACGCTCCTTGGAGAGAGCCTTTTTACCCGCATCTTGTAAGAATTGATCATCTAGAGCCTCAGTCATTTCAGGACTCATTCCCGCAGCCAGCTTTCCGGACTCCTGAACTCGTCTGCGTAGTTCCTGCCGAATAATGTCGATTTGGATGACCGGAAAGGCGGTGCTGAGCTGCGCAATAAGGTTCAGACGAACTTTATTCTCCAAAACAATCCGCACCACGCCCAGCGCAGCCCGACGCAACGCGAACGGGTCCTTCGAACCGGTCGGTTTCTCATCAATCGCCCAGAAGCCGACCAGCGTATCCAGCTTGTCGGCCAGCGCCACGGCAATGCTCACCGGGTCGGTCGGCACCGCGTCTGACGGCCCCTGCGGCTTGTAATGGTCGCGGATCGCATCGGCGACGGACGCAGTCTCGCCTGCCGCCAGCGCATAATACCGTCCCATCACACCCTGCAGTTCCGGGAATTCGCCAACCATTTCCGACACTAGGTCTGCTTTCGCGAGGCGCGCCGCACGTTCGGCAAGGTCCGCATCCGCGCCCACGGCCGGCGCCAGTTCCCGCGCCAGCGCCGCCACGCGCTCCACCTTGTCGCCCAGCGAACCCAGCTCTTCCTTGAACGCAATCGTGGACAGTTTCTTGCCCATCTCTTCCAGCGGCGTCGCCTTGTCCTTCTCCCAGAAGAACCGGCCATCCTCGAGCCGCGCCGACAGGACCCGCGCATTGCCCGCCGCGATCTGTTTACCACCGTCAGACGCGTCGATATTGGCGACGACGACAAAATTCGGCGCCAGCTCTTCCGTATTCGGGTCGCGCACCGCGAAATATTTCTGGTGCGTGCGCATCGACAGCTTGATCACTTCCGGCGGCAGTTCCAGGAAAGCCGGGTCCATCTGGCCCAGCACGACCACAGGCCATTCGGCGAGGCCCGTCACTTCGTCCAGCAGGCCAAGGTCCTCGACCAGTTCCAGCCCCGCCGCCTCGCAGATCGCCGTGGCATCCGCCTCGATCAGCGCCCGGCGCGCCGCGCGCGTCAGCCGCACATGGCCCTTGCCTTCCAGTTGTGTCTCGTAATCGGCCCAGCCGGTCACCGTGAACGACCCGCGCCCATGCACCCGGTGGCCCTCGGTCTGGTTGCCGCTGGCGAGGCCATCGACCTCGAACGGCACGACCTTGCCATCCAGCACGCAAAGGATGCGCTGCAGCGGGCGCACCCAGCGCAGCTCGCCCGTGCCCCAGCGCATCGATTTCGGCCAGTGGAAGCTGCGGATAATGTCCGGCACGGCCTCGGCCACCACGTCGGCGGTCTTGCGGCCGGGCTTGTCCAGCATGGCGACATAGAAGTCGCCCTTCTTGGGGTCCGTGCGCACTTCGGCCTGGTCGATGGACGTCAGCCCAGCGCCCTTCAGGAAGCCCGCAATGGCCTGATCCGGCGAGCCGACCTTCGGCCCCTTGCGCTCTTCGGCCACATCCGCCGATTTCACCGGCAGGCCCGTCACGTTCACCGACAGGCGGCGCGGCCCCGAGGCCGTCTCCAGCGCCTCAAAGGCAAGGCCCGCCGCCTTCAGCGCATCGGCCAGCGCCTTGCCGAGATCGGCCTCGGCCTTGGCCTGCATGCGTGCAGGGATTTCCTCGCAAAATATCTCGAGCAGAAGGTCAGCCATATGGGGTCCAGCCGTTTGGAATAAGGTCAGCACGGCATAGACGCGCCTGCGCCGGGGTCAAGTCTGGCCGCCAGATGACCCCCACCCAACCTCCCCCTTTCAGGGGGAGGAGCCTCTTTTATGAGGCATCGATCTTTCCAAACCGGGCGGACTGTTCTCCCCCCTGAAAGGGGGGAGCTAGAGGGGGGTCCAGCGGACTTCGGTCAGAGCCCGTTATGCGTCCCATCGCACAGCGGCGACTTGCCTGTGCGCTTGCAGGCGCAGAAGAACACCTTGCCCGATTTCGGCGCTTCCCAGCCCTGCGGAACGAAGTCGCTGCCCTTGTGGCTGCCGTCGCAAAAGGGCTGGCTCTTCGACCGGCCGCACGCGCACCACCAATAGGTCTTGCCCGCTTCCACTTCGACAGCGATCGGGCCCTTGCCAGCCATTTTCGGGGTCTTGCTCATCGGGGTTCCTCCTCCGTGGTTTTCGCCACTATAGAGCAGATATTGTCCCGGCGCGCTCGTCCTTCGATTTCGGTCAGGATGAGCTTTGAGGTCAGGCCCCGGCCCGCGCCTCTTCCTGCTCGGCCCACTGGGCCGCCGCGTCGCGGGCGAGATCGCGCACGCGGGCGATATAGGCCTGGCGCTCGGTCGGGCTGATGGCGCCGCGCGCGTCGATCAGGTTGAACGTGTGGCTGGCCTTCAGCGCATAGTCATAGGCCGGCAGCGGCAGGTTGGCGTCGCGCAGGGCGTTCGACTGGCTTTCGCAATCGGCAAACCAGCGTTTCAGCATCTCGACATCGGAATACTCGAAATTGAAAGCGGACTGCTGCTTCTCGTTTTCGAGGAACACGTCGCCATAGGACAACGGCACCGCCGAGTCCGGGGCATTGAACGGCAGGTCATAGACATTGTCGACGCCGAACACATACATGGCGAGGCGTTCGAGCCCATAGGTCAGTTCCCCTGACACGGGAAACACATCGAGCCCGCCGACCTGCTGGAAATAGGTGTACTGGCTGACTTCCATCCCGTCGCACCAGACTTCCCAGCCGAGGCCCCAGGCGCCGACGGTCGGGTTTTCCCAATCGTCTTCCACGAAGCGGATGTCGTGCACCATCGGGTCGATGCCGATCTTGTAGAGGCTTTCCAGGTAGAGATCCTGCAGGTTCGCCGGGTTGGGCTTCAGGATGACCTGGAACTGGTAATAATGGCCAAGCCGGTTCGGGTTCTCGCCATAGCGCGCATCCTTCGGACGCCGCGACGGCTGGACGTAGGCCGCCCGCCAGTTCTTCGGCCCCAGCGCCCGCAGCACCGTGCCCGGGTGCAGCGTGCCCGCGCCGACTTCCATGTCGTATGGCTGCAGGATCGCGCAGCCCTGTTCAGCCCAATAGGCCTGCAGGGTCAGGATCAGGTCCTGGAAGGATTTCGGTTTCGGCTGGGCTTTGGGCGCAGGCATGGGACATGTCCGGAAATTGGTGTTGGTCCGGAACTACAGGGCAGCGCTGCCCCGCGCAAGCATTAGAGCCCGTCGGAGTCCGGGTGGTCGGCTGTCCCGCTCCCGCGCTTGGTCAGCGCGCGGTAGACGGCCGGATGGCTGAGCACGGCAATCAAGATGCCGAACGCCGCAAAGCCGAAGAAGAGGATGCCGAAGATCATGGACCGGGCCTTTCCGCAGGCGTCGCGAAGCGGACCGGCCACACCCCTACCGCCCCCTTGCCGCCCCCGCTCACCACTCTACCGCACCCCCGGCCGCCACCGCCCGGGCCACGTCCGACGGGCTCCCGTCTGCTGCATGCGTATACATCGGGGCGAGCAGCCGGAGCGGTCCGCGCTTCAGCCCTTTCCGCCCCCTTACCAGCACCCGGCCTGCCTCGGCGCCCGGCTTCGCGGCCAGCGGCAGCACCGTGACCTCGCCGGTCTGCCTGTCCATCACCGCCAGGATCCGCGCCAGCTCCGCCGCCCTGTGGATAAGCACGATCGGCGCGCGCGGCTTGGCGGCGAAGACCATCGCCTTCACCCAGCCGGAAACATCAAGCGATTCAATGTAGGCCGAGCTTTTCCCCTCGCCCGGCGGCGAAATTTTGCCCGACTCGAAATAGGGGGGATTGGCGAACACGAGATCGAACCGGTTCTGATGCGGTTTCACCCAGTCCGACGCCTCGCCGGTTTCGATTGTTACCCGGTCCTGGAAGCCATTCGCCGCCACGCCCGCCTCGGCAAGCGACGCCATTTCCGGATCGATTTCCACACCCGTGAAGCGCATGCCCGGCATCCGGAACGCCGCCGGCAGCAAGGCCCCGCCGCACCCGCATCCCAGCTCCAAAGCCTCCCCCCCCGCCTTTTCCGCCAGCGCCCCCGCCAGCAGCAAGGAATCGGTTCCGGCCCGGAATCCCTTCAATGGCTGCACCAGTTTCACGCGGCCCTGGTAGACCGTATCCTCGGTGAACGCGATCACCCGCGTTCGACCTCGGACAACACACGTTCTGCCGCCTTGACCACGTCCTCACGCACCATCACGCGCCGCGGGAACGCGCCGATATTGCCCTCAACGGCGGACATGTGCTGGTCTGCCACGAAATAGGCGATGCCCGCTTCCTGTAGCAAATGCTCGATAAAAGAGAGTTTCACCAGGTCATTGGTGCGAAACACTTCCTCCATCAGGGCGCATTGCCCCGGAGGTTGATGTCCACCGACATGGCGTCATAGACCGACGGGCGGTCCGGCTTCGGATTGTCGCCTGTGACGATGTCGATGACAGTCGTCACATTGCCCCCGCTGGAGCCCACCGGGATGCCGAAACCCACACCCACCCCGACATTGCTATGCCCGCGCGACCCGGTCGACCCGCCCACGCTGACCGAGGTGCGGCTGCCCGACGGGGCACCGACCTGATCGGTGTAGCCACCGGTAATCTCGAACCAGTCGCGCCCATCCAGCAGCGTGATCTCGGCAGCGCGCAGCAGCGCCATGTCGTGCGAGCGTCCCGCATCCCTGTCTGTATAGGAGACACGATAGCGATCGGTCTCGATCTTCTGGGTTTCATATCCGGCTGCGCCACTGGATTTGGCAGGGCCGTAAGGCGTATGAGTCGCGCAGGCGGCGACCAGGACAAGCGCGGAGATTGAGATGAGCGTTTTCATACTGCCTATAAAGCCCAAAACGCGGCGGCGTTCCAGCTTTTCAGGCATCCGGCCTATGGCGCAGGCGCCACACATGGCGCATATAACTGCGGCCCGGTGCCGCGTCGTGCTTTGTTGCCGCATAACATAAGCCTAGATACAAGCGGATGCTGATCCAACAGGAGTTGCTTCTTGACCCTCGCGCCGAGACCCAGATCCAAGGCGGCCATCGGTTCGATCGTCGAGCGCATGCAAGCTCTCGTCGCAAAAGACCTGGCCGCTGTGGAGGTTCTGCTCGCCGAGCGGGCCGCCAGCCCTGTCGCCGTGATACCGGATCTTTCAGGCTATATTGTCTCAGCCGGCGGCAAGCGCCTGCGCCCGATGATCACGCTGATCTCGGCCCATGCGGTCGGCGCGGCCAATCAAGCGACCCATGCGCTGGCCGCTGCGGTCGAATTCATCCACACCGCCACGCTGCTGCATGACGATGTCGTGGATGAAAGCGACCTGCGCCGGGGAAAGCCCGCCGCCAAGGCGATCTGGGGCAACAAGGCTTCGATCCTGGTTGGCGATTTCCTGTTCGCACGGGCGTTCAACCTGCTGGTCGAAACCAACAGTCTCCAAATCCTGAACCGTCTTGCGACCGCATCCACCACGATCGCCGAAGGTGAAGTGCGCCAGCTCGCTGCCATGCAGGCGCGCGACCTGCCCACTGAGGATTATCTCGCGATCGTTGAAGCCAAGACCGGCGCTCTGTTCGAGGCGGCCGCCGAAACCGGCGCCATGTCAGGCGGCGGCGATGAACATTCTGCGGCGCTCGCAACCTATGGGAAGAATCTCGGTCTCGCCTTCCAGATCATCGACGATGTGCTCGACTATGGCGGCACGACAACCGTGATCGGCAAGTCGGTCGGCGACGATTTCCGCGAATGCAAGATCACGCTGCCTGTCATTATCGCCCGGCGCCGCGGATCTGACGAGGACCGGGCCTTCTGGGAGCGGGCGATGCATCCCGATACCCAGTCCGAGCAGGATTTGGCCCATGCCGTGCACCTGATCCGGGCGACCGGCGCAGCCGAGGCGACAGTGCAGGAAGCCGAAGCCTATGCGGCTCTCGCCAAGGGCGCGCTGCGCAGCCTGCCCCAGAGCGACTATCGCGATGCGCTCGAGGATCTGGCCGACTTCTGCGTCGAACGCGCCTATTAGCAGCCGTCTGCGGCGAGCTTGCGGCCCAGCGTGACACGCTGCCAAGTCCACAAACCAATGCCGAGTGCCAGCAGCACGAAGATCACCTGCGCGCCCCAGAGCGGGCCGAGGCCCAGCAGGCCCGCGCCGCAGACAAGCGTCATGCCCGCCCAGAGCGCTGCGACGCGCCTGTGCGACCAGCCAGCCCTGAGGAAGAGCTGATAGGCATGGTCGCGGTGCGCGTCGAACAGGTTCCGGCCGGCACGGGCCCGCCAGAGCAGGGTCATGAACACATCGACCAGGAAGGGCAGCGTCAGGACAACGGGCTCCCATACCGTCAGGCGGCAGGCGACCACGAGACCTGCCGCGCCGAGCAGGGCTCCGACGCCCAGCGACCCGGTATCCCCGGCAAAAAGGCGACCTGACTGGTTCCAGACAAGGAAGCCCAATGTCGCGGCGGCCGCCATGGCAGTGATGTGGCTCATCGCCATTTCAACACCGGTGCCCGGATCCTGGATCGCCAGCCAGGACAACAGGATGGCGAAGGCCGCGAGCATCAGCATGGCGCTGCCCATGGCGAGGCCATTGGCGCCGTCCATGAAGTTCGTCGCATTGGCCAGGACGAATAGCCAGAGGGCAACGCCGGCGACCGAAAACCAGACGGGAAGGCCATAGCCTTCACCCGGCCCGAAAGGCAGGTGGAAATGTCCGAGTCGGGGGCCAAAAATGGCGGCGAGAAGGGAAACAAGCGCCAAAAGGACGAGTTTCAGTTTGGGGTTCAGCCCGACAGTGTCGTCAAAAAGGCCTATGATTACAGACGACAAGACGAACAGCATCAATGCCGGCAGGCCGTTTCCGGGCAGGTTTGGCAGGTCGTCCGTCAGGAACAGGCCAACGGCCAGCGTGGCGAAGATGGCGATGCCGCCTGCGGTGGGTACGGGAGCTTTCTGAGTCTTGCGGCCACCGTCGGGCGCGTCCTTCACGCCGAGCCGGATGACCAGGAAACACAACAGGATAGACAGGAATGGCAGGCCCAGGAGAACAGGCGTCATGACGAATCTGTGCCTCCCAGCAGCGTGGCACGCACCCACCATTCGGGGTGCTGCGCGCTGAGCATGTCGGCAGATTCCTGCGCGGCGGCAAGGGTGGCGTAGAGGGCGAGGAAGGTGGCGCCAGACCCGCTCATGCGGGTGAGGCGTGGGGGTGGCAAGGGGGTGGCAGGTCCGATTTTCGGGACAAGCGCCAGCGCCGGGATTTCAAGGTCGTTACGCTGCCCGGCGAGCCAGCCAAACAGCGCGTCGAGGTCGGCAAAGCCGGGCAATGGCCCGAGCTCGGCAAAATCACGTCCCCCGCCGGCCGCATCAAATGCGGCAAAGACCGGTCCGGTCGGACAGGCAATCCCCGGATTGAAGAGCACGGCTGGAATCGGCGCCGGAAGCGTTACGGGCTCCACGCGTTCGCCTTCACCGCGCATCAGGGCGGGCTGGCCCAGCAGCGCCACGGGCACGTCGCCGCCCAGAGATGGTGCGACGGCGCGGGCATGGGCAGGGTTAATGTCCCAGAGCCGGGTCAGGAGGCGGAGGGCGGCAGCGGCATCGGCAGACCCGCCGCCAATTCCCGCCGCGACCGGCAGGCGCTTCTCGAGATGGAGGGCAGCCCCCTGCGTGACACCGGCCTCGGCGCGCAGGGCACGGGCAGCCTTGAGCACCAGGTTGTCAGCCCCTGCCCCTGCCCCGGCTTCAGCGGCGCCAGGCCCGGTCACGGACAGGGTGAGGATGTCAGAAGGCTCGGCCGTCAGCTGGTCGGCGGCTTCGGGGCCGGCGAACACGACCAGAGAATCGAGGTCATGGCGCCCGTTCGGCTTCAGGGGGCCAACGTGCAGGAACAGGTTCACCTTGGCCGGGGCCAGCATATGCAATGTGTCGGGCATGAGCGTGTGTCAGGGCTGCCGGGCGACGGCGAGGGCCGGCGTTTCATCGGGTTCGGCTTTCGTCAGCACGGCGATGTCCGGGCCGGACTGCATCTTGGCCTCGATCCGCTCCCGCGCCGCGCCGCTCGGATCGAGCTTCAGAACGCGTTGCCACTGGAAACGGGCCTCGATCTTGCGGCCGATCTGCCAATAGGCGTCGCCGAGATGATCGTTGAGAAGTGCCTCGCCGGGCGACAATTCCACCGCGCGCTCGAGGAAACGGGCAGCCAGTTCGTAGCGGCCCATCCGGTAGTGCGCCCAGCCAAGACTGTCGACAATATAGCCGGAATGGGGCTCCAGTTCGACCGCACGCCGGATCATGTCGAGCGCCGCCTCGTAATTGAGGCCCCGGTCGATATAGGCATAACCGAGATAGTTGAGGATGGAGGCATTTCCGGGCTGCAGGGCAAGTGCTGTCTTGAGATCGGTTTCGGCGTCCGGCCAGCGACCGGTCTGCTCACGCGTCGAACCGCGCGCATAGACGATACGCCAGTCCTGCCGGCCCGCCTTCGCATCATCGTCGATGATCTCGGTCAACAGGCGCTCGGCGTCGCCGTTCCGGTCGAGCGAGCGGTAGAGATCGGCCAACTGGATCTTCAGGCCCCGGTCCGGCGAATGGGCCAGTGCATCCGCCGCAATTGCGAGGGATTCCTGATTGCGCTCTTCCCGGCGAAGCGCCCAGGCCATCTGGCCGCGCGCCGTGGCGTAAAATTCAGAGGAATCCGGGATGCGCGAGAGGACGGCGATCGCCTCCTGCCGGCGCCCGGCATTGTCGAGCGACTGGCCCCAGAGCGAGCGGGCGACATGGAGATCGGGATCAAGCGCCAGCGCGAGCACGAAATAGACGCCCGACAGGTCGTCATCGGTCTGCATCATCAGCGCAGCAGCAGGGACATAGATGGCAAGCGCAGCGCCTTCCCGCGTCGACAGGCGGTCCGGACGGATGCGCTTTCCGGCCAGGATGTCGGCACGCAGGCTGTCGAGCGCAGCATTCTGGCCGATCTCGTCATGGAAAGCCTGCAGGATGTCGACCGCACGATCCTTCTTGCCGGCCGCAACGAGGAGCTGCGCGTGGGCGTGGACGCCAACGGCCAGGCGGGCACCGGAATCCCAGAGCGTGTCGAACGTCGCCAGCGCGGCGGCGTCGTGCTTGTCGGCCATCTGGAGCAGGCCCATCATGTAGAGCGTGGAGCTGTCGAGATTGGCATCGCCCGTCAGGCCGTCCCGGAGATAGGCTTCGGCCGCATCGGCGCCGCCGCTTTCGGCAATCCGCCAGGCTGACAGGCCACGGGCGATCACACGGTTGAACGGCCCGTATTCGGTTTCATCGAGATATTTGGCGGCTTCACTTTCCTTGCCCCGCTCGAGTGCGTCGACGCCGAGTGTAAGGCGGACCAGCGTGGCGGTGCTGCCGACTTCGCTGGCGCGGCGAGCGAGTTCGACGCCGGCATCATAATCACCGGCGAGCAGGGCGGAAAACACGGCCCGTTCGGCAATGCCTGACTTTTCCGGCGCCGTATCAATCGCGGCGGCGTAATATTCGGCAGCTGTTTCGGGATCATTCGTCATGGCGGCAAAGCGCGCGACGAGAAAATCGCCATAGGCGGTGGCCTCGGCCGGGCGGCCATTCGCGAACAGGGCGTCGCGGAGCGCATCTTGCGATGGCGCGCTAACGCAGGACCCTGCCAGAAGCAGGGCGGACAGCGCGGAAAAGGGCCGGAGAAGGTTCATCATCACAATCTTTCAGCAACCGCGCCCTGCCGCAAGGGCGAAGCGCCGGTCCCTGGCTGCGATTCAGTCCGACGCGACAAGGACTTCCTGCCGGTCGAAGAACTTGTCGATGCCGCGCTTGACCGCCTGCATGGATTTCGCCCGGCCCGACTCGGACTGGAGGCGCCTGGCATCCTCGGAATTGGTCAGGAAGCCCATCTCCAGCAGGACGGCCGGCACGTCCGGTGCCAGCAGGACATAGAAACCGGCATTGCGGTGCGTGCCGCGCAGCACGGGGCCAGCCGCCTTCAGCTCAGGCAACAGGTCTTCGGCGAAGGCTGCCGAATGGGACTTGGTCTCCCGTTTGACGAGGTCTTCAAGGATGCTGCCGACAACCTTGGACCCGCCGGTCTCGATCGGGATTTTCCAGTCATTCTTGTCGGCTTCGCGGTCGATCCGGCGTTCGCCGCGCTCGGAGATCGTATAGACCGAAGCGCCTGCGACATCCGGCGATCCGGCGGCATCGGCATGCAGCGAGATGAAGAGGTCTGCGCCCCATTTGCGGGCCAGCGTCACGCGGTCTTCGAGTTCGATGAACCTGTCATTGTCGCGGGTGAGCCGCACCGTGTAGCGCGGGTCCTTCTGCAGCAATTCCTTCAGGTAGAGCGCGGCTTTCAGGGTCACGTCACGCTCCAGAAGGCCACGGGCGGACTGGGTGCCCGGATCCTTGCCGCCATGACCGGCATCGACCACGATGACATAGTTCTCATTGCCCCGGCGATCCCGCTGCCGCAGCGGCTCGGACGGGGCGATTTCCGCAGCCGCCATGGCCATCGTGGACTTCCGGATATCCGATTCCGCCCTTGCGAGGCGCTGCATGTCGCGTCTGGCCATGCTGGCAAACCGGGCCGCCGAGACGGTCTGAAGGTCGATAATGATCCGCCAGGCCTGCTCATTGCCGGTAGGCGGCAGGGACAGGACGCGCGAGACGACCAGCGGCCGGTCAAGAGAGAAGCTGAGCCGGTCGCCCGACAGGGCCCAGCGCTCAATCCCGCCGGTGCCGTTGCCGACCCGGGCCCCGGATTCACCGGAAAGGGGTAGAATCAGGCTGCGCTGCCCGCCGGATTCCGCCAGGAATGCCTGTGCATCCTGCGAAATATCGCTCCAGACCGTGATTCTCGTCGGCGCGCCGTCGCCTACGACCCTGACGTCGCGAATATCCGCCCGCACGGAAAAACCCGTCAGGAAACAGGCCGCTGCGAGGAAAAGGAGACGAAAAAGGGTCATAAGGTCCGATTAACCAAAAATACCGCCTGGTACGGGAAAATTCAGCCTCCTCCCTAACAGGCCTTAGATTAACCCAGCATTGACCGGACTTGTGTCAATGAACTGCGGACTGCGGAATTTCAGGCTTTCAATTCCCCCTGAAATTGGGCAGTATCAAAAAAGCAGCCATAATAAAGGGCTGCAAAACAAGTTTCCCAATGACGCGTCAGCGATCGCGCTTCACCGAAAAGGCAAGCGGGCGCCGCGCTCCGGAAAGCAAAGCAATATGTGCACGGGTGCCGTGGCCATCGTCAATTTTCCATTATCGCCTGACGGCGCGTGGAACAGGCATGTCCGCACCCTCCCCCAAACAACACAGACCGGCTTGACCGCTCGCTCGAGGCGCGTTGCGCCCATGGCGGCGGCGCCGGATCATAAGGTCATGTTCCATGAGCAAACTCATGCTAATCGATGCCGCCCACCCGGAAGAAACCCGTGTGGCGATCGTCAACGGCGGCCAAGTCGATGATTTCGACTTCGAGACAACCGGAAACGAACAACTTCGCGGCAATATCTATCTCGCAAAGATAACGCGGGTCGAACCATCGCTGCAGGCAGCTTTCGTCGAGTATGGCGGCAATCGTCACGGGTTTCTCGCATTCAGCGAAATCCATCCCGATTACTACCAGCTTCCGGCCGAAGACCGCGAAGCTCTTCTCAAGGAGGCGGCTGAAGAAGCCGCTGCCGCGATTGAAGACGAGGATGACGATGAGGGCGATCACGCCCACGCTGATTCCGAAGATCACGATCACGACGATGATGATGACGACGACGATGACGCCTCGGATGACGAGGATGACGGCGACGATGAAGCGGATGACGGCGAGACCAAAGCCGCAGCCAAGCCCGCCCGTGGTCGCCGCCCCGACCGCAAGGAATCACCGCGCTCGTCGATCTCCAAGCGTTACAAGATCCAGGAAGTCATCCGCCGGCGCCAGGTGCTGCTGGTACAGGTCGTCAAGGAGGAACGCGGCAACAAGGGCGCGGCCCTGACCACGTTCCTTTCGCTTGCCGGCCGCTATTCCGTGCTGATGCCGAACACGCCGCGCGGCGGCGGCATTTCCCGCAAGATCGTCAATGGTGCAGACCGCAAGCGCCTGAAATCCATTGTCAGCGAACTGGACGTGCCGGACGGCATGGGCCTGATCGTGCGGACGGCTGGCGCCAAGCGCACCAAGACCGAAATCCGGCGCGACTATGATTATCTCTCGAAACTCTGGGAAACCATTGTCGAGAAAACGCTGACCTCCGAAGCGCCGATGCTGATCAATGCCGAAGGCGGCCTTGTGCACCGCGCCATGCGCGACATGTTCGACAAGGACATCGAGGAAGTCTGGGTGCAGGGCGAAGGCGCCTATCGTGAAGCCAAGGACCTCGCCAAGCTGATCATGCCGAGCCAGGCCAAGAAAGTGCAGCAGTGGAAAGAAGACGATCCGCTGTTCGTGGCCGAAGCCATCGAAGACCAGCTGGATTCGATCTATTCGCCGACCGTGCAGTTGAAATCCGGCGGCTACCTGGTGATCAACCAGACCGAAGCCCTCGTCGCCATTGATGTGAACTCGGGCAAGTCGACCAAGGAACGCAATATCGAGCAGACGGCCGTGCGCACCAACCTGGAAGCCGCCGAAGAAGCCTGCCGCCAGATGCGCCTGCGCGACCTCGCAGGACTCGTCGTGATCGACTTCATCGACATGGACGAGAACAAGAACAATCGCGCCGTCGAAAAGAAGATGAAGGATTGCCTGAAGGTTGACCGCGCCCGCGTCCAGCATGGCCGCATCTCGCAGTTCGGCCTGATGGAAATCTCGCGCCAGCGTCGCCGCCAGGGTGTGCTGCAGGCAACGTCGGACCCATGCGAAGTTTGCAACGGCACCGGACGTCGCCGTTCGATCCCGTCGGCTGCGCTGCAGCTGATCCGGGCCATCGAAGCACGCGCCTCGACCGGCGGCCTGAAGAGCATATCGGTCAAGGCGCCAACCGACGTGGCGCTCTACATTCTCAACAACAAGCGCGAAGCTCTTGTCGAGACAGAACGGATGGCCGGCTTTGCCGTGTCGATCCATTCGTCGGAAGACCTGCTGCCGGGCGACTTCACGATCGAGGCCGAGCGCGATCCCGGCTCCAAGCCGAAGAAGAAATCGCCGCCGCGATCCCTGTCGAAATCGTCCAGGCCCATCGAGTCTGATGAGGATGACGAGGATATCGAGGACGAGGATGACGAGATCATCGCCGACACGGACGATGAGGCCGAAGACAAGGCCGAGGATTCCCAGGCCAAGCCGCGCAAGCGGCGCCGCCGCCGGGGTGGCCGTGGCCGCAGCCGCGATGGCCGCGACACCGGCCTGGAAGTGGTTGACGGCGAAGCGACCCCTGTTGAAGCCGGCACACCGTCTGTGAACGGCGAGGCAGACGACGACGAGGAAGACGACGAAGACGAAGCCAAGGGCACGTCCGAGACCCAGTCCGACGAGAACGAGGACGGCACGCGCAAGCGCCGCCGCCGCGGTCGCCGGGGTGGACGCCGCCGGCGCAAGCCGGGTGGCGAGGACCGTGCCGAAGGGGCAGAGGGCGACGCGCCAACCGATGGCGGCGCCTATCTTGACGGCCTGTCGGCCAGTGCGCCGGAAATGCTGGATGCCGAAGCGCCCAGCGAAGCCAAGGCCGAGCCTGCGCCAGCGCCGGACGTGACCGCCAGCGAACCGGAAGAGACGGCTGAACCCGAGGCAGTCGACGCCGGCGCGGAGACTGCACCCGAAAAGCCGAAACGCGCCCGACGCTCACGCGCCAAGCCGAAGCCGAAAGCTGACGCCGAAGCCGAAGCGCCGGTGGAAACCAAGGCCGAGCCGGTAGCGGAAGCCGCCCCGGCCCCTGAACCGGAGCCGGCGAAAGCCGAACCGGCCAAGGAACCCGCCATGGCCGCCACTGCGCCGAAGCCGGCACCTGAGCCGAAGCCCGAACCGGCCAAGGCCGACGATACAGGCACCAAGCGCAAGGGCTGGTGGGCCCGCGCCCGCGGCGAATAGGCCAAGGCCAAATACAAGACAAAAAAAGGCCGGAGCAGCGATGCTCCGGCCTTTTTATTTAATCTCTATGTCGCGTGAACTCAGGCCGCGACTTTTGCCTTTGCGTCGGCCGGGGGGAAGCGATCGTAGAAGCCTTCGCCCTTGGCAGCCATGTCGCGCAGCAGTTTGCCGGGGCGGAAGCGGTCGCCATATTTGTCGGCAAGGCGATCAGCCTCTTCGACGAACGGCTTGATGCCCCAGATCAGGTCGACATAACTGGCGCAGCCGCCGGTGTACGGTGCAAAACCCCAGGCGAGGATCGAGCCGATATCGGCATCGCGCGCATCGGTGATGACGCCTTCCTCGAAACAGCGGGCCACTTCGATGGCCTGACGCACGAGGAAGCGGCTGGTCAGCTCTTTCTTCATGGCCGGCGGGCACTCGTCGACCTTGACCTCGATCTGGGTGTTCAGTTCAGGCCACAGGCGGGCAGGCTTGCCCTTCTCGTCATAGTCGTAGAAGCCCTTGCCGGCCTTGCGACCAACCCGGCCCTGGTCTTCGACCAGCCAGGCCATCATCTGGCCGCGCGCGTCATTGGTATAGTCGACGCCCATGGCCTGGGCCATCTGGCGGCCGACCTTGAGGGCTGTATCGAGGCCGACAGAATCGGACACTTCGAGCGGGCCCATCGGCATGCCGGACTGGCGCCCGACATTCTCGATGATGGCCGGCTTGATGCCTTCGCCGAGCATTTCGAGGCCTTCCTGGGTGTAGGTGCCGAAGCAGCGCGAGGTGTAGAAGCCGCGGCTGTCGTTGACGACGATCGGCGTCTTGCGGATCTTGAGGACATAGTCGATCGCCTTGGCGAGGGTCTCTTCGCTGGTCTCCTTGCCCTTGATGATCTCGACAAGGCCCATCCGCTCAACCGGCGAGAAGAAGTGGATGCCGATGAAGTTGGCGGGGCGAACCGACGCTTCGGCCAGGCCGGTGATCGGCAGGGTCGACGTGTTGGACCCCATGACCGCCGTATCGGAGAGCTGGGCCTCAGCCATCTTGGTGATCTTGGCCTTCAGTTCCGGATTCTCGAACACGGCCTCGACGACAAGGTCAGCGCCCTTGAAGTCGTCATAATTGGCGGTCGGCTTGATCAGGGCGAGGAGCGCGTCGCCCTTCTCCTTGGTCATCTTGCCGCGCGACACGTTCTTCTCGACGAGCTTGCGGGAATAGTCTTTCCCTTTTTCGGCATTCTCGACCGAGACATCGACGAGGATGGTCTCGATTCCGGCGCGCGCCTGTTCGTAGGCGATGCCGGCGCCCATCAGGCCGGCGCCGATGACGGCGACCTTGTTGAGATCATATGTCGGGAAGCCAGCCGGGCGGTTGGCGCCCTTGGACAGGGCTTGCGTCGACAGGAACAGCGAGCGGATCATCGCCTTGGCTTCCGGGCGCTGCTGCGTGTTGATGAAGTAGCGCGTCTCGATGCGCAGGCCGGCATCGATCGGTACCATGATGCCTTCATAGATGCAGGACAGGATATTCTTCTGGGCCGGATAATTGCCATAGGTCTTGGCGTGCAGCATGGCATTGGCCATGGTCATGACCTGGCCGGCGCCGGGGCTGCGATGCGGTACGCCGCCCGGAACCTTGAAGCCCTTGACGTCCCACGGGGCCTTGGCGGTCGGGTTGGCCTTGACCCAAGCTGTGGCCTTTGCCTCGGTTTCGGATGACGGCGCAAGCTCGTTGACGACGCCCATGGCGAGGGCTTTCTCGGCATTGAAGCTTTCACCCTGCAGGATCAGCGGCAGGGCGGCCTGCACGCCAATCAGGCGCGGCAGGCGCTGTGTGCCGCCAGCGCCGGGCAGGAGGCCGATCTTGGCTTCCGGCAGGCCGAACTGCAGCTTGGGATTGTCATTGGCGGCAACGCGGTAGTGACCGGCGAGCGCTACTTCGAGGCCGCCGCCAAGGGCGAGGCCGTTGAGGGCGACAGCGACGGGCTTGCCGCAGGTTTCAAGCTGGCGAAGCGTCTTGTTCAGCGAGAAGCCCGCATCGAACTGCTCTTTCTTGAGCTCCGCTTCGGTCTTTTTCGCCTTGTCGCCGGCACCGCCTGCGCGGCTGCCCATTTCGCCCAGGTCTGCCCCGGCGCAAAAGCCGCTGGCCTTGCCGGACGAGAGCACGAGGCCCTTGATCTTGTCGTTGGTGGCAACTTCCTTGGTGATCGCGATGATGTCAGCGACGGCCTTGCCGGTCAGCGTGTTCATGCTGCGGCCGGGCACGTCGAACACGGCATGGGCAATGCCGTCCGCGTCGATGTCGAATGAGAATGTGTCGAGTTTCATGTTCGTATTCCAGTAATTCGTATGATGATTAAATGCGTTCGATGATCGTCGCGGTGCCCATGCCGGCCCCGACGCAGAGCGTGATCAGGGCGGTTTCCTTGCCGGACCGCTCAAGCTCGTCGATCATCGTGCCCATCAGCATGCCGCCCGTGGCACCCAGCGGGTGGCCCATGGCGATGGCGCCGCCGTTCACGTTCATCTTGTCGTGCGGGATGTTCAGGTTGTGCATCATCAGGAGGACGACAGAGGCGAAAGCTTCGTTCAGTTCATAGAGGTCGATGTCTTCCGGGTTCATGCCGGCTTTCTTCAGCGCCTTGCGCGACACGTCGGTCGGGCCGGTCAGCATGATGCCCGGCTCAGACCCGATGGAGGCCATGGCGCGGATGCGGGCGCGGGGCTTCATGCCGAAACGCTCGCCCATTTCCTTGGTGCCGAAGAGGACAGCCGAGGCGCCGTCCACGATGCCCGACGAGTTGCCGGCATGATGGACATGGTTGATCTTCTCGAGTTCGGGATAACGCTGCTTGATGACGTCATCAAAGCCCATGGCGCCCATGCCGAGGAAGGAGGGCTGGAGGGCTGCCAGCGACTGCATGTCGGCTTCGGGGCGCATGTGCTCGTCATGGTCGAGGCGGATGCCGCCCATCTGGTCTTTCACCGGCACGATGGACTTGGCGAAACGGCCTTCTTTCCACGCCTTGGCGGCGCGCTTCTGGCTTTCGACGGCGAAGGCATCGACGTCATCGCGCGAGAAACCCCACTTGGTGGCAATCGTGTCAGCGCCAACGCCCTGCGGCGAGAAATAGGACTTGATGGCGATCTGCGGGTCTGTCGACCAGGCACCGCCGGCTGCGCCCATGGGCACGCGGCTCATGGATTCGACACCGCCGCCAATGGCCATGTCGGCCTCGCCGGTCATGACTTTCGACGCGGCCATGTTGCAGGCTTCCAGGCCCGAGGCGCAGAAGCGGTCGACCTGCACACCGGCGGTGGTGTCGGCATAGTCGGCGTTGAGCACTGCGATGCGGGCAATGTCGCCGCCCTGCTCGCCAACCGGCGAGACGCAGCCGAAAACGACATCGTCGACGCAGGCCGTATCGATATTGTTCCGGTCGCGGATGGCCTGCAGAACTTGCGTACCGAGGCTCAGCGCCGTGATTTCGTGCAGGGAGCCGGACGACTTCCCTTTGCCGCGCGGAGTGCGGACGGCGTCATAGAGATATGCTTCATTCATGGGAGAGGCTCCTTGGGGTGCGTGTGTTCAGGTTGACTTGGGTATGGTTGCAGTTTGCAGCGCAGCGACCTGCGCCTTCAGCCCGGCATTCTCTTCGAGAAGGCTGTTGAGCTGCGGGGCGATGATCGCCTGCACTTCCGCTTCGGTGAAACGCGGGGTGATGTATTTCGGGCAGTTCCAGTCGCGCGCGACGATCTTGATGGTAACGAGACGCTCGACCGGCCCTTCGCCTTCCTGCGCCAGTTCCCGGGCGAGGGCCGGGTCATCGCCGGCATCGAGCATGCGGGCTTCGCCCTGCATCTTCAGGCGCGTGCGGTTGGGATAGTCCATGAAGAAGAGCGAGACACGGTTGTCGCCATCGAGGTTGCCGCGCGTAATGAACTGCCGGTTGCCGAGATAGTCGGCAAAACCGATCGTGTCCGGACCGAGGATCTTGACGAAGCCCGGCGGGCCGCCGCGATGCTGGATATAGGGCCAGCCGGACGCGCTGACCGATGCGATGTAGAACGTGCTCTGGCGCGAAATGAACGCAATCGTCTTTTCGTCCAGATCGTCGCGAAAGCGGCCCTGATAGATGTCGCGATAGGTGTCCGCCATGCCGGCCCGCGCCTGGTAGGCCCGGACGGCGTCCGTGAAGAGGAGATCGGCATAGTTCTGCACTTCAGCGCTCCCTGCCGGGGAAACGGGCCGCGCGGGACACGGCGTCTGGGATACATGCGGTCGTCAAGGGAAGAGGCTCCGTGTCCATGATGTCAGGCCGCCGGTGAGTTCACCGGGTTGAGGGTGAGGCTCGCGGCACAGCGGGCAGCTTCCTTGCCGCGGGAATCGTAGAGTTCGGCCTCGGCGAAAACCATCGCACGGCCGATATTGCGCAGGCGGGCCACCACTTCGATGGCGCCTCGGCGGACAGGGCGCAGGAAATGCGTGTGCAGGTCCACCGTGGAGGGCAGCTTGGTCTTGCCCGCTTTCATCCCGGCGAGCATGCCAATTGTATCATCCATCATGGCGACGAGATAGCCGCCCTGGATCACACCTGCGGGATTGCAGAATTCCGGGCGGCCATCAAAGCGCACCCGCGTCTCCCACTTTTTCAGGTCGAGCGACAGGAGCTCAAAGCCGAGCGACGTCGAGGACGGACTCGGGCTGGGGAAGACTTCAAGGATGCGGGCCTTGTCAGGCATTGGCGTTTAAAGCGTCCTCGCGATCAACATTTTCATGACCTCGTTTGCCCCGCCATAGATGCGCTGGACGCGCGCGTCGGCATACATCTGGGCAATGGGATATTCGTCCATATAGCCGAACCCGCCATGCAGCTGGAGGCACTCGTCGATGATCTTGCACTGGAGATCGGAGATCCAGTATTTCGACATGGAGGCTGTTGCGGCATCGAGTTCGCCCTTCAGCAGCAATTCCGTACAATGATCTGCAAACACTTTTGCGACAGTCGCTTCGGTCTTCGCTTCGGCGAGCTTGAACTGGGTGTTCTGGAAATCGAAGATCGTCTTGCCGAACGCCTTGCGGCCTTTGACATATTCGACCGTCTCATGGATCGCGCGCTCGATCATGCCGACGCCCTGCAGGCCGATAACATGGCGCTCCTGCGGCAGTTTCTGCATCAGCTGGATGAAGCCCTTGCCGGCTTCGCCGCCGAGCAGGGCCGAGGCGGGCACTTTCACGTCGTTGAAGAAGAGTTCGGACGTATCGGCGGCGTGCTGGCCGACCTTTTCGAGGTTGCGGCCACGGGTGAAACCTTCGACCTCCTCGGTTTCGACGCAGACGATCGAGATGCCCTTCGCGCCCTGGCTCGGATCGGTCTTGGCGCAGACGAGGACCAGGTTGGCGGTCTGGCCGTTGGAGATGAAGGTCTTCGAGCCGTTGATGACATAGCCATCGCCATCCTTGATGGCGGTCGTCTTGATATTTTGGAGGTCGGAGCCGGCGCCCGGCTCGGTCATCGCGATGGCGGTGACGAGCTCGCCTGACGCCATGCGCGGCAGCCAGCGGCGCTTCTGCTCTTCAGTGCCGAACGCGGTGATATAGGGCGCGATGATCGCGTTGTGCAGCGTGATGCCGAACCCGTCGACGCCTTTCCACTGCTGCTGCTCGATGATGATGGCCTCGTGGCGGAAATCGCCCCCTGCCCCGCCATATTCTTCCGGCACGGAGGCGCAGAGCAAGCCCATTTCGCCCGCTTTCTTCCAGATCTCGCGCGGGACCACGCCGGCCTTGCGCCAAGCAGGCACATGCGGCGCACATTCCTTTTCGAAGAACTGGCCCACGGCGTCGGAGAAGATGTCCATCTCCTCGTCATTGCGCCAGTTGGATTTCGGCACGTTCAGTGGGCTCTCAAGCATGGGCAGTCTTCCTGTCTTACCTTGCGGAAACTTCCGCTTACGTTCACGTCAACATGTAAGATATGCAGCCCCGTTTGCACAGCCGTCACGCCACGTCAGGCCGCAGGCACAGGGCCTGCGGCCTTTTTACCATGGATCAGAACTGGTCTGCCGACAGGGCCATCATGGATTTCGCGCCGGTTTTCACTTTTGCGAGATGGGCAGCCGCGTCGGGCAGCATGCGGTCGAGGAAGTACTGGCCGGTCATCAGTTTCTCGCCATAGAACGGGTCGCCCTCGGCTTTCTTCTCGATCGCGACCTTGGCCATGCGCGCCCACATGAAGCAGAGCGCCGTCAGGCCGAACAGGTGCAGGTAATCATGGCTGGACGCGCCGGCATTGTTGAAGTCGGACATGCCGTTCTGCATGAGCCAGTTGGTGCCTTCCTGGAGCTGGCCCTTGACCGTTGTCAGGCCTTCGACGAATGGCTGCAGTTCGGCATCATCGCCGGCCGTGCCGAGGAAATCGTCGAGTTCGGCAAAGAAGCTGAACACGGCCCGGCCACCATTGCTGGCGAGCTTGCGACCAACAAGGTCGAGCGCCTGGATGCCGTTGGTGCCCTCGTAGATCATGGTGATGCGGCTATCGCGTACGAACTGTTCCATTCCCCATTCGCGGGTGAAACCCGATCCGCCATGCACCTGAAGGCCGAGATTGGCGCTCTCGCAACCCTTGTGCGTGAGGTAGGCTTTCACCACCGGGGTGAGCAGCGCCATATAATCGCCGGCGCGCTCTTGCACCTTCTCGTCGTTCGACTTGTGCTGCAGGTCGCCCTGGAAGGCGGTCCAGTAGGCAAAGGCCCGGGCGCCTTCGATGAAGGCTTTCTGGTCGAGCAGCATGCGGCGCACGTCCGGGTGGACGATGATCGGGTCGGCGACCTTTTCCGGCGCCTTGGCGCCGTTGAGTGAACGGCCCTGGACGCGGTCCTTGGCGTAATCGACAGCGTTCTGGTAGGCGACCTCGGCCTGGGCCAGGCCCTGCAGGCCGACACCGAGGCGCGCCTCGTTCATCATCACGAACATGGTGCGCATGCCCTTGTGTTCCTCGCCGACAAGCCAGCCGGTCGCGCCGTCATAGTTCATGACGCAGGTCGCGTTGCCGTGGATGCCCATCTTCTCTTCGAGGCCGCCGCAGGAGCAGGCATTGCGCTCGCCCAGCGAGCCGTCTTCCTTGACGATATATTTCGGCACGACGAAGAGCGAGATGCCCTTGATGCCTTCAGGCGCGCCCTCGATCCGGGCAAGCACAAGGTGAATGATGTTTTCGGTGAGGTCCTGCTCGCCGCCCGAAATCCAGATCTTCTGGCCGGTAATCTTGTAGCTGCCATCGGCCTGGGGCGCGGCCTTGGTCTTGATCAGGCCGAGATCGGTGCCGCATTGCGGCTCGGTCAGGTTCATGGTGCCGGCCCATTCGGCGCTGGCCATTTTCGGGCCATACATCTGGCGCTGCGCGTCGGAGCCTCCGGCCATCAGGGCCTCATAGGCGCCCGAAGTGAGGCCCGGATACATTCCGAAGGCCATGTTCGACGAGGAAATCATCTCGCCCCAGGCGAGATTGACGACATGCGGCAGGCCCTGCCCGCCCATGGCCGGGTCTTTCGACAGGAGCGGCCAGCCATTCTCGACCAGCGCCTTGTAGGCGGCCGGGAAACCGTCGGGCGTCTTGACGCTGGCATCATCATTGCGCCTGCAGCCCTGCACGTCGCCGACACGGTTGAGCGGGAACAGGACTTCCTTGGCGAACTTGCCGCCTTCTTCCAGGATCGCGTCGATCAGGTCCGGGGTCGCTTCCTCAAAACCGGGCAGGTTTGAATAGTTCTGCAATTGCAGCACTTCATGCAGGATGAATTGCATATCGCGGACCGGAGCGTCGTAACGGGGCATGGGGCGGAATCCTTGTAAAAAAATGGCAACTGCCACCGTTCTAGACGCAAGTTCTAGAAAGGTCGTTCCAGTTGCCAGAAACCTTTGAAAAGAGGTGGATCAGACTTCGTCGAGCTGGCGCCGGGCAACCGCTTCATAGGCTGCAACCTGTCGCTTGCCTTCTTCGTTCGGGCCGACCTTCTGGATCAGTTCCTCGAGCCAGAGGATGCCCTTGCGCAGTTCCGTCAAAGCCGTGTCGATGTCTTCGCGCTGGACTTCCAGCTCTTTGACCTGCTTGCGGAACTTGTCGAGCATCATGTATTTCTGGGCGCGTTCACCGTCATCCAAGACGTAGAGGTCGAGGATTTCACGGATATCGGCCAGTGGCAGCCCGAGGCGCTTCAGGCGGACGATGATCGTCAGGCGCGCACGATCCCGGTTCGAATAGACCCGGGTCATGCCATCGCGCGCCGGATGCAGCATGTCCTTGTCTTCATAGAAGCGAAGGGCACGGGGTGTCACACCATATTCCCGGGCAAGCTCGGAAATCGTGAAGGTGCGGCTGTCGGCGGCGGAAATGTGTGATGTCTTGTGATGCATGCAGACAGCTTAGACCAAGGCTTCCGCGAACGTCAACGTCAACTTTACGCGAACGTTCGCGGAAACATTCCCTATGGTAAATGCCATAACCTTACTCGTTACCAAATCGCGGGAAAATATTTACCTTTAACCTCGCTTTAAGACCCCGGCTGGCATCACCGTTAGAATATGTGAACGAATCTGCCCGCTGCGTTAACTTCGCGGGCTGAGCGAGGAGAATCCGGGATGAACCAGACAGGGCCCTGGAGTGTCAAAGGCATTGACCAGCGCGCGCGCGATGCCGCGCGCGAAGCGGCGAGCGCCGAAGGTCTGACGCTGGGCGAATACCTCAACCGCCTGCTGATGTCGGACGAGGAATCCCAGCTCAACGAAATCTCATCCCTGTTCCGCACGCCGCGTCCGCGCCCGGATGCGACCACGAACACACTGGACCGCCTGACGCGCCGCATCGAGGCGGCTGAAGCCCGTTCCACGCTGGCCATTTCGGGCATGGACCACACGGTTCTCGGCCTCGTCGCCAAGCTCGAGCATGCCGAGCAGAGCAGCCAGTCCGTCGTTGGCCATGTCGAAAGCCTGATGGACGAGATCCGCGACACCTATGAGGCGCTCCAGGCCAAGGTTCGCAGGCTTGAAGAAGATGATTCGAACAAGCAGAACCTCGAAGCGCTGAGATCGCTTGAGCAGGCGCTCGGCAAGCTGGCTGACCACGTTAATGATGAAGGCGAACTCGCCCAGCAGGAGGCCCAAGCCATCAAGGGCCGGGTCGAAGCAGGCTTTGCCGACCTGACCGACCGCGTCGAAGGCGTCGAAACCCGGGTCGAATCGAAACTGTCAGACGCCGCTGCACGGGTCGAACAGGCCGTTGGCCAGGCCGAAAAGCGGTCCGAAATTGCTGCGCGTGACCTGACGACCCGCCTGTCGACGCTTGAAGGCGAAGTCCAGCAACGCCTGGCAACCGCCGGTCAGACCGACGAACGCCTGACCGCCGTCGAGTCCGACGTGTCGGGCGCGCTGGAATCCATGGAAGGTACGCTGCTGCGTATCCAGGAACGCCTCAACCGCGCCGAAACCACGACCGATGCCGCGCTGCAAAGCCTGGAGGCAACGTTCAATCACCTCGACAACCGGGTCGAGGCACTGGCCGGATCGGTCGATCCGGAGCTTGCTGAAAAACTGCGCTCGGAATTCGAGGCCCGTTTCGATGACCTGACAAAGTCGCTGCGTGAAACCGTTGACCAGACCCGGCTCGAGCTTGCCGACGAGATCGCGCGCACCGCCAATGTCGAGAATAGTGAAGTCGTCTCCGGCCTCACGGCCGGGCTGTCGGACGTGCAGAAACGCCTTGCGGCCACCGAGGAACGCCAGTCGCGCTCCATCGAAACCGTGTCCAACCAGGTCAGCCAGATGTCGAACAGCTTCGAGCAGCGCATCCGCGAAGTCGAAGCACGCGATGACGCCGCTGCAGGCGAGGCCGTGCGCGGCGAAATCGAGCGTCTCGGCGAAACCGTCAGCGCCCGCATCGATACGCTCGCCGACCAGATTGACCACCGCGTCAGCGAAAGTGAAACGCGCAGCGCCGAAGCCATCGAACAGATCGGCGAACAGGTCGCCTCGGCAGCGTCGCGCCTCCAGAAACGCCAGGACAGTGCCATCAAGTCCATGGCGACGCAGATGGAAGAGGACCGCAAGCGTACGGATGTGCGCCTGTCGGACGCCCTTTCCAATGTCTCCGAGCGACTTGAGCACATGCAGGCCCAGTCGGCGGCGTCGCTGTCGCCGGTGCAGCGGGCCATTGCGTCCCTGGCCACGCGGCTTGAAAGCCTCGAGGAATTCACCGCCCCGCCCTATGCCGACCCGGAAGGCGCCGACGCGATGCCGGCAGCACCTGACTTTGCTGCCGATCCGGTGGTTCCACAGGCCGTACAGGCGCAAGCCGACGATGACATTGCGCCGTTCGAACCCGGCCTGCCCGAAATCGAAGACGACAATGACGATGACATGTTCGCTGAAACGTCGGCAGCCGATTTTCAGGAAGACGACGACGCGATGCTTGCAGACTCGCTGATCGATCCGGATGATGACGACGCGTTCTTCGAGGCCGGGATCGCAGGCTGGGACGCATCGATCGAGAGCCGCAATGCGCCCTACAAGTCCGATTTCGAGGACACCCTCAGCATGTCGCAGGAAGCCGGCGTTGCCGAGTACACGGACAAGGACTTCTCTGTCTCTCCAGACGAGGCTGGCCCGGAATCCTTCTTCGATCCGCTCTCCGAACTGGAAGGCATCGACGGCGAGCATGACAGCCATACCGAAGCGCGCGCCTCCGACATATTCGACATGGACGATTCCGAGGATGAAGACTTTCTCGCGCTGATCTCGCAAAAATCCGATCCGGACGCCGACCTGGATCCGCTCGCCGAAGACGAGCCTGAACCGATTGCCATTCGGGCGGATGACACGAATGACTATATCGCCCGGGCTCGCCGGGCCGCGATCATTGCGGCCGGCACACCGGAAGCCCAGCCGCAGCGCCGCAACCGGCGGAAAAACGACAAACCGTCTTTCAACGGAGTCCGGGCGACGTCGGGCTCCAGCAAGCTGCCGCTCTATGCGGCTGCTTCGGCTGTTGTCATTACCGGAGCCGCCGTGGGGGGCTATCTCTACATTCGCGGCAAGCAGGAAGCGCCTGTCGTCACCGCTTCTGTCGATACCTATGTCGATCCCGGCGCGGCGACGATCGCTACAGCGCCTCCGCCCGTCGCTACCGAAGCAGTGACCGATGATGCGCCCGCCGCATCCCAGGCCGACACGGAACTGTTCGATGCCGCGCCAGTGACGGAGGCCGCGCCGGCGCCTGTCGCGCCTGCCAGCCAGCCTGCGGCAGAATCTGTCTCGAACTTCCCGGCCATCTCGCCCTTCATTTCGGTGGAGAGCGCTGCCGCCGCCGGAAACCATATCGCCCAGTACCAGCTGGCCCAGGAACGCATCGCTGCTGGCGACTTTGCCGCTGGCGCCGCGCTGATGCGCAAGTCTGCCGCCAAGGGCCTGCCCATCGCGCAGTACGGCCTCGCCAAGCTGCACGAGAAAGGCAATGGCGTTCCCAAGGACCTGGCGCTGGCCCGGGAGTGGACCGAAAAGGCTGCCAATGGCGGCAATGTCCGCGCCATGCATGACCTGGCCGTCTTCATGGCCGAGGGCGATGGCGGACCGCAGAGCTATGCCGGCGCCGTCGAATGGTTCCGCAAGGCCGCCGAGTTCGGCATTGTCGACAGCCAGTACAATCTCGGCGTGCTTTACGAGCAGGGCCTGGGCATCAGCCCGAACCTGACCGAAGCCATGTTCTGGTACGAAATTGCCGGCAAGAACGGCGATGCAGGCGCACCGGCCAAGATCGCCGACCTTTCTGGCCGCATCTCGGCCGAAGCCGCCGAACAGGCCCGCGCGCGGGCGGTCTTCTGGGAAGCCTCGCGCGACAATGCCATCAGCAATGGCCGCTTCGGCGCCCAGCCGTGGAACACCGGCAATCCGCTGCAGGTGCAAGGTGTGCAGGTCGCCCTCTCGGCGCTCGGCTATAATGTCGGCACGCCGGATGGCGTGATCGGCGGCAGCACGGCCAAGGCCATCCGCGACTATGAGAAAGCCAATGGCCTTCCGGTGACCGGAACGATCACGGCAGACCTGATCGAGAGCCTGAACGCGCTGGCCGGCGCGCCGACCAACGGATAGTTTTCGCGCGGCGTTTTCAGCGCGTGGACACATGACACCGTTCTAGATATGTTCCACGAGAATCGTGGCAGGATATCGCAATGACACCTATCGTTACCATCGGAACCGCCGGCTTCGACGCCGTGCATATCGTGCTGCTGCTGGGCGTTATGGGGCTCGGCTTTGCCGCCTATGTCCTGTGGGGACGGGCAGACCTTGCCCGCCGCGAGCAGGCGCGGACAGAAGAGGACCTGTCGGACACCAAACAGGCGCTGCGCACGAAGGAAGAGGTTGCCCGACAGGCAGAGATTGCGCTGGCTGAAATCCGGGCCCGCAGCCAAGAGGACGAACGCAAGTTCGCCGACCTCGCCCAAGGCGTGCTGCGGACCGCCAATGCCCAATTCCTGCAACTCGCCAACGAGACGTTCGAGAAGCATAAGGAAGGCGCCAAGGGCCAGCTGCAGGAACTGATGAAGCCGATTGGCGAGAATTTCGATGCCTTCAAGAAGCGCGTCGACGACCTCGAAAAAGTCCGGACCGAGGACAAATCCCTACTGTCCGAACAGGTGAAGGCGATCGGCGAAAGCCTGCATCGCAACACAGCTGAGACCGGCAAGCTGGTGAACGCCCTGACCGCGCCGAAAGGCGGCGGTCGCTGGGGCGAAATGACATTGCGCAATGTCATGGAACAGGCAGGCCTGTCGGCCCATTGCGATTTCAATGAGCAGGTCCATGACGCCACCGAGGAAGGCCGCCAGCGCCCGGATGCCATCATCCGCCTGCCCGGCGACCGGCAGATCGTCATCGATTCCAAAGTTTCCCTCGCCTCCTACATGGCCGCCACCAATACCGAAGACCCGGTCGAACGGCTGGCGCACCTGAAGGCGCATGCGCAAAGCGTGCAGCGCCACGTCACCACGCTGGCGTCGAAGGACTATCAGTCAAACCTCGGCAACCGGTTCGATTATATCGCCATGTTCATACCCGGGGAGAACTTTTTCGCGGCGGCACTGGAACAGGCACCGGACCTGATCGAAAAAGCCATGTCCCGGCAGGTGATCGTGACCACGCCGACAACGCTGATTGCACTAGCCCGGACGGTTGCCCATTTGTGGCGCCAGCATGAGCAGAATGCGAATGCCATGGAGGCGGCGGAACTGGGCGCCGAACTCTACACA
This sequence comes from uncultured Alphaproteobacteria bacterium, assembly GCA_963973995.1. Lineage (GTDB taxonomy): Bacteria > Pseudomonadota > Alphaproteobacteria > Caulobacterales > Hyphomonadaceae > Hyphomonas. Next base: position 402,068 of record CAXBCO010000003.1, read on the forward strand.
CGCATGAGCAAGCTGCTGGAACACATGGAAAAGCTGGGCAAGTCGCTGAACGGTTCGGTGGACCATTTCAATTCCATGATGGGATCAGTGGACAAGCGCGTCCTGCCGACGTTGCGCAAGTTCGAGGAATTGTCGATCGCGCCGCCCAACAAGGCGCCCGCCGAGCCCAAACTGATCGAAAACCGCGCCACGGCGACCGACCGGACGGGCGAACTGGATCTCGATGCCAAGAAGCCCCGGCTGGCTGCCAAATGAGCCGTACCAGTTGACCAGACGCCCTTCTGTTCATATCTCCCCCTTATGGCCATACGCGACATCCTGACTGTACCCGATCCACGCCTCAAGGAGGTGTCGAAGCCTGTTGAAGGCGGCGTCACCGACGAGATTCGCGCGCTGATGGATGACATGCTGGAAACCATGTATGATGCGCCGGGCATTGGGCTGGCTGCGATTCAGGTCGGCGTGCCGCTGCGCGTCATCGTCATGGACCTCGCCCCCGAGAATGAAGAGCCCCAGCCGCGCTATTTCGTGAACCCGGAAATCGTCGAAACGGTCGAGCAGACACAGCCCTACGAAGAAGGTTGCCTGTCGGTGCCGGACATTTTCGACGAGGTTGAGCGCCCGGTACGCTGCCTGATCCGTTACCTGGATTATGATGGCAACCCGGTCGAGGAATGGGCCGAAGAGCTCTACGCGGTCTGCATCCAGCACGAGATGGACCATCTCGAGGGCACGCTGTTCATCGACTATCTCTCGCGCCTGAAGCGGATGCGGGCCATCGACAAGGTCAAGAAGGCCAAGATTCGCAAGATCCGCGAAGACGTCGCCTGATCCTGCCGCGCCAATCTTTGCTTTATTGCCAGCGCCCCGCGCGCTAGACCCCCGCACCATGACCCAACCGCTTCGCCTTGCCTTCATGGGCAGTCCGCAGATTGCCGTTGACGTGCTCGCCGCGCTTGTCGCAGCGGGCCACGAAATTGCCTGCGTGTATTCCCAGCCGCCGCGCCCGTCGGGACGGGGCAAGAAGCTGACGCCGACACCGGTGCACGCCTGGGCCGAAGCGCATGGCCTTGAGGTGCGCACGCCGAAATCGCTGAAGAAGGCACCAGAGCAGGAGGCGTTTGCCGCACTCGGTCTCGATGCGGCGGTTGTCGTGGCATACGGCCTGATCCTGCCGCAGGCGGTATTGGATGCGCCGCGCCTTGGCTGTCTCAACATGCACGCCTCGATCCTGCCGCGCTGGCGGGGCGCTGCGCCGATCCAGCGGGCGATCATGGCGGGCGACCATGAGACCGGGGTCGACGCGATGCTGATGGATGCGGGCCTCGATACCGGACCGGTGCTGATGTCGGCGCGCACGCCGATCACGGCGGCGACGACAGCGGGCACGCTGCACGACCGGCTGGCGGAACTGGCCGCCGACCTCGCGCCGGTTGCGCTGGCACGATGGGCAGAAGGGGCAGTCACCCCGAAAGCCCAGCCGGAAGACGGCATCACATATGCCCACAAGATCAGCGCCGAGGACCAGCCGGTCGACTGGTCGAAACCCGCCGCCGAAGTCGATTGCCATATCAGGGGCCTATCGCCCTTTCCCGGCGCCATCTGCCACTGGACGCCGGACGGCGAAGACGCGCCCGTGCGCCTGAAACTGCTGATGAGCGAAGTGGCCGGAACCTCTGGCGGAGCCGCGCCGGGCACCGTTCTGGACGACAAGCTGCTGGTCGCCTGCGGCGATGGCGGCGCGGTACGGATCACCACGCTGCAGCGTCCCGGAAAAGGGCCGATGAGCGCGAGCGTATTCCTCAATGGGACGCCGATTGCGCCCGGCACACGGCTGACCTCATGAGCATCTGGATCCGCCCGGCGCATGCCGACGACATTGACGAAATTGCCAAGCTGAATGACGCCGCCTTCGGGCAGCCGGCGGAGGGCAAGATTGTCCGCAGGCTGAAGCGGGATGGCGACAGCCTGCTGTCGCTGGTCGCGCATGATGACAGCCGGATCGTCGGGCATGTTGAATTCTTCCGTATCCTTGTTGACGGTGCGCCGCTGGCGGTGGGACTGGGACCGATGTCCGCGCTGCCGGGACGGCAGAAACAGGGCATTGGCAGCGGGCTTGTCCGGACCGGCCTCCTGGCGCTGGAAGGCGCGGGCGAAAGCCTTGTCTTCGTGCTGGGGCATGCGGACTATTATCCGCGCTTCGGGTTTTCGGCTGAAGCGGCTGCCCCGTTTGACGCGCCGTGGAGCGGGCCGCATTTCATGGCGAAGCGGCTGGCGGATTCGGCGCCGGTGGCCGGCACCCTCACCTATCCCGCAGCCTTCGACGTATAATCCATGGCCCGCTACAAGCTCCTGATCGAATATCATGGCGGCCCTTTCCAGGGCTGGATGCGGCTGCCGGGCAAGCCGACGGTCCAGGGCGCCATCGAGGCGGCCGCAGCCAAGCTGGATGGCGGGCCAGTCGAGGTGTATGGCGCCGGGCGCACCGATAGCGGCGTGCATGCGATGGGACAGGTCGCGCATCTCGACCTTGCGATCGACCGGCCCGGCAAGGTGGCCGACGCGCTGAACTTCCATTTGCGGCCGCTGCCGATCGCCATCCTGAAGGCCGAGAAAGTGGAGGAGGATTTCCACGCCCGTTTCAGTGCCAAGGCGCGCCACTATCGCTTCGTCATCATCAACCGCCGGGCCGACCTGACGGTGGACAAGGGCCTCGCCTGGCGCATCTCGCCGAAGCTCGATGCCGGGGCCATGCATCACGCAGCGCAGGTGCTGCTCGGCGTGCATGATTTCACAACGTTCCGCGATGTCGAATGCCAGGCGAAGAGCCCGGTCAAGACGCTCGATAGATTCGATGTCGCCCGCTATGGCGACCGGATCGAATGCACGCTGTCGGCCCAGAGCTTCCTGCACCGGCAGGTGCGCTCAATGGTCGGCTCGCTGGTGGAAGTGGGGCGCGGCAAGCGCGATGCGCGCTGGCTGACGGAGATCATGGAAGCGAGAGACCGCACGGCCTGCGGGCCGGTCTCGCCGCCGGACGGCCTGTTCCTCGAGAAAGTGGACTATGACTGAGCCTGCACGTGCGGCGCCTGCGAGGGCGCTTGAGGGGTGAGGTCTGGGTGTGGCTTGGGTGTGGTCCGGGTCAGGTATGTGGCAGGGGCAGGTTGGCCCGCCCTGCGCTTACGCTTGGGCCTGCTGCGGGGCAATCGCGATGCGATTGCTTGTCCCTTCGCAGCCTTTGCCGGGGACGCGGATCGGGGGCGAGTGCCGCCGCGAGCCGCGCCGAGGCTGGCACCGGTGTGAAGCGGTCCTCCGCCTCCGGCGCATCAGACATGCAGCGAATATAGACATTGCCCCAGCGGTCGACACTGACAAGCAGGCCGCGCCCGGTCGCCTTCATCCAGCGGTTCAGGTTCTGCAATTGCCACCAGAGCCATGGCCAGAGCAGGACATGGACGTGGGCATAGAGATGGGCGTGCCGGGGGTGCATGGGGGGCAGTATAGGGGCGGCAAGGTGGGGGGAGGACAAGTTTGCGGTGGAGAGGCTGGATCTGCCGCCACCACGAAGATTGTCTCACGGGATGCGCAGGAAAGGCCGCAGGCATTCATCTGCCCGCCCCGCTAGATATCCCATTGCATGAACATGGCGGTGATGGCGAGCGAGTCGACACAGGCATGGGCGATGATCAGGGGCCAGAGGTTCCGCTTGTACAGCAGGAACAGGACGCCAAGGACGATACCGATCATGCCCGTCGTGATCAGCCCGCCGAGGCCCTGATAATAGTAGTGGCCATATCCGAAGATGAGCCCCGGGATGAAAACCGCCAGGACAGGGGCCAGCCGCAGGCCCTTGAAAGCGGTCTGCAGCCGGGTGATCAGGTAGCCGCGAAAGAACATTTCTTCGGCCAGCCCGCCGCTGACAATGCCGATGCCGAGCCACATCAGGTAGACGGGCACGTTCCCGGCCACATCGCCCCAGCGATCCTCAACCCCGCCCTGCCCCTCCGACATGAAATCAAGCCCGAGGGCCCGCCCGGCGAGCTGGGTGCCCACGCCCGTAGCCATGATGGCGACGATGGCCAGCAGGGTTTGCGGGACCATGAGCAGCCGGCTCCTGATTCCCGGAACCGCGCGCAGGCCCATCCCGGACCAGTGAATGCCGCGGCGCCGCAGGTAGAGGGTCAGCAGGATCAGCAACGCGATAAGCGAGACGGGGCCGGAGAACCGCCAGAAGAACGGGTCGAGCGCAGCCTTTGAGAGGAACGCGATGGCGACCACGGCCATGACTTCCACGAGCGCGGTGATGCGCTCGTGCTCCGAATGATTATCCATTTCTTGAACTTCCCTGTCCGGTTTGCCCTCACCCGGAATTAGGCGATCAGTGGTTAGATGCCGCGCGGCGGGGATTTGGATGCAGACAGGTCCAGAAAACAAAGCGCCAGCGCAGCCACGGCCAGAGCAAGACGTGAACGCGGGCCGAGAGATGGGCGTGGGCCGGGTGCATGGGGGGCGGCAAGATCGGGGAGGACATGTTTACGGGGTGCAGGGAGGATGTGGTGTGGGCGCTGGCAGGTCAGCGCGCCGGTCTGCCGGAAAAGCGGACCCGGGCGGCCCCGCCGCTTCGACCGCCCGTTTTATCCGGATCGCGGACATTCGCGCTACGGATAGTCTGCGAGGAAACGCGCCAGATCGTCCTTCCAGAAGACCGGCCAGGTATGCGTGCCGTGCCCGCGTGTCTGGTCGCTTGCAGGGACCAGAACCAAGCGCGCATTCGGCATCTCCGCCGCAAGCGCTTCGGGGTTTCCGAGGCCCGGCGGGTTGATGAAATCGTCCGCCGAGTTGATCCACAGCACCGGGACCTTGATCTCAGACAGGCGCGGCGCGGGGTTGTAATTCCGCGAGGCGTCGAACTGGTAGATCGTGTCGTTTGGATCGGCGGGATGGTCGCGATAGCGCTGCAGCGTGCTGTGCAGCTGGTCCACCGCTTCCTCGCGTGTCGGCGCATCGGCCTGCATCCGGTAGGGGTTGGAGCCTGCCAGCACCAGCGTGTTGGCATACACAGCCTGCCCTGTCCTCAGTGCCGCCGGATCGGCATAGTTCCCGCCGTCATAGGCCGGGTCCTGCTCGAACCCGTCAATGATCATTTGGCGGAACATGCGGTTACGCCCGGCAATCTCGATCGCATTGCAGGCCAGCGGCACCAGACGCCGTGCAAAGCCCGGATATGTCTCTCCCCACACGAAACCATGCATGCAGCCCATCGAGGTGCCGACGATCATGTCCAGCCCCTGAACGCCCAGGCCCTCGGTCAGCATCCTGTACTGGGCCTCCACCATGTCGTCGTAATCGTAGCGCGGAAACGCGGCGTGCAGACCATCGCTCGGCTTTGAACTGTCGCCGTGGCCAAGATTGTCGGGGGAAACGATGTAGTAGCGTTCAAGATCAAGCGGCTGTCCCGGACCAAACAATTCGTCGCCGAAAGAGGGGCGCAGCAGGGACAAGCCGCTACCGCCCGTTCCGTGAAGAAGCATCACCGCATTCACGATGTGACCGCTCTCGTCCCGTTGGGGCGCGCCGAGCGTGTAGACATTCATGGTGATCGACGGCAGCGTCTCGCCTGTGTTGAAGCCGAAATCAGCCAGTTCGACCGAGTGCTTTTCTGCCCGGGCCTGCCAGTCTTCGGCGTTTGCGCGCCCCGCGCTGAACAATGTCACGATGAGTGTGAGTGCGAACAAAATTCGCATGAAGCGCTCCTTTTTGTCTGCTGCGATATGTTGCCAAGGGTATCCGCCCCGTTTGAGATGGCAACATGCCGCAATCCCGACTGATATTTGGGTGCGCACTCTTGCGCCCGATGCTGCCTGAGCATTGCAGCCGCTCAGGCAGGCTTGCGGGCGAGGTAGATGGTTTGGGTATAGGTGTTGTCCTGGAGCGGGTTGTGGAAACTGACCGGTTCGGCCCAGGCCTCGCCGAACACGCCTGACAGGCGCTGCAGGAAGGCATCGTCGGGCACGACATCGGACCAGAGGCCCATGATGCCGCCCGGCTTCAGATGCGTGGCGAGCTGGCGCAGGCCCGCCTCGCTGTAGAAATGCCCGCTGCGGGCATCCAGCAACCAGTCGGGCGTGTGGTCGATATCGATCAGGATGGCGTGGAACTGGCGGCCCGGCTGGGCCGCGTCAAAGCCGGTCTCGGATTGGGCGAGCGCAAAGAAATCGTCGCGCACGACCTGGCACCGGTCATCGGCGCTGAGCGGCGGGTCGAGCGGCACTAGCCCGGCCGCGTGCCAGTCGGCGACAGCGTCCAGCATCTCGACGACGCGCAGCGAGGCAACGCGGTCATATTCAAGCACGGCGCCGGCCGTGTAGCCGAGGCCGAGGCCGCCGACGACGACATTCCATTTTTCGTCTGAACCGGGGTTGAGGCTGGCGAGCCTGTCGAGGCCGAGGCGGGCGAGCGCGATTTCGGACACGGTGAAAATGTTGGACATCAGGTGCTCGTCGCCGAGGATGATCTCGAACACGTCGACCTTCAGGGCCGGGTGGAAGCGCCGCCGCAGGCTGATCGGGCCAATCGGCGTCTCGCGATAGTCGAGTTCTTCAAACAGGCGGCTCATGGGGGACGTCCTTGCAACAGGCCCCCTGCCCTACAGGATACGAGCCGCATGGCATAGGCGGGGTTAATGATGATCAAGCGTTGTCGGCGCTGACCAGCCAGCAGGCTGACTTCATGGCGATGCGGCCGTCCGGCGTTTTGTGGTCCTGCATCAGGGAGATCAGCGCGGCTTCGACTTGTGCTTCGTCTATGCCCTGGGCAGCGAGGAGGCGGGAGAGCGGGCCGAGTTGCATCATGAATTTGGCCGTGGATTCGGTGTCGTCGCCGGGCAGGATGATCGCCTGTTCCGCCGGTTCGATCGCGACATTTTTCCAGCCAGCGTCTGACAGGATGCCGGCGACGCGGTCCTTGTCCTGGAAGGCGAAGGGGCCGGGGGCGGTCGGGTCAGCAGGCGCCGGGGCCTCCTTGAGGAAGGGCATCGCCGCCTGAAGGGGCGCGAGGGCCCAGTCATTGAGGCTGAGGGCCTGCCAGCAGGCGAATGCCAGCCGTCCGCCCGGTTTGACCGACTGGCGGATATTGGCGAAGGCGGCCGCCGGGTCTTCGAAGAACATGACGCCGAAGCGCGAGATGACGATATCGACAGGATCCGGCGCGGTGAACACGCTGGCATCGGCGAGTTCGAAGCGGGCGGGCGCCTTGGCGGTGGCCGCGCGGGCGCGGGCGAGTGCGATGAGCGGGGCCGAGACATCGACGCCGAGCGCGCCGTGTTCGTCGCCAACCTCGGCGGCCGCAAGCAGGGTGAGCGCGCCAGCGCCGCATCCAATATCCATGACGGACTCACCGGGTTTCAGGTCGGCTGCCGCGATGACCTTGTCGGCGAAAGGCGCCAGCATCGCGTCGAGCCGGTCGGACTGGTCGACCCATTTCTGGCCGGCGGGACCGTTCCAGTATTCGATCTGGTCTGCATTGTTCATGGACGGCGTTCCTTCGTGAGTTGAGGGGGCTGGCTAGACCAGCGCCTCGTGCAGGAGGCTGAGCGCGTCGCGCGCAAAATGGCGCATATTGGCTTCGCGGTCAGCGAGGCCCGTTTCCAGCGTGCGGGAGATTTCCTGCGGGCCATCGGCGCCCTGCCCTGCCAGCGCGACGCATGTATGCCCGGCAGCGTCGCCATAGCCGTTGCCGCCGGGGCCCGAGGCGCCGGTTTCCGACAGGCCCCAGTCGGCATCGAGCTTGCCCCGGATCGTGCGCGCCAGCAGGCAGGCATAGGGCTCGGTCGAGGAGCGCATGCCGTCCGGCATATCGGCGCGGCTGAGGTCCATCAGGCCGCGAAAGGCTTGCGGCGTGTAGATGACGCCGCCGCCGCGATACCAGGCCGAGGCACCGGGCACGGCGAGAATCGCCGCAGAGATGAGGCCGCCGGACGAGGATTCGGCGATCGCAACGGTTTCGCCGCGCGCCTTGAGAAGCGCGCCGATCTGGGCGGCCAGGGGGAGGAGGGTTTGCATGGCGCACATCAAGCAGGTGGCGTGGCTGTATGCAACCGTCGAGACAGGGATTAACCGGACAGTGACGGCTGGTAGTGCATTCAGGGCGGCACTTTGTGGAAGCGCAGGACAGAACACGTGGTGAAACCCTGGATACCGATCGCGACATGTCTCGCGGTGATGAGCTGCAGCAATCCCAGCCGGGACGAGGTCACGTTCAATTGCGAGGCAACTGAACAGGCGCGTCCCGACCTCGGCCGGCGTGTCGCCTTTCACTTTGCCGAAGGCTACCTCTTCGTCCGGAATGAGGCTGGCGGCGCGGACAATGTCTGCGCGCAGGCCGGAACAACCGCCTGCGACGTCAAGATGACCGATGCCGCGCTGACCCTTCGGCAGGAGATCGCGGCCCCCTATTGCGGCTGGCGGTCGTCGGTCAAAAGCACGCTCGATATCGATCGCCGCTCGGGCCATTTCCTGTTCATGCAGGAAGGATGCGAGCCTGACGCGGACAGGATCATGACCGGCCTGTGCACGTTCGACTGAGGCGCGTGACGGCGCCTGTTCGATGAAACCGTGTTGACTCGGCTCTTCATTTCCATATATCTGGAAATATGGAAACCAAAGCCGCCCTCTCACAACTCTCCGCCCTGGCCCAGGAAAACCGCCTGGCCGTATTCCGCCTTCTGGTGAAAGCGGGCCATGACGGCCTGCCGGCGGGCGATATCGCCGCCGCGCTGGACGTGCCGCCGAATACGCTGTCGGCGCAGCTGAACATCCTGTCCCAATCGGGACTGGTGACAGGGCAGCGGCAGGGACGGTCGATCATCTATTCTGCCAATTTCGACGCCATCAGTGGCCTGATCGTCTTCCTGATGGAGGACTGCTGTGAGGGCCGGACGGATGTGTGCGCGCCGGTGCTGGAAATGGCCCGGTCGGCCTGCTGCTGAATTCAACCCGAAGGACAAAGCCATGAAACGCCTGCATGTTCACATCGCCGTCGACGACCTGAAACGGTCTGTCGATTTCTATTCGACCCTGTTCGCAGCCGAGCCGACAGTCGTGAAATCCGACTATGCCAAGTGGATGCTGGACGATCCGCGCGTCAACCTGGCGATCAGCCAGCGCGGCGCTGCCGCAGGCGTCGAACACCTTGGCATCCAGGCGGAGACCGGCGAGGAACTGAGCGAGGTGTATGACCGCCTCAGCCGCGCCGATGCCTCGGTCCTGGAAGAAGGCGAGACGACCTGCTGCTATGCCAAGTCTGAAAAGAGCTGGGTCAGGGACCCGTCCGGCGTGGCGTGGGAAGTGTTCCACACGACCGGCGACAGCGCGGTCTATGGCGGCGGCCCCGAAATAGCAGACGGACGCCTTGCCGCGACGCCGACCGGCATGGCGGTGGAGCGGGCCTGCTGCCCGGCGCCGGTGCCCGATGCCACGTCAAGCTGCTGCTAGCGGCATGGGCGCGTTCGAGCGGTACCTGTCGGTCTGGGTGGCCGCAGCCATCGCGGCGGGAATCGGGCTGAGCCTGATTGTGCCCGGCCTGTTCCAGGCACTGGCGGGGCTGGAATATGCCAATGTGAACTTCCCGGTCGCCATCCTGATCTGGGCCATGGTCTGGCCGATGATGATCGGCGTCGACTTCTCCAGCCTTGCCCGCGTCGGCGAGAAGCCGAAGGGGCTGATCATCACGCTGGCGGTCAACTGGCTGATCAAGCCGTTCACCATGGCTGCGCTGGGCGTGCTGTTCTTCAAGCACGTGTTTGCCGGCTTCATCCCGGCGGCTGATGCCGAGGGCTATATTGCCGGGCTGATCCTGCTGGGCGCCGCGCCGTGCACGGCGATGGTGTTCGTCTGGTCGCAACTGACCAGGGGCGACCCGAACTATACGCTGGCGCAGGTGAGCGTGAATGATGCGATCATGGTGTTCGCCTTTGCGCCGCTTGTCGCCTTCCTGCTGGGCGTGACCGACATTGCCGTGCCTTGGGAGACGCTGATCCTGTCGGTTGCGCTGTATGTCGTGATCCCGCTGATCGCGGGCATGGCAACGCGCCGGATGATGATGGCACGCGGGGGCGAGGCGGCGGTGACGGGGTTCATGGACCGGATCAAGCCGGCCTCCGTGGCCGGACTGCTGGCGACGGTCGTATTGCTGTTCGGGTTCCAGGGACAGGTGATCATTGACCGGCCTTTGATCATTGCCCTGATCGCGGTGCCGATCCTGATCCAGTCCTATGCCATTTTCGCGATTGCCTATGGCGCGGCCTGGGCCTGGAACGTGCCGCACAATGTCGCCGCGCCCTGCGCCCTGATCGGCACATCAAACTTCTTCGAACTGGCCGTTGCGGTGGCGATCAGCTTGTTCGGCCTGAATTCCGGCGCGGCGCTGGCGACGGTTGTCGGCGTGCTTGTGGAAGTGCCGGTGATGCTGTCGCTGGTGGCGTTCGCCAATCGCACCCGAAATTCCTTCCCGGAGGCCTGATCCATGATCGTCATCCATCACAATCCTGACTGCGGCACGTCGCGCAACGTGCTGTCAATCATCGAAGCCAGCGGCGCCGAGCCTGTCGTGATCGACTACCTGAAGACCGGCTGGACGCGGCCCCAGTTGCTCGGCCTGTTTGCCGCTGCGGGCCTGACGCCGCGCACGGCCTTACGGGAGACAAAGTCGCCTGCCGCCGAACTTGGCCTGCTGGAGCCGGGGGTCGATGACGAAACGATCCTCAGCGCGATGCTGGAGGCACCCGTACTGGTGAACCGTCCCATCGTCTGTTCGCCCAAGGGCGTGCGCCTGTGCCGCCCCAGCGAGGCCGTGCTCGACCTCCTGGACACGCTGCCGCCGGGGCCGCTCTACAAGGAAGACGGCGAACTGCTGATTGACGCCGACGGCCGGCGCGTCGGCTGACCTAGTCCAACACGGCCTTGACCAGCGGGCCATAGGGCGAACCGCCGAGCATGGCCAGTTGCTGCTGGGCGGAGACGTCGTTGATGGGTTCCTGCGGGCGGGACACCGGATGCACGGCGCGGCGCAGCGGGCGTTTGCCGGCGGGCATGGCGATGATTTCGGCAATGTTGCGCGGAATGTCCATCGGGTCCGTGCTGCCGCCGCCACCGCCATTGTCGACGCCCATTGACGCCGTCATTTCCGGATAGGCGGCAAGCAATTCTTCCGGCAGCCGGGCCTTGAGCCCCGCCGACAGGGCGACCTGGTTTTCCCAGATTTTCGTCGGATAGCCGCCGGGCTCGATGATCGTCACTTCAATGCCCTGCGTCACGGTCTCATAGGCGAGCTGCTCGCTGAGCGCTTCGAGGGCGAACTTTGTCGGCGAGTAATGCGCGTAGCCCGGGACGATGACGCGGCCGAGCTGGGATGCGATGTTGAAGACCTGTCCGCTGCCAGCCGCGCGCATCGCGGGCAGGACGGCGCGGATCATGCGCTGGGGCCCGAAGACATTGGTATCGAAGATATGCTGCGTGGCTTCCATGTCCTGGACTTCGATCGGCCCGGCAAAGGCAATGCCTGCATTATTGATCAGGACATCGACCGCGCCACCCGCAGCGCTGAGCGCCTCGGCGACACCGGCCGCGACCTGTTCGTCCGACGTGACGTCGATTTCGATCACGGTAATGTCGAGATTGTCGCTGGCCGCAAGGGCAGTCAATTCATCCGCCTCCGGACGGGGAAGGTTGCGCATGGTCGCGAATACTTTGGCACCCAGCCGGGCATAATGTTCTGCGCCGAGACGGCCAAAGCCTGACGAACATCCTGTGATCAGGATCGACTTGCCGGTGAGGTCCGGCACCGTGGCACTGGCTTCGGCCTGCGCCTGTGTTGCGCCGGCTGCGAAAGCCGTGGCGGCCAGGCCGGCGCCCATCATCAGGTGGCGTCGGTTGAGTTCCAGTGTGTTCGGCATACGGGGCTCCAATGTTTGCGGCAGGATAGCATCACGCGACACGGAGGTCACGTTTGGCCCGGCCCGGAAAGTGAGTGGTCAGTCGTCAAAGCCGACAAAAGTCGCGGCTTCATCGACGGATTTGCGAGTCGAAACGACGGCATTGGCGGGAAAGCTTTCATCCGGCCAGCCCATGGCGACGCAGGTCTGGATGACCTGGTCGTCGGCGATGCCGGCATGTTCGCGCACGACGGGCGACTGCATGATGCCCTGCGAATTGATCACGCAGCCGAGGCCCTTGGACCAGGCCGCATTGACGAGGCAATTGACCACGCCGCCGCAATCGAACGGCGCGACATCGCTGCCCTGGATCGACTTGTCATAGGTGATGACGATGGAGACCGGCGCGTCGAACTGGCGGAAGCCGCGCATCACCCAGTCCATGCGCGCTTCCTTGTCGTGGCGCTCGATGCCCATGGCCTCGAACAGCTGGATCGCGATGCCGATCTGGCGCTCGCGGTGGACGCCGGCATAGTCGGGGCCGAGGCGGAATTCGCGCGAGTGCGGAATGCCGGCCAGGTTGCGTTCGACATTGCCTTCGCGGATCTTGTCGAGCACGTCGCCGGCGACGACGTAGAAGTTCCAGGGCTGGGTGTTGAGCGAGGTCGGCGCGCGCATGGCCATTTCCAGCACTTCGCGGATCAGCGCCTTGGGCACCGGTTTCTTCTGGTAGCCGCGAATGCTGCGCCGGCCCATGACCACGTCCTTGAATTCCACTGGTGATCCTCCTCAAAATGCTGGGTTGCGCGATTTTAAACATGTTCACGCGCGATACCGAACCGGTTGTGTGCGGCCCCGGCTTGCCTGCCAACCCTGTCGTAGCGGCAGGCGGGCGGATTCCGGTCGACAGGACGCGGCAGCGCAAATAGGCTCAGGCCATGATCAAGCTCAGCTTCTGCCTTCGCCGCCTGCCCCATCTCAGCCGGGAGGAGTTCCAGCGCTACTGGCGCGAGCAGCATGCGCCGCTGGTGGCGAAACATGCCAAGACGTTGGGCATATTGCGATACGTGCAGGTGCATACCGGACACGACGCGCTCAATACAGGCATCGCCGCGTCACGCGGGGCGCCGGAAGCCTATGACGGTATTGCCGAACTCTGGTTCGAGAGCGAGGAGGCCATGGCCGCGAATACGAGCGAAGCGGCAGCGAAAGCTGGCGCGGAACTGCTGGAGGACGAGAAGAAATTCATCGACCTCGCGAACTCGCCGCTCTGGTTCGGCGACGAGTTCGTGGTGGTAGATTAGCGCTCGTTCGCTCCCAGCGCCTGCGCCAGATCCTCAAGCACATCCGCCACGTCTTCGAGACCGACGGAAAGGCGCACGAGGCCGTCGCTGATGCCGTGGGCCGCGCGTTCTTCTGGCGTGTAGGTGGAATGGGTCATGCTGGCCGGGTGCTGGATCAGGGTTTCGGCATCGCCGAGGCTTACAGCGCGGCGGATCAGCTGCAGGCGATTCATCATCGCTATGCCCGCATCGTAACCGCCTTCGAGCTCGAACGCGATCATGCCGCCGAAGCCGGGCATCTGGCGTTTGGCGAGATCGTGCTGCGGGTGGCTGGCGAGGCCCGGATAGTAAATGGCAGCAACGCCGGGCTGGGCCTCAAGCCATGTCGCGACCTTGAGGCCGCTCTCGCAATGGCGGGCCATGCGCAGTTGCAGCGTCTTCAGGCCCCGCATCACCAGCATGGCATTGAACGGCGCCATGACGGACCCGGTCATGTCTTTCACGCCGACCATGCGGATCTCGTGGATCGCTTCGGCCGGGCCGCAAACCACGCCGGCGACAAGGTCACCATGGCCGCCGAGGTATTTGGTGGCCGAATGGAGCACGAAGTCTGCGCCAAGGCTGATGGGCCGGGTGAGCATGGGCGAGGCATAGGTATTGTCGACCACGACAAGGGCGCCCGCATCATGGGCGATGCCTGACACGGCGCGGATATCGACGAGGCGCATGTTCGGGTTGGCGGGGGTTTCGAAATAGACGATGCGGGTTTTGTCGCTGATCGCGGCGCGGAGGTTTTCCGGGTCGCGCAGGTCGACATGGGTGATCGTGATGCCGAAGCGCGAGAGGCCGTCGCGCATGAAAGAGAAGGTGCAGCCATAGAGCGTCTTGTCGGTGATGATCTCGTCGCCGGGCTTGAGCAGCGTCCACATCGTGGCCGAAATCGCCCCCATGCCGGACGCGGTGCACAGGCCCGCTTCAGCCCCCTCAAGGCTGGCGATGCGGGATTCGAGCAGCGCAACGGTGGGATTGGAAATGCGCGAATAGATGTGGCCCTCGGCTTCGCCGGCAAACAGGGCGCCGCCCTGCTCGGCCGTCTGGAAGGCGAATGTGGAGGTAAGGTGCAGCGGCGGGGTCAGCGCGTTGGCATTGTCTTCCGGATTGTAACCGTGATGGATGGCGCGGGTGGCAAAGCCAAGCGGGCGCGAGGAATCATAGGCCATGGGCATATCTCCTGAGTTTACGACAGTATAGCACAGGCCGCCCAGCAGGGTTTGCTTATTTCTGCCTCCAAAGCATTGCAAATTGGCAGATTCTGCCAATACAATGGCGGATGGACGCAACTGATGCCAAGATACTGAACGCGCTACAGCGTGACGGCCGCCTGACGAACCAGGAATTGTCGGCCCTGGTCGGCCTGTCGCCTTCGCCCTGCCTGCGCCGCGTGCGCAACCTGGAGGCTGCCGGGATCATCACGGGCTATACGGCGCTGGTGGACGAGAAGGCCTGCGGGCTGCCGATCACCGGTTTCGTGCGCATCCGCCTGACGAATCATTCCGATGAGACGGTGCGGCGCTTCGAGGCGCGGATCGCGGAAACCGACGCGGTGATCGACTGCTACCTGATGACCGGCAGCGAGGATTACCAGTTGCGCATCGTGGCAAGAAGCTTGGACGATTATGAACAATTGGTACGCCAGACCATCCAGAAAATACCCGGCATTGCCTCAATCGAGACCAGTTTCGCCTATGGCGTGGTAAAACAGTCTCGCAGCTTGCCAATGGCGCCTGAAAAGCGGTGATAGTCCGCAGGCGCTGACCTGCTATAGGAATTGCATGACCGATACGTCGACCCCTGCCCCCAAAGCGCCCAGCCTCGTCGAGACACGCAGCCCGTCGAAACGGCGGCCCGGGCGCTGGCGGATTTCCAACATTATCGACGGGCGCGCATTGCGGGTAAAGTTGACGGCGGCGGCGCAGAACAATCTCGGCGACCCGCAAGCCGCCCGGAAGGTCGCCATCGACCATTTGCACGCGGCCCTGTTTCGCGGCCGCATGATCGCGCAGGAACGCCTGCAGCAGGGCGCGGACGGACTGGATACGGCGCGCCTCCTGTGCGCGGTGCAGGATGAAGTCATCCATGCGCTGTATGACTACACGACCACGCACGTCATTCGCGCCCGCAACCCCACCGAGGCCGAGCGGATCGCGATTGTCGCCACGGGCGGCTACGGACGCGGCGTGATGGCACCCTCGTCGGACACCGACCTGTTATTCCTGCGCGCCTACAAGGCCAGCCCGCATACCGAGAGCGTGATCGAATACATGCTCTACGCGATGTGGGACATGGGCCTGAAAGTGGGCCATGCGTTCCGTACGCCGAACGAGTGCGTGAAACTGGCCGCCGAAGACGTGACGATCAAGACATCAATGCTGGACGCGCGGTTCATCTGCGGCGACGAGGTCCTGGCTACAGACATGTTCGAGCTGTTCCAGAAGGAGGCCGTGAAGGGCAAGGACGCCCAGTTCATTGCCGACAAGCTGGCCGAGCGCGACGGGCGCCATGCCCGGCACGGCGATGCGCGCTATGTGGTGGAGCCGAACCTGAAAGAGGGCAAGGGCGGCCTGCGCGACCTGCAGACGCTCTACTGGATCACCAAGCACATGTATGGCGGCGTCACGCTGGAAGACGTGATGCGCAACGGTCCGTTCACCGAGCATGAATATGCGGTCTTCATCCGGGCTGCGAAATTCCTCTGGACGGTACGCTGCCACCTGCACTTCGTGACCGGCCGGCCCGAAGAGCGTCTCGGCTTCGACCTGCAGCCCGAGATTGCCTCACGCATGGGCTATCGCGACCGCGGCGAACAGCAAGGCGTCGAGCGTTTCATGAAACGCTATTTCCTGATCGCCAAGGATGTCGGCGGCCTGACCCGCATCCTCGCCGCCAAGCTGGAAGCCGACCACAAGAAGAAGCCCGAGGGCCTGCGCCGCTTCCTGCCGGTCCGCGCGCCGCAGGCGCTGCCGGACGAGGGCTTCACCCTCGACAATGGCCGCATCAACGTGGCCAGTGAAGACGTGATGGAAACCGATCCGCTGAACATGCTGCGCTTGTTCACGATTGCGCGGCGCGAAGGCAAGGATGTTCATCCCGCCGCCCTGACGGCCCTGACGCGCAACCTGCGCGGTATCAACGAAGCCGTTCGCGAACTGCCGGAAGCGCGCCGGCTTGTACTGGAATCGATCATGGGCGGAGACCGGCCCGGACAGGTGCTGCGCTGGATGAACGAGTCCGGCCTGCTCGGCCGGATCATGCCGGAATTCGGCGGCATCGTCGCGCAGACCCAGTTCAACATGTATCATCACTATACGGTGGACGAGCACACGATCCGCGCGGTCGAATACATTTCGGAAATGGAACACGGCCGCGGCGAGAAGGTGGCGCTGGCGTCCGAACTGTTCCCGCTTCTGGAAAACCGGCGCGCCCTCTACCTCGCCATGCTGTTGCACGACACCGGCAAGGGCAAGGGCGACCAGCAGATCGAAGGCAGCAAGACTTCCTACCGGGCCTGCCAGCGGCTCGGCATTCCGGAAGCCGAGTCCGAACTCGTGGCCTGGCTGGTCGGGCACCATCTCGAGATGAGCGAGACGGCGCAGAAACGCGACATTTCCGATCCCCGCACTGTGGCCAAGTTCGCGGAACTCGTCGGGTCGCTCGAACGGCTGCGCCTGCTCTACATTCTCACGGTCGCCGACATCAAGGCGGTGGGCCCCGCCGTCTGGAACGCCTGGAAGGGCCAGCTCCTGGCCGATCTTTACAACAATACGGCTGCGGCCCTGCGGGGCGGTCGCACCGACGAAGCCGGTGTGCTCGCAGAGCTTGAAGCGCGCGCAGATCGACGCCGCGAGGCACTGGTCGAGCAGATCGGCAGCGTGCCGTCGATCATGCTGGAAATGGAAACGGCCTACTGGACCGGCTTCGACCCGGATGACCTGGCATGGCAGGCGAGCGTGCTGACCGATCATAATGACACGGTTGCGCACCGGTATATTCCTGATGGCGGCGCGGTGGCGATGATCGTGTCCGGCGCAGACCGGACCGGCCTGTTCGCAGACCTTGCCGGCACCCTTGCCCGGCTCGGCGCGAATGTCGTCTCGGCGCAGGTCTTCACCAGCAAGAGCGGCCGGATCGTCGATATCTTCATGCTGCAGGACAATACGAAGGCAGCCTTTGCGGCCGGCGATGCGCCGCGCATGGAGCGACTGGAAGCGGCGATGCGGGACGCGCTGGCGGGAAACCCGATCACGGGCGACGTCAAGACGCGCGCAGGACGCCGCGAGGCGGCCTTCCTCGTGCAGCCTTCGGTGCAGATCCGCGACGACCTCTCGGCGGAATACACGGTCATCGACGTTGGCGGACGCGACAGGCCCGGCCTGCTTCACGAAGTTGCCGACGTGCTGGCCGACATGAAACTGTCGATCCATTCGGCGCATGTCGGATCCTATGGCGAGCGCGTGTTCGATGCCTTCTACGTCCAGAATGCCCAAGGCCAGAAATTGGGCACGAAGGCGCGCAAGGATTCATTGAAAGAACGTCTTCTTGCCGTACTTGGGCGCGAAGAACTGGATGCGCCGCACACGCCCGCCCGGAAACTGAAACGATCCCGCGCCGTGGACAGTTTCTGAGAATTCACCGAAGGAATCCCGCATGAGCGTCGCGCGCAACACACTCGTGCAATCTTCCCTCACGCTGGCGAGCCGCGTGCTGGGCATGGTGCGCGACATCCTGCTGGTCGCGCGTATCGGCGCCGGGCCCATCGGCGACGCCTGGGCGACGGCGCAGCAATTCCCGAACCTGTTCCGCCGCGTGTTCGCCGAAGGCGCCTTTGCCTCGGCCTTCGTGCCGACCTATGCCCGCACGCTGGAAGCCGAGGGAGCGGAAGCCGCCCGCGTGGTGGCCCAGGAGGCGATGCGGGTGCTGTTCGCGGCCACGGCGGCCCTCACCATTCTGGCGCAGGTCTTCATGCCCTGGGTTTTGCTGCTGATCCATGGCGGCCAGGCTGACGATACCGTGCATTATGATCTTGCGGTCTTCCTGACGCGCATCACCATGCCCTACCTCACCTTCATGGCGCTCGGCGCCCTGCTGTCGGGCGTGCTGAATTCATCGGAACGGTTCATCCTGTCGGCGGGCGTCCCGACAATCCTGAACCTCTGCCTCATACCGGCGGCCTTTGTCAGCACGGACCCTGTCATCACGGCCAAGGCCGCCTCGATTGCCTATTTCGTGGCCGGTGTGCTGCAGGCGGGTGCCCTCTGGTGGGGGGTCAGCCGCCAGAAGGTCCATCTCAGCCTGATCGGCTGGCCGCGGCTGACGCCCGCCGTGCGCAAGGTCATGCTGCTGGCCCTGCCCGGCACGATTGCCGCCAGCGGCACGCAGATCAACATCATTGTCAGCCAGTCGCTGGCCAGTTTCGAGGTCGGCGCCAAGAGCTGGCTCTATGCCGCCGACCGGCTCTACCAGCTGCCGCTCGGACTGGTCGGCGTGGCGGTCGGCATTGCCATCCTGCCCCGCCTGTCGCGGGCGGCCCGCGCGCTGGACGAGGATTCCAGCCGCGCAACCATGGACGAAGGCATAGGCCTCGCCATGGCGCTGACCCTGCCGGCGGCGGCCGCTCTGATGCTGGCCCCTGTATTCTTGATCGATGCCTTCTTCGTGCGCGGCGCCTTCCTTGTCGACGACGCCTTCCAGTCCGGCAGCGCGCTTTTCCACTTTGCCTGGGGCGTGCCGGCCTTCGTGCTGATCAAGGTGCTGGCACCCGCCTATTTCGCCCGCGAGGACACCAAGACCCCGATGCGCTACGCTTTGGTGTCGGTGTTCATCAATACGGCGCTGGGCGCAGGCCTGTTCTTCTGGATGAAAAGCATCGGCCAGCAGGGCTTTATCGGCCTTGCAATCGCGACCAGCATTGCCGCGTGGGTGAATGTCGCCCTGCTGTGGACAACCCTGATCCGGCGTGACTGGTACCGGCCCGGACCCCGGCTGGCCTCCGGACTCGTGCGGGCCGTACTTGCGACGGCGATCATGTCGACCGTGGTCTGGCTGATGATGCAAAATCTCGATCTGATCAAGGCGCACCTTTATGACAGCAAGGCCCTGACCGCCGTGGCACTCGTCCTGACCGGCGGTGTATCATATGCGGTGGCCGCAATTATCACCGGCGCCGTGCGGTTCAGCGACATTCGCCGCACTATGCGGCGCTGATCAAACGCGCTATTGGCCCAGCCCATGACTGACAAGACCCCTGCCTATACCGGCCCCGAGCGCATCTTCTCTGGCATCCAGCCGACAGGGAACCTGCATCTTGGCAACTATCTCGGCGCGCTGAAGAAGTTCGTCGACCTGCAGGAGTCCGGGCAGGAAGGTATCTATTGCGTGGTCGACCTGCACGCGATCACGATGCCGGTGGAGAGAGGCGTCCTTGCCGACCAGACCCGCCAGATCGCGGCGGCATTCCTGGCCTGCGGGCTCGATCCCGATCGGTCGATCATCTTTCCCCAGTCCGCCGTGCTGGCGCATACCGAACTCGCCTGGATCTTCAATTGCGTGGCCCGCATGGGCTGGGTCGAGCGGATGACCCAGTTCAAGGACAAGTCCGGCAAGGATGCCGAGCGCGCCTCGGTCGGCCTGTTCACCTATCCGGTCCTGCAGGCTGCTGACATCCTGGCGTACAAGGCAACGCATGTGCCCGTCGGCGAAGACCAGAAACAACACCTCGAACTGTCGCGCGACATCGCCGACCGGTTCAATCGGGACTATGACGCGCCAGGCTTCTTCCCCCTGCCCGAGCCCCTGATCAAAGGCCCCGGCGCCCGGATCATGAGCCTGAAGGACGGCACCAAGAAGATGTCGAAGTCCGATCCGTCTGACCTGTCGCGCATCAACCTGGTCGATACGGCCGACGACATCCTGAAGAAGATCAAGAAGGCCAAGACCGACCTTCTCGGCGACATGCCGAGCGAGGCGGAAGGGCTGAAAGGCCGTCCGGAAGTCGAGAACCTTGTCGGCATCTACAGCGCGCTATCGGGCGAGACGGTTGATGCGGTGCTGGCCGAATTTGGCGGCAAGGGCTTTGGCGTGTTCAAGCCGGCGCTGGCCGACGTCACCGTGGCGCACCTGTCTCCGATCACCGCGCGCTATCGCGAGATTCTCGCTGACCCGGCGGAGATTGACCGGACGCTTGCATCAGGCGCCGACCGGGCCCGCGCGATTGCCGCGCCGGTCATGGATGACGTGCGACGTCTCGTTGGATTCTGGCAGGCCTGATTGCAGCCAGTGGCAGCGTGCCACCTTTCACGCGGCCGGCAATACCTCTAGGTTCCCGCGTGAAGTGATTCACCCGAAAGGACGCAAGATGAAGCTCTCTCCTGTCGCAGCCGCGCTGCTCGGGCTCAGCCTGGTCGCCGCATGTTCCAAGCCCATTCCCGACGGCGCGAGCGTGCTGGAAGTTGCCGATGCCTATATCGTGAAGCCCGCCGAAGGACGCGACGTCTCGAGTGGCGGCATGGTCATCACGGTGAAGGGCGCCGATGAGGCCCTGACCGCAGTCTCCGCCGACATTGCCGAAAGTGTGGAAATCCACACAATGACAATGGAAGGCGGCATGATGCGCATGCGGCAGGTGGAGTCGCTGCCAGTGACCGAGAAGAGCCCGCTCGTGCTTGAGCGGGGCGCAAACCACCTGATGTTCTTCGGTGTGAGCCCGAATGTCGCCATCGGCGACGAAGTCGACCTCGTGCTGACCTTCAGCAATGGTCAGGGCAGAGAACAATTGCTGGTCACGAAAGCGGAAATCATCGGCCAGGACGGCTGACTGCTATTTATTCAGACACGCGCGCAGGAAAAAAACAAAGCCTGACAAGGGCTTTGGCAGGGCAATTGCACATGAATATCGGGGTTGCGGAGATTTAACGGTTAAGGGACTGTTAATGACGTGAAAATCCCCGCATAGTGTCGTAATAGCAACAGTTCCAGCGTTCGAAAGTAGAGTGGATGGCATTTGATAGTCGCTTGCCTGCGGCCTACCAGGAGGAAGGGCCCGTCGTGACCCGGATCGGTACCGATCATCTTGTGACCTTCGACTATGCCGAGCCCAGTCCGATCATGCTGTTTTTCCAGCGTTGGTGGCGCCGCTCCATCCTGATGCTGAAAGTGGGCGTCGTCGTTGGCGCGGTGCTGGCCTATCCGGTCATGACCGTGATGTCGCACCGGATCGATGACAGCGATGTTCTCCTCGCCACGAGCCAGAACTGGGCCTCACCCGAAGCGGGCGTCGCCATCAACAAGATTGCCCGCGAACTGGAAGGCACCGGCTGGGCCGGCGACCGTGCCAGCTGGCACCCGCAGGCACGCCTCACCGCCATGCCTGCCTGGCAGAAGGCAACGGCTGACGCGCTGGCCGAACACACCCGCCTGCTCGCCGTCATGAGCCCCGTCAATGGCGAACCTGATGCCGACCTTACCGCCGCTGCCCGCCTGCTGCACGGCATGCCCGGCGACGATATGCGCCCGCGCCTGACCTCGGCGGCCGAAGCGCTCAACCGTTTCGACACCCGCGCTGCACGCGGACTGGCCGTTCAGCCCGACCGGCTGGAACTGCTCAAGGCAGAAGCCCGCCAGTTTGCCGGCTGGGCTGAAACCGACCTGACGGACCTCTCGACCCAGATCAATCGCGACGTCGTCGAATGGCCTGCCAGCCGCACCGACATCGTCGCCTTCTATGGCGCCAAGGCCCGGGCCCATGTCGCCCGCGAGATGCTGATGGCCACCGAACGGTCCGAGCCGCGCCTCGGCCGAACGCCGGATGTCCAGGCCGCCATGACCCGGGCGAAGGATGCCTGGGGCCGTGCCGCGCGCATGAAACCGCTGATCGTATCGAACCAGCCCGGCGACGGCATGCTGATGGCCAATCACCTGGCCAGCATGGGATTCTTCCTCGCTGAGGCCAAGATTGCGTCCCTGGCGCTGGCCGACGCCCTCGACGCCGTGCCCGGGGAGGACCTTGAATCGGTCGCCTCGCTCGACCCTGATCTGGTTGCCACCGCGCCCTGAACGCCGCTTTGCCCTTGAACACGTAGCGTCGTCGGGCCATCTCAGCATGGAAACAACCATGTGAGAGGGGCCCAGACGCCCATGTTCATCCAGACCGAACCGACCCCGAACCCGGATACCGTCAAGTTCCTGCCCGGCCAGCCCGTGGCGGGTGATCTCGGCCCGTTCGATTTTCCAGACATTGGCAGCGCAAGAATGAGCCTGCTGGCGCGCGCCCTGTTCCAGGTCGATGGTGTCGAGCGTGTCTTCCTCGGCAGCGATTTCGTCTCGATCAACAAGGATGCGGGCCGCGACTGGAAGCATGTGAAACCGATGGTGCTGGCCGCGATCATGGACCATTTCATGGCCGGATTGCCGGTGGTCGAAGACGGCGCTGTCGCCTCAGGCGGCGCCGACGATGACGGTACGGTCTATGAGGGCGAAACCGCCGAGATCGTGGCGGAAATCAAGGAACTCATCGAGACCCGAGTCCGCCCGGCTGTGGCCCAGGATGGCGGCGATATCATCTTCCACCGTTTCGAGCCGGATACCGGCATCGTGCACCTGTCGATGCGCGGCGCCTGTGCCGGCTGCCCGTCCTCGACAATGACGCTCAAGCAGGGCATCGAGAACATGCTGAAGACCTACGTTCCGGAAGTCACGGCGGTCGAAGCAGTCCTCTAAGGACCAAACCCGGGATCCAAATCACAAAAGGAAACGACGCCCATGGCCCATCCGGTCAACGACCACGCCCTTGATGTCATCTTCCGCGATGCGCGCAGCCACAACGGATTCACCGACAAGTCGGTGCCGGAAGTGCTCATACGCGCTGTCTACGACCTCGCCAAGATGGGCCCGACCAGCGCCAATTGCTCGCCGGCCCGCTTTGTGTGGGTCACCACGGACGAAGGCAAGAAGCGTCTTGCCCCGCATATGTCTGCCGGAAATCACGACAAGACTCTGACCGCGCCATGGACCTGTATCATCGCCTACGACCTGCATTTCCAGGAGAAGATCCCGGCGCTGTTCCCGCACGCGCCAGGCGCGAAGGACTGGTTCAACAGCAATCGCGACGAGACGGCCTTCCGCAACGGGTCGCTGCAGGGCGCATACCTGATGATCGCCGCCCGCTCGCTGGGTCTCGATTGCGGCCCGATGTCGGGCTTCGACGCGGACGGCGTCAATGCCGAATTCTTCCAGAGCCAGGATGGCGAGATGAATCACTGGCGTGCCAATTTCATCTGCAATATCGGCCATGGCGACAAGTCCAAACTGTTCGACCGAAGCCCGCGGCTGGACTTCGACGAAGCCTGCCGGATTCTCTGAATCCGACATCCGATGCTGGTCCTCGCCCTCAATACGGCCTTCGCTGCCCTGGAAGCAGCCGTGGTGCGCGACGGCGAAATTCTCGCTGATGCGCGCGAGACCATGGCACGCGGACAGGACAGGCAACTGCCCGGCTTTATCGAAGGTGTGCTGGCGGAGGCTGGCGTCACCCTGACCGACATTGACCTGATCGCCGTCGTCACCGGTCCTGGCAGTTTCACCGGCATAAGGATCGGGGTCGCGTATGCGCGTGGCCTCAGCCTGGTCACCGGTGCTGCGTGCATCGGCGTGACCAGCCTGGAAGCCGCCATTCCCGCCGGCATGGAAGGCAACAGCCTCGGCGCGCTACTCGCGCAGAAACGCCCGCCGGACCAGACCTGGTGGGTGCAGGGTCTGGAGGGCGACGCCGGCATTGCCCCGCCGGTCGAAGTCAACCTGACCGACCTGAAAGCCATGCTGGCCGGATTTACCGTGCCGGTATTCATCGATGGTGAAGAGGCATTGGGCGAGACAGCCGAGCAGATCGATAAGCGCCCGATGCGGCCCTCGGCCATCACGGCGGCGCTCAAGGCCCCCGGCTTTGACCCGGCCAGCCATCCGCCAGCCCCTGTCTACGCCCGCGAACCGGACGCCACCCTGCCGGGATCCCGGTCATGACCCTGCCGCTGGTCGTCCTCAGGCCGGACGATGCCGGACGGGTCGCGATGCTGCATGCAACAGGCTTTCCCGACCCCTGGAGCCCGGCGGCCTTCCGCGACCTCCTCTCGGAAAGCACGACGCTGGGCCTCGGGATCGAACAGCATGGCGGCCTGGCCGGGTTTGTTTTGGTGCAGACCGTCGCCGGCGAGGCCGACATCCTGACGATAGCCACGGATCCGGCCCTCAAGCGGACCGGCATCGCCACACAATTGCTGGCCGGGCTGATGTCCCGCCTTGGCGAGCGCGGCATCGGCCGGATCACGCTGGATGTGGCTGAGGACAATATCGCTGCCAGGCGCCTCTATGAGGGACTCGGCTTCACCGAAGATGGCCAGCGCCCCGGCTATTACACTACCGGACGGGACATTCCTGCCGCTGCAATCCTGATGTCACGGGACCTGTCGGTTTGACGCGCGAACGTCTGGACTTCCCCCAGCGTTAAAGGCAGAACAGAAAAATGGATCGACTCGAAAAACTCTGTGCAGAAAAAGGCCTCCGCATGACGGAGCCGCGTCGCGTGATCGCGCGCATCCTGTCGACGTCTGACGACCACCCCGACGCCGAAGAATTGCACCGGCGCGCCAATTCCATGGATTCCTCGATTTCTCTGGCAACCGTCTATCGCACGGTGAAGCTGTTCGAGGATGCCGGCATCATCGAGCGCCACGATTTCCGCGACGGTCGGGCGCGCTATGAAGAAGTGCCGGACGAGCACCACGACCACCTGATCGACATCAAGACCGGCGGCGTTGTCGAATTTCATTCGGACGAGATCGAGGAATTGCAGATCGAGATTGCCCGCAAGCTCGGCTACAAGCTGGTCGATCACCGGCTCGAGCTCTACGGCATACCGATCAAGGACGGCGAGTAGCAGCCCGCCTCCCCCGTCCGGGAGAGGCAGGCCTATGTCGGGATATTACGCGTTCAGGAAACCGGTCAGGCGCTTGGTGATGATTTCCTCGGCTTCGGCCATGATCCGGTCGATCAGTTCCTTGCAGGTCGGGATATCGTGGATCAGGCCGGCGACCATGCCGCAGCTCCATGCACCGGCGTCCATGTCACCATCTTTCATGATGCGCGGATAGACGCCCGCGACTTCCTCGATGATGTCCTTGAATTCCAGCTTGTCGCCGAGCGCCTTTTCCTTCGCGATGAGGCGTTCCACGGCGGCATTGTTGAGCACGCGTTCGGTGTTGCGCAGCGAGCGCATGACGAGCCGTGTGTCGAGCTCGGACGCGGCAACGATCGCGTCCTTCACGTTCTGGTGCACAGGCGCTTCCTTCGTGGCGATGAAGCGGGTGCCCATGTTCATGCCGTCAGCGCCCATGGCGAGCGAGGCAACGAGGCTGCGTCCGTCAGCCTGACCGCCGGACGATACGAACGGGATGTCCAGTTCGTCAGCGGCCCGCGGCAGCAGGATCATGTTGGGAATATCGTCTTCGCCAGGGTGGCCGCCGCATTCGAACCCGTCGACGCTGACCGCGTCACAACCGATCGACTGGGCCTTCAGCGCGTGGCGCACGGCGGTACATTTGTGGATAACCTTGATGCCATGCTCCTTGAGCACGGGCAGGACCTGGACCGGGTTGTTGCCGGCCGTCTCGACGGCCTTCACGCCGCCTTCGATGATGGCTTTCACATAGCCCGGATAGTCGGGCGCGTTGACCACGGGCAGGAAGGTGAGGTTCACGCCGATCGGCTTGTCGGTCATGTCGCGGCAGCGGGCGATCTCGTTGGCGAGGTCAGCCGGCGTTTTCTGCGTCAGCGCAGTGATGATGCCAAGGCCGCCGGCATTGGACACCGCAGCGGCCATCTCGGCAAAGCCGACAAAGTGCATGCCGCCCTGGATGATGGGATGCTGGATACCGAACATCTCGGTGATACGGGTTTTCATGGCGCGTCTCCTCAAAACGAATACGCGCCATCCTTGAACAAGGACGGCGCGCATCGCAAGGTTGACGATGGGGAAAGACCGGGGCTCCGGTCTGTCCTCACTTAGCTGGAAGCAGGTGACCAGGAACCGCGGCTGCGCGTAGGTGCAGCACCACCGCCGGAATTGCCGCCACCTGACCGGGCGGGCCGTTGGCCACCGGGCTTTCCGCCGAATTTCTTGCCGCCGCTCGAACTTCCAGCCGCGCTCGGCTTGCCGCCCTGGCTGCGGGAAGAACCGCCGCCATTGCGTGAGTGGCCGCCACGGCTTCCGCCGCCGCCCGGACGGCTGCGTCCGCCATTGCGCTGTTGCTTGTGCGGGCCCTCTTCTTCCGGCTGCGACAGGTCGAGCGCGGTGCCGGCTGGCGGGTCGAGCCGCGGAATGGACTTCCCGGTCAGCTTTTCGATATCGCGCAGGTAGGCACGCTCGTCATTGCCGACGAGGGAGATGGCGATGCCGGTCTTGCCGGCCCGGGCCGTACGTCCGATGCGGTGGACATAGGATTCCGAAATGTTCGGCATGTCGAAATTGATCACGTGGCTGACGCCGTCGACGTCAATGCCGCGAGCGGCAATATCGGTTGCGACCAGGATCGGGGCCTTGCCGCTCTTGAAGGCGTCGAGGGCCCGGATGCGCTGGTTCTGGCTCTTGTTGCCATGAATGGCTTCGGCATAGAGGCCGTTATTGCCGAGGTGTTTCACGACCTTGTCCGCGCCATGCTTGGTGCGTGTGAAGACAATGGCGCGGTCCATGTCATCGGCCGCGAGAAGTTCGGCGAGGAAATCAGGCTTCGCATTGCCCTTGATCATGTAGACGCCCTGTTCGATGCGCTCGACAGGTTTCGATTCCGGGGTGACGGCAATCTCGATCGGATCGCGCAGGAAATCGTCTGCAAGGGCACGGATCGGCTTCGGCATCGTGGCCGAGAACAGCAGGGTCTGGCGCTTGCTTGGCACGGCGGCCATGACCTTGCGGATGGCCGGCATGAAGCCGAGGTCCATCATCTGGTCGGCTTCGTCGAGCACAACAGCGGTCGTGTCGGCCAGGCTGATGGCCCGCGTGTCCATATGGTCGAGCAGGCGGCCGGGCGTGGCGATGAGGAAGTCGACGCCGCGCGACATCTGCTTGATCTGGGCGCCAGGCTTCACGCCGCCAACGACGACGGCAACGCTTGGACGCATATGACTGCCATAGGTGCGCACGCTGTCGGCAATCTGTGCCGCAAGCTCACGCGTTGGCGCAAGGATCAGCACGCGCGCCGTGCGTGGGGCCGGACGGGATGGCTTGGTGGCCAGCAGGCTCAGCAGCGGCAGCACAAAGGCCGCCGTCTTGCCGGTGCCGGTCTGGGCGATGCCGACCACGTCGCGGCCTTTGAGCAGCGCGGGAATGGCTTGCGCCTGGATTGGCGTCGGCGTTGTATAGCCCTCAGCTGTAATGGCTTTGAGGACGGGCTCGGCGAGGCCGAGTTCGGAAAATTGGGTCAAAATGACTCTTTCATGTTCAGGCGCAGCGTGAGGCTCGTGCCCGCGCGCGCTTTTGGCTCTATTTGTTTAGGAAGCCTGTGGTGATCGGCATCCCGGTTCTTGTGCGCACTCGACGCGAAACCGGAAAGGCTTACGATCAATGCGAGAGCAGCGGCACGCCTTTGTGGGGCGCTGTCCCTGCTGAGGCAGCCTATGACACGCTTTGCTGCGCCGCACAAACGGTTTTGGCTGTGGGAGTGTTAACGCCCGCCTATGCGACTCTTTGTTCGCTAGGTGTTTTTCCGTAGTGCGTTGGCATATCCGCGTGTTTGTATGAACGAAAAACGGCCGCTTCATATTTCAGACTGCGGCAAGACGGGACGGAAACGAAGACCATGACTGACACAATGACACGCGAACGCCCCTCCACCGGACAGGCCGTGGAGCATTTCGATGTACTGATCGCGGGCGCTGGCATTTCCGGCATCGGGGCCGCCTACCACCTGAGGACCCAGACTCCGGACAAGAGCTTCATCATCCTCGAGTCGCAGGAAAGTTTTGGCGGCACATGGCTGACGCACAAGTATCCGGGCATCCGGTCGGACAGCGACCTGTATACGTTCGGCTACCGCTTCAAGCCCTGGACCGGCCAGCCGATCGCGGCCGCCGACAAGATTCTGACCTATATGGAAGAGGTTATCGACGACAACGATATCGCCCGGCACATCCGCTACAATCACAAGATCATGTCAGCGAGCTGGTCGTCGGCGGACAAGCGCTGGACCGTTGAAGCGAAACGTTCAGACACGGGCGAAACCGTCCACATCACCGCAAACTTCCTCTGGATGTGCCAGGGCTATTACGCCCACGACAAGGGCTATACGCCCGAATGGGAGGGGATGGCGGATTTCAAGGGCAAGATCGTGCATCCACAGACCTGGCCGGAAGACCTCGACTACAAGGGCAAGCGCGTCATTGTCATCGGATCTGGCGCGACGGCGGCAACGCTGGTGCCGGCGATTGCGGGCGACTGCAAGCACGTCACCCTGCTGCAGCGTTCACCGACCTATTTCATTCCCGGACGCAACGAGAACGAACTTGCAGACGAATTGCGCAAGCTGGAAATCGACGAGACATGGATCCACGAGATTGTCCGCCGCAAGGTGCTGTTCGACCAGAATGAATTCACCCGCCGGGCGGAGGAAGAGTCCGACGCCGTGAAAGAAGAATTGCTGGCTGGCGTGCGCGAATTCCTCGGGCCCGATTTCGATATCGACAAGCATTTCACGCCGAAATACCGCCCGTGGCAGCAGCGCATCGCCTTCGTGCCGGACGGCGATCTCTTCCAGGGCATCGCCAGCGGCAAGGCGAGCGTCGTTACCGACCATATCGACCGCTTCACCGAAAAGGGCATCCTGCTGAAATCAGGCGAGGAGCTTGAGGCCGACATCATCATCACGGCAACCGGCTTCAACCTGTCGGTCCTCGGCGGCATTCCGTTCACGGTAGACAGCAAGCCGGTCGATTTCGCCAAGACGATCACCTATCGCGGCATGATGTTCACCGGCGTGCCGAACATGGTTTGGGTCTTCGGCTATTTCCGCGCCAGCTGGACCCTGCGGGTCGACCTGCTTGGCGATTTTGTCTGCCGCCTGCTCAAGCACATGGATGAAAAAGGCGTCCGGCAGGTCGAGGCCGTTCTCAGGCCGCAGGACAAGGACATGGACATCCTGCCCTGGATCGATGCCGGAAATTTCAATCCGAACTACCTGATGCGTTCAATCGACCTGATGCCGAAACGCGGATCGCACCCGGAATGGCAGCACGATCAGGACTATTGGGCCGAAAAGGACGTCATCCCGGCGATCGATCTCGACGCGCCGGAATTCAAGTATTCCTGAAGCCGGGCTCCGGCGCCGCTACAATTCGTGCGGCGTCTGGATGCTCTCGATATAGGCGATCAGCGAGTCGATATGGTCCGGCTCGAAGGCGAAGACCGGCATGTCGGGATGGCCGACCATGATGCCTTCGGCCAGCGGCTCGGCAAGGTCTTCGATCGGGTAATGTTTCGACAGGTCGCGGAACGGGATCGCGTCCGGGTGCGGGCTCGGTCCTTCCAGACCGATCGCGTGGCAGGTCGAACAGATATTCTCCGCGATCGCGCGCCCCTGCCCCAGCTTCTCTGTCTCGGTATTCTCGAACACGCCGTCCGGACGCACGACCGGCACGTCGATGCCGAGCGAGGGCTCTGCCGGGAGCGTTTCTTCAGGCGCGGGCGCAGGCTTGGCGCAGGCGGTCATCAACAGGGCGGCGGCAACAAGGCCCGCTATCCGGTAGGCAGCGGTGTGGGTCAATCGGGTCATGGCGTGTTCTCCTGCGCTGAACGTCCAGCATAGACCGGACCATGCACGAGGAACAGTGTCAGGCCGCTGCGGCGCCTTCGGTTTCGTCGCTGCGCACGGCGCGCTTCAGCACGTCGAGATAACCGTGCGAGATACAGTCATGGTCGCGGTAATAGCCACGCGACGCGAGCAGCCTGTGCAGTTTCGGCAGGTTGTAGCCCGGCACGGCGGCGAAGTGATGGTGCTCGAGGTGATAGTTCACCTGGTTCGGCGCGATGAACAGGCGTTCCCACCATGACGCGAGCGTCGTGCTCGTATTGTCGCGCGGGTCGAGGCTGTCGCGGTCAATGGCGACGCCATGCTCGCCGATCTGGCGCACGCGGGTCAGCACGGGATAGACGAAGATTTCGGCGGCCCACCACATCAGGTAGGCCCATGGCGCGCCAACCGCGGTCAGCACGGCGAGCAAGCCGACATGGAACACGAGCCACGGATAATGTTTCTTCAGCTTGAAGCCTTTCAGCTTCATCATCGTGTCGCGAAAGCCCGTCCGGCCGGTAAGGTCGCGCACCAGCTTGCGCTTCAGGCTGTCGCGCGTAACCGGGTAGTTCTTCACGAAAATCTTGTCCGGGTCCTGCGGCGTGCCGGCATATTTGTGGTGCTTCAGGTGATAGGCCCGGTAGGCATAGACCGAAATGTTCATTGGCGCGCCGCATAGCCAGTGGCCAATGAAGTCATTGCCTGCCTTGCTCTTCACGAAAGCATGGTGGGCGCAGTCATGATTGAGGATGCCGAGACCGAGCTGGCGCCCGCCAAGGAACACGACCGCCGCAAAAATGGTTACCGGGTTCGTCCAGATGATCGGCACGGCAAAGGCCGCCACGATCAGCGCCCAGTTGAACAGGAGCGAGGCGATGGCCTTCACGTCAGATGGCGTTGACAGCTCGCGCAATTCTTCCTTCGACACAGCCTCGGACAGGCGTACGGCTTCGGTCATGGTCGGGCGTCTCCCAATCGGTTTGTTCTGATTATTTGAATTTGTAACACGAATATGCACAATAGGTCAAATGTCGTTACGTTTTGAGCCCATCGCCGCCAAAGACGTGTCCGCGCGCACCCTTGTCCTGTCGCTGATGAGCGTGCGCGGGCGCCGGACACAGTCGCTGACTTACCTGACTCGTGCCGGCGCCCTGTTCGGCATCGAGCCGACCGCCATCCGCATGGCGGTCACCCGCCTGGTCAAGGACGGCCTGCTGCAAAGCGTCGATCGCGGTACCTATGCGACCGGGGAGAAGGCGGAAGCGCTGACCGCGGAGATCAGCGACTGGCGCACGGCACCGGATCGGACGCGCCCGTGGCAGGGCGGCTGGATCGGGGTCATGACCAACCATCTCGGCCGCACCGACCGCAAGGACCTGCGGGCCCGCATGCGCGCGCTCCGGCTCTACGGCTTTGCTCAGGCCGAAGCCGGGCTATGGATCAGGCCGGATAATTTGCGCCTGTCACTGGCCGACTTACGTGCGGCGCTGGTGCGCATCGGCCTGCAGGCAGACGCGCTGCTTGTCACCATTGCCGAAACTGCCCTGCCCGCTGGCAAGGACTGGCGCGACCTCTGGTCTACGGATGCGCTGAAAGCCCGTTACGAATCCGCCATCGCCGCCATGCAGGCCAGCCGCAAGGCCGCTGCTGGCCTTTCGCCCGATGCGGCGGCGAAAGAAACGCTCCTGATCGGCCAGTCGGTGATTCGTACAATCAACCTCGATCCGCTCCTCCCGGACGAGATCGGCGACGCCATCCTGTTCCGGCAAATGGTGGCCGAAATGGAAGACTATGACCGGTTTGGCCGCACCTGTTGGGACAGGATCACCTGACCGCTTCCCTCTTGAGGCGAATTCCTTGCTACGGGACCAAGCTTGTGTCTCAATACCGTTCAGGAATCGTCACCTGGGCTCGGGGGAGCAAGACAATGATCCTGTTTGTGCACGGCGTGCCGGACACGCCCTTTCTGTGGGGCCCCCTGATCAAGGCGCTCGGCCTGAAGCCGGACCAATGGATGGCACCGGCCCTGCCGGGTTTCGGCAGTCCCGTGCCTCCCGGCTTCACCCGCACCAAGGATGCCTATGCCGACTGGCTGATCGGCCAGATGGAAACTGTAGGCCAGCCGGTAAATGTTGTCGGCCATGACTGGGGCGCCCTGCTGACGCTGCGGGCCTGTTCGCTGCGGCCGGACCTTGTGGAAAGCTGGTGCGTCACCAATGCCGTGATCGACAGCCAGTATTCGGGCCACCGCATGGCGATGATGTGGGCAACGCCCCTGCTCGGCGAGCTTGTCATGATGGGCATGCGCAATGAAACGAAACTTCAGGCCGCGCTGGTCGAGGGCGGAATGCCACCCGCCATGGCCGCGCATGAGGCTCCGCTGGTCGACAAGACGATGCGCCAGTCGATCCTCAAACTCTACCGCTCGGCCCGGGGCCTGCGCATTTCCGGGGACTGGGAAGACGACCTCGCGAACCTGCCCTCAAAGGGTCAGCTCTACTGGGGCGAGAACGACCCCTTCGTCGGCCTGCCGGTCGCGCAGCGCTTTGCAAAACGATGGGACGTTCCCCTGCATGTCGAACATGATGCAGGCCACTGGGCCTGCGCCGAACATCCGGGCAGCTTCGCCCTCGTCCTCAAGGAGTTCTGGGCGACCAAGCGCATGATGTGAGGCCTGTCAGGCC
Source organism: uncultured Alphaproteobacteria bacterium (assembly GCA_963973995.1). Classification (GTDB taxonomy): domain Bacteria; phylum Pseudomonadota; class Alphaproteobacteria; order Caulobacterales; family Hyphomonadaceae; genus Hyphomonas. The sequence continues at coordinate 434,850 of CAXBCO010000003.1, forward strand.
GCCTCTGCTTTCGGGTTGCCGAGTTCCATCTTCACACGTTCGGCGAGCTGGCGTGAGGTGAACGGCTTGGCCAGGAAGGAAACCGCGCGATCATCGTCGAGCTGCTTGGCAAGGTCCCGCTCGGCATAGCCCGAGATGAAGATGACGCGCGCATGGCCGAGCAAGGCCTTGGCTTCGCGGATCAGGGTCGGTCCGTCCATGCCGGGCATGACGACGTCGGAGATCACGAGGTCAAAGCTGCCGGGGGCGTCTTCGAGGACTTCCATGGCCTGCTCGCCATCGCAGGCTTCCGAGACGTCATAGCCGCGCTTGCGCAATTGCGTTGCCGTGATGGCGCGCACGCCGTCCTCGTCCTCGATCAGCAGGATGCGGCCGCGGCCGGAAATATCCATCGGGCGATTGGCCAGCTTTTCGGCCTGGGTGATCTCGACCGGGGCCGGAATATCTTCAGCCCGGAGTGCCGGAAGATAGATCTGGAAGGTCGTGCCTTTGCCAACAGTCGAAATCGGACAGATATAGCCGCCCGACTGTTTGATGATGCCGTAGACCGTGGCAAGGCCGAGGCCCGTGCCGACGCCGGCTTCCTTGGTCGTGAAGAAGGGCTGGAAAATCTTGTCCATCACTTCGCGCGGCATGCCGTGGCCCGTATCTTCCATTTCGATCAGCATATAGTCGCCGTCTTCGACATAGCTGAAGCCCTTGGCCTGCGCGTCCCGGCCCGTCGCACGCGCCGTCCGTATCGTGAGCTTGCCGCCATTATTGTGGCTGATCATGGCGTCACGCGCATTGGTGGCGAGATTGATGATAGCGGTTTCGAGCTGGTTCTTGTCGGCCTTGATATGCGGCACATCGCGGCCATGCGTCACAACGATCTCGACGCGCTCGTCGAGGATCTGGCGCAGCAGGATCGAGAATTCGGACAGGAAGTCCGTCACGTTGAAGATTTCGCGCTTGAAGGTTTGCTGCCGGGCATAGGCCAGCAGCATGCGGACCAGGTCTTTCGCACGGATCGAGAATTCGTGGATCGATTTCAGGTTGTTGTAGGACGGGTCGCCCACGGGGTGGCTGGTCATCAGGTCCTCATTGTTGAGGATGATGCCCTGCAGCACGTTGTTGAAATCATGCGCGACGCCGCCAGCGAGCTGGCCGATGGCCTGCATCTTCTCGCCATGGGCAAGGCGCAGTTCCAGTTCACGTTGTTCGGTAATGTCGATGACATAGGCGACCGACGGCCGGCCATTGCTGTCGAGCGTGACGAACACGTTGACATGGCGCGGTTCGGGACCGGCCAGCTTGAGGCCAACCGGCTTGTCGATAGCATCGATCAGCGAGGCATTGAGCGCTTCCTGGCCCTCGTCGGCCACGAACAGGTTCGAGAAATGGCCGCCCGGCGTGGCTTCGCCGCCAGTCATCTCCATCAGCGCACGGTTGGCATCGAGGATGATCGCACCATCGACGCCGTCGCCCTGCAGGCGGACCGCGCCGAACGGCGCGTCGTCAAACATCGGGTCGCCTTCGAGACGCGGCGGGCGCGACGATGAGGCAAAGTTCAAACGCTCTTCCTGGCCGTTCATCACCTGCTGGTTGGCAAGGATGATCGTGCGGCCAGCCGCCTCGGCGCCGCGGCCTGCCCAGGTCGTGATAGCCTGCACGGGCACTTCAACGCCGTCTCGCGCGCGCAGCTGGATATCGGCCCGGCCCGGCGCGCCGGTCTTGCGGTCGCGCGCCAGCATTTTCACGAATTCGGGGCGCATGATGTCGTCGATACGGATGTTCTTTGCCGTTTCCGGCAGGCCGAGCATCTCGCGCAGCCAGGCATTCGCATAGGTGATCGTGCCATCGGGGCGCGCGGCAAAGAAGCCCATCGGGGCGTCTTCGACATAAAGGGATTTAAGGTCGGATGCGCCTGTCGCTTCCTGCTGGCCGGCGATACGGCGGATGCGCCAGAGCACACGCTGGCGCGGCAGCGGCGAGACGCCAATTTCGAACTGGGCCGGCACCTGGTCCGATCCGATCGTGATCGGCGGCAGGACTTCGCGTCGCGCAAGACCGGCCTTGGCGGCCTTGGACAGCCGGTAGACAGGCGCGGCAAGGCCCGGATTGGCCCCGAACAGGCGGTCGACCGTGACCGCTCCGCCATCAGCCTGTCCGACCATCAGCGCAATCCGGCTGAGTTCATTGTAGGATTCATTGGCTGCAACCGGCGCGCCGCCCTGGTCTGTGATCAGAACGGATTCGTCGAGCGCCTCGATCCAGCCGAAACGGGGCATATTGGTCTGTACGGCGCGCGCTGCCGAACCCCGTTCGGGGAACAGGCCCAGGAATCGCCCTGCCCCGCGCACACTCCACAGCAGGAACACGAGACCGCCGGACGCCATCGAGATCAGCAGGATCGGTCCGGGCGCGCCGGACGCTTTCGGCCAGGCGAGTGCAACGCTGGCGGCAGCGATCGAAATCAGCAGGCAGCCCCAGAACAGGAGCTGCATGATATCGAAACGCCCGCCCAGCTCGGCAAAGCCTTCGCCGCCGGTGGTTTCGCCATCATCGCCAGTATTGGCCGCCTGTGTGAGTTCCAGGGAATCCATGCGTGTTACGTCTCCTGCACCGGCAGCATCTCAGCGGACCGGATCACTATACATTGATTCCGCCGGCACGTGGCCGACTCAGCCGTAGCGGAATCCTAGTTCAGTTACATTGGCACAGCAAAGGTTAACGAAACCGAAAAAAGCGTTAAGACTCACTGGGGAAATCACACAAACCTCATCTGATTCGGAGTTTCCCATGACGCGTACCGCCACCGCCCTCGCTGCCATCCTGATCCTCGCCGCCTGTGCCACACCCGTGGTGCCAGAGGCCGCCGTCACTGAAGCATCGGCGCCTGCCGAAGTGACCCAGGATGAAAGCGCGCGGCTCAACGACTGGTTCGAAGTCAAATTCCAGGAAACCGTCGCCCGCAGCCCGATGACCCAGACCTATCTCGGCATCAAGGACGATTACGACAAATGGGACGACGAATCCGACGCGCACGCGCTGGAAGACCTTGAACTGCAGCACGCCATTGTCGCGGAAATGAAAGAGACGTTCGACTTCGATGCGTTGGACCCGCAGGCGAAACTGTCTTGGCGGCTGACCGAATACGAACTGTCACAGGCCGAGGCCGCTTTCCCCTTCCGCGACCACGAATACGTGTTCAACCAGATGTTCGGTGTGCAGTCGGGCATTCCCGCCTTCCTGGTGAACCAGCACAAGGTGAGCAGCCCGCCAGACGCCGAGGCCTATATCGCCCGGCTGGAAGGCATCGCGGCGTATCTCGGCCAGAATGTCGCCAATTCGCAGGCTGCTGCAGCAAAGGGCATCCTGCCGCCACGCTTTGTCTATGACTATGTCCTGTCGGACTCGCGCGGCGTCATCACTGGCTATCCGTTCACATCCGACGTCGCCGATGGCAGCGACGACAGCCCGCTGATGGATGATTTCCGCGGGAAAGTGACGGAATTGGAAAGCGCGGACGGGGTCACCCCGGAGGAGGCCGCATCGCTTCTGGTCCGGGCCGCTGACGCACTCAAGACATCCGTCGGGCCGGCCTACGACGCCGCCATTGCAGAACTGGAAGCGCAGGCGGCTGTCGCGACGACAGATGACGGCGCCTGGAAACTGCCGGATGCCGACGCCTATTACGCCATGCGCCTGAAGCAGATCACGACAACCGACATGAGCGCTGACGAGATCCACGATCTCGGCCTCGCCGAAATGGACCGTATCCAGGACGAGATGCGGGGCATCATGGCCAAGGCCGGCTTCGAGGGCAGCCTGAAGGAGTTCTTCGACTTCACCCGGACCGACCCGCAATTCTTCAAGCCGAATACGGATGAAGGCCGCGCCGAATACCTCGCCGAAGCCACAGCGGCGATTGACGCGATGCGTGAAGACCTGCCGAACGTGTTCAGGACTTTCCCGAAAGCCGACCTGATCGTGAAGGCGGTCGAGCCGTTCCGCGAACAATCGGCCGGCAAGGCCTTCTACTCGCGTCCCGCACCGGATGGCAGCCGTCCCGGCACCTATTATGCCAATCTCTACCGCATGCAGGACATGCCGACCTACCAGATGCAGGCCCTCGCCTTCCATGAAGGCATTCCCGGCCACCATATGCAGATCGCCATGGCGCAGGAACTGGAGGGCATCCCGAGCTTCCGCAAGTTCGGCGGCTATACCGCCTATACCGAAGGCTGGGGCCTCTATTCGGAACTGCTTCCGAAAGAAATGGGATACTATTCTGATCCGTATGATGATTTCGGCCGGCTCGCGATGGAAATCTGGCGCGCAGCCCGGCTCGTTGTCGATACCGGCATCCATGACAAGCACTGGACCCGCGAACAGGCCGTCCAGTACCTGATGGACAATACGCCGAACCCGGAAGGCGACTGCCAGAAGGCCATCGACCGCTATATCGTGATGCCGGGACAGGCCACGGCCTACAAGATCGGCATGCTCAAAATTGTCGCGCTGCGTGAAATGGCGAAAGCTGAACTGGGCGACAGGTTCGACATTCGGGACTTTCACGATGTCGTGCTGAGAGACGGCGCCGTGCCGCTGGCCATCCTTGAGCAGAACGTGAAAGCCTGGGTGGACGAAACCAGGGAGAGCTAGGCCATGGATAAACGCCTGTTGAAACCGGCCGCGGCGGGGCTTGGCCTCGCTTTGCTGGCCGCTTGTACGTCCGTCGTGGCGCCGCTGCTGAAGCCGGACGTCAGCACGCAAATCACCCGCGTGAAGGCCGGCGACTATGCGCTCGATCCGGAGCACGCGGCGGTCCTGTTCCGCATCGACCATCTCGGCTTCTCGACCTATGTCGGCCGGTTCGAGACGTTCGATGCCAGCCTCACGGGCGATGCCGCCGACCCCGCCAGTTCAAGCGTCGAGGCGGTGATCGACATGACCTCGCTGGATGTCGCGAACGCGCCGTTCGCGACCGAACTCATGGGACCCGACTGGTTCGACGCAGTGACATTCCCACAGGCTGTTTTCAAATCCACATCCATCGTGATGACGGGTGACACCACGGCGGAAGTGACCGGCGACCTGACGCTGCACGGGGTGACAGCGCCCGTGACGCTGGACGTGACGTTCAATGGCGCCGCCTATGACCGGCTGCGCGGTGCGGACGTGGCGGGATTTTCGGCGGTGACGACAATCGACCGGACTGTGTTCGGTGTGTCGAGATTTTCGGGCCTGATGACCGACACGGTCGACATCGAGATCCAGGCGGAATTCCTGAAACAGTAAGTCCTAACGCAGGGCCGGGCCGCGTTTCGTAATGCGCAGGGCCATTTGTGCGCCCTTGCGACCGATCTGGGCCTCTGCCGCGACAGGACCATTGCGTCCGCCGGACAGGAGTTCGACCGGCTGGTCTGCCGGCACGCCGAGCAACAGGGTCGAGCCCGCCTTCAGGTCGGTCAGGCGTGACAGGGGCACGCTCAGGCTCGCGATTCTGGCCGTCAGCACGGCGGTGACAGCGGCGCCGGACGGGGTTGGTGCGGGTGTAGCCGGAGTGGGGGCTGGGGCGAGGGACGTCCGTGTTGCGGCCGCAGGCGGCACGAAGTCGAACAGGTCGTCGCTGGCCAGGATCATCCGTGCCGGCATCCGCAAATGATCGAACCGGATATCGAGATCGATCACGTCAGCCGCGCCAGGCCGCGCGAGGGCGGCGGCGAAATCGCCATCGGTTTCGATCCGGGCAAAACTGAGCGTCGGCGAAATACCGGCGCCGAGCGGGCGGACAAGGCCTTCAAGCAGCGCCGTGTCGAGCGGCGTCAGGTCGCGCGGCACGAAGGGACCGGGCTTGCCGCCGCAGGCGCTTTCGATCAGGGCCGCCGCCAGCGGGGCGCTGAGGCTGAGCATGGCGATGATTTCGCCGTTCGGCGCTGCGAAACAGGCAATCGCCCGGCCCGTTTCGCCTGAATGGGATTCCAGCGCGGAGGCGAAGGTGCCGCCGGACGCCCCCGTGACGGTTGCGGCTGCGCGCAGGCCACAGCCCTGGCGGAAGGCGAGCGACAGGCGGGCGGCAAGGCGCAGGGCATCTTCAGGAAGGTCCGGTCGGGCCGTTGTGCCCACCGGTGCGGCAGGCTTGTCCAGGTCGGGAATATCGCGGGGCTTGACCGATACGGGTTCGGGCACTGGTTCGGGGTCCATATCCGACAGGTCGGGCCGCAGCAGCGCCTCGATCTCGGCAGCGCTGAGCTTGCCGCGCAGAACCGGTTTCTGCGTCTCGGTCTCAAAGGATTCAAACCGCGTGGGCATGTCGAGCATGACGGCGGTTTCACGTCTTGGAGACATGTCCCAACCGTCGTCAGCTGTGGATGGCAATGAACGGCTCATGGGCGCAATTAGGGATCCGGTCCGGCAAACGTCCATTGTGCGCCAAGAGAGTTAACGACTGGTTAGTACTTTTTGCGCCCTGCCCGCATTGCAGGAGGAAAAGCAGTGGGCTCCCATAGGCCGATATTAACGAATCGTCCCGCGATCTTAAACTAGCGAGGCTTGTCTTAAGACCCTGATTACCATCAGGTAAGGGAACGTTCGGACCTTGATGCGATCATCTCCTTAGCGCACGAGGTCGGACACAGAATCGCCGCGGCGTTGGGTTGATGGTAAAAAGGCGGCGGCACTTCCGAAAACCGGAAGGCCGCCGTTCTTCATTTCAGGTTCCGGAAAACCGTGATCAGTCGTCGCGCAGGGTGCGTTCCTTGCGCTCGTGACGCTCTTGCGCCTCGAGGCTGAGCGTCGCCGTTGGGCGGGCTTCCAGACGGCGCAGGCCGATCGGCTCGCCCGTCGCTTCACAGAAGCCATAAGTCCCATCGCCGATCCGGCGCAACGCACTGTCGATCTTGGAGATCAGCTTGCGCTGACGATCCCGCGTACGCAGTTCGAGCGCCTTGTCGCTTTCGGCCGACGCCCTGTCGACAACATCGGGCAACGAACCGGACTCATCCTGCAAATTGTGGATCGTCTGTTTCGCGCCGTCGAGAATGTCCGCCTTCCAGTTCTCAAGCAGCCGCCGGAAAAAGGCCAACTGACGCTCGTTCATGAACTCCTCGTCGTCGGAGGGGCGGTAATCGTCTGATAGTTCAATACTCATAGCAGACACCTTTAACCAGGATGGCCCCGATATAGAGCGGCTAGCGATTCACTGCAATCGTTGGGCCGCAGATTAATAATCCAATGATTTCAGGTGATTGTGGCGATTTGATGTATATTTCATAGTAGTATGACATAAAGAATAGGTCCTAAAGTCGGCAATCGCGCTGCATTTAGCAGGCCAAGGCTTGATCTTTGGATCGACGCCGCGCTCTATGAAACCTCGTCCAAAGTGCAGCTTTCGCAACGGTTTTAGTGCCCATGGCCCGCCGAAGGAAAAGATCGATCCGCTCTTCCGGCTGGATGCAGGCAGTGATGTTCAATTCGCTGCTGATCCTGATTCCTGTGATCGGTGCTCAAGTCGTTGGCGGTGCCTTTTCCGGCGCAACCTTCTCCGAGGCACCGTCCGTCGAGGCGATTGACCAGACCCGCCACAATATGGACGACGCGTTCACGGCGATGGCGCCGCGCAACGCAGCCGACAAGTACAAGTTCTGGCACGATATCGTCTCACGCGAGCTGACAGCGCGCGACGTGACGGCGGCGCGGGGCTTCCTGATGGCTGCGCCGCAGATGCTGGACCGCGAAGACGTCAAGGAACTGATGGCTGCAGCCAACTCCGAAATCACCGGCACCGAAGACGAGCGCATCGCGCTTGCCGCCCTCCGAAAGCTGCCGGTCGCTGTCAGTGAGCGCTTTGCCGACGCCACGGGGTCGGCCCGCAACCTGAACACGCAAGTCGATCCGGACGAGGAGAATGCGGAAGTCACCGAGCCGGATTCCGACGCCGGGGACCTGGCCGAAGAGCCGGTTTCGCCAATCGTCGCGGCCCGGTTTGCCCTTCTCGGCACGCATGCCGATCTCGCCAATCATTCCGAACGCTGGATGAGGGGCGACCGGGTCGATGAACTTGTGCTCAAGATCACCGGGATCGGCCTGGAACAGGCGGACCAGCCGGATGCGCTTGCGGAATCCAACATCCGTGCCCTGTCTATCCTGAAATCGGCGCGCCGGTCGCGCCGCATCACACCCGAATTCAACGACTACCTGACAGACCGGCTAGACGCAGCCCTGCCGGACTCAGTGCTGAAGCCCGCGCTGGAGGAGGCCTTCGCCGACCTCGCCGTTACCAAGGTCAGGGTCCAGCGCGTGCGTGCGGCCTATGCGAGCGCCATCAACCCGAAAGGCCTTGCCCGCCTGGAAACCGACCTGGCACAAATTGACAGGATCGGGACGCTGACCGATCCGTCGGCCGCCGTCACCCTGATCGAGCAGGTCAAGGACAGCGCAGACCTGCGCCGCGTACGCCTGATCGCTGAAGCGGGGGGCGATCGGTCGGTCGCCCTGTTCAAGCAGATGGGTCCGGGCGCGATGCGCGTTGCCGACACGGGCGTGCGCTGGACGCGCCAGCTCGTGCTGCAATTCATGGGCCTCACGGCTGCCGGGCTTGTGATGTTCTGGGTCACCTGGTCAACGCTGCGCCGCAGCCTGCGTCGGCGCCCGCGTATCGAAGCGCCGCAATAGGCGCAAAGCCTGACAAGGCCTCAGGCGAGGCCGAATGCGCCCTTGATACCGTCGATCAGCAGCTGAACCGACAGCGCCGCGAGGATGACACCCAGGATCCTGGTCATTGCCCCGGCCACGCTGGCGCCCATCAGGCGCACGAGCGGGCCTGCAGCAAGGAAGATCACCAGCGTGAGCAGGAGATTGAGACCGATCGCCGAAAGCACGACAGCCTTCTCCGTCCAGTCCGTCGCGCCCGACATGTAGAACATCGCTGTGGCAATGGATCCCGGACCGGCAATCATCGGAATGCCGATAGGGAAAACCGACACATCGTCCAGCTCGGTATTGGGAACATGACCGCCCAACACTTCCTCCGCACGATGCTCGCGGCGTTCGGTCCGCTTCTCGAACACCATGTCGAGCGCGATGAGGAACAGCAGTACGCCACCCGCCGCCCGGAAGGCATCGATCGAGATATGCATCGCGCCGAGCAGCCACGAACCGCCAAAGGCAAAGGCGAACATGATGATCGTCGCGACGAACGTGGACTTGAGCGCCATCTTCCGGCGATAGGCGGCATCGCCCTGCGCCGTGAGGGTCGCAAAGATGGGGGCCACGCCCAATGCATCGATCAGGACGAAAAACGTGACGAAAGTCGCCGTGAAAAGGGAGATAAGTTCTGCGCTCATGCGCGAGGCCCCTAGTCTCTCTGCACGGCAGCGTCGAGGATTTCCTGCACAAGCGGTGCAACTTTGACAGTATCGGCTGCGGCAGAGAACTTGGACAGGTCTGCCGCGCCCGACGCCAGGGCCACCATCATGCGGTGCCCGCGCAAGCGTTGCAGCAGGCCGTCATTGCCGCGATGGCCGTCTGCGACCGCCGTTCGGCCGTCGCCCAGATCGACCACGACACCGTCGCCCTGACCGGCTTCAAGCCGGGCAATCGCCTCGTCCAGGCTGAGGCGGGCATCACCGGGTTGCGAACGCGCGCGCATGACACTGCCATCCGCCATCAGTTGAACCCCGCCGTCTCGGCCGTCATCATCTTGCGGCAGCGACTGAGGGCGCGGTACAGGTCGGCGGCGGCAACATCTGCGGAAATTTCAAGGATGCCAGCGCGTTGGTCTTCATGCGTGACCGTCGAAAGCAACGAGGCAATCGCCTCGGCAGCCTGCGTATAGGCCGTGCCGTCAATCTCGCCGAGCAGGTACATCTGCATGATGGCGAAATAGACGCGCCGCACCGGCGTCGTCGCCTCGTTCGGGCGCAGGATATCCTTCTCGCGCAGGACTCGCGCCTGGTTTTCCAGGAGGAGCACGCCGCGACGGTCGCCATTGCGCACAACCGCGCCGTTGACGACGAACGTCTCGCCGGGCTTCAGGGAAAGCTTCAAGGGCATCTCAAGCGAATCCAATTCTGCCTAGTTCGATGAATTTTGCAGAAAGGCGTTAACGCATGATTGCCACGCGTTAAGGATCGCGAACCCGGCAGGCTGGGGCTTGGGGAAAGTTAATGTGCCATGCGCCCGTTAACATCGGGCATTTTGGATCATACGGCCTGCACCCGTCCTGAAGCGCCTTTCCTGCATAGGAATGGCAAAACACTGACGAGCGCGACGCTAAGCTGAAGCTGGTGCTCCGTGGCGGCGCGCATGGCCCATTCTTTATAGCACATGCCGGACACGGAGCGAAGTTGTTTCCGCTAGGGAAGGGACGAATTACCACTTTTTCACCGAATGTCAGGCTTCCCCTAACGTCAAAGCTTGCTCCCCCCGGTCCGCAGCCTATTGTGGCGCCAACCGTTTATAAAAGGACCCTGCCCCATGCGTTTTGAAGGCACCAAGGACTATGTCGCCACCGAAGACCTGAAAGTGGCCGTCAACGCTGCCATCGCGCTTGAACGCCCCTTGCTGATCAAGGGCGAACCCGGCACCGGCAAGACCGTGCTGGCCATCGAAGTGGCCAAATCGCTCGGCTGCGAGCTGATCGAGTGGCACATCAAGTCGACGACCAAGGCCAACCAGGGCCTCTACGAATATGACGCGGTCAGCCGCCTGCGCGACGGCCAGATGGGCGAAGAGCGCGCCAAGGACGTCAAGAACTATATCAAGAAGGGCAAGCTGTGGGAGGCGTTCACCTCCAAGAAGCGCCCCGTCCTGCTGATCGACGAGATCGACAAGGCCGACATCGAATTCCCGAACGACTTGCTGCAGGAACTCGACCGGATGGAGTTCTATGTCTACGAGACCAACGAGGTCGTGAAGGCCAAGGTCCGTCCGATCGTGATCATCACGTCGAACAATGAGAAAGAGCTGCCGGACGCGTTCCTGCGCCGCTGCTTCTTCCACTTCATCAAGTTCCCGGACGAAGAGACGATGCGCGAAATCATCGATGTGCACTTCCCCGACATCAAGAAGAAGCTGGTCGGCGACGCGCTGACCACGTTCTACGCCATGCGCGAACTGCCGGGCGTGAAGAAGAAGCCGTCGACCAGCGAGCTGCTCGACTGGCTCAAGCTCCTGATGAACGAGGACATCGATCTTGAAACGCTGCGCGAGAAAGATCCCGAGCGCCTGACGCCGCCGCTGCACGGCGCGCTCTTGAAGAACGAGCAGGACGTTGCCCTGTTCGAACGCCTCGCCTTCCTCTCGCGCCGCCAGGACGGCCCCGGAGGCGGTCGCCGCGGCCCGGCGGGCTAGTCGGTCTCAGGCTCGACCTCGGCGAACATGACGACATGGTTCTCGCCATAGGCCTTCGCGCATTTCGGGCAGGTTGTGTAGAACGCATACATGCGGTCTGCATCGAGATTCTGAATCTCAAGCTCATCCTCGAACTGGTCCATCCATTTCGGCGCGTCACGATAGGGCCCGTTGAAAACGCGCGTGCGGTAATCGCCTGACAGGCGGACCATTTCCGCGCCCGGCACGGGCTTCGATACCGCGAACAGATGCTCACCCTTCCAAGGCGAGAGATCCCGACTGAGAACGGCAAAATTGGCCGGGTCCATGGCCCCGGCCTTTTCAATGGCTTCGAACGTATGCTTGAACACGCTCCCCATGTTCATCGGTATGTGCATCACGTTACGGGTCGTCGCGCGGACGAACAACTTGTCCTCGAAATGCAGGTCCTGGCCGTCCCACGCGTCCGGCTTGAACCGGGGACAACAGCCGGTGGTATTGTCGCTCTGGTCATAGAAGGGCAGCGTGTTGGTTTGCATCACTCACTCCTGCTGTTTTAAACAGGATAGCGGCCGTTCGCCCGGCTGCCTTGAGGAAAATCAACAAGATGGCGCGGACGCCTGCCTAGTGCCCGAGAATATCCATCTCGGCCTGGGCGTCTTCGCGCGCGTTGACGTCCTTCCGGCTGTTCAGGAAGTCGGCCATCTTTGACTTGTCATGGCGCTCGTCGAGCCAGGTTTTGACCGCGATGCTGATCCACGTGACGTGGAACAACAGGCCGAAGCTGATGGCGACAAGGCCCGGAATCGGGCCGATGTGCGCCCGGCGCACGAATTGCGACCAGGTTTCCACATCCGTGGGGTGGATGGCGATCTTGGCGAAATAGGCCGCGCCGAGAATGGCAAACAGCCAGCCATAATTGCGGCGCAGGCGGCGGCCGATCGCCCTGGTATTGGATATCCGGTATTGCGGCTTTTCGTAATCGTCCGACAGGGCCGTGCCCCGGTCGAGCGGGATCCGGGCGCCCTGCCCACGCAGCATCGGCACATAGAAGGCAATCTCGAGCACACGCGCGCGGAACCGCCAGACATAGAAGAAGCGATAGCGCCGCGATTCCAGTGTCAGGAACACGATACAGAGTGCACCGACCAGCACGATGGGAAAGGGCGAGGCCTGCGCATTGGCGAAGGCGACCGACAGGCCGATACCGGTGGAGATGACCGCCCAATTGGTCGTCTGGTCGAGGCGCTGGCGCCAAACGGTCGAACGGTAGACCTCGGCACGGTACAAGTGGGCAAGCGCGCCCACTTCCTTTGCGCCGCAGATGGCCTCGGGCGGGTCGCCGTCAGGATCGGCAAGATCATCATCAAATTCAGTCATGGTCGATCCTTATGAACCGGTTCAACGGCGTCGGGAAGCCTGCCAGACAAACTGTCTCACCCGCTAGCGGCGGCAATAGCCGAGCGCAGCGATGGGGCCATAGCCTTCCAGCGCATTGCGCACATGGCGCGTGTCGTCGGCATCGGCCTCAGACCGGATGCGGGCGGCGAGCTGGCCGGCATTGCCGGTGATCCGGGCGCGCCACAGCGCATAGCGCAGACTGTCGGGGGCCGCTGTCAGCGCGACGGCCCGATCAAAGCTGGCAAGATCACAGCGCTGCATGGAGAGTTCTGCCAGCGCATGGCCGAAATCCCGTTTCTCGAAATCGTCGCCGAGGCCGCCGCGCGTCACCTTGGTCTGGGCCAGCTCGAACATTGCGTCGATGAGTCGGCGCTGGGTGGCCGCATCGGTCGCGAGGCGGACACCCGCCGCCATGATCTCGGGCCGGCCGATATTGAACGGTGCGGCCCCGGCGCGGGCGCGCTGTTCAAAACCGCTCCATCCCGATTCGGCGACAACAGCCTCGGCCTGTTGCCCGGCATAATCGATCTGCGGCGTCCTGTGGCGGGCCGATGCGCCGAGCCGGGACTGCCATGAGCGCAGCAGGGCCGCATCGCCCGTCCGCCCGACCGTTTCGAGGAAAACCGGCTGGACACGGGCCTGTTTCTCAGGCGGCAGGATGCCTGCAGCCTCCCAGATCACCTCGAACATGCAGGTCGCCTCGCCCGGACCCTGGCAGGCCAGCGGTCCCGCATGTGCGAGCGCGGCTGGCGACAGGCCGGCGAGCAGGATCAGGAAAGCCTTCAACATGGGGCCATTCCTACACCGGGCGGGGTGAACTGGACATGAGTGGCCAGCTTTTCGCTGCGTCAGCTTGGACATGGCGTCCAAGGCGGACTATCTTTACCTCTTACGACAGGAAAGATGCCCCATGTTCCTCAACTTCTTCAATGAACTGCGTGAAGCCAAAGTGCCGGTCACGCTGAAGGAATACCTCATGCTCATGGAGGCCATGGACAAGCAGGTCATCGACATGGACGTGACCGATTTCTACTACCTGTCCCGCTCGGCGCTGGTGAAGGACGAGCGCAATATCGACAAGTTCGACAAGGTCTTCGGCCATGTCTTCAAGGGCCTCGACAGCCTGGCCGACGCCGTGGACGTCACTGACATTCCCGAGGAATGGCTGCGCAAGATGTCCGAGAAATTCCTGTCCAAGGAAGAAATGGACGAGATCGAGGCCATGGGCGGCTTCGAGAAGCTGATGGAGACGCTGCAAAAGCGCCTCGAAGAGCAGAAGAAGCGCCACGAGGGCGGCAACAAGTGGATCGGCACCGGCGGCACGTCGCCCTTCGGCGCCAATGGCTACAATCCCGAAGGCGTCCGCATTGGCCAGGAGAAATCCCGCCATCGCCGCGCGGTGAAGGTCTGGGACAAGCGCGAATTCAAGAATTACGATGACAGTGTCGAGCTCGGCACCCGCAACATCAAGGTCGCCATGAAGCGGCTGCGCAAATGGGCCCGCAAGGGCGCGCCGGACGAGCTGGACCTCGACTCGACGATCCGCAACACGGCGCGGCGCGGCTATCTCGACATCGAGATGCGCCCGGAGAAGCGCAATGCCGTCTCCGTCCTCCTGCTGCTCGATGTCGGCGGTTCGATGGACCCCTATGTGCGGATCATGGAAGAACTGTTCTCGGCGGCCAAGTCCGAGATCAAGAACCTCGAATACTACTACTTCCACAACTGCCCCTATGAGGGCCTGTGGAAAGATAATCGCCGCCGCATGAACAACCGCATCCCGACCTGGGACGTGCTGAACAAGTTCCCGTCCGACTACAAGGTCATCGTCGTCGGCGACGCCACGATGAGCCCGTACGAGATCACCTATGCCGGCGGCTCGGTCGAGCACTGGAACGAGGAGGCCGGCGGCATCTGGCTGCAGCGCTTCGTGCAGCGCTTCCCGAACCTTGTCTGGCTGAACCCGGTCAAGGAAGGCGCGTGGGACTATACCGGATCGATCAAGCTGATCCGCGAACTGATCGGTGACCACCGCATGTTCGAACTGACGCTCGGCGGCCTCGACGAAGCGATGAAAGAACTCGGGCGCTAGCTTTACTGCCCCGGCGGCATGCCCTCTACTCTGCTCAAAACAAGAGCAGACAGGGGAAACCGGACATGGCGCGAATCGAAGCAAACGGTATCGAGATCGAATATGAAGAGACCGGGTCGCCCAACGACCCGCTAATGCTGCTCGTATCGGGCTTTTCCAGCCAGATGACATCATGGCCGGACAGTTTCCGGCGCGGCCTTGCCGATGCCGGCCGCCGCGTCGTCGTCTTCGACAATCGCGATATCGGCCTATCCACGGAACTGACCGGACAGGCCGCGCCGTCTCCACGTGACATTGTGAAGGGCATTGCTGCGGGCAAGCCCATGCACGACGCCGTCCCCTACCTGCTGAACGACATGGCCACCGATGCCGCCGCGCTGGTCGAGGCGCTCGGCGCGAGAAACGCCGACGTGCTTGGCGTTTCCATGGGCGGCATGATCGTTCAACTGATGGCGCTCAACCATCCCGAACGGGTCCGCGCCCTCATTCCGGTAATGACAACATCGGGCGACCCGTCGCTGCCGCCGTCAACGCCGGAAGCCACTGCGGCCCTGACCGCCGTGCCGGAGAAGCGGACGCCGGACGCCGTGGCCGACCTGGCCGTAAAGGGACGGGCGGCCTATGGATCGCATCCGGACATTCGCGCGTCAGACGATGAAATCCGCGCCGCCGCCATCGCCGCAATGATGCGGTCTGACCGGCCTGGAGGCGTCGCCCGCCAGTATGCCGCCATTCTCGCCCAGCCGCGCTGGCATGAGCGGCTTGAGACCGTTGCCCACCCGACCCTCGTCCTGCACGGCGCGATGGACACGTTGATCCGGCCCGCCGCCGGACAGGATATCGCGCGCCGCATCCCGGGCGCCGACATCGAAGTGATCGAAAAATGGGGGCACGATCTACCTGAAAAAATTGTCCCAACACTGCTCAACCGGATCGTGCCTTTCCTCGGGCAGTCCGCATCAGGCGGTGCCCTCGGATGAGCACAACCGATACTGTCCAGACGCGGCAGGAAGCCGATCTTCTCATCGTCACCATAAACCGACCTGCCCGGCGCAATGCGGTGGACCGGGAAGCGGCCGTCGCGCTTTACGAGGCGTTCAAGGCCTTCGATGACGATGACAGCCTGTCAGTCGCCATCCTGACCGGCGCTGAGGGAAATTTCTGTGCAGGCGCAGACCTGCAGGCCGTCGCAGCCGGTAAGGGCAACCCGGTGCGTCCGGGCGGCGACATGGGGCCGATGGGCCCGACGCGGCTCGAACTCACCAAACCGGTCATCGCAGCGGTGGAAGGCTATGCCGTGGCTGGCGGGCTGGAACTGGCGCTCTGGTGCGACCTGCGGGTGGCGTCGGACTCGGCCCGGTTCGGCGTATTCTGCCGCCGCTTCGGCGTGCCGCTCATCGATGGCGGCACGATCCGCCTGCCCCGCCTGATCGGCGCCTCGCGCGCCATGGACCTTGTCCTGACAGGCCGCGAAGTCGGTCCGGACGAGGCGCTCGCCATCGGCCTGGCGAATTATGCAGCCCCGGCCGGCACGGCCCTGGACCGCGCCATCCAGCTCGCACGCGACATTGCCGCCTTCCCGCAAACCTGCCTGCGTGCCGACCGCCTGTCGGCAATGCGCCAATGGAGCCTCGACATGGACGCGGCCCTGAAGGCGGAAGTTGAGGGCGGCCTCGATGTGCTGAAATCCGGCGAGACGCTGAAGGGTGCGACCGCCTTCACGAAAGGCAAGGGCCGCCACGGCACGTTCTGACGATCAGGCCGGATGGAGGCGGAACCAGTTGTCCCGCGTTATTTCCCACACCAGAGAGGCGCGCGTCGTGCCGTCAGGACGGGTGCTCGTCACCTCGCCTTTCCGCTCGAACCCGAGCCCGTCCAGCATGCGCTGCGTGGCTGTATTCTCGAGGCTCGCCGTTTCGCAGATCAGGTCGAGATGCAATGAATCGAACATCCATGTGAAGCTCTCGGCGGCGCCGCGCGTGCCCCGGCCCTGCCGATGCTGCGACGGGTGGAGCGCGCCGCCCAGTTCGCCTGCCGCCCACTCGGGCCAGACCTGTATGTCGCTATAGCCGAGGATCGTCCCCTCGCCGTCATCGCGCACGAAGAGCAGGCCCTCGCCCGCCGCGCGCTGGACCAGGTGATCCTCGATGAAGGCCAGCACGTTCGCCTCGGTCAGGGGACGCGGCAGGGAATAGATCGGCGCGTGCACCGCCGGGTCCGACAGGAAAGCGAGGAAAGCGGGCGCATCGTCAGCCTGCGCCAGGCGAGATGCGTCAGGCGCGTCGCCAAGATGCGTCGTGGCGCGAACCGCATCGCGTATCGCGGCAATCCGTGACGCCGGAACGTCCATTCGCGTGACCGGTATTCCCTCTGCCATGCCCTGATGCCCCTCAATGATGCCGTTCGGCATTCCTGGCGCGCCGCATGGGCGCAGGCAAAGTTACCGCGCGAGGAAATTGGCGCAAGCCCAACGCGACGCGATTGACCTTTACCACATTCCCTCCCAAAGCGTGAACATGACCGATACCCCTGCCCTCCGCAAACACGGCAAGAACGCGTTCCTCTTCGTACTGGTGACCGTTGCCATCGACATGCTGGCCTTCGGCCTGATCATTCCCGTCATCCCGAGCCTGATCCAGGACATGATGCATGTGCCGCCGGAAGACGCCACGCTCTGGCTCGGCCTGCTGGCCGCGACCTACGCGCTGATGAACTTCCTGTTCGGTCCGACCGTCGGGGCCTTGTCGGACCATTTCGGACGCCGTCTCGTTCTGCTTGTCTCGATCGGCACGCTCGCCATCGACTTCCTCATCATGGGCTTTGCGGGCTCGATCTGGCTCCTCTTCATCGGGCGGGCCCTGTCCGGCATTTCGGGCGCAACCTATTCAACCGCCAATGCCTATATCGCGGACGTGACCGAGCCCAAGGACCGGGGCCGCGCCTTCGGCATGATCGGCGCCGCGTTCGGATTCGGCTTCGTGTTCGGGCCGGTCATCGGCGGCTTCCTTGGCGAGATCAGCCCGCGTGCGCCTTTCTTCGCGGCTGCGGGCCTCGCAGCGGTGAATTTCTGCTACGGCTTCTTCGTACTGCCGGAATCGCTGGACAAGGCGCACCGTCGCCCCTTCGCATTCAAGCGCGCCAATCCATTCGGCGCCGCCAGGCACTTCTCCAAGCTGCCCCAGGTTTCATGGTTCCTGCTGGCCGCCGGCATTTTCTTTCTCGCACACACTGTCTTCCCGGCGACATGGTCGGTGCATGGCGAGATCCGCTATGACTGGAGCCCCAAGGAGATCGGCTTCTCGCTTGGCCTGGTCGGCGTCGGCGCCGCCGTCGTGCAGGCGGGCCTCATGGGGATGATCCTGAACCGGATCGGCACCGTGCGCACCGCCTTGCTGGGCATGTCAGTCAGCGTGATCTGCCTGTTCGCCTATGCCTTCGCCGGGCAGGCCTGGATCGTCTATGCGATCATTCCGATCGGCGCGCTGGGCGGCGTGACGGGTCCGGCGATCAATTCCCTGATGTCGACCCTGACTCCGCGCAATGCGCAGGGCGAGCTGCAGGGCGCCAGCTCCAGCCTGAATTCCCTGGCCATGATCGCCGGGCCGCTCGCGATGAATGGCGTGCTCTATTACTTCACGCATGACAGCGCGCCGTTCCAGTTTGGCGGCGCCGCCTTCCTCCTGTCGGCGCTGCTGACCCTGCTCGCCATCGTGCCGTTCATGCGCGGCGTTCGCGAGAACCGGGACGCCCTCCCGGCAACTGCCGAATAGAAAAGGCGACCCGGCCAAGGCCGGATCGCCAGGTGTTTGATTGAAATCGTGTCAGAACGCGAAGGCGCTAGCCTCTGTTCTTCATCACCATGCCGGCGATCACGCCGAGCACACCACCACCAACGCCGCCTTCGAGCAGGCTGTTGATGATATTCATGGGCGAGGTCGCCCCGGCTGCGACATCGCCGAGCACTTGCACACCGGCTGCATCAAGGCCGAAATGCGCGCCAATGCCACCGATGATGCCGCCGACGATTCCGCCGGTGCCACTGCCGCCAACGAGCTTTGAAATAATTGGACCGAGCACCGTGCCACCGACGGCGCTCAGAATGAGCGGTAGATACTGTTCCATAGATTTTGCCCTCCCATGGGTCTTGGTTGAGGGCTCTTCCCGGCCCTTCAGCGCAGAGACAACCCCGTTTTCCCGGGCAGGTCCAGTCGTTTTGATACGGCGGCAGGTGTTGCAACTTGGGCGGCACACGGGCAAACAGCGCCGAGATGATCCATCAGCGCCCTGCTCTTTTCCTCGACCGTGACGGCGTGATCAACGTCGACAAGGGCTATGTCAGCCAGGTCTCTGACTTTGAATGGGTCGAGGGTGCGGTTGAGACAATTGCGGCCTTCAAGGCGCGTGGCTGGTTCGTTTTCGTGGTCACCAACCAGTCCGGAATCGCGCGTGACTATTACAGCGAGCACGACATGCACGTGCTGCACGACTGGATGCTGGGCCAACTCCGCGAAAAGGGCGCCGCCGTCGACCGCATCTACTATTGCCCGTACCATGAAGAGGGCGAAAATCCGCGCTACCGGCGCGACAGTTTCGACCGCAAGCCCAAGCCCGGCATGCTGCTGAAAGCCATGGCCGATTTCCCCGTGAAACGGGAAGCGAGTTTCCTCATCGGCGACAAGCAGACCGACATCGAGGCGGCCCGCGCCGCAGGCGTAGCGGGTTTCCTGTTCAGGGGCGGCGACCTGTCGCAATTTGCCGAATGGACGCTTGCCGGCTTCGAGGAAGGCAATCGCGGGTGAAAACGATCGGCATTATCGGCGGCATGGGCCCGGCCTCTACGGTCATCTATTACGAAACGCTGTGCGAACTCGCGCGCGCCCGTTCCGGCGGCAATGCCAGCGCCCGCGTGATGATCGACGCGCTGGATTTCGGTCATGTGCAGGCACTGCAACAGACCGGCGCCTGGGATGAAGCGGGCCGCGAATTGGCCGAAGCGGGCAAACGACTGGAACAGGCTGGCGCCGGACTGGTCCTCCTCGCCACGAATACAATGCACAAGGTGGCCGCGCCCCTGCAGCAGGCCCTGACGGTCCCCTTCGTGCACATCATCGACGCCACGGCGGGCCGCCTCAGCGCTGACGGACGCCGCGCGCCCGCCCTGCTCGGCACACGCTACACGATGGAAGAGCCCTTCTATCCGGACTATCTCGCCGATGCGTTCGGCACGCCGCCCATCGTGCCCGAAGCGGCCGAGCGCGATGATATCCACCGCATCATTTTCGACGATCTCGTGAAGGGCATCGTCACGCCGGAAACGACGCGTCGCTATATCGAGATCGTGCAGGCGCTCGCCGCGCGCGGCGCCGACAGCGTCATCCTCGGCTGTACGGAAATTGGGCTTGTCCTGAATGCGGCCAACAGCCCCCTGCCCGTCTATGACACCGCCCGCATCCATTGCGAGGCCGCGATGGACCTCGCCTGCGCCTAGACCGGCTTCAGCGTCTTCGGGTCGATCCCGCCCATCCGGCATACTTCCTTCCACTCCGATGCCAGCACAGGCTGGACCGACAGGCGGAAGGATTTGACCAGGCTCATCTCGGCCAGTTTCGGATTGGCCTTCACATCCTTGAGGGTCACCGGCTTCGGCATATCGGCCAGCGCGCGGATGTAGACACAGTCCCAGCGTTCGTCATCGGTCGTCGAATCCGGCGCACTGAGGGCGCTGACTTCGCAAATGCCGACCACTTCCAGCCCCTTGTTGGAATGGTAGAAAAACACCTGGTCGCCCAGCTTCATGTCGCGCATGAAATTGCGCGCCGTGTAGTTGCGAATGCCGGACCATTCCTCGCCCGCCTTGCCTTTCGCTTTCTGCTGCTCCCAACTCCAGGCATCGGGTTCGGATTTCATCAGCCAGTAATTCATGTCGGTCTCCGGTGTGTCCGTATCCGGGCCTGATCTAGGCGGCGCCGCGCCATTCGTCCACCCGGGCGGGCGTCAGGCCAGTTGCGCCAGCGCCGCGCGCACCAGCCGCTCATAGGATGGCCAGCCCTTGTAATCGGCCAGCGCCGGGTCGATGCCACGCCACGCCGCCTCGAACGCGCGCGCATGGTCGGCATCCGGCAGGGCTGCCGCCAGCGGGTCGATACAGGTGCGGATCGTGAACACGACGACGCCCGTCTGCGGCAACTTGGAAATCGTCTGCCGCTCGACCCGGAAGTGCAGCAAGTCCAGCGCGGCGTCATCCGGCGCGGCGCGCGCCATCGCCTTGAGCGGTTCGCTGCTGGGCGTGAACCGGGCCGGCCCGGCCTGGACAGTCCAGTTGAACCGTTCCAGCACTTTACCGGGCGTGAGAGCATCGAACATGCGCGAAATGCGCGAGACGAGGCCCGGATTGGCAGCGGGTACCGTTGTGTGCAATCCGGCCAGCGGCTGGCCGATCTTGTCGGCCAGCGACCAGAAAGTCGGCGCGACCAGGCTGGCCGCCCGCAGGGTCCATTCCCCGCGCTCGTCCGGCAAGAGGAGACAAAGATCGTCGGAGACTTGCGCTGCAGCCCGTTCGAGCGGGCTCTCCCAGGCCGGATCACCGGGTCCGGTAACGGCGAGTACAGCATCCGCCGTCTCGGCAATGGCATCCGGGATGCCGGTATCGGCAAATACCTGCGCGCGGCGCGTGCGCATCAGGACCGTCTTTTCGGGCAGCCAGGCCTTCGCTTCGGAATCGGGCAAAAGCCACTTTTCCGGTTCGATCGGCTTCAGGCCCGGCGCAAGGCTTGGCGGTCCTGCGAGATAGGGCAGGTAGGGCGGTGTGCGCATGCTCGTCAGGCCGCGCGGGCGGCGCCCCAGCTGACAAAGCCCGCCACGCGGGGCGTCGATGGCAGGTACATGGTTTCCGCGTCTTCCAGCGTGAAGCCGGCTTCCGTAAACATCGCCGCCACGTCACGCGTCAGGTGGCAGCCGCCTGCCAGGGGTTTCCACACCGGCTCGATCCGGCGCTGCCATTTGGCGACGCCTTCATCCGGCGCCAGTCCGTGTTCGGAAAACAGGATCCGCCCGCCGGGCTTCAGTACGCGCCGCGTCTCGGCCAGCGCAGACTTCCAGTCCGGGATCGTGCACAGCACAAACGTAATCACGGCCGTGTCGATGGAATCGTCTTCCAGCGGAATGGCTTCGGCGCCTGCTTCAAGGAATTCGATCTGGTTGCCGAAACCGAGCGTGCCGGCCTCGCGGCGCGCCTTGACCAGCATGCCGGGCGAGGGCTCGAGCGCAAACAGGCGATCGACCTTGTTGGCATCGTACATGGCGAAATTCGTACCCGATCCGCAACCGAGTTCAAGCACACGGCCTTCCGCCTTCGGAACAACCTTTTCCCGCTGCTTCATGATCGGCTTGGAGCCACAGGCGCATGCGATCAGGTTCGGGACGACGTAACGCTCCCAGGGGTTCATTTCGGGCCACCATTCGTCGGTTGGAAGCCCGGATAGGCTCCCTTCTGGATCAGCGCCTTCGTGGCCTCTGTCGGCCGGGCGACAAGCGCGTCCTGCGTGATGTTGACATCATATTCGAAGCCGTCACCCATGGGCTGGTAGGTGGCCGAGCCATATTGTGCATCGATGCCGAAACGCTTGCCTTCCTTTTCGGCCAGTGCATGCACGTCGAGCCCCGGGTTCTGCGACAGCGCAATGCCATTGGTCTGGGCGTCGGTTACAGCATCCGATGAGAACCGGCGCGCATCGCGCCCTTCGAGATATTCCAGCCGGTAGATCGAATCATAGCCGAGCATGTTGGCGACCGGCAGGAACTTGATGACCTGGGCGCCGATCTCGAACTGGTCGCCGCGCAGGATCGGCTGTTCGCCTGTCGCCTCGAGCAGCTTCTGGCCGTCCGAGAATGTGACATCGACATGGTAGGTGCCCGGCGCGTTATCCACGGCGGCGAACTTGATGTGCGCGACATCGCGCTCAAAGGTCAGGCGTTTGTAGGTCTGCAGGTTGAGGCCCGCAAAGACCACGATCCCGGCAAGCCCCAGGAAGCCGACGCCAAACAGCATGCGCGACCCGCCGGCGAGCGGTTTGAGCTTGGCCAGTTTCCCGAAACCTGCAAACAGCAGCATCAGGCCAATAACGCCTGCCACGGCTGGCAAAATCCACCAGATCAATCCCATCCCACATCTCCCTGTTTTTGTGCGCGCCGCCCACCCGCTGGCATGCGTTATTAACTCTGACCTATATCAGCCCCAAGACAAGAGTTCAGCAAGCTTGTTCAGTCCGACTGCCTTGCGCGCCATTTACGCAGGTTGAACGGTCAGGGCGCCCATGGCGTTCCATGCGACATAGGCCGCAACGACCAGAATCATGATAGCGAAGGCGATGCGCGCCGTCCGCACGCGTCCGGACAATGCACGCGAAATCGCGATGCCGATCAGGCCGCCCGCCGCGCCGCCGACCAGCAGGAGCAGGACAAGCCGCCCGTCGACAAAGCCGGACAAGGCATAATTGGCCGACGTCGCCGCACCGAACAGGGCGACCGACACGAGCGACGAGGCGGTGGCGTTCGACATCGTCATCCCGGCGGCGAGCATCAGGCCCGGCACGATCAGGAATCCGCCGCCGATGCCGAAGAAACCGGCAGCCATGCCCACGACAAGGCCGAGTGGCGCGATGCGCATCGTTATCGACGGGGTCAGGTGCACATCCGGATCACCCACGAAGGCCGGCTTGCGGAACATTGACAGTGCGATCGCCGCCATGGCGACCGAAAAGGCCAGCAATAGCTGGCTGCCATCGATCTGTTTTGCAATTGTCGACCCGATGATCGACCCGGCAAAACCGGACAGGGCAAACACGATCGCGCACGGCCATTTCACCGTGCCGCCACGCCAGTGCCCGATCAGGCTGAACAGCGCGATGGCCGCCACGGCGGCCGCCGATGTACCAATCGCCATATGCGGGTCGGTGACGCCGACAACATAGAGCAGGAGCGGCGCGGCCAGCACCGACCCCCCGCCACCGAACGTTCCAAGGAAGACGCCAATGATCGCCCCGCTCGCGATTGCGGCAAAAATCACGAGGGGCGTGAACTCCATCATTTTCCGGACCTTTTCGTCGGGCGCGACCAGGGTTTGTGCGCCTTCCGTCCCGCCCGCGCGTCACTCGCCACCTGGTCGTCCAGGACGAACGGGCAGGCCGCAAAACAATCCTCCGGTCCGCCGGCCCCCTGCAGATCGGCCAGGATTTCCGGGCAATAGATCGCCGCCAGGGTCAAGATCACGCGGCTCGCAGCCGGGTCGGCAATGGAATAGAAAATCGACTGGCCCTGCCGGCGCGTGCGCACGAGGCCTTCCTGGCGCAACACGCCAAGATGTTGTGACAGCGCGGATTGCGACAGGGCGGTGCCCTCGCGCAATTCGCCGACTGACATTTCCGTGTCGCCAAGGCGGCAGAGGATCATCAACCGGTGCGGACTGGCCATACTGCGCAGCAGGCCTGCCGCTTCGGCGGCCTTGTCCTTGAACCGGTCGGGGTCGAGACGTGGAGCAATCATGAGGCCAATATATTATGTCTTGCTAAATTAGCAATCACTAATATATGAGAAGGGAAAGGAACCTCCCATGCTCCAGATCAAAGCCTTCTTCGACGACAAGACATCGACGGTGACCTATGTCGTGTGGGATTCCGCGACCCGTGAAGCCGCGATCATCGATCCCGTGCTCGACTATGAACCGCATGCCGCGCGCCTCACGACCACCTCGGTCGATTCCGTATTGGACGTGGCCGCAGACCTCGGTCTCAAGGTCGTCTGGGCGCTCGATACGCATGCCCATGCCGACCATCTCTCGGCCACCCACCATATCCACGAAGTCACCGGCGCGAAGGTCGGCATCGGTGCCCGCATCACCGAAGTGCAGCGGGTCTTTTCGTCCATGTTCCACGCAACAGATGTCTGCCCCAATGGCGGCGCGTTCAATGAACTCTTCGATGATGGCGAGACGTTCGCTCTCGGCGACCTCACCGTCCGCGTGATGCACACACCGGGGCACACACCCGCCTGCGTCACCTATGTGATCGATGATGCCGCCTTTGTCGGCGACACGATGTTCATGCCGGACTATGGCACGGCCCGGGCCGACTTTCCGGGCGGCGATGCCGCAACGCTCTACCGGTCGATCCACCGCATCCTCGACCTGCCGCCGGAAACCCGCGTCTTTGTCGGCCATGACTACCTGCCCGCCGGACGCGACCATCCGGCCTGGGAAACCACGGTCGCCGAGCAGCGCGCGGCGAATGTCCATGTTCATGAGGGTGTCGGCGAAGACGCCTTCGTCGCGATGCGCAAGGCGCGTGACGCGACGCTGGGTGCTCCGCGCCTGATCCTGCCATCCCTGCAGGTCAATATCCGCGGCGGCGCCATGCCCCCTGCCGAGAGCGACGGGCAGGTCTACCTCAAGATTCCGGTCAACCGCCTCGGCGTCTGAAGTCACCCACGGGCAGGGCTAAAACCCCTGCCCTTCGCCGCCAAAGCCTGATAACGGGCTGGCATGGCCTTTCGTGATTTCCTTCTTCTCTTTGCCGTCTGCCTCGTCTGGGGACTCAACATCGTCCTGACCCGCTGGGTCGTTGCGGATGTCGGCGTGCCGCCCCTATTCTTTGCCGCCGTGCGTTTTACCGGCGTGGCGCTGTTCCTGATTCCGTTCCTGAAGCCGAAGCCCGCCGATCTCAAAATGCTGTTCATCATTGCGATGCTGATCGGCTCCCTGAATTTCGCTCTCCTGTTCATGGGCTTGCAGCAGGCCGAAGCCTCCGCCGCAGCCGTCACCGGCCAGCTCGGCGTCCCGATCTCGACGCTGATGAGCATGGCCTTCCTTGGCGAAACCATTGGCTGGCGCCGCGGGCTCGGCATCATGCTCGCCTTTGCCGGCGTCGTGCTGATCGCGGTCGACCCGGGCAGTTTCGGCATTTCGGTCGGCCTGCTCTATATCGTCGCTTCGGCCTTTATCGGTTCGGCCGGCGGCATCCTGATGAAGCGCATGTCGCCGATCAGCGGGATGCAGATGCAGGCCTGGGTCGGCCTGTTCAGCTTCCTGCCCCTCTTCCTCGTCTCCGGCCTGTTCGAAAGCAACCAGCTGGAGCGCTACCTCGCCGGCGGCTGGCCGGTCTGGCTCGCCAGCCTGTTCGCGATTGTCGGCGTGTCCATCTTCGGGCACGGCGCCTTCTACACGCTGATCAAGAAATACGACGTCTCACTCCTGTCGCCGCTCACGCTGATGACCCCGATCTGGGGCGTCATCTTTGGCATCGTCCTGCTCAACGAGCCGATCACCGCGCGGCTCGTGCTCGGCTCGGTCATCTCCCTGACCGGCGTGTTCGTCATCGCCGTGCGCCCCAATACCCGTATGCCAGAGGCGGCCTTCGGCAAGAAGATCGGACCCGGAGACAGCTGATGCAGGTCGATCTCGCACCCAGCCCCAATTTCAACGACCGTAAGTTCCCGGTCGACATGCTGGTCCTGCACTATACCGGCATGGACAGCGGCGACGCGGCCCTCGCCCGCATGCGCGATCCGGCATCCGAAGTCTCGGCGCATTACATGGTCTGGGAGGATGGCCGCATCACCCAGCTCGTCGGTGAGGACAAGCGCGCCTGGCACGCGGGCGTCTCCACCTGGCAGGGCGACGACGACCTGAACTCGCGGTCCATCGGCGTGGAAATCGTCAATGGCGGCCATGACGTGCCCCTGGCTGATGGCACGCTTCCGCCGTATCCGGACGCCCAGATCGACGCCGTCATCGCCCTCTGCCACAGCATTTTTGTCTGTCACACCATTCCGGCCAGCCGCGTTGTGGCCCATTCCGACATTGCCCCGGCACGCAAGACCGACCCGGGCGAACATTTCCCGTGGGCGCGTCTTGCGGCGGCCGGCATTGGCTTGTGGCCTGCAGCCGGTCCGGAAAATCATGGCGACGAAATCCTGTTGCCGGGCGACACCAGCGAAACGGTCAGACATGCCCAGTCCAGCCTGCGCACCATCGGCTACGGCCTTGAGGCAACCGGCATTTATGATGACGCGACCCGGCTCACTGTAACGGCCTTCCAGCGCCACTGGCTGCCGGACATGCTGACCGGTCATGGCGATGCGCGCACGCTCGCCCGCCTGCGCGATGTCTATGCGGCCGTGACGGCGTCGTCCGATCCTTCGTCCACATCGTCGTCATCGTCTGGCAGCAGGACTTCATGAGGAAGCCGGCTCGCCCATTCCACGGCCAGCGCCGCGCCGAGCAGGAGAGACGAGACCGACACCGACAACCAGATGAAGCCGAGGATGACCGAGGCGAGCGCGCCATAGAACGAGTCCAGCGCCGAGAACCTGAGATAGATGTGAAACGCCCAGGTCGCGCCGAGCCAGGCCAGCGCCCCGGCCGCCGCCCCTGCCGCTTTCGCCCGGTGTCCCTTGATCCGCCCGTGCAGCGACAGGGCGATGATCATGTAGAAGATCGCAAAGCAGGCAATCCCCTTGCCCAGCCAGAGCTGCGAAGCGAGGTCCGACACGCGCTGGGCCAGGTCGAATGCGATAAAGCCCTGATGCTCGGTAATGAAAGACGCCATCAATTGCAGCGCGCCGAGCAGCCAGACGGCCAGGATCAGCAGCGTCGTCATCAGGATCGACACGCCCTGGAAACGGATGATCTTCGACCGCCGCTCGCTGCCGGTCACCATGCGGATACCCGTGATCGCCGCCTTGGCCCCGGCACTCGCCGTGTAGAACACCACGATGACTGCACCGATGGCCTGCAGGGTCAGGCTGCGCTTGGTCGCGCCGCGGATCGTGTCGAGGTCGGCCTTCGATAGCGGCGCCACGGCCGAGACCAGAACCTGGTCGACCGTGTCCGACAATTGCCGGCTGAGGTCGGCCGGCAGCAGCGCGAATAACAGGGTCACGGTCAGGTAGATCAGCGGGAAGATCGAGAACAGCGCATAGAAGGAAATGCCGCCCGTCACGATGCGGATTTCGGGCTTTGTCAGACGCACCATTGCGCCCCAGAGCGGCAGCAGCAGCCAGTGTTTGATGAGCTGAGGCACCGGCAGACGGTTGATCAGGTCGCGCATTCGGCCTCCGGGAGGATTCGATCAGGCTTTGTGCCAGCGCCAGTGTGCGCTATATACTTGGTAATGACCAGACGGCCGGGCAGCCGCTGGTGGTGGGGTAACCTGCCATTGGAGGAAAGTCCGGGCTCCAGGGAGACAAGGCGGCGGATAATATCCGCCCGGCGCGAGCCGAGGGAAAGTGCCACAGAGAGCAGACCGCCTCCCGCTTCGGCGGCAGGTAAGGGTGAAAGGGTGGGGTAAGAGCCCACCGCGGGGCTGGTAACAGTCCCGGCAAGGTAAACCCCGCCTGGAGCAAGACCAAGTAGGGGGTGCATATGGGATGTCTTCAGCCCGCGCCCCGGGTGTGTCGCGAGAGGCAGGCCGTGAGGCCTGTCGCAGAGGAATGGTTGCCGAACCGATGTCCCGAGAGGGCGCGGGGAACAGAACCCGGCTTACAGGCCGTCTGGTCATATATTTTCAGGGAGGCGCCGCACGGCAATCGGGCGCACATGGCGCTCCGTCACCCCTTCCCCGCATACCTGTCCGTCGCGCGGATCAGCTGGTCGAGGATGCCGGGTTCGGAATAGGCGTGGCCTGCGCCTTCGATCAGGTGGAAGTCCGCTGTCGGCCAGGCCTTGTGCAGCGCCCATGCAAACCGCGCCGGGCAAGGCATGTCATAACGGCCATGAACAATCGTACCCGGAATATCCTTTAGCCGCGAAGCATCGCGCAGCAACTGGTTCTCTTCCAGCCAGCCCTTGTGGGTAAAGTAATGGTTCTCGATCCGGGCAAAGGCGAGCGCGAAATCATCCTCGCCGAACACGTCACTGGTCGACGGCTCAGGCAACAGCGTGATCGTCTGGCCTTCCCACTGGCTCCACGCCAGCGCCGCTTCGATCTGCACCGCCCGGTCGTCACTCGTCAGGCGCTTGCGATAGGCTGCCGTCATGTCGCCGCGCTCTGCCTCCGGGATCGGAGCGAGGAAACGCTCCCACTTGTCCGGAAATATTTGCGACACGCCAAACTGGTAGTACCAGTCCATCTCGGCCTGGGTCAGCAGGTAGATGCCGCGCAGCACCAGTTCGCTCACGCGTTCGGGGTGCGTCTCGGCATAGGCGAGCGCCAGTGTGGAGCCCCAGGATCCGCCGAACACCTGCCACTGATCCACGCCCATCATCTCGCGCAGGCGCTCAATGTCGGCCACCAGGTGCCATGTCGTGTTCGCCTCCAGCGAGGCGTGCGGCGTGGACTTGCCGCAGCCGCGCTGGTCGAACAGCATCACGTCATAAAGCTTCGGATCGAACAGGCGCCGATGGCTCGGCGAAAAGCCCCCGCCCGGCCCGCCATGCAGGAACACGGCAGGTTTTGCGCCCTGGGTGCCGGACCGCTCCCAATAGATCGTGTGGCCGTCACCGACATCGAGATGCCCGGAATCATAAGCCTCGATTTCGGGATAGAAGGTTCTCAGCTCAGTCATGGCGGCGGCCTTTACAGGGGAAGGTGGAAGAACTGGTTGAAGTCGCTTTTCTCATAGTCGCCAAACGCCCCGCCCTCAATAAAGCCATACCGCCGATACAGGGCCAGCGCCGCGTCAAACGCCGGGCCACTGCCTGTCTCAAGACTGAGGCGATGATAGTTGCGCGCCCGCGCCTCGGCGATGATGTGCTCCAGAAGCGCCGCAGCGACACCCTTGCGCAGGTGTGCTTCGTGCGTGCGCATGGATTTGATCTCACCGCCGCCATCGTCCAGCGCCTTCAGCGCGCCCATGCCCATCAAGGCCTCGCCATCCCAGGCGGTGTAGAAATCCAGCCCCGGCGCTTTCAGGCCGGACAGGTCCAGCGCGAACACATTGCCCGGCGGCGAGTTCGCATGCATGCCATCAAGGTGCACGCGCAGCAGGTCCAGCACCCGCGCATCCTCGAAATCGCCCGGGACAATCTGCATTCGTCTGCTCAGCTGCCAGCGCGCATTTCCGCAATGAACGCATCGGCTTCGGCGATCGACCGTTCCATCTCGGCAATCAGGTCGGCGACATCGGCCTCAAGATCGGCCGTCTCGGCCCCCAGTGAGGCAATCGCGCGGGCATTCAGGTTATGCTTCAGGTAGAGGACACGGTCATGGAACACGGCGAGCACCGGGTCCATCGAGGCAGCGGCCTTGTCCATCTTGGCGACCAGCGTGTCATAGCGTGCCTCGGTTGCTGCCAGTTGTTGGGCCGAAGACCGGCGCAGGCCGGCATCGGAATATTCTTTGAGTTCGGCATTCCATTCCCGGAACAGGTCGCGCGCAACGCCCTTCACGTCCCTGATACGGGCGCGCACCTTGTCCGCCTTGTCCTCTGACCGGTCATAAGCGTCGGACAAGGTGTCATAAGTCGACTCCAGCTCGCCGGCGTCGACATTGACCACAGCCCGGAAGGCGTCGAGCGCATTGGCGAACTCGACCTTCGCATTCTCCTGGCTGACGGCGGCATCGGTCACGCGCTGCACCAGCAGGTCACGCTTCTCGAATCCGATCTGCTCCATCGCGCCATAATAGGTCGAGGCACAGCCCGCCAGTGTCGAGGTCGCCAGGAGCGCGCCGATCAGGCCCGCGCGGAATAATGTCGTCATGATCGAATCCCCTTTGTTCCCTTCCAGTCTTGCCGCGCTCCGGCGACCGGGTCCAGACGTCACAGCGACACACAACGCGTTTGCAGCCGGCGAATTCTCCCGCTGCCGCTCTCAAAGGAGCAGTAGTCGAAGCGCCCGCCTCCACAGGAAATCCTGTTGGCAACGTCTCCAGCGAAATGGATAATCTGCAGCAAGTGTTGTAGGTTGCGGGAGGACGCGAAAACCGTAAGGTTGCCCTGAGAGGGGATATTGGCCGGGGATCATTTTATTCTATTTGGAGTTGAACATGGCTCGACCTTCCGGGGTGCGTAACCACGATTTTGAAGAGAAGCGCGCTGCGCTCGTCAATGGTTTGACCCATTTTGCGGTTACGGCGGAGCTCCGCCGTCCGTCGCTGCGACAGTTCGCAAAATCTGTCGATACGTCGGAGCCCACGCTCCGGCACTATTTCAAGGATCGGCGGGGAGTCGTCGGCGCCATCCTCGAGAACATGGGCAAGATCGGCCGGACGTACCGTAACGACCTGGCAGTACCGTCCGACAGTGTCGCGAATGCGGTCAAGAACTACTACCTCGTCGCCACGCCCGGCGCGCAATTCGACTTGTTCACGCGCGCACATGCGTTTGGACTGATCGAAGGCATCGCTGACGCGACAGCGGGCAAGGCCTACCTCAAATACATGCTGGAGCCGGCCCTGACCTCGATCACGGAGAAATTGTCGGGTACGCCAGGCTCGCCGAAATCGGCGCTGGAGCTGCGAGCAGCCGCTTTCGCAATCCTGTCACCTCTTATCTTCCTGGGCATGCACCAGACGCTGCTCGGCGGAGCCGGGGAAGCGCCGGTCGACAGCCAGGCGACCGTCGGGCTGCTCCAGACCTGGCTTGGCCACGCCATCTCGGACTGATCGCGACAACCCGCCCCCCCGACGACCGCCTGCCGTTCCACGCTGGCGCGATTGGCGTCGATAACCTTTCGAAGGAACATCCCAGAGAAGTTGAGTTTCATCCGCCTGCAGCAAAAAAATCCCCGTGGTGCCGCCTCGGGAAATACGGCTGATCTGTAGTAAATATTATAGGTTGCCAGAAGGAACAAAACCCGTATGAATGAAATGAGAATGGTTCTCGTTGGGGGGGCCGTCCATTTCACCCGGGAGTTGACCATGCCGAGACCGGTAGGGGCACGTAATCACGATTTTGAGCAAAAGCGCATGGCACTGGTCGATGCATTGACGGATTTTGCGCTTACCGCAGACCTGCGTCGACCATCGCTACGACAGTTCGCAATTGCGGCCCAGGCGTCCGAACCGACACTCCGTCACTATTTCGACGACCGTCAGGGCGTTGTTTCGGCAATCCTCGAGAACATGGGAAACCGTGGCAAATGGATCTGGGAACTGGTCGCCCATCCAGCGACCACCCCGACCGAAGCGCTTGAGGAATATTACCGTGTGGCGGATGCGGGCATGCAGCATGGCCAGTTCACCCGCGCCCACGCCTTCGGCCTGATCGAAGGCATCGCAGACGAAGTCGCCGGACGGGCCTATCTGAAATTCCTGCTCGAACCGGGCCTTGAATCGATCATCGAGAAACTGAAGGGCACGCCGGGCGGACCGCGAACCCGCGAAGCGCTGCGGGCAGCCGCTTTCGCGGTGATGGCGCCGCTCCTGTTCATATCGATTCACCAGAAACTGCTTGGCGGTGCCGAGGAAGCCCCGATCGATACCCAGGCGACGATCGGCCACCTGCAGTCCTGGCTCGGTGGCGCCATCAGCGGCTGACCGGGTCAGCCCATCGCCGTTTCGACTGCGGCTATTTCAGCGTCGGTCGTTGACCACGAACACACGAACCGGTGACAGCCGCCGGGCCACGGATAGAATTTTGCGCCTGCCGCTGTGAGACGTTCAGCCAGCCCTTCCGGCATGCGCACGAACACTTCATTGCCGTCCGGCTTGTAGGCAAGGTGCACGCCCGGCTGTGCAATCAGCGCTGCCGCCAACCGCGTCGCCTTGGCATTGGCCCGCCCGGCGAGGTCCAGCCACAGGCCGCCTTCCAGCATCGCTTCGGCCTGCGCCGCGAGGAAACGCATCTTGGGTGGCATGTGGCCGGACCGTTTCGCCCGCGCCTGCAATTCCCCCCATTTTTCCCGCGCCTTGCCGAACAGGACAATAAGCTCGCAGCCCATCGCGCCCGTCTTGGTCAGGCCAAGCGTCAGCACGTCGACCCCGGCTTTCCAGCTCATCTCGGCCGGGCTTGCCCCGGTCTTGACCAGCGCATTCCCCAGCCGCGCGCCATCCAGGTGCACAGTCAGCCCGCGCCCGTGCGCCAGCGCGGCGAAGCGGTGCACCTCGTCCGCGCTATAGGCAAGGCCGCATTCGGAAAGATTGGTCAGCGACAGGACCTGCGCCGGTGTCTCGTGCACGAAGCCGGGCTGGATCGCCGCGAGGGCGTCGCGCAGGGCCGCCTCGTCAATCCTGGCCCCCTTCCCCGGCAGCAGCGACAGCTTGCCGCCCCCCGAAAAGAATTCCGGCGCGCCGCGCTCGTCACGCTGGATATGCGCCTCTTCATGGCAAAGCACCGCGCCTGTCGGCGGGCAGAAGCAGGACAGCGCCAAAGCGTTGGACGCCGTGCCGGACGCCGTCATCCAGACATCGAAATCATCCGTCTCGAACACGTCTTTCAGCAGCAGGCGCACCCGCGCCGTCACGCTGTCGGCGCCGTAGCTCGGCTCCATGCCGGAATTCACGCGGGCAATCGCCGCCAGCACATTCGGATGGGCAGGCGCGGACGTGTCGGACGAAAAATTCATGCTCTACCTTCGGGTTCAGCTTGTGTTTAGCAGGCCATCTCAGACTTGCGTGTCGGGCGTCTGCCACATCAGGTGCTGGCCGCCATCGGACGCGATCATCTGGCCGGTCACGCTGGAGGCGGCGATGAAATAGCGCAGCGCCCGCACGATCTCGTCCGGGCTCGACCCTTCGCCCGTCAGCGTCGCGCGCGTCTCGGCGGCGAACGTCTCGTCAGTCTGGTGAATGCTTTTCAGCGTCGGTCCCGGCCCGATGGCATTGACGCGCACATCCGGCGCCAGCGCCTGTGCCAGGGTCTGCGTCGCCTGCCAGAGCGCCGCCTTGGACAAGGTATAGGTGAAGAATTCCGGCGTCAGTTTCCACACGCGCTGGTCGATCAGGTTGACGACAACTCCCTTTTCACCGGCAGGCAGGCCATTGGCCATCTGCTGTGCCAGGTGGACCGGCGCGCGCAAGTTGGTGTCGAAATGCGTGTCCCAGTCGTCGCGCGTATGACCAGAGGCACTGTCATCGGCGAACACGGACGCGGAATTGACCAGCAGGCTGACCTTCTGGCCCAGCGCCTCGCTGGCGCGTGCCACCAGTCCCGCCGTCTCCGCTTCGTTTGAAAGGTCCGCCTGCACCAGCGCTGCGCGGCCACCGCCTGCTTCAATCGCCGCCTTGGTGGCTTCGGCACCGTCTTTCGAGGACAGGTAATGGACGGCCACGGCCCAGCCGTCCTGCCCCAGCGCTTCAGCCATCGCCTTGCCCAGCCGCGCACCCGCGCCCGTGACGAGAGCCGCGCCGGGCGTCATGTGCCTGCCGGCTGGAACAGGCCCAATATGTTGAACCCGTTGATCAGCCCGTAAATATAGATCGCATACAGCAACAAGAGCAGGATTCCCATCAGGCGCCCGATCCGGGCCCTGGTCAGGATGAGTACGGCGATGATGGCCGCGGCCAGCGCCATCGCCCAATGGTCGTACTGGCGGAATGTCGGGGCCACGCTGATCGGTCCGAAAAAGGAAATGATCCCGCCGGCGCCCAGGATATTGAACACGTTCGAGCCGAGGATATTGCCGATCGCCACGTCGCCGCGCCGGCGCAAGGCGGCGGCAACACTCGCGCCGATCTCCGGCATCGACGTGCCGACGGCCAGAAGGGTCAGGCCGATCCATTCCTGCGGCACATTGTAGAATTCGGCAACGCCCACACCGCCTGCGATGATCAGCTGCGCGCCGAGAATCAGGCCGGCAATGCCCAGCGGCACATAGACCAGCGCCCGGGTGACACTGATGCCCGGCGCCTCTTCGAGGGGCACGCCCGGATCAATTCCCTGCGCCACGGCCCGGCGCGCGGCAAGGAACGTGTACCCGCAATAACCAAACAGGATCAGGATGAAGAACAGGCCGATTCCGGCGTGCAGCGGCATGATCGCCGTCAGGCCGATCCACAGCGCCGTCGCGATCAGCATCGCGCCAAGCGCCCGGCCCTGTCCGTTGCCGCCCGCCACGAACGGGAAGATCAGCGCCGGAATGCCGAGGACGAGACAGACATTGGCAATGTTCGAACCGACAATATTGCCCAGCGCAAGGCCGGCGCGGCCTTCGAGGGCGGCGTCCAGCGACACGATCATTTCCGGCGCCGAGGTGCCGAAACCGACAATGAAAATACCGGCAATCAGTGGCGACACGCCGAGGCGGTGCGCCAGCGCAACCGCCCCGTTGACCAGGAAATCCCCGGCGAAGGCCATGATAACAAGCCCCCCGACAAGGGCGGCGATCAGCGAAATGTCCGGCATTGCGCCTGCGCGTCCCTAGTCGAGACGCTTGAATTCGATGAGGTTCAGGATGCCGAAGACCAGCACGATCGTGCCGATGGCAATCAGGGAGGGATGGATCATGACACCGTCTCGCTTTTTTCTTTAGGGTCTGTTTCTTTTGTGGCCCCGTCCTTAGCGCGCGTTGCTGCGATTGGCGAGCCTCATTCGACACGTTACCATGCGCCATGGCCAACCTGCGCACCCGTCTTTTCCAGTCCTATGCCCGCCTGCGCCGACCGATGACGCTGGGCGTGCGCGCGGCTGTTGAAAACGCCGACGGCCACGTCTTTCTCGTGCGCCACACATACGTCAAAGGCTGGTACATGCCGGGCGGCGGCATCGAACGCGGCGAACCGGCCATCAAGGCCCTGCGCCGCGAACTGGTGGAAGAAGGCGGCATCCGCCTGACCGGGACGCCCCTCCTCATCGGGTTCTATTCAAACCATCACGTTTTCCGGAACGACCACGTCCTGCTCTACCGCGTTCCGCACGGCACATGGGACGCAACACGCGCGACATCGATCGGGGAAATCGCCGAAACCGCATGGGTCGACCCGCTCAGCCCGCCCGAGGGCGCCACGCCCGGCACGCGCCAGCGTCTGGCCGAACTCTATGGCGATCAGGACACCAGCCCCTATTGGGCCGCCCGCACCATATAGACCCCGCGCTGCGACGAGATCAGCGGCACGCGGGCAGTCGTCTCGAACGCCTCCCAGGCCGGCGCCAGCGACTGCCAGAAGGCGGCCGGCGCCTCGCCCGCATGGCGCTGCAGGTTGGCTTGCGTCATCGGAAACGGGAAGATGTGCACCGGCACTGCGGCCTGCCCGCCCTCAAAGGCGGCCTGCATCAGGGTCCATATCTCGGCGATTCCCGCATCCGTCATGGCGAAACACCCGACCGAGACGCACGCGCCGTGCACCATCAGGTAGCTGCCGGTATGGCCCAGCGCCCGGTCATGCGCGTTCGGAAAGCCCAGATTGAACGAGAGATGGTAGCGCGACGCCGGGTTCATCGCCGCAGGCGTCACCGTATAGAAGCCCTCGGGCGCCTGCCCGTCGCCTTCGCGAGTCTTGGGGCCGAGTTCGCCGGAAACGCGGCAGACCGGCCAGGTCCGGAACGCATGGTACGCGCCGTCAGCCGCCGCCACATAGGCTGTCAGTTCGGCAGGCTGCTTGGTAACGCGCAAATAGACCGGCTGGCCCAGTTCAAGCCCGTCAGCCCGCAGCGCGTCGCGCAGGGACGGGGCATTCTGAGCATAGGCCGCATCGGAACGCGCCGTACGCGGCAATTCATCCGCCCCGGCAAAGGCGAACAGGGCGGGCAGGCAGAGAAAGGCCAGCGCGGCCAGGACGAACGCGAGAAATTTTATCTTGGCAGGCACACGCTGTTTCATCTGCCTAGGTTTCCGGTCCGAATAAGGCCGATGACAGGCGGAATGCAGACCGTGTTGCGAAATTTCTGCCCCAATCCCGCCTTGGGTGTTAACGCAGCGTTAAGGCCTCCGGCCTACCCTCCGGGCATGGTCGGTTGCTTCCCCTCCCGGCCATTCGAATACGATCTCTTTTGAGGCAAACCGGCCCACCCCGTGCCCGGCTCGCTAAAAAAGCAAATTGGACGCCGGTTTTCTTCCCCTTGGACCGGCGTCTTTTTTGTGCGCGCAGAGGGTCTCAGGCGCGGGCCGCGCGGATATAGCGCCAGCCTGTCAGCAGCGACAGCGCAGCGGCCATCCACAGCATGCCCACCAGCAACAGCGAACCGATGCGGAACACAAGCGGCGTCGTGCCGCCCGCATCCGCTGCCAGGTCGGCCGGCGCAAACGCCAGCGGCAGCATCAGGCCGATGATTGCCACCATCTCGAACCCGGTTTTCCATTTGGCGAGATTCGACGGATCGACCACCGCCTTGCCGGCCGGGGTCGTGCGCAGCCAGGTCATGAACACGTCGCGCGCGATGATCGCGGCAGCCGGGACATAGATCAGCCAGGTCTTCAGCACCATGGCGAGGCCGAGCAGCGCCGCGCCGACCAGCAGCTTGTCCGCTATCGGGTCGAGCCAGACACCGAACCGGCTTTGCGCGTTCAGGCGCCGGGCGAAATAGCCGTCGAGAAAATCCGTCAGCGCGCCGGACAGGAACCCGAGCAGCGCGAACTGGTACCAGAGCTGCTGCATGATGCTCTCGCGAAGCACGTCATCGGCTGGCGTTTCCGGCGTGGCGGCGGCCACCGCCTGGCCCGCCAGTTCCGCATTCCAGATTCCCCACAGGACAAGACCCGCAAACACACAGCGGGCAATCGTCAGCGCATTCGGTATCCATTTGAAATCCATCCCGCCCATGTGCCAGTGCCCGGCCACGGGGGCAATGGGGCGACGACACCGTAGCCGCCCCATTTTTCACGCTGGCCCGCAGCCTTTCCTATTCCGCTGCGACCTGCCGGATCGGCCCGGTCTCAAGCGGGCGCTCGAGCGAGGCCCAGTCAATCTCGGCATCGGTGGCGGCATTTTCATAGTGCAGCACGCCGAGCGCTTCGAATTTCGGCTTCACGCTTTCCGTCAGCAGGCCGACCCGTTTCAGGTTCGGGATCATCCGCTCGAACAGGAAGTTCCGGAAGGCCTGGCCGCTCTGGGAGTCAATACTCATACGCCGCGCCTCTTCCCGGTCGAATCCGAATTCTTCCTCGACGACCGTGGAAAACAGGCGCTCGCGCATGATGGCGCAGGCTTCATAAGCAAACTGTGCCCGCTCCTCGATTTCCGCTTCCGGCAGGGCCTTGATCCAGTCTTCGAGATAGTTGACACCGAAAGCGACATGACGGCCCTCGTCGCGCATCACCAGCGTCAGGATCTGGCGCAGCAGCGGGTCGCGGGTCGTGTGTGCCATGGTCTGGAAGGCAGCCAGCGCCAGCCCTTCGATCAGGATCTGCATGCCAATGAATTTCAGGTCCCAGCGTTCGTCCGTCAGAATTTTGTCGAGCAGGATTTTCAGGCTCGGATTGACCGGGTACTCGACATTGCAGCGATAGCGCAGGTACTTGTTGAACACTTCGACATGCCGCGCCTCGTCGAATGTCTGCGAGGCCGCATACAGTTTCGCGTCATAGGTTGGTGCGCAACTGACAAGTTGGGAAGCGACCATCATGGCGCCCTGCTCGCCGTGAAGGAACTGCGACAGAACCTGCGCCAGCGACCGCCACGCATAGTCGGATTTCTGTTCCTCGCTCAGGGCGAGATAGACCGGGTGGTCATGGAACGGGTTGAGGCCGGCCTGCGATGGCCCCTCGCGCTTGTCGAACGCAACCTCCCAGTCGACATCCATCTGGGCATCCCAGTTGAACTTCTTGCCGAGTTCATAGAGGCGGCGGATCTTCGAGTTCGCGACCTCGTAGTCCCAGTTATAGGACCCGGTCAGCGGTGTTTTGAAAATCTCGCGGACGATTTCGACATCCTGCGGCGACAATTTGTCCGCGAGTTCGCCGGGCTCCTTGAATGTGCGGGCCTGCGTCGGTGGGCCCGAAACCAGTTTCACTTTCATCATTTCCTCCTTTTCAAGCCGAAAAGGACCAGATCACAATGAAACAGCCTTTCCGCACTTGCTACCTTACGCCCCGTATCTATTGGGAAAATACGTAAGTTGACGGAGGCGTCATCTTTTTTTGCCGTGCCGCAACACGCAGCTGGCCTCACCCCAGCATCGAGAACACGAGGTAGAGCCCGGCCGACAGGGCACCGGCGGCGGGCACGGTGACCAGCCAGGCCGCGATAATCGTCATGAAATGATGACGGCGCACGAGGCGGCGATAGCGCGGCTGGTCGTTCGTCGGGGCCTTTTCGCGGTCCGGATTGCTCGGGTTGCGGGCGATGTAGTCGCGGCGGCGCCGGGAATTGGCCGTGAACCATTCGCGGAAGAAGCCGACGCCGAACACGGCGCCCACGGCAATATGCGTCGAACTGACCGGCAGGCCGAATGCCGACGCGACAATCACGGTGATCGCCGCCGACAGGGCGACGCAGAAGGCCCGCATCGGATTCAGCTTGGTGATCTGGTCGCCGACCATGCGGATCAGTTTCGGCCCGAACATGACGAGGCCGAACGAGATGCCGAGGGCACCGATCGCCATCACCCAGAGCGGGATGCCAACCTTGGCCGCGACGGCCCCGGACTGCGCTGTCGAGACTATCGCCGCCAGCGGCCCGATCGCGTTGGCCACGTCATTGGCGCCGTGCGCGAAAGAGAGCAGTGCCGCCGAGAAGATCAGCGGCAGCTTGAACAATTCCCGCAAGGACTTGTTGCGGTTTTCCATGCCTTGCGACTGGCGCTTGATCAGCGGGCTCGAAATCAGCCAGGTCAGCACCGCCGTCCCGAGCCCGATCATGCCGGCCATCTGCAGGTCGATCTTCATGATATGCTTCAGGCCCTTGGTGGCCAGGTAGGTCGAGAAAGCGCCGGCCATGATCGCCACCAGCAGCGGCACCCAGCGCCGCGCCGCCGCGATCTTGTCGTCCTGGTAGATGATGGCGGTCTTGATGAAGGCCAGGAACAGGGCCGCCACGATCCCGCCCAGCACCGGCGAGATCACCCAGCTTGCCGCGATCTGCCCCATCATTGGCCAGTTGACGGCTCCGATGCCGGCGGCCGCGATCCCCGCCCCGGCCACGCCGCCGACAATCGAGTGCGTTGTCGATACCGGCGCGCCTACCACGGTCGCAAGGTTGATCCAGAGCGCGGCCGAAATCAGCGCCGACATCATCAGCAGGATGAAAGTGTTGGAATCCGCCAGGCCAGCCGGATCGATGATCCCTTTCGACACCGTGCCCACCACGTCGCCGCCCGCGATCAGCGCGCCCGCGCTTTCGCACACGGCGGCAATCGCCAGCGCGCCCATCATAGACAGCGCCTTCGACCCAACAGCCGGGCCGACATTGTTGGCCACATCGTTCGCGCCGATATTCAGCGCCATATAGGCCCCGATGGCTGCAGCCACGACGATGATATAGGATTGCGGCGCACTTCCGGTAACGGTGGTCGCGAACACCGCGCACACGGCAATGAAAACCAGGGCCAGGCCCGGCATCAGCAGCGTGCGCGCGACCGAATGGGAGGCTTGTTCGATTTGCCCGACCTTCGAGAGGTCCTTGTCGAGGGTCGGTTTCATTCCGCTGGTCTGGGGCATGTCGCTTGGGTGTCCGTCTTCCTGGGCCGCGTGAAGGTCGCGCGTTAGCACGGCTTTCCGCTGCCTGACAGGATTCGGAGACAGATTTTAGGAGGAATTTTGTAGGCTAATGTCCGGCGCTCAGGGTTCGAACCGGGTCAGCAGCTCGCTCAGTTCGGGCGATGAAACCTTGGCCGCCGCCTCGCCTGGCGAAAACCAGCCGACCTGGCGCTGGCCGCATTCCGGGAATTCGGGGTCGAGCCCGCTGACCTCCAGCGCATACACAGTAGCCACGCATTCCATGACGGTACCGGGGCCGATCCGCTTCTCGAAATGGAAGCGGCCCACCGGGTCCGGGTTCACGCTGCCGCGCGCACCTGCCTCCTCATAAGCTTCCACCCCCGCCATCTCGGCATCCGGCGTATCCGTCTTCGGCCAGCCCTTGGGCACCATCCACTGGCCCCGCCCCCGCGTCGTGACCAGCAGCACTTCATGACCCTCGCCCGCCCGCCGCCAGCACAGCGCAGCCACTTGCTGCGCCGTCGGCGGACGCAGCCAGACGCCCCGCACAAAGTCGGCTATCTCCTGTTTCAGGCTGGTACCCGTATGTTTCATGACGCTAATGTGACAATATTCGACCGTTGCTGCAATGCCGGGCCACCGAGAGCCCTGCCTTTTGCCATGCCGGCATGCTCGCGCATCGACGTTAAGAATCCCTGCTCGACAGGCATGTGATCCCTGTGTCGGCCGGCCCATTTCGCATGTGTGCAGGCCTGGCCCGCCTAGTCCGGCAGCGCGAACGCCACCAGCGTATCGCCCTGTTTCGTGCCCAGCGAGCTGTGCCCGCCCGCCGCGATCACGACGTATTGCCGGCCGTCATGTTCATAGCTCATCGGCGTTGCCTGGCCGCCCGCCGGCAGGCGCCCCTTCCACAGCTCGCGTCCGGTCGAAACATCGAATGCGCGCAGGTAGTCGTCCATGGTCGCACCGATGAACACGAGGCCGGACGACGTGATCATCGGGCCGCCAATATTCGGCGTGCCGATCTTCAGCGCCAGGCCGCCCGGTGCCAGGTCCTGTGTCGTGCCGATGGTCTGGCGCCAGACGATCTCGCCCGTATCCAGGCTGATGCCCGCAATCACGCCCCAGGGCGGCGGCGTGCACGGCAGGCCCAGCGGCGACATCAGCACGCCCCGGGTCATGCCATAGGGCGCGCCTTCCATCGGCGCATATTCGGCATCATCGTCCAATGCGTAGGTCTTGGCTTCGTCGCCATCTTTCTTCGTCAGTCTCACGAAGGCTCCGATCGAGCTCATGTTGACGACCAGGAGGTTGCGCGCCGGGTCATAGGCCGTACTGCCCCAGTTCGCGCCGCCGCCCTGGAACGGATAGGCAAGCGTGCCCTGCTCGGTCGGCGGCGTGAACAGGCCGTCGCCGCGCAACGCCCTGATCTGCTTCGCGCACGCCATCTTGTCCCACAGCGTGATGCCGAATGCGTCGCCCGGCTCCAGCGTGTTCGGCACGATGTTCGGCGTCACGGCCGGGAAGGGCTGCGTCGGTGACGGAACCTCGCCCGCAACAGCCCCTTGCGGCACCGCCCGCTCCTCGACCGGCAGGAAGGGCTCGCCCGTGTCGCGATCCAGCACGAACAGGAGACCCGACTTGGTCACCTGCGCCACCACGTCGTGCAGAGCGCCATCACGCCAGACCTGGTAGAGGCCGGGCTGGGCCGGCAGGTCGAAATCCCAGAGATCATGGTGCACGGTCTGGAAACTCCACACCACGTCCCCGGTCTCGCCATTCAGCGCCACGACCGAATTGGCATAGCGATTGTCGCCGACGCGGTTGCCGCCAAAATAATCGGGACTCGGGCTCGACGTCGGCAGGAAGACAAGGCCGCGCGCCTCGTCGACCGAGATTGTCGACCAGACATTTGCATGCCCGGTCCGCGCTGCCGATCCGTCTGCCCAGGTCGCTTGCGCCGGGTCGGCCAGGTCCTGCGGCACCGGATTGAACCGCCATTTCGGCGCACCCGTGCGCGCATCGAAGGCATGCACCGTGCCCAGCGGCGCCTGGGTGCGCAGATTGTCGCTGATCGCCGATCCCGTGACCACCGTATCGCCGATGATCGCCGGTGCCGACGTGATCTGGTATTCGCCCGGCCAGCGCAGGTCCATGCTCGGCTTGACGTTCACCGTACCGCCATCACCAAAGTCCGTACACGGCGCGCCCGTCCGCGCATCCAGTGCAATCAGCCGCGAATCCAGCGTCGCCACGTACAGGCGCGACGCACACGCAGCGCCCGTTTCCACAGCGTGGTCCTGCCAGTAGGACACGCCCCGGCAGGTGAACTGGTTCGCCGGATTGCTGGTTGTGTCGACACCCGGGCTGTAGCGCCAGCGCTCCGTGCCGGTGCCGGGATCGACCGCGATCACATCCTGGAACTGCGTACAGAAGACGAGAGATCCCTCGACCAGGATCGGCGTCGCCTCGAAGGCGGCATCGCTCCGCGCCGCCTCGCGCCCATCGAAGGCCCCCGTGTGAAAAGTCCAGGCAATCTCGAGGTCTTGGACATTGTCCGGCGTGACCGCAGCCACCGCCGCATACCGCGCGCCCCCCTTGTCACCCCCA
The DNA here is from genome assembly GCA_963973995.1 of uncultured Alphaproteobacteria bacterium. Taxonomy (GTDB): domain Bacteria; phylum Pseudomonadota; class Alphaproteobacteria; order Caulobacterales; family Hyphomonadaceae; genus Hyphomonas. Next base: position 477,731 of record CAXBCO010000003.1, read on the forward strand.
TAGGACGCCCATGCCTCTCCCGCACCATCCGGCAACGGGCGCACGATCGGCGCCTCGCCCTCGATCGTCAGGTCGGGCGCGAGCCCGAGCACCGCCCACACCCCTGACCCGCCCAGGAAGCTGACCGCGACAAAGGCGACAATGGCGAACGAGATCATACGCAGCGGCGTGATTTTCATCTGGAGCCTCCCGGAACCGTTTCCGGGATCATCAACCGGATGGCCCGTGACTGCAACTGTCACGGCGTCCGGGCCCTAGCCGCTGTGGAAATGCCCGTAAATGCGTTCGGCAAGGGATTCATTGACCCCCTCGACCGCCATCAGGTCCGCCACTTTCGCCCGCGACACGCCGCGTGCCGAGCCGAAATATTGCAGCAGCGCCTTCTTGCGCGTCGGGCCGATGCCCTCGATCTCGTCCAGCGGCGACCGCACGATATCGGCCGATCGCTTGGCCCGGTGGGCGCCGATGGCCCAGCGGTGCGCCTCGTCGCGCAGGCGTTGCAGGTAATACAGCACCGGTGCCGTCTCCGGCAGCTTGAACAGCGCCCGCCCCGGCCGGAAGAATTGTTCGCGCCCGGCATTGCGGTCAACGCCCTTGGCAATCGATACCAGCGTCACATCGTCGGGCCCGAGGCCCAGTTCGGCCAGCGCCTCCAGCACCGCGTTCAGCTGCCCGAGGCCGCCATCGATCAGAACGAGGTCCGGCCAGTTGCGGTCATTGCCGACCGCCTTTTCCTTCAGGCCGCGCGCGAACCGCCGCCGCATCACCTCGCGCATCATGCCGTAATCGTCGCCCGGCTCGATCGTCTCGTCCTTGATGTTGAACTTGCGATAGGCCTGCTTGATGAATCCGTCCGGCCCGGCCACGACCATGCCGCCCACAGCGTTCGATCCCTGGATGTGCGAATTGTCGTAGATCTCGATCCGCTGGGGCACGCTCTCCAGCTCGAACACTTTCTGCACCTCGTCCAGCAGCCGCGCCTGGCTCGCCGTCTCGGCCAGCTTGCGGGTTACCGCCTCGGCGGCATTGCGGCTCGCCTGCTCGACCAGGTCGCGTTTCGAGCCGCGTTCGGGCCGTCTTATCTCGATCTTGCGGTCGACCTTCAGTTCCAGCGCCTCGCCGATCAGGTCGGCCTGTTCCGGCATCTCGTTGACGAGGATCAGTTTCGGTGGCGGGCGCTTGTCATAGAATTGCACCAGGAAGGCTGCGAGCACTTCTTCCATTGTCTGCTCGCTGTCATGGCGCGGATAGTGCGCGGTCGCGCCCCAGTTCTGCCCGGCGCGGATGAAGAAGACCTGCACGCAGGACACCCCGCCCTCCATGGCGATGGCGAACACGTCCGCCTCTTCCAGCCCGTCCGGGTTCACGTCCTGCGTCGCGCGCACATGCGCCAGCGCCCGTATCCGGTCGCGCAGGCGCGCTGCCGTCTCGAATTCCATCGCCTCGGCAGCGGCATCCATTTCCGCCGCCAGGCGCTTTTGCAGGTCGGCCCCCTTCCCGCGCAGGAAGTCGGCTGCCTCATCGGCCAGTTCGGTATAATCCTCCTTCGAGATCAGCCCCACGCATGGCGCCGAACAGCGCTTGATCTGGTGCAGCATGCAGGGCCGCGTACGGGCATTGAACACGCTGTCCTCGCAGGTCCGCAGCAGGAAGGCCTTCTGCAGCGTGTCCAGCGTCTGCATCACCGCGCCGGCGCTGGCGAACGGGCCGAAATAGTCGCCCTCATTATGCTTGGCGCCGCGATACTTCTTGATTTGCGGCGCCGCGTGATTGCGCCGGATCAGGATATAGGGAAACGACTTGTCGTCGCGCAGCAGCACGTTGAAACGCGGCTTCAGGCTCTTGATCAGGCTCGCTTCCAGCAGCAGCGCCTCGGTCTCGCTTTCGGTGACCACGAACTCCATGCGCCGCGTCATCATGATCATCCGCGCGATCCGCTGCGTATGCCCGCCCAGGCGCGCATAATTGGACACGCGCGCCTTCAGGTCGCGCGCCTTGCCGACATACAGGACCTCGCCGCCATCGCCGAACATGCGATAGACACCGGGCCGGCCGGGCAGCCGTTTCAGATTGTCCTTGATGACATCGACGCCGCGAAGCGTGGGTGTGTCATTGTCCTGCGATTCCATGGTCCTACAGATAGCGCCTGCGCGCCGCCGATGCGAGGCCTAGAACAGCGTCGAAACGAATTCGCCCACGCCGGCATTGTCCTCGAAGAGCCAGCCGGCGCCAAAACCGAAAATCATGACAATCGCCAGGGCGAACACGAATTGCGTGCCTTTCCCGCGCGGTGTCTTGCGCTTCTTCTTGGGCCTCATCATCAGGAGCAGGATGGTCAGGGCAAACACGCACAGGCCCACGACTCGCTCGCCATCGCTGAGCCGGGCGGTCCAGATCGAGAATTCATGCGCCCCGCTCTGGGCGTGACGGACGATCATGTTCCACAGGTTTTCCATGAAAGCGGCGTTTGACGATGAGACCATGGTCTCCGGGCATTCCTTCAAGTCTGGTGACCGGGCATGAAACCGGGTCGACGATGTTGTATTTTCGCAGTCATGGTTGAAATTCTGATAAAGATATCCGGTAAAATTTACGCAATCGGCAAAATTCCGCAGCAATCGGCGCTCAGGCGGCAAGGCCCTGCGTCCCGCCGCCGCATGGCGCCGGATTGGGGAAAAGCTTGCCCCAATGGCCCGCGCAGACTAAGGCCAAGCCTGCACAACCAGCGCAATCTCCACTTCGGGATACACAGATAATGTCCGCAGATATCCGCCTCAGCGACGCCCTCGCGCGCGTCAAGCCGTCCGCCACGATCGCCGTCACGACCAAGTCGGCGGAACTCAAGCGCGCCGGGCATGACGTGATTGGCCTCGGCGCCGGCGAACCGGATTTCGATACACCGGACAATATCAAGGACGCCGCCATCGAAGCGATCCGCACGGGCAAGACCAAGTACACGCCAGCCGACGGCATTCCGGAACTGAAAGAGGCGATCTGCGCCAAGTTCGCCCGCGAGAACGGCCTCACCTACAAGCCGTCCCAGGTCCATGTCGCCCCGGGCGGCAAGCCGGTCATCTATAATGCGCTCCTCGCCACGCTGAACCCGGGCGACGAAGTCATCGTGCCCGCGCCCTACTGGGTCTCCTACCCGGAAATGGTGCTCATGGCCGGCGGCGAACCCGTCATCGCGCCCTGCGGACCGAACTCGAACTACAAGCTGACGCCCGAGGCACTGGACGCCGTCATCACGCCCCGCACGCGTTGGATCATCCTCAACTCGCCATCGAACCCGACCGGCGCTGCCTATACCAAGGCCGAGCTGCGCGGCCTCGCCGAGGTGCTGCTGCGCCATCCGCACGTCTGGATCCTCACCGACGACATGTACGAACACCTCGTGTATGACGATTTCGACTATTGGACGATCGCCCAGGTCGAACCCGCCCTCTACGACCGCACACTGACCATGAACGGCGTCTCCAAGGCCTATGCCATGACCGGCTGGCGCATCGGCTATGCCGCCGGGCCCGAAAAGCTGATCAAGGCGATGGGCAAGGTGATCAGCCAGACCACGTCCAATCCCTGCTCGATCAGCCAGTATGCCGCCGTCGAAGCGCTCAACGGCCCGCAGGATTTCATGGCCGAGCGCCGCGCCGTCTACCAGCAGCGCCGCGACATGGTCGTTGCCGGCCTCAACAAATGCGCCGGCCTGCACTGCCCGACGCCGGAAGGCGCCTTCTATGTCTATCCGTCCTGCGCCGGTGTCATCGGCAAGACCGCGCCATCCGGCAATGTGATCAAGACGGACGAGGATTTCGCCACCGAATTGCTGGAAACGGAAAAGGTCGCCGTCGTGTTCGGCGCGGCGTTCGGCATGTCCCCGGCCTTCCGGATTTCCTATGCCACGTCAACCAAGGCCCTGACCGAAGCGCTCGCCCGGATCCAGCGCTTCTGCGCCGCTTTGGCATAGGCACGTCAGGCGGCCGGAGGCCTTAGCGGGGCATCCGGAATTCGAACGTTGTTTGATTCGCACGGGACTCGGCGCGAAGCTGGCCGCCATGCGCCCGCGCAATCTCGCTCGCGATGAAGAGCCCGAGACCGAGTCCCTGCAGGGAATCGCTGACAGCGCCGCGCACGAACGGCTTGAACAGGCTGTCCATGACATTGGCGGGAATCGTCTTGCCGGAATTGGTCACCGACAGGCGGAAGTCTCCGGCATCATCCTCGGCACGCACGACAATCGGCCGGCTTTCCTCACCATGCGTCACGGCATTGGCCAGCAGGTTGGACAATAATTGCTGCAGGCGGGCCGGGTCGCAGTGCAGGCTTTCCTCGAAATCGAACACGTTTTCAATCACGACCTGCCGGTTTGCCATGCGAATTTCGTCAACTGAAACGCGCAGGGAGTCAGCCAGCGACGTCGCCGCCACCCTGTCGATCACAATCCCCTCGCCCAGCCGCGAGCGCGCAAAATCCATCAGGTCGTCAATCAGCCCCGCCATGCGCGTGATCGATCCATTGGCCGATTCGAGCACGGCCCGGACACGCTCCGACTGCGGTTCTCGCGCCGCGATGCGGATCGCCGAGGCAACCGCGCTGAGCGGGTTGCGCAGGTCGTGCCCCAGCACGGCGATGAATTGTTCGCGAAAGCGCGCTTCTTCTTCGCGGTTCGACAGCGCCGTACGATTTTTGTGATCCTGCGTGATATCCCGGGCACTGCAATAACACAGGTCGCCTTCCGGCACCGCGTTCCACGACAACCACCGATAGCTGCCATCCTTGTGCTGGTAACGGTTCTCGAACATGAGGACGGGCAGGCCCTTCTTGATCGCCGCAAACGCGGCTTCCGTCTTGGCCATGTCGTCGGGATGGATGAAATCGAAAAACTGCCGGCTTTCGATGTCTTCCGGGCGCCATCCGAGCGTTACAAACCAGGCAGGATTCGTCCCTTCGAAATATCCATCATTATTGAGCACCCCGAGCAGGTCGGGCGTGACGAGCCAGGTCTGGTTGGAGAAATTTTTCGCTGTTTGTGTCGGCACGGGCACCCTCGGACCTTGGCATGGACCCCACGGTTTTGAGCCCCTTGGCACTATGGTTTAGCCGGGAAAGATGAGCAAGCCGCCTGTATTCGCTTGCGATCTGGCCGTTTCGCGTTCGTCCGCCCCTTCTTTCATCGGTGCAGCGCGGCAGCGCGGATTTGGTATAGATTGCCCCTATAACACTACGACTACGTATCGATTGGTATTATGGGGATCGAATGCCCAAGTCTTGCGTATAACCTATACGCAAACAGGAGAAAGACATGCCAATCGATATCGGCCTCAACGAAAAATCCCGCGAATCCTCGGCCAGCGCCCTGCGCGTCCTGCTCGGCGAAACCTATGCGCTCTACGTCAAGACCCACGGCTACCACTGGAACGTCACCGGCCCGCGCTTCAACGCGCTGCACGCCATGTTCATGACCCAGTACACAGAGCTGTGGACCGCGCTCGACGAGATCGCCGAACGCATTCGCGCCCTGGGCCATTTCGCGCCCGGTTCATCGTCCGAAATGCTGGAAGAAGCGACCATCAAGCCGGATAATGGCGTGCCGGATGCCGACGCGATGATATCCAATCTCGTCAAAGGCCATGAAGCGATCAGCCGGGCGGCCAAGATCGGCCTCAAGATTGCCGAGAAAAACGAGGACATCGTCACCGTTGACCTGATGACTCGCCGCGCCGACATCGCCGAAAAAACCGCCTGGATGCTGCGCGCCAACCTCTAGCGCCCCGGCCCATTTCATGACAACGCGTAGCGGACCTGCTGAGGAACCCGCGCCGCGATGCATGAAATCCTGACCCTCGCCCTCGTCTGCCTCGCTTTGTCGACGGACGCCTTCGCCGCCGCCCTCGCACGCGGCGCCCAGCAGCGCACGCACAATGCGCTTCAGGCTGTCCGCGTCGGATCGGTCTTCGGGCTGAGCGAAGGGCTGATGTTCCTGATCGGCTGGTGGCTCGCCTACAGCGTCGCTGCCTATGCCGAGGCTTTCGACCACTGGATCGCCTTGGTCCTGCTCGCCGCCATCGGCACGCTCATGATCCGCGAAGGCCTGCGCGCCGAGCCTGACGAGGTCTCGGCTGACAGCGCGTTGCCCCGCCGCAATACGGCGCTCGGCACCATTGTCACCGCCATCGCCACCAGTATCGATGCCGCCGCTGTCGGCGTCGCCATGGCGCTTGCCGGCACCAGCGCCTGGCTCGCCCTCGCCATCGGCCTCACGTCTTTCCTCATCAGTGCGCTCGGCTTTTCCATCGGCCCGGCGCTCGGTGTCCGCTTCGGCCAGCGCGCCGAAATCGGCGGCGGACTCGTCCTTGTCGCCATCGGTGTCTCGATCTTCTACAGCCACATGACCGGGGGCTGATTCCCGAGGACAGGCGCCCCGCCTCTCCGCCCCCGCCAGATCTGTGGCATGATGGGGGCCATGTTCCCGCTCGACCAACAGGATATCGACCATCTCGCGCCGGAAGGCTGGCTGCGCATTGCCAGCCTCGTGGCCATGGCGCGGCACATCCTGGGGCTCGACGCGATCCCCCTGCCGCGCGGCCTCGCCGCCAGGGCGCTCCTCGTCCTCAAGCCCGCCGAAGCCATGGCACGGCGCCTGCTCTACCTGATGGCGCCAGACGTCACCGTCCCCCCGGCGAAAGCCGGCGCCTCAGCCAGCCCCATCCCGGTCCCGGTCGCAGGACGCCGGGACGGTCGGACAGTGACATTCCGCTTCACCGAGCCCCTCGGCCCCGGCCCGAAGAAGACTGGCCCGCGCATCCGCTTCTTCACCGAGCCGCCCAGGCCGCCGAAACCCGTGCGCGTGCCCCGGCCGAAAACCGGCGCGCCGCTGCTCGCCCGTATCCGCGCTCTTCAGGCGGTCATCGACCAGCCGGACGCCCACGCTAAACGCCTCGCCCGCTGGATCGCCCGGCGCAAGGCCAAAGGCCATCCGCGTCCGGTCGCCTTCGCCTTCCTGAAAATCCCCGGCATCAACCGCAAGCGGCTCCTGCCTGAGGTCAAAGCCGACCTGCGCTTCTTCAACGAGGCCGCCTTCTACAAACTCCAGCCCCCGCCCGAACCGGGCTAGCATCGAGCAACAGGCCGCCTCAGCGGCTCATCCTGAGCAAAATCGAAGGACGGCCCCCCGTGCGATGGAAACCCATGCGCGCGGCGCGCCTGCGCCCCAAATCCAAAGCAAAAAAAACCCGGCTGCGAATGAACGCGCCGGGTTTGAGTATCGGGCCCCGAAGGGGGGAGGAAACGCCCAATCGGAGGGGATTGGGAAATGCCCGGGGCCCTTGGCATACAGGCTAAATAGGGATTGTAGCCTGCGGTGCAACCTGCATGACAGCAGCTCACCCATGCAAATATGCATTTTACAAAACCGTAATATTAACTCTGGTGCATGGATGGCCGCCGCAGCGGCTCCGTCTCGGCGGTCACGAAGTCGCGGAACGCCGCCACGCGCTTCGATCGGCGCAGGTCGCTCGGATAGACGAAGTAGAGATCGAAGATCGGTCCGACATGGTCTGGCAGCACTTTCACCAGCCGCGGCATCGCGCTCGCCATGTAATCGGGCACATCGGCAATGCCGAGCCCGGCATCGACGGCCCGCAGCATGGCGAAGACATTGTTCAATTTCAGTGACGCCGGGCGCGGCGGGCTGTCATCGCGGCCGACCCGGCAGGCAAAGCTCATCACGTTGAGCAGCGAGCTTTCGTCGCCATAGGCAATGATACGGTGATTATCGAGATCCTGCGGCGTGCGCGGCACGCCTTTCTGCTTCAGGTATTCCGGCGAGGCATAGAGGCTCGTCGCCACGGTGCCGAGCTTGCGCTGGATCAGGTCGGCCTTGTCTGCCGCCCACAGCCGGATCGCGCATTCGGCTTCCAGCTTCAGCAGGTCATATTCCCGGTCTTCCAGACGCAGGTCGAGATGCAGGTCCGGATGTTTGCGCGAAAAGCTGCCGAGGCGCGGCACCAGCCAGGTCGACCCGAACGCCACCGGCGCCGACACGATCAGCTCGCCCTGCGGGGTTTCCTGCTGGTCCTTGAGCGCGGTGCCGGCCATCGCGGCGGCCGCCGCCATCTCCATCGTCGACCGGAACAGCGTATGCCCGCTATCGGTCATCACCAGACCGCGCGCATGGCGCTGGAACAGGGACACGCCCAGCTGCTCCTCCAGCGCCGCAATCTGGCGCGACACAGCCGACTGCGATATCCCGAGGCGTTCGCCTGCGGACGTCAGGCTGCCTGCTTCGGCTGCCGCGTGAAAGGATTTCAATTTGCCCCAATCCATGGTCAGCGTTTGTGACGCTTCTTTGACTCAGCGGCAAGCGAGAATCGACAGGATAGGCCATTTCCGGATTTCCCGGTAAGCTTGTATCTGCCCCATTTTTCAAGGAGATGCACGATGCCTGATCCGTTCCTGATGAAACCGGTCGGCCACGTCCGCTGCGACCGGGCAGACGCCATCGATGATGACTGGGATTCCGTCCCCGCCCGCATTGAACTCGACACCGCCCTGTTCGATGCCGAAGCCCTGATGGGGCTGGAAACCTTCTCCCATGCCGAAGTGATCTTCCTGTTCGACAAGGTGCCCGACGCCAAGATTGTCACCGGCGCGCGCTATCCGCGCGGCAACACGGACTGGCCGAAGATCGGCATCTTCGCCCAGCGCGGCAAGAACCGCCCCAACCGCCTCGGCGCCACGGTCTGCGAGATTCTCTCCGTCGATGGCACCGTGCTCCATATCAAGGGCCTCGACGCGATCGACGGCACGCCGGTGCTCGACATCAAGCCTGTCATGTCCGGCTTCCAGCCGCGTGGGAAAATGCGCGAACCCGGCTGGGCGAAAGAGATCATGGAAACCTACTGGTAGGCCTCAGCCCTCGGGCGCGCTCAGGGCCGCCTCCCGCACCGCCGCCACATCCGGCGACGCGGCGATCCGCACGATCTCGGTCAGCAATATGTCGAGGTCCTTGCGCGCCGTGCGGTGATTGGTGATGTTCACCCTGATCGCCGTCCGGCCGCGCAGCTGCGTGGTGGACGGCGCCGCAATCCCCTGCTCCTGCAACTGGATCACGATCTCGTCGTTCATTGCGTCCAGCACAGGGCCCGTCAGGCCATCGACGACATGCCGGAAGCAGCAGATGTTCAGCGCCACCGGCGCCAGCAATTCCAGTCCCGGCGTCCTCGCCACCTGCTCGCCCAGATAGGACGCCTGGTAGCAGTTGCGTGTGATCATCTGCCCCAGCCGTTCGGTGCCGAACTCGGCCAGCTGCGCCCACACTTTCAGCGCCCGGAATCCGCGCGACAGTTCCGGCCCGTATTCCACCGGCCACGGGTTGCCACCCGCCAGCCCGCGTTCCTTCGCTTTCAGGTAATCCGGCCGGTCGGTGAAGGCAGCGCGGTGCAGCGTCTCGTCCCGGATCAGCGCAAAACCGGCATCGTAATTGACGTGCATCCATTTGTGGAAATCAAAGGCCAGCGAGTCCGCGCGCTTGATCCCGGTCAGCCGGCCCTGCGCCCGCTCTGACAGCACGCCCAGCGCGCCAAACGCGCCATCGATATGGAACCAGAGGTTTTCGTCCTTCGCGAGGTCGGCGAGCGCGTCCAGCGGATCGATCGCACCGACATTCACGGTTCCCGCCGTGCCGATCACGACGAACGGCGTCAGCCCGTCTGCGCGGTCCTTCGCAATCGCCGCCTTCAGCGCGTCCATGTCGATCTCGAACCGGTCATTCGCCGGAATGCGCCGCAGGGCATCCGTGCCGAGGCCGACCAGGTCGAACGCCCGCGCCACACAGGAATGCGTCTCGGTCGACGTATAGCCGACCAGGCCATGCCCGCAGACGCCGTCCTTGCGGCTGGCAAAGTTCAGGCGCGCATCCCGCGCCACCTTGATCGCAATGATCGTCGCCATCGACGTGCCCGACACGACAATGCCGCTGGCGGTGTCCGGAAATTCGAACAGCTCCCGGCACCAGCGGATCACCTGTTTCTCGACATAGATCGCGCCATGGTCGCGCCCGCCGACATTGGCATTCATCGACGACGCCGCCATTTCGGCCAGGATGTTCGACGGCGTGCCGGAACCGTGCACCCAGCCGAAGAAGCGCGGATTGGTATTTCCCGCGCCATAGGGCAACAGGGTCTCCATCCGGCTGATCACGTCCTCTGTGCCCCAGCCCTCGCGGGGCAGCGGCGCCTTCAGCGTATCCTTGATCTCATCGGGCAGTTCGGTCCACACGCGGCCCTGCCGGCTCGCCTGCATCCGGTCGATGGCGGCGTCCAGCATGCGCTGCGCCTGCGCGCGGAAGGCGTCCCAGTCATCGGGGTCCAGCGAGACTTGCGGTGTGGGTTCGTCATAGGGCGTATCGGTCATGTCGGCCTATTCACCTGCTTTCGCGGAACATGCAAAGCACTTCCCGGGCGTCATGTGCAAAACGTGTCCCCTCTCCCTCGGGAATGCGGCAGTCACAGCCTGAGCCCGAATCGCGGGCCGATCCACGTCATCAGCAGGTAGAGCGCTATTGTCAGCAGGCATCCCGCCACCAGTGACGGCCAGAATCCCCACCCCTGCCGCAACAGGGCCGGGATCAGCAGGAACATCGGCAGCGACGGCAACACATACCAGAACGTAGCACTGGCATGATCGGCCATATTGGCCACGTCCGGCTTGTCGCGCCACAGCCAGATCATGCCCAGCACGGACACAAGCGGCAGCGAGGCGACCAGCGCCCCGAACCCGGGACTGCGCTTGGCAATCTCGGACACCGCCGCGATCAGGATGCCGGACACAAGCGCCTTGAGAATGAGATATGTCATGCCCTACTGGCTCGCCCACAGGATGCGCCCGATCCAGGCGATCTCGTTCGGCTTGAAACTGCGCATCGGATAGTCCGGGTTCAGCGAGGCCAGATCCACCGTGCGCGCATTGCGCCGCGCCAGCACCTTGGCCATCACTTCGCCGCCTGTCGTCTTCGCCACCACCCGGTCGCCCGGCTTCACCTCGGCGCCCGGCGCGACGATGATCCGGTCGCCCGCGCGATAGGCCGGCTCCATGGAATCGCCGCTGATCTGCAGCGCATAGACCGGCTCGTCGCCGAGGCCCGGGAACCGCACCTCTTCCCAGCCGCCGCCAACCGGGAAGCCCGCATCGTCGAAGAAGCCGTCCTGCCCGGCCTGCGCAAAGCCGATCAGCGGCGCGAGGCCGCCGCGACGGCCCTCCACCAGGGCGGCAAAATCATCGAACCCGCTGCCGACAGCCTCCAGCACGCGCGCAAGGCTCTCTGTCGACGGCCAGCGCGGCCGCCCGTCGGCGCCTTCACGCTTGGAAGGGTTGAACGCCGTCGGGTCAAGTCCCGCGCGTTTCGCAAGGCCCGAGGCCGACAGGCCATGATGCGCTGCCAGCTGGTCTATTCCCCGCCAGATATCCCTGTGCTGCATGGCAAACGGCCCTGTTCTGTCCGACCCCATGGATAATGGGTATATAATCCTACTGTCAAGCAACCTGAACGGGCCTTGCCGGCTCGTTGGGCGCGCGCGGACATGTACGTAGTGTCCCGCGTAGGCGTCTTGCAGTCGACCCGTCTAATCTGGACAAACGCCCACCCTTGAGAGTCCGCCGCCATGTCATCACGCCTTGTCGAAGTCTTTGTCCAGGATGTGGACGTCGCCGAGACCCGCAGCATCCTCGAAAGCTGCAGCGCCCGCGTCTGGCAGGAAACCGTGCCCGACGGGCGCGAGAAATTCTCCGCCATCCTTGTCAGCCATGATGTCGAGAACCTGCTCAAACGCCTCAGCCTGGCGCTTCAGGACAATGAGGGCTTCGTGGCCATGGTGGTCGAATTGCAGGCCGTCGTCCCGCCGCTGGAGGAACCGGAGGTGGCCGGGACAGACGCAGGCGAACCCGTGCGTCCGCCCACCCCGATCGAGCGCTTCCTCAGCCGCGACCGGCGCAGCACCGACGAGATCTATGACGATGTCGTCGATTCCATCGCCCTGACGCCGGAATACCTGGTCACGGTCATCCTCTCGGCGCTCATCGCCGCGCTGGGCATGCGCAGCGGCCAGACCGCCATCGTCATCGGCGCCATGGTCATCGCCCCCCTGCTCGGCCCCACCCTGTCCCTCGCCCTTGCCGCCACGGTCGGCAACGGCGCGCTCGCCTGGCGCGCCGGCCGCACGCTCTTTATCGGCGCCGCCAGCGTGCTCGTCTTCACCGCCCTGCTCGGCCTCGCAATCGACTTCGATCCGCGCACGCCGGAACTCTACAGCCGCACCATCGTCCATCTCGGCGACATCGCCCTTGCCCTCGCCTCTGGCGCCGCCGGCGTGATGGCTCTCAACAAGGGCGCCTCGGCGTCCCTGGTCGGCGTCATGATCGCCGTCGCCCTCGTGCCGCCGTTGTCAGCCGCAGGACTCTATTTCGGGCAGGGCGATGTCGGTCTGGCCCTGCGCTGCCTGTTCCTCTTTGCCAACGACCTTGTCTGCATCAATATCGCCGGCATCGCGGCCTTCCTGCTGCAGGGCCTGCCGCCCGAGCGCTGGCGCATCACGGCCGGCGTGCTCGGCGTGTGGATCGCCATCCTGCTTGTCTTCATCGCCATGATCACCGGCCGCATCGTCCTCGGTGTCGCCTGGTCGGGCTAGAGCCGCCACCGCGCGCCATTCGCCACATCCGGCACGAGGCTTTTCGCCGACACGGCAAACACGCGCTCGCCGCCGAGCGCGAACGCCATCAGGCCTTCCGGGAACAGCGCCCCGAAGGCATCGTCCAGCACATTCAGCCCGCCGGTGAAGGCGCCCATGGCCGGCATCACCAGCCGGGCCCCGTCGCTGGCGAAACAGCGCCGCCGCACCATGCGCCCGCGCCCTTTCACCTTGGCCGCCGGATGCAGGTGCCCGGCAATCTCGCCCGCCTCGCCCGTCGGCTCGTGCCGGAACACGAGGCTGCCGATCCGCAGGATTTTCGCCGCGCGTCCGCCCAGATAGGCTGGCGGATCGGGATCATGGTTGCCTTCCACCCAGACCCAGTCATGCGCACCGGTCAGCGCCTTGATCCGCGCCGCATAGGCCTCCGGCAGGCGCAGCTCGGCCGCCCGGTCATGGAAACTGTCGCCCAGCGAGATCACCGTCTTCGGCGCCAGCGCCGCACACAGCCGTTCGACCAGATCCAGCGTCGCGCCGGTATCATAAGGCGGCAGCATCTGCCCTCGCGCGGCATAGGCGCTGCCCTTTTCAAGGTGCAGGTCGGACACGACCAGCACCCGCTCGGCGGCCCACCACAGCGCGCCTTCCGGCAGCGGTCGCAGCATCTCGCCGCCAAGGTGCAGCAGCGTTTCGGAAGGGCGGGCAGCAAGCGCGGTCATCGCGCGAAAGTGGCCCGCATTGCGGTCTCGGTCAAACCCGGAATCCACACCCCCGAAGCGCTCATCCTGAGCCTCTCCAACCGCCTAGCCCATCGCATCGCGCACGAGATCGCTCTCCGCCTCGCCCAGCACCGCATCCTGAACCGAGGCGCCGAACACCGGCTCGCGGCCCATTTCCAGCATCACCGGCACGGCGAACGGGCTGATACGGTCCAGCGTGTTGTGGTCGATCTTGCCGCGTATGCGCACCAGCATGTCCGACAGGCGCCGCACATCCAGAAGGCCCGTCGCCGCATCCTGCCGCGCCGCCTGCAACAGGATATGGTCCGGCTCGTGGCTGCGCAGCACGTCATAGATCAGGTCGCTGGAAAAGCTCACCTGCCGCGAATTCTTCTCCTTGCCCGGCAGGTTGCGCGCGATCAGGCCCGACACCTGCGCGCAATGGGCGAAGGTCCGTTTCATCAGCGCGCTCTCGTCCAGCCAGGCTTCCAGATCGTCACCCATCATGTCCGGATGGAACAGGTCGCCCATGTCGAGCCCGGCCATGTCCTCCATCGCCCACACGGCCAGTGCATATTCGCTCGCGACAAAGCCCAGCGGTTTGGCGCCCATCCGCTCCAGCCGCCGGGTCAGCAGCATGCCCAGCGTCTGGTGCGCGAGGCGCCCCTCGAACGGATAGCAGACCATGTAATGCCGGTCCCCGCGCGGGAAGGTCTCGACCAGGAGGTGATCCGGCGGCGGAATGCTCGACCGGCGCGCCTGCGCCGCGAACCATTCCCGCACCGGGCCGGGCAGAGCCTCCCACTGCGCCGGGTCGTGGATCATCTGGCGCACCCGTTCGGCGAGGAAGGTCGTCAGCGGGAATTTCCCGCCATTATAGGACGGTATCGCGGGCTTCTCGCCCACCGCCCGAACCGTCAGCACGTCGAGCCCCTCGACGCCGATCAGGCGCAGCACTTCGCCGCCGAACAGGAACGTATCTCCCGGCACCAGGGTCGAGATGAAATACTCTTCGATCTCGCCCAGCTTGCGGCCCGCCCGCACCGCCCGCTTCTCGCCGGGCGCGCCCGCCCCCTTCCCCACGAAACTCGCCAGCCGCACCGACAATTGCACCGCCTCGACAATCGCCCCGACATTCATCCGGTGCTGCTGAGCGTCCTGCGCCGTGCGCGCCACCCAGCGCCCGTCGGGCCGCCGTACGATCCGGTGGAACCGGTCATAAGTCTTCAGCGCATAGCCGCCGCTCGCCACGAAATCGACGATCCGCTCGAACGTCTCCCAGTCGAGATCCGCATAGGGCGCCGCCCGCACGATCTCGTCATGCAGCGGCGCAAGATCGAACCCGTCGCCGCAGGCCCGGCCCATGACATGCTGCGCCAGCACGTCGAGCGAGCCCTGCCTCAGGCCCTCGCCGTCTATCTCGCCCGCCTCGACCGCCGCTTCTGCCGCCCGGCATTCGAGCACCTCGAACCGGTTCGTCGGCACCAGCACCGCCCGGCTCGCCTCGTCCATGCGGTGGTTCGCCCGCCCGATCCGCTGGACCAGCCGGGCCGCGCCCTTGGGTGCGCCCATCTGGATCACGAGGTCCACCTCACCCCAGTCAATGCCGAGATCGAGCGTCGAGGTGCAGACCACCGCCTTCAGCTGGCCCGCCGCCATCGCCGCTTCCACCCGCACACGCTGGTCCTTGGCCAGAGAGCCATGGTGCAGCGCGATCGGCAGGTTGTCGTCATTCACCCGCCATAGTTCCTGGAACATGACTTCGGCCTGGCTGCGCGTGTTCACGAACACCAGCGCCATCCTGGATTTCTTGATCGCCTCATACACTTCCGGCACGGCGAACCGCCCGGAATGGCCCGACCAGGGAATCCGCTCGCGCGAGACAAGGATGTCCACTTCGGCCGACACCCCGCCCTCGGCCCGGATGATGCGCGCCTCCGGCGCCAGCCATCGCGCCAGGGCCTCCGGCTCCTTCACGGTCGCCGACAGGCCGATGAACCGGCAGGCCGGGGCCCAATTGCCAAGCGTCGCGAGCCCCAGAGACAGCAGGTCGCCGCGCTTCGAGGCCGCCATCGCATGCACCTCGTCGACGATCACGCATTTCAGGTCGGCAAAGAAATCCTTGGCATGGTCCGACGCAATGAACAGGGCAAGCTGTTCCGGCGTCGTCAGCAGCACGTCCGGCGGCGTGCGCCGCTGCCTCTGGCGCACATGGCTCGGCGTGTCGCCCGTGCGCGTCTCGATCCGGATGTCGAGTTCCATGTCGCCCACCGGCGCCATCAGGTTGCGCTGCACGTCCACCGCCAGCGCCTTCAGCGGCGAGACATACAGCGTGTGCAGGGCGGGGATGCCCGTGTTCGACCGCCGGCCCTTGTCCTTCAACTCGATCAGGCTCGCCAGGAACCCGGCCAGCGTCTTGCCCCCGCCCGTCGGCGCTATCAGCAAGGCGCTTTCGCCTGCCAGCGCCGCCTCGGTCAGCGCCAGCTGGTGCGGCCTCGCCCGCCAGCCACGCGCGGCAAACCAGCCCGCAAAGGGCTCGGGCAAGGTAAACACGGGGGCGGCACTGTCGGGCATGGCCGACCGAGCCTAGCGCAAGGCGAAGGCCCTGCCTTCCCCCTTCATTGCGGTTCGTTACTGCCCTGCGCGGCGAGGAACTTCGCGCGCTCTTTCGGCGACATGTTCTCCAGCTCGGCGTCACGCTCGGCCTGCGCCCTGAGCGCCGCGCGCTCGTCATCCGCCGCCTGCAGGGCCAGCAGCACGTCCCGCGTGAAATCATTGATCTCGAACCGCGCCCCGCCATTCACGTCATAGCCGCGCCGCACGATCACCGCATTCATGCTCGGCACGATCACGACATACTGGCCCCGGTTGCCCGCCATGTAGAACGTGCCCTCGGGAATCCCCGGTGCATCATTCATCAGCCAGAATTGCGCGCCATAGCCGGGTCCGCTCTCCGGTTGCGCCGGCGCCGGGGTGCGCACGAACTCGGCCCAGCCTTCCGGCAGCAGGCGCTCATTGCCCCACATCCCGTCCTGCAGGTAGAGCTGGCCCACCCGGGCCAGGTCGCGCGCCGTTGACCAGACCTGGCTCGAGGCGATGAAATCGCCGTTCCAGTCGATCTCCAGCGTCGTGTGCGCCGCGCCGATCTTGTTCAGCAGGCCCTCATAGGGAAAGCGATGGAACGCATTGTCGTCCTTCATCGATTCCCGCAGGCTGCGCATCGCGATCAGCGTGTCATTGTTGGAATACTTGAACCGCGTGCCCGGCATGGCTTCCAGCACCTTGCTGGCCGCCTGGTCGACCACCCGCCCGCCGCCGAAATAGATCCGGTCGGTGCGCGAACCGCTCTCGCCGCTGTCGAGACCACTCGCCATATGCATCAGGTTGCGGATCGTGATCGCCCGGCGCGGATCGGCGCCATTGTTCCAGTCGGCAATCACCGCCGGGTAATCGATGTCGATCAGGCCGTTGCGCCGGGCCGCGCCCAGCACGGTGGCCGCAATCGACTTGCCGGCAGACCAGGTCCGCTGCGGCGTCTCATGGTCCACGCCAAGTGCATAGCGCTCGGCCACGACCTGTCCCTCGCGCACGACCAGCACGGCGCTGGTGCGCGTGCCATTGCCATAGGTGCGCTCGTCAAAGGCAAACGAGACCGGCGCTTCAAGCCGTTCGGCCTCTTCGGTGCGCAGCTGGATCTTCACGTTCGCGCCGATGGCGCTGCCCCGGTCCTGCGCCGGTGCCGTCGGCCAGCTGGCGAAATGCGGCAGGAAGGAAATCATGCTGGAATCGGCGCCGATCGGCAGCTGCGTGCAGCCGAATCCGGGGCGCCAGGCGGCTATGCGCGGCGGCATCATTCCCGAATAGGTCACCGATACGGTCTTCATCGCCGTGTTGACCTGCGGCTTCGGCAGCGTGTCGAACGCCCGCTGGTAATCCGGGTAGATGCCGCTGAGGTCATTCTGGTCGATCTCGGCCATCGA
Source organism: uncultured Alphaproteobacteria bacterium (assembly GCA_963973995.1). Taxonomy (GTDB): domain Bacteria; phylum Pseudomonadota; class Alphaproteobacteria; order Caulobacterales; family Hyphomonadaceae; genus Hyphomonas. Next base: position 495,113 of record CAXBCO010000003.1, read on the forward strand.
CTGGCCGGCCGTGAACAGGTCGGAACAGGTGAAGGCGGCTTTCCAGCCGGCGGACAGCGCCAGGTCCATATCGTCTGTATTGCCGCCCTCCTGGGCAAAGGCCGCAGAGGCGGATACTGCAAGCGCAGCAAGGGATACGATCACGGCGGACACTGGACGCATGGACAAGTCTTTCCTGTTACGGGTGCCAGTGTATGCACACGATTTCATGTCGCAAGTATGGCGAGGCAGTTAGGGATTTGGCAACCAGCCCGCGCCCGTCCGGCCATAACGTGAATGGTATCCGATCGACATGCGCTGGACACGTGGCCGAATTGGGCGATTATGTGCGGGTTAACGCGGCGGCAGGCGCTCCGGGATGCCGGCAGCCCGCCCGACGAGAATGTTGCGGAACCGGCAGGCAGTGTCGCGATGCCCGACGGGATTGATGGAGACGACATGACCAGCTTCAAGCTCAACGGAAAACCCTTCACGATCGACACCAATCCCGATACGCCCCTGCTCTGGGTGATCCGGGACGAGGCCAATCTCACCGGCACCAAGTTCGGTTGCGGCGTTGGCCAGTGCGGTGCCTGCACAGTCCATATCGGTGGCGTAGCCGTCCGATCCTGCATCACGCCGGTCAGCACTGTCGACGGTGAGGAGATCACCACGATCGAAGGCCTCGATCCGAACAGCTCGCATCCCGTCCAGCTGGCCTGGCAGGACATCCAGGTGCCGCAATGCGGCTACTGCCAGTCGGGCCAGATCATGCAGGCCGCCGCGGCGCTCGCCGAGGACCCCAACCTGTCGGACGCCGATATCGACTCGATCATGACCGGCAACCTGTGCCGCTGCATGACCTATACCCGCATCCGGGCCGCCGTGCGCCAGGCCGCCGACGCCATGAAGGGAGGCTGAGACCCATGTCACGCTTCACAAGCACCACCGATTCCACCGCCCCGACTGCGCTCTCGCGGCGCGGCTTTCTCATCACCACGGCCGGCGGCGGCCTCGCCTTCAGCTTCCTGACGGCCTGCGGCGCCAAGGATGCACCCGGCGACGCCACCACGATCGATGCCGAGCTCTATGCCCCCTCGCTCTGGTATGCCATCGGCGCCGACGGCATCGCGACGATCAACATCATCCGCGCCGAGATGGGCCAGCATGTCGGCACGGCGCTCGCGCGGATCCTCGCCGACGAGCTCGAAATCGCGTGGGACAATGTCCGTATCAAGCAGGTCGACTCCGATCCGAAATGGGGCCTCATGGTCACCGGCGGCAGCTGGTCGGTCTGGCAGACTTTCCCGATCTACTCCCAGGCCGGCACAGCTGGCCGGACCGCATTGATCGAAGCAGGCGCCGCCGCCCTCGGGGTCGACGCCGCAACCTGCACCGCCCGCAATGGCGAAGTCATCTCCGGCAACAAGACCATCAGCTATGCCGACATCGTCAAGAAGGGCGTCAACAAGACCTTCACGCCCGAGGAACTCGCTGCGCTCCCGGTCAAGCCCGCTGCGGAACGCCGCCTGATCGGCAAGCCCGTCATGGCGCGCGACATCATGGAAAAGACCAATGGCACAGCCCTCTACGGCATCGACGCCAAGGTCGACGGCATGGTCTATGCCCGGCCCATCATGCCGCCGACGCGGAATGGATCGAAAGTCAATTCCGTTGACGACAGCGCTGCGAAAGCAGTGAAGGGCTACCAGCAGAGCCTCGTGATCGACGACCCTTCCGGCACCGTGACGGGCTGGGTCATGGTGATCGCAGACACCTATCCGGCAGCCATCAAGGCAGTTGACCTCGTCAAGGTCGACTGGACCCCCGGCCCGACATCCACGGTCTCCGAAAAGCAGATCCAGGACCATGCCGGCAGCCTGCTCGACGACCCGTCGCAGGGCGCCATTCTCGACACCGGCGTCACCGACACGACCGCAGCCTTCGCCGCCGCGACGACGACGGTGGAAGCCACCTACACGACCGGCACGGCGCTCCACATGCACCTCGAACCCGTCAATGCCCTCGCCTTCGAAAAGGATGGCGTGATGGAGATCCATACCGGCAACCAATGGCAGAGCCTTGTCTTGCCCTGGCTGGCAACCGCCCTCGGCATGCCCGAGGACAAGATCGTCATGCGCACCTACCGGCTCGGCGGCGGATTCGGCCGCAGGCTGAACGGCGACTATGCCGTACCGGCCGCCCTTGCCGCCAAGGCGCTCGGAAAGCCGGTCAAGATGGTGCTCACCCGCGAAGACGATACGCGCATGGACTCCGTGCGCTCACCCAGCGTCCAGCGTCTCCGCCTCGCCGCCGATGCGGATGGCAAGGTCACCGGCATGGAACAGCACGTTGCCGCCGGCTGGCCGACGCAGGTGATGGCACCCTTCTTCATGCCGAACGGCGTCAACGGCGTTGCCTATGATCCCTTCGCCGTCAGCGGGGCGGACCATTGGTACACGGTCGGTGCGCACCGTGTCCGCGCCGTCTCGAACGACCTTGCCAACAGCACGTTCCGGCCAGGCTGGCTGCGGTCGGTCGGGCCGGGCTTCACCAATTGGGCGCTCGAAAGCTTCATGGACGAGGCAGCCCACGCGCTCGGCAAGGACCCGGTCGGTTTTCGTCTGTCCCTGCTCGACGGCGCCGGCATGAATGCCGGATCGGCGCCGAACGCCGTCGGCGGCGCGCTGCGTCAGGCCGAGGTCGTGCGCCGCTGCGCCGCCAGGGCCGGCTGGGGCAGATCACTCCCTGCCGATTCGGGAATCGGCCTCGCGACCAGCTTCGGGCAGGAGCGCGGCATGCCGACCTGGGTTGCCTGTACGGCGCAGGTCCATGTCGATCGGGCCAGTGGCCGCGTCACGGTCGAAAAGCTGACCCTTGTGGCCGATGCCGGAACCATCGTCGATCCGGACGGCGCGCTGGCGCAGATGGAGGGTGCGTCCCTCTGGGGCCTCTCGCTCGCACTGCACGAGGGCACGGAGTTCGTGAACGGACAGGTCAGGGACCTGAATCTCGGCCCCTACACGCCGCTGCGCCTCGCCGACGTGCCGGAGCTCGACATCAGTTTTGTCGAGAGCACCGAAGTGCCGGTCGGCCTTGGCGAGCCCGCCACAACGGTCGTCGGCCCGGCCATCGGCAATGCGATCTTCAACGCGGTCGGTGCACGCCTGCGGCATATCCCGATCACGCCGGAAGCGGTCCTCGCCGCGATTTAGGCGGTCTGCGCCTCAAATGGCAGCGGCGGGCGTTGCGACGCCCCCGCCCCTAGCGTATCGCCGCGCCGTGCACGGCGAGGCCTTTGGCGACCGCGCCGAAGCGGTCATTGGCTGACAGGGCGGCATTGCCGAACCGTCCGGCCAGCCGTTCCTGCACCAGCGGGATGAAGGTGGAGCCGCCCACCATCACGATATCGGTCACCTGGTCCGGCGCCACGCCCGCCCGCTTGAGGCAGTCCGCGGCCACCGCGTCCATCTTCGACACGGCCTCTCCGATCAGGCCTTCGAACGTTCCGCGCACGACACGCCGCTCAAGGTGCGCCTCGGGCGTGTCATAGACGAATGTCTGCTGGTCCGCCTCGCTGAGGCCGATCTTGATCTGCTCCGTGCGCTTGGCATAGGCGTGGGCTTCATGACTGCGCACGAGGTGGTCGAACGCCCGGATCCCGGCGCTGTCCGGGCTGTTCATCATCATCCACTTGATCTGTTTCTCTGTGTCGCGCGTGTAGAGCTTGTTGAGGCTCTTCCAGTCCGACAGGGTCGAATAGGGCGCCGACGGCACCGGCAGGCCGTTCAGCGCCAGCGTCTCACCATGCCCGAACAGGTGCGAGAGTTCGAAAAAGCTCAGCATGTGATCGAAATCATTGCCGCCGACATACAGGCCTGCACTGCCCAGCACGTCGAATCCGGCATTGTCGGGCGATATGCGCACGACCGAAAAATCGGACGTGCCGCCGCCGATATCGACCACGAAGACCAGCTTTTCCCGGCCGGTCGGGAAGGCCACGGACCGCGCCGCCGCCACGGGCTCTTCGAGGAATTCGACATGGGCAACGCCCGCCGTGTGAAGGCAGGCTTCCAGGATGGTCTGCGCGCGTTTGTCGAGTTCCGGGTGCCGGTCATTGAACGAGACCGGACGGCCCTGGATGACGGACTCGACGCGCTGCCCGGTCTGTTCTTCCGCATTGGCAATCACCCGGCGCAGGAAATGCACGATCACGTCACGGAACGGCAAGCGCCGCCGGCCGAGTTCGGTGGTCTCGTCAATCAGCGACGAACCGAGGACCGACTTGATCGAACGCATCAACCGGCCCTCTTCGCCGGACTCATAGGCGCTCACCGCCCGCGAACCGATGGCGTACTCGCCGGAATCCAGGCCGTAGAACACGGCTGTCGGAATTGACGTAGCCTCCGGCTCCAGCGCAACCAGGGCGGCGCCATCCGGACCGCGAAACGCGATCGACGTGTTCGATGTGCCGAAATCGATGCCAATCTGCATGAGGAACGCCCTTGATGCGGGGAATGCGGCCCAGTCGCCTACCCCACTTGGCCGCAAAGCGGAAGGGACCGCGTCCCGCCCCTTCCCCCATTCCTGCAATTGCCTACATTCAGGTCATGCTCCGGCCCGACCTCCTCCTGCAGCCCACGCCCAAGGGCCTCTACTGCCCGCCGGGGGATTTCTACCTCGATCCCGTGCGCGGCGCCGTGGACCGGGCCGTCATCAGCCACGGCCATTCCGATCATGCCCGCGGCGGCCACGGCAAGGTGCTCGCCCACCCGGACACGCTGGCCATCATGGCCTGCCGCTATGGCCAGAATTTCGCCAAGTCCACACAAAACCTCGAATATGGCGAGACGGTCGAGATCAATGGCGTCACCATCTGGCTGGCGCCCGCAGGGCACATTCTCGGCTCGGCCCAGGTCGTGGTCGAGCACAAGGGCCTGCGCATGACCTTCACCGGCGACTACAAGCGCCGCTTTGATCCGACCTGCGCCTCGTTCGAGCCGGTTCTCGGCACCCATGTGTTCATTTCCGAGGCGACCTTCGCCCTGCCCGTCTTCCGCCACCCGGATACGGGCGGCGAGATTGCCCGCCTCCTGCACAGCCTGCAGGCCTTTCCCGAACGCGCCCATTGCGTCGGCGCCTATTCCCTCGGCAAGGCCCAGCGCGTCATCCGCCACCTGCGCCTCGCCGGCCATGATGCCCCGATCTTCATCCATCCCAGCCTCGAAAAGCTCTGCGCCCATTACCAGTCCGTCGGCATCGACCTTGGCACGCTGGTCACTGTCCTGTCCGGCGAGGTGCCGAAAGCCGAACGCGAAACCTTTCGCGGCCAGATCATCGTCGCACCACCCGGCAGTTTCGAGGGAAAATGGGCCCAGAATTTCCCTGACCCGGTCATCGCCTTCGCGTCGGGCTGGATGAGCATCCGCCAGCGCGCCAAGCAGCGCGGTGTGGAGCTGCCGCTGGTCATTTCCGACCATGCCGACTGGGACGAGCTGACCGAAACGGTGCGCGAAGTGAACCCGGAAGAGCTCTGGGTCACCTATGGACGTGAAGACGCGCTCGTGCGCTGGGCCGAACTGGAAGGCCGCCGCGCCCGGCCCCTGCGCATGGTCGCCTATGCTGACGAGGCCGGTTGACCGCGCCCCGGCAAGGGGCCTTTAGTAACGGCTATAGGTGTATTCAAAGGGGACGACATGAAACGCCCAGCCCTCCTGGCGGCCAGCGCCGCGCTTCTCCTCCTGTCAGGCTGTGACGCCATCAAGGTGCCCGGCCTCAATCCGCCTGGCGAAAAAGCCGCCAGCCCGGCCGACCAATTGCCGGCGGACGCGTTCGACGAAGACGTGACCAGTTCGGTCGAAGTCGTGCCCGAGACGCCCGCCACCGAAACCACGATCGACGCGCCAGCAGATGCAGCCGATACGCTGCCTGCCACGGATGACACACTCCCGGCTGAAACCGCGCCTGTAGACGGCACGGCGGAAGACGCTACCGAAGAAACTGCCCTCCAGCCGGAATCGGCTGGCGGTCTTGCCCTGACGATCCAGACGCCCCTGCCCACGCTGGCCGCGCTGAACGCCGCGAGCTGTAGCCGCCCCGCTGGCAGCGCGCCGACGCCGACCGTGGCCATGGTCGCGGGTGCCACCACGCTGGAAGCCCCCTCGGTCGGCACGGAGGCCGTCAACGGCCTTGCCGCCACTCTCGCCAGCTTTCCCGGCATCGTGAAACTCGAACCGCGCAACCCGCAGGCTGACGGCACCGTCGCCAGCGGCCATTGCGGCGCCACGCGTATCGCCAGGAACTGGTTCGTCACGGCGGCCCATTGCGTTGACGACGATTACAAGGAACTCCGCCTCATCGGCGACGCGGCCAACCTGCGCAGCCCGCTTGCCAGGGTCACCAGCGGCACCGTCGCCGTCTGCCATGCGGGCTATCTCGGCACCGCCAACGGCTATGCCAATGACCTCGCCCTGATCCGCCTCGATGACGACCAGGTCGCCCCCATCGCCGATGTGCCGGTGGCCCGCTACGGCGCCACCGTGAAGCCGCTCGCCCCCGCCAATTACCCGACGGCCGACATGGCCGGCTGGGGCCTCACCCGCTATGGCGGCCAGCTCTCGAATAACCTGCTGACCACACAGCTCGCCATCACAGCGAACGGCCCGTCGGTCATCTATGTCGCCAGCGCCGGCGGTGCCGGCCCCTGCGTCGGCGACAGTGGCGGCCCGCTCTATGTCACCGAAGCAGATGGCACGAAAACCGTGGTCGGCGTCCTCTCAGTGGTCGAGCAGAACCGCACCACCGGCGAATTCTGCGCCGGCGATTATAATGGCCGCTACACCAACCTACAGGGCTATGCCGGCTGGATGGACGCTGTCATGGCGCGCTGCGACGCCAATCCGGATGGGTGCAAATAGAACGTCACCTCGCCCCGTGATCTGGACAATCAGAGGGGCTCATCCTGAGCGAAGTCGAAGGACGAGGCCCGGGAGAATTGTGTGCGCAGCCCGCGCCCGTCCTTCGACTTCGCTCAGGATGAGCGCTCCATGCGTCTTGTATCCGTGTCCCCTGCCTTTGCAGCGGTGGAACCCGTCTAAATCCCCACCTCAAGCATTTCCTGGTAGGCGGGCCGCGCCCGCATCTTTTCCAGCCAGGCCTTGGTCGCCGGGCGGTTTGCCAACGCGCCCATGGAATCGGCCATCTGGATCTGGAAGCCCATCAGGCAGTCGGCTGCCGTGAAGTTCTCACCGGCGAAATACGGATATTTCGACAGGTGCGCCTCGATCGTGCTCGCAGCCTTCTCGCGCTCGGCCGCCATCATCGCCTCGACCGGGTTGCCGGTCATGTCGACGCGCCGGAAATAGACCTGCAGCAGGCCCGGCAGGAACACCGCGCCCTCGGCCGCATGGACCCATTCCAGGTAGCGCGGGAATTCCGGCGAATTCGGGCGGGGATGCAGCTGGAAGGCCGTATCATACTTGCCCATCAGGTATTCCGCGATGGCGCCGGTTTCGGCAATCACCACATCACCGTCTTCCAGCAGGGGCGACTTGCCCATCGGGTGGATCTTGAGCAGGTCCGGCGGCGCCAGGTTGGTCGTCTCGTCGCGCTTGTAGTGGACGATCTCGTGCGGCACGCCGAGTTCGGCCAGCAGCCAGACAATCCGCTGCGAACGCGAGGCGTTGAGGTGATGGAGCTTGAGCGTCATGAATGGATGTCCCTTGGTGATTGGCTGTTTTTAGCAGTCATGCGCCTTGTTTCGGCGCTGTCATGCCGCGTGTTTGGCCCTATGTAGGACCGTATGCAAGCCTTTGCCGACCTGCTTGACAGACTTGTGCTGACGCCCGCGCGCAACGGCAAGCTGCGCCTGATGGTGGATTATTTCGCCACAGCGCCCGATCCGGACCGCGGCTATGCGCTCGGTGCAATCACCGGCGATCTCGATATCCCGAACGTCAAACCGGCCATGATCCGCGCGCTCATGGACGGGCGCATGGACCCGGAACTGTTCGCCCTGTCGTATGATTATGTCGGCGATCTTGCCGAAACGGTCAGCCTGGTCTGGCCGCAGGCGCACGGCGCCAATCGCACACCGCCGCTCTCCGACATTGTCGAAACGCTGGCCGCAGCACCGCGCGCCGAGGCACCAAAGCTCGTCGCCGGCTGGCTCGACGGCCTCGACGCGACCGGCCGCTGGGCTTTCCTGAAACTGCTGACCGGCGGCCTGCGCATCGGTGTCTCGGCCCGTCTCGCCAAGCTCGCGCTCGCGGATTTCGGCGACAAGGACGTCACCGATATCGAGGAAATCTGGCATGGCCTCGCCCCGCCTTATGAAAGCCTGTTCGCCTGGCTCGAAGGCCGCGCCGACAAACCGGCACCGGATATCGCCGCCCCGTTCCGTCCGGTCATGCTCGCCCATCCCCTGGTGCCCAAGGCGGACCGCGACACGCCGGATGCGGTCGACCCCGCGCTGATCACCGCAGACACGTTCGCCGCCGAATGGAAATATGACGGCGTCCGCGTCCAGGCCTCCGCGGCCGGCGGCGAGCGGCGCATCTATACCCGCACCGGCGACGACATTTCCCACGCCTTCCCGGACATTGTCGCTGCAATGGAATTTGACGGCACGCTCGACGGCGAACTCCTCGTGCGCAATGCAGACGGCACGGTCGCCCCGTTCAACGCCCTGCAGCAACGCCTAAATCGCAAGACGGTCTCGAAGCGCCAGCTGGAAACGCACCCCGCCTTCATTCGCGCCTATGACCTGCTGCACGACGGCATGCGCGACCTGCGCGGCGAGACCTTCCGCGAACGTCGCACCCGGCTCGAAACGTTCGTCCTCGGCATCGAGAGCGACCGGTTCGACCTCTCCCCCCTCGTGCCCATCACCACGCTCGCCGCGCTCGATGATGCCCGCCTTGATCCGCCCGCGCCGGAAATCGAAGGCGTGATGCTGAAACGCTGGGACAGCGCCTATCTCGCCGGACGCCCAAAGGGCCTCTGGTACAAGTGGAAGCGTGATCCTTTCCTCATCGACGCGGTGCTGATGTATGCCCAGCGCGGCCATGGCAAGCGCTCCAGCTTCTATTCCGATTTCACGTTCGGTGTCTGGCGCGATGAAGACGGCGAGGACAGGCTCGCCCCGGTCGGCAAGGCCTATTTCGGTTTCACCGACGCGGAGCTGAAACAGCTCGACGCCTTTGTCCGTGCCAACACGATTGACCGGTTCGGCCCGGTCCGCTCTGTCACGGCTAACAAGGAGACCGGCGTGGTTCTGGAAGTGGCCTTCGAGGGCTTGCAGCGCTCGCCCCGGCACAAGTCCGGCCTCGCCATGCGCTTTCCGCGGATCAACCGCATCCGCTGGGACAAGCCGACTGCCGAAGCCGACCGGATTGAAACGCTGGCAGCGATGTTGCCGGACTAATCGCAGCTTTCACAAGCAAGGCGCAGGCGCAGAGGCCGCCGCGTTAACGGCGAACAGCCTCGAGTAAACAAAAAAGGGCCAGGCGCTCTGCGAGCCTGACCCTTTCCGGAATTTCAGAAGCTGTCCGCTATCAGACGGTTTCTTTGAGTTCCTTGGCGACGCGGAAGGCGACCTTCTTGGACGCCTTGATCTTGATCGCTTCGCCCGTTGCCGGGTTGCGGCCCATGCGCGCCAGGCGCTTGCGCACTTCCAGCGTGCCGAGTCCGTTCATGCGAATCCGCTCGCCCTTCTTGAGGCGTTTCGTGATCCGAACCGCCATGTCGTCGAACAGTTCTTGTGTCTGTTTCTTGGTGAGGCCGTGGGCCTCCGCCATTTCGACCGACATCTGCCGCAGGGTCACGGTCGTTGCCGTTTTCGGTGCCGCCTTGGCAGCCGCAGCAGGGGCGGCTTTCGCAGCGGGCTTCTTCGCCGCGACAGTTTTGGCCGCAGCCGGTTTCGCAGCCGCGCGCGCAGCTGCCGGTTTGGCAACAGCTTTCTTGGCTGCCGTTTTTGCAGGGGCCTTCTTGGCCACAGGTGTCTTTGCCATGAGCAAAATCCTTTGTTAAGTCTTTGCAGAGAGGGCGGCCTATAACGCGAATCCGCCCGGTGCCACCACACTTTTGTCAGTGCAACCAATTTGCCCTCCAGCCATTCAGGGACATATGTCGTCGATGGAAAAACAGCCGCCCGTGATTCTGCTCCTGCTCGCCGTGCTGCAACCGCTGTCCGGCGCGCTGGCACCGCTGCTCGGGGTCGGCACGCCAATCGGCAATGCAACACGCGACCTGGGCGCGCCCGAACAGCCCCTGCCGGTCTTCTTCGCGATCTGGAGCCTGATTTTCCTCGCCTATTTCGTGTTTTCCCTGTTTGCGGTCTTCCGCCGCGAGCCATGGATGGATCGAATCACCCCGGCCCTGATCATTGCCGGCATGCTGAACGTGATCTGGATGTTGAGCGCCCAGCTGATCGTGTCCCCGCCACTCGACTTTGCGCTCCTGTTTCCGATTGCCGTCGCAGCCTGGTTCGCCGCCTACAGGTTTGACCGGATTCGCGGCATGGGCGGCAGCCCGGCCAAACTTGTTGCCGACATGGCCACCGGCCTGCTCTCAGGCTGGATCACGGTCGCAATCGCCATCTCGATCCCGCTCACGATTCGCCATTTCACCACGCTCGGCGCAACCGACTATCCGTGGCAGATGCTATGGGCGACGCTGGTGCCTGCTGCGCTCGCGGCCTGGGCCTTCGCCTGCTTTGTCAGTCGCAGCCCCTGGTTTTTCGTCTCGCTCGCATGGGGCCTTGTCGGCATCCTGCTCAACAACTTGACCGTCACCGGCATGACCTGGCTCGCCATTGCCACCGGTGCCCTCACAATCCTCATCCTCTACCTGCGGCTGACGCGCGGCGCGCTTGGCGCGCGCAGCCAGGCCTGAACCCCCGGAGAAATTCATGGACTTTCTGAACAATATCGACTGGCAGGCCGCACTCGAAGAACACTGGCCAGCGCTGGCCGCCTACGGCCTGAAGGCGCTGGGCGCCTTCATCGTCCTGATTGTCGGCCTGCGCATCTCGGGGGCCATGGCCAGCATGGTCCGCAGGCAGGCCGTCAAGCGGCCGAACATCGACGAGACCCTCGGCAGCTTCTTCGCGTCGCTCGTCCGCTGGTTCCTGACAGCGGCCACGATCATCGCGGCCCTGCAATTGTTCGGCGTGCAGGCCACCAGCTTCGTCGCCATCCTCGGCGCCATGACACTGGCTATCGGCCTGTCATTGCAGGGCGCGCTCGGCAATATCGCGTCGGGCATCATGATCATGCTGTTCCGCCCCTATGGCGTCGGCCAGTATATCGAGGTGGCTGGCGTTGGCGGCACGGTGAAGGAAATCAACCTGTTCCAGACCATTCTTGCGACACCGGACAATGTCCAGGTCATCGTGCCCAACAGCCAGGCCATCGACGGCATCATCAAGAATTACGCCGGCTACCCGACCCGCCGGATCGATCTCGTCTTCGGCATCGACTATGGCGACGGCATGGAGCATGCCATCGGCGTGATTGAAGGCGTCATCAAGGCCGACAGCCGCGTGCTTGCCGACCCGGCACCTGTCGTGCGGGTCGACACGCTCGGCTCAAGCTCGGTCGACATCATCGCCCGGCCATGGGTCAAGACGCCGGACTATTGGGAAACCCGCTGGGCCCTCACCATGAACGTGAAAACGGCCCTCGACGCAGCCGGCATTTCCATTCCGTATCCGCACCAGGTCAATGTGAACAAGGACTAGCGCTCAGCAGCAACCGCCAACCGGGGCCGCTGCCGACACGTCCCCGGCAGCGAACACGTCCGGCGCAGCGCAGCCTGGGAACAGGCCGAAATGCCTGTCGCCGGTTCCGATCACCTGGAAATAGGACGCGAAGCGCGTCTCCATCAGCATGGCCAGCGTATTGCCGCAGACCGGGAACACCCTGCCCTGCTCGATATGATGCTCGGCATCGAGGATGAAGACCTCTTCCATGCCTTCCACGCCGCCGCGATAGATCACGGCCTGGCCATAATCCTCGCAGGCAGGCTCCAGTCCTTCGAGCTTGAACAGGCGCGCCGTCACCGAGGCAAACCGGATCGGCCCGAGCTTCGCCTTCAGCGCCGGATCGAGGATTGCCAGCGGGCGATGACTGACGACGCGGGGATCGGCAAAGCCGGCGGCCTGCGCCACCGCCTGATAGTCACCCCAGTAAAGCGCGCCCGACAGGCATTCGCCATACAGGACCGGGTCCTTGACGAGGTCGGCCGGAATCCGGCGGTCGGCATAGACATCCGAGAAATACAGCTCACCGCCCGGCTTCAGCAGCCGGTGCGCGGCGCGGAACACGGCCGGCTTGTCGGTGCAGAGATTGATCACGCAGTTTGAAATGATCAGGTCGAAGCCGCCCGGCTCCAGGTCCAGCGCGTCCAGCGATTCCAGCTCGCCTTCAAGGAAACGCGTGTTCGGCCGGTCATAGCCAAACGCCTCGGCATGCCAGGCCTCATGCTCACGCGCCACGGCCAGCTGTTCTTCCGTCATGTCGACACCCGTCACATGGCCTTCCGGCCCGACAAGGCTCGCCAGTGCATAGACGTCACGCCCGGCGCCGCAGCCGAGATCGAGCACCCGCAGGCCGCCAAGCTCGGCCGGAATGGCCAGGCCGCACCCGTAATAACGCGCCGCGACCGCGTCATGCACCCGGCCCAGCGCCGTGCGCACATGCAGGGGCGGCGCCGCATCCGTCGTACACGCATCGGTGCGCAAGTCTGACGTGGATTTCAGGATATCCCCGTAATATTCCTGGACGACCTGCTTGTTCATGCGCTTGCTCCCGATGGCTGACCGGGCCCGACTGCCGCAATTGGCGGGTTTCTTCCAGTCACCAATGCGTGAAAGGTGAGTTGAAGCCCGCAACGGCCCATGACAAGAGTGCAACATGATGCCTGAAATCGACATGACTGGCTGGCCCGCCTGGGCGCAGGCCGCTGAGCCCCAGGTCCTGAAATGGTCGTTGGTCCTGGCCGCGACACTCGCCATCTGGATCGCATCCATCCTGGTCAAGCGCCTGATCTTGCTTATCGGCAAGATTGTCACGCCCAAGGACCAGAATTTCGAAGGCTCGAGCTGGGATCTCGGCGCCTCGGTCGCGCGCATGTTCGCTTTGATCCTGTTGTCGCCCCTGCCGCTCGGCGTGGCGGGCTATGACTGGCGCATCCTGGTTGAAGAGCGCGGTCCCGGCGCAGTTGCCGCCGTAGCGATCCTTCTCGTTGCCATCCTGTTTGCGAACTGGGTCGCCCGTTCGATGCGCAATTTTGGCGGCAAGGCCCATCGCCGCTCAGGCGCCGACGATACGATGTTCGCCTTTGGTGGTTCATTCGTGAAATACCTGATCTTCGCGATCGCCATCGTCATGGCGCTGACCCAGCTTGGTTTCCCGACATCGTCGCTCACGGCCGTGCTCGCCGCAGGCGGCCTCGCCATCGGCCTCGGCCTGCAGGACACGATGAAATCGGTCGCTGCCGGTGTCATGCTGGCCATCCTCCGCCCGTTCCGCATAGGCGACTATGTCAACCTGGCCGGGCTGGAAGGCGAAGTGACCGACATCTCGCCGTTCACCACGTCGCTCAAGCAGATCGACAACAAGATCGTCATCTTCACAAATGACAAGGTCTGGGGCGATCCGTTGATCAACCATACCCGCCAGACGCGCCGCAAGTTCGACCTCTATTTCGACATTTCCTATGACGACAATATGGATCATGCGCTGAAAGTCCTGCTGGATACGGTCAATGAGCATCCGCGCGTGCTGTCAAAGGCGGACACCTGGGTCGGCGTGCACGCGCTCGCCGACTGGAGCGTCAAGCTGCGCCTGCGGGCCTGGGTTGCAACGCCCGAATTCGTGCAGGTCCGCGCCGACCTCACCAAGGCCGTCAAGGAAGCCTTCGACCGTGAGGGCATCTCCATCCCGTATCCGCACCAGGTCAATGTCGCCTACAGAGGCAGCACTGAAGTGAACAAGCCGGAACATGAGTGAGAACGAACCGCCCGTCGTAGAGCCGCTTGCGCCGCCGCCCGGACCGGCGCCCAAGGCCAAGGCCAGGGCCGAAAAGCCGCCGCCCCGGTCGGTGCTGCTGCGCCTGTTCGGCATCGGCCCGTGGGGCGTCCTCAAGCTGCTTGGCCTGTGCATCCTGGTCGGCTTCGTCGTGCTCGCCGCGAACTTCAACCCGGCCTCACCGGACGTGAACATACCGCAAGCGATAGCTTCCATTGCCAGCCAGGCTCTGGCCGCCGCCGGCTGGGCCATCCGCAACTTCTGGAAGCCTGCGCTCGCCGGCGCCGGCATCGTGTTGCCGATCTGGATCCTCTGGCGGCTGGTCAGCCTGCCGTTCCGGAAGTAGCGCCCCTCAGCCCACCGGATTCCAGTTCTGCGTCTTGCACAGCAGGGCGATACAGCCCTTCACTTCCAGCACGCCGTCATCCTTCAGCTTCATCTTGGAGCTGTAGGTCTTGCCTTCTTTCGGATTGTAGATCGTGCCGCCGGTCCAGCCCTTTGCGGTCTGCCGGAAGCCTTCCAGCATGGTCAGGCCGAGAATCTTCTTGCCGTCCGCATCGGTTGCCGTTTCGGGCGTCTTGCCATCGGTCACGCTGGCCGGATCGATCCAGACAATCGTGCCGCAAGGCGTGCCGTCGCCGCAATCGGCAATCTCGACATGCGAATTCTCTTCCTCGGTCGCGAACGTACCGAACACATTCAGCGGATCGGCTGTCGCGCTTCCTGCCCCGAGGGCAAGCGCTACAAAGGCAAAAAGGACAGGTTTCATGGGATGTCTCCGGCGTCTAGCGAGCTATAATCACTACCAGAAAACACAGAGGGAGAATACCGATGGACACGTCAAAACTGATGTTTCGCGATGGCCTGATGAAGGATGAACGCATCCTCGTCACCGGCGGCGGCACCGGCCTCGGCAAGGAAATGGCCGAAGGCTTCCTGAAGCTCGGCGCCGAAGTCCACATTTGCGGCCGGCGTGGCGGCGTCTGCGAAGAGACGGCAAAGGAATTGATGGAAAAGCATGGCGGCAAGGTCGTGCCCCATGCCTGCGACATCCGTGTCGCCGAAGCCATCACCGACATGAATGACGAGATCTGGGCCAAGCACGGACCCCTCACCGGCCTCGTCAACAATGCCGCCGGCAATTTCATCTCGCGCACCGAAGACCTCTCGATCCGCGGCTTCGACGCCATCGCCAATATCGTGTTCCGCGGCACGTTCTACATGACCCACGATATCGGCACCCGCTGGATCAAGGGCGGCACCCGCGGCAATGTCATCTCGATCCTGACAACCTGGGTATGGAATGGCGGCCCCTTCGTCGTGCCGTCCGCGATGTCCAAGGCCGCCGTCAACACGATGACACAAAGCCTGGCGGTGGAATGGGCGCGCTATGGCCTGCGCTTCAACGCCATCGCCCCCGGCCCCTTCCCCACCGAAGGCGCCTGGAAACGCCTTGCCCCGGATGCGGACGGCGCCAAGCGCATGGATTCGGGCGCCGCCAACCCGATGGGCCGCGTCGGCGAGATGCATGAACTGGTCAACCTCGCCGTCCTGCTGATGGGTCCCGGCGCCGAGTATATCAACGGCCAGACCATCGCCATCGACGGGGCCATGTACAATGCGTCCGGTGGCAACTTTGCCCAGCTCGCGTCCTGGGGCGACGAACAATGGCAGGCCGTCAAGGAGTCGATCACCGCCACCAACGACGCCGACAAGGCCAAGCGCACGGTCTAGGCAACCGCGATCCGGGCGGAACGTTTCCGGGTCTCATTGCTTGTACCAGCAATGAGACCACCCGGAGACACCGCCATGACATCCATTCGCCCCTTCGCCCTCCTCGCCCTCGCGGCGTCCGCAGCCGCCTGTGCGGTCACGCCGCCGGCGACCAGCCAGCAGGGCGACCTGCGCATGGCCAATGACCCGGCCTATGCCGCGCCCTACAGCACCAACGTGATCTCGCCCTATTACGAATGCGGCGCGCTCCAGCTCGAAGCCAGCGTCGTGAGTACGACCGCCACCGTCATGTTCAATGGCGAAGTGCACCAGCTGCAACAGGTCGATGCCGACAAGGGTATGCGCTACCAGTCCGGCATCGGCCCGACGCGCGTCGTATTCTGGGACCAGGGCCGCTACGCCGTGCTGCAACAGGGGACGACCACCTTCCCGCAATGCACGCGGGTGCGCTAGGCCGCCTTTGACAAACCCATCCGGCTGCTGTCCAAGCGCCCGATGGAACTCTGGATACCCATCACGATTGCTGCCGCCTTCCTGCAGAACCTGCGTTCGGTATTGCAGAAACGGCTGAAGGCCACGCTCAGCACCTGGGGCGCCACGTCCGCGCGTTTCGTGTTCGCCGCGCCGCTGGCCTGCCTTCTGCTGGCCGTCCTGCTCGCGGGCACCGGCCGCAGCGCGCCGCCGCTCAACCTCACCTTCGTCACCGGCGCCATTCTCGGCGGCCTCGCGCAGATCCTGGCGACCGGCCTGCTGATCCACCTCTTCTCGCACAAGAATTTCACCGTCGCCACAGCCTTCACCAAGACGGAACCGGTGCAGACAGCCCTGTTCGGCATTGTCCTGCTGGGCGACAGGCTCTCCCTGCCCGTGGCCCTCGCCATCCTGGTCAGCCTTGTCGGTGTGATCCTGATCTCGATTCCGGCAGACCCGGCTGCGCGCCGCAGCTTCCTGGATCGCAAGGCCCTCATCGGCATTGCGTCCGGCGGCTTGTTCGGCCTGTCCGCCGTCGCCTATCGCGGCGCGTCCCTGTCACTGATCGAAGGCGACGTGTTCCTGCGCGCCGCCACCACGCTCGCCTTCGTCACCGCTTTCCAGGCGCTGGCCGTGCTGGCTTATCTCAGGCTGCGCGAACCGGGCGAAGCCGGGCGCCTGCTGCGCAGCTGGCGCACCGCCGCCTGGGTCGGCCTTGTCGGCATGCTCGGCTCGCTGGCCTGGTTTACCGCCTTCACCCTGCAGAACGCGGCCCATGTCCGTGCCCTCGGCCAGGTCGAGGTCATCTTCATGATCGGCGCGTCGATCCTGTTCTTCAAGGAACGCGTCACCGCGCGCGAGATCATCGGCGTACTGCTCGTCTCCGTCGGCATTCTCGGATTGGTGCTCTACGCAGGCTAGGGCGTCACCACGACCTTGCCGACAACCTTGCGGTTCCACAGCATGGCGAAAGCATCCATCGCCTGGTCCAGCGGGAATTCGGCATGCACGCGCGGATGCACCTTGCCCTCGCGCGCCCAGTTCCAGATCGTCTCGACATTCTCGCGGCCCTTCTCAGGGAACTGGCGACCGTACTCGCCCGCCCGCACACCGACCACGGAAAAGCCCTTGATCAGCGGCATATTGGTGGAAACCGTCGCGATCCGCCCGGACGTGAACCCGATCACCAGCAGCCGCCCGTCAAAGGCGATGCAACGCACGCTCTCGTCGAAGACGTCGCCGCCGACCGGATCGAAAATGACGTCCGCGCCGCGTCCCTTGGTCAGTGTCTTCACCTTGTCGCGAAAGCCTTGCGTCACGTTGATCGCATAGTCGGCGCCGTACGCCACCACCTTGTCGAGCTTGTCGTCCGACGCCCCCGTCGCGATCACCGTCGCGCCCAGCAGCTTGCCGACATCTACCGCCGCCAGGCCCACGCCGCCGCTCGCGCCATGCACCAGCAGCGTCTCGCCCGGCTGCAGATTGCCCCGGCGCACCAGCGCAACATAGGCCGTCAGGTAAGCTGCCGAATAGGATGCCGCCTCGGCAAAGCTCATCGCAGGCGGTTTCTTCTGGAGCGAGGACACCGGCACGACGATATATTCGGCAAACGCACCGGACCGCACACCGCCCGCCACATCCGTGCCTTCGCGCAACGGCCCCGTCACGCCTTCGCCCAGCGTATCGATGATGCCGGAAAAATCCATGCCCGGCGTGAAAGGCGGCGCCAGTTTCAGCTGGTACTTGCCCTGCGTCAGCAAAAGGTCCGGAAAGTTGACGCTGGCCGCCTTGACGCGCACACGCACTTCGCCGGGGCCCGGCTCCGGCATCGGCACGTCACGAATTTCGGTGCCCGAAAAATCATCCGTTATCGTATGGCAGACAAGCGCCCTCACAGCCGGCCATACATGTCGCGCACCATGCCCGCGATCTGGAGACAGGCCCGGCGCGAACCCGGCGAGAAATCGGTAAAGGCCGTGAAGGCATGGGACAGGTTGTCATAACGCTTGTGTTTCACATACACGCCGTCCCGCCCGAGCCGCAGCGCATAATCATCGCCCTCATCGACCAGCGGATCGTGTCCCGCCGTGATCACGATTGCTGGTGGCAGGCCGGACAGGTCGCCGCTTTGGCCCGGCGACAGCAAGGGGTCGCTGCGATCATGGCCCTCCGGCAGGTACTGGTCCATGAACCAGTTCATCGTGTCGGTCGACAGCGAGAACGTATTGCCAAAGGCGGTGCGCGACGGGAATTCCTCGACCAGGTCGACGGCCGGATAGATCAGCAATTGCAGCGCCGGGATCGGCTTGTCCTCGCGCTTCATCTCCTGCGACACGATGGCGGCGAAATTGCCGCCCATGCTGTCGCCGCCGACAGCCGCCACGCCTTCCGGCGCGCCATACTTGCCGGCATTGCGCAGCGCCCATTCATAGGCCGCCATCGCATCGTCGATCCCGGCCGGGAACTTGTGCTGCGGCGCCAGGCGGTAGTCGACCGACAGGACCGGGCATTTGGCGATCGCCGCGATCATCGAACAGAACGCATTGCACGTGTCGAGATCGCCGATCACGCCGCCGCCCATATGGTAATACACCATCATCGGGTGCGACGGGTCCTGTTCGTCGGGCAGGTAGATCCGCACGGGAATCTCGTTCTTGTCCGGACCCGGAATGGTGGAATCCTCAATGATGACGCCCGGCTCCGGCGCGGCGGCCAGCATGGCAAGCTGCTCGCGAGTCGCCGCCTGGACGACTTCAGCGGGCAGTGATGACATTGGCGGCGCGTTGCGGCCATTCCAGGCCACCAACTGCAATTGCGGCTCCAGCACCCGGCCATTGATCTCGAGCGGCTTGCCGCCCGCCAGGCGCACGAGCAAACTGCCCGGCAGTTTGAACATCAGTTTCGTTATTGTCTGCTGTAGACTCATGGCCCGGCTCCCAAACTGCCCTTTGCAGGACAGTTTAGCCCCCTTCCCCGAGGTCCGCCAAGCGCTTCCTCAAACAGCCTTGCCGGCGATCTCCCGCACGCCGGCCAGTAACAGGGCGGCGGCGAACGTCGTCGCCGCATCGGCATTCACCGGTCGGCGCTGCAGCATCTGGTCGCCCATTTCCCGCGCGATGCCGATAGCGGCGGCCGTCAGGTAGTCGATATCGATCACCGGCGCCCCGTCCGCCGACAGGACATGGTCGAGGTCAGACCGGATCTCGGCAGCCACAGCCAGCATTTCCGGCGTATCCACGCGCACGCCGATCAGGGCCAGGTGCGGCGCCCCACCCTTGATCGCCTCGGCATTCTCGGCCGCAATGAAGCTGAAATAGGCGTGAAAGGCCTGGTGGATATAGTCTTCGAACGTTGTCGCCCGCGCCCGCACATCACTGAGCCGCGTGCGGAAGCGATAGGTGGAATCCTCGGCGATCGCCTGGAACACCTCCTCCTTCGACTTGAAGTAGTTGTAGAATGTCCCGGCGGCCAGTTCCGTCTCGCGAATGATGTCCCGCACGGTCGTGGCCTCAAAGCCGATCCGCGCAAAGACGCGCCGGCCTGCCTCGAGAATCGCGCGGCGGTTGGCCGCCTTGGACTTTGCGCGTTTGCCGGAGGCAAGTGTATCAGTTGCAGAAGGCATCGAGATTCCTTGTCTGGGCCGGCACGAAACGGCCGAAGTGAGCGATCATGCGCCAGACCGTCACCATGCGTCAACTTTTTACATCGGCGGCGCGAATTGGCCAACAGGGGTGCTCAGTCCGCGATCGCTGCACGTGCGACGCAACACGGTGAGGTCGCTCCCCCGTCAACCCGCTTCAGGAACCCGCCAGCATGAGCTCATAGGCCGGAAAACTGAACGGGTCGCGCACATCCAGTCCCTTCGAGCCCCTGGGATTGTGATAGTTCCCGGTCAGGATCTCATAGTGAAGGTGGATCGCGGTCGCGTTACCGGAATCGCCCATCATGCCCACCGGCTGGCCAAATCCGATTTCCCGTCCGACGGCCACATTCGGGTCGAAAGAGGCAAGGTGGGCATAGCGCGTATAGACGCCGCGCCCATGGTCTATCAGCACCTGCCAGCCATAGCCCGTCGAGTGGCGGGCCTCGATAATGCGCCCCGGCGCGGCGGCATAGACCGGCCCTGACGGGCGCCGTGTCAGGTCGAGCCCCTCATGAATCCGCCCGCCGCGGAAGCCGAAACCCGATGACAGGCAGGCATCATTGGTTGGCACCGTCACCAGAACCACACCATTCACATCGATCACCGGCTTGAAATCCTGCACCCAGCCGCCTGGATAGAAGGGCGGCGAATTGCTCACCGCCATGCCGCTGCAGACCTGCAGGTACTGGTTTGGCTGGTAAGGTCCCTGCACCGGATTGTGCGGATCGCCCGGCGGGCCGTAATCCACCACCACCCGTGGGGCCGCCGGTATCGGCGGCGGCGCGGACGCACACGCGGCAGCTGCCAGAAGCAGCAGTATGGCTGGGATCAGGCGGAACATCGACGAGACCATACCATGCTTGTCTTAATATCAGGCAACCACACCTGCGCGTTTTGCGCCCCGCTTTAACTCTTTCAGCAAGTCGGCGACATAGACGCCGAAGTCCACCTGCATGCGGTGGCGCGGGCTGTCATAGAAATGGCCGAGATGTTCCTTCTCGTCCGCCATGGTGATCCGGTCCATTTCGGCCGCATCCGGGAAGGCATATTCACCGTTCAGGGCGGCCGCGACCAGTTTCGATTGCTGCTCGGCAAAGTTAACCAGTGTCGGCAGCGGCTGGGCCAGCCCCAGGAAGAACAGGTTTTCAAAGCCGGGCTTCACCATGCGCTTGTACAGCGGGAACGTGTTGTCCTGCGGCATCAGCTCTTTTTGCTTCAGGAACGGGAAGGTCACGTTATAGCCCGTCGCCCAGACAATCGCGTCCACCTTCTCGCGGCTGCCATCGGTGAACACGACGCTGTCGCCGTCCAGCCGCTCGATCCCGCCCTTTGGCAGGATGTCGCCGCAGCCGACCCGCGTCAGGAACTCGCCCGACACTGACGGGTGCCCGTCCAGCGGCTCATGGTCGGGCTTGGGCAGGCCGTAATCCTCCATCATGCCGATCGTCTTCTTGATCTTCGCCCGGGCCAGCTTGCGGCCCAGCTTGGCGGGCAGCCAGGGCGGCAGTGCCGCCTTGTCCGCCGGCGTGCCGTCCATGTATTTCGGCAGCACCCAGACGCCCCGCCGCATCGAGATGAACAACTTGTTTGCGATCGGCCGCTGCGACAGCTCCGAGGAGATGTCCATCGCCGAATTGCCGGCGCCCACGATCATCACGTTCTTGCCCCGGAAGTCGTAGGGTTCGAACGGGTCGCGATAATGGTGGGAATGTACCTGGTAACCATCGAAATGCCCGGGATAGGTCGGCATCCGCGCATCCCAGTGATGGCCGTTTGCCACCGCGACGGCATCATATTCGCGGCTTTCGCCGGTCGATAGCGTGACCTTCCAGCGACCGTCCGGCAACCGCTCGCAATCGGTCACCGCCGTATTGAACGTGATCGTCTCCCGCAGCCCGAAATGGTCCACATAGTCATGGAAATACTGCAACAGCTGGGCATGGTGCGGGAAATCCGGCCAATCGTCCGGCACGGGATAGTCCTCGAAAGCCAGGCGCCATTTCGATGTGTCGATGTGCAGGCTCTGGTAACAGGACGAGGTCCCGTTCGGGTTCTTGTAATACCAGTTGCCGCCAATATCGTCCGACATTTCGAAACAATCATATGGCAGGCCGTAATCCTTCAGGCGCTTGGCCATGGTAAAGCCCGAGCACCCGGCCCCGATGATGCATGTTTTCGGTTTGCTGCTGCCATCAAATGCCATAGGCCGTCTCCTCCCGCTGCGTGAACTGTTCCCACGTTCCTGAGCAGATGTTATCCGGGGCGGATCGAACGTCAAACAAAGAGACCTGCACATGAGCGATGACGCGACGTCAGCCCCGGATCCACTGGAATTGATGCAGGGTAACCTCGACCTGATCTCGGGCGTCATCCCGTGGGGACGCCGTCTCGGCTTCCGCATGACCAAGGTGGAAAAAGGCCGTGTCTGGGGCGTCCAGCCCTGGAAAGAGCGCCTTGTCGGCGATCCCGACACGGGCGTCATCCACGGCGGCGTGCTCACCGCCTTCCTCGACAATCTCTGCGGCACGGCCGCCGGGTCTGCGATGGATCACCTGCGCTATGTCGCAACGCTGGACCTGCGCATCGACTATATGCGCCCTGCCGAACCCCGCCGCGACATTCTCGGCGAGGCCGAGTGCTACCATGTCACCCGCTCGATCTGCTTCACCCGCGCATGGGCCTTTCACGAGACACGCGACAAGGTGATCGCCACCGCCGCCGGCGCCTTCGCCATCACCAAGCCGCGCGCACCGTCCACAATGGGAGGCAATGATGCCGAGTGAAACCGTGCTCAGCCGCGCTGAAGAAGTCGCCGCCTTCATTTCGCGCACGCCGTTCGCGCAGGAACTCGGCATGCGCTGCGAAGTGATGGGCGACGAGATGACCGCCATCCTCCCCTTCCAGGACAAGCTGATCGGCAATGTCGCCATCCGCGCCATCCATGGCGGCGCCATCGGCGCCTTCCTCGAGATCGCGGCCATGGCGCAGGTCTTCCTCGTCAGCGAACACCTGGTCCGCCCACCGCGCCCGATCAACCTCACCATCGACTATATGCGACAGGCCCACGCGAAAGACCTCTACGCCCGCGCCACCATCACCAAGATGGGCCGCCGCATGTGCTCGGTCCAGGCTGTCGCCTGGCAGGACGAGAAGTCCAAACCCGTCACCACCCTGATGGCTCACTTCATGGTCGGCGGGGACTGACGCTTGAGCCCCCTCTCCCTCCGGGGAGAGGGGGTTGGGGGTGAGGGGATACTGACCTCTCCACACGCCCCGGCAGCTCAGACGGCAGGGACATTCCCCCCTCACCCTCGGTCCCTCTCCCAAGGGAGAGGGAGGCGCGCCACCTCACCAACTTATCCACCCCCTCCCGCAACCGGCGTATTATGCGCCGCGATGCCAGCCTTCAGCCTCCTCACGCCCATGCCGGGCCTGCCCTGGTACATGCTGCCCCTCTGGCCGCTCATCTTCTGGCGCATCCAGCGCCTGAAGGCATGGTTCCGCGAAAACGGCGGACCGGGCTCCGAAATGCTCTGGGGCGTCATGTGGAATGGCCGCGTCGTGGTCATCCGGCTGTCGGACGACCTGTCCGGGCCGCATCCGGGCACTTTCCGTGCGCCGGTCTCGGACCGGCTGGGGCGGGTCCTCTCGGGTGACGACCCGCTTTTCCCCCTTGTCCGCTCTTCCCGGCGAAAGCCGGGACCCAGGGCCACACAGGCCGGACTTGAGGCACTGGATCCCGGCTTTCGCCGGGAAGAGCGGGCGTTTGGCGTGATCCCGGACACCTGACCCCGACCTCACCCTCGCCACACCCGAACCTCCCCCCAAGCGCCCCCTCAAGGCGCCGCAGGCGCTACTCCACGACCGCCCCCGCGCCAACCTCCGGAAAGGCGCCCGCAATCGCCTGGTTCCAGCGAAACAGGTCCGGCCAGTTCTCGCCCTCATTGGACATCAGGCCGAGCCGGACAATCACGAGATCGCGCGACGGCACGATGAAGATGGTCTGTCCCTCATGGCCCTCGGCGGCAAAACTGTCCCAGGGCGGCGCATCCCGGCGCTGGTAGGACGGCACCGGGTCTTCCCCGTCCGTCGTCAGCCAGAAGCCCGCGCCATAGACGTTTTCCTTCGGGCCCTCCGGATGGGAGCGGGAAAAATCCACCCAGCCCTCCGGCAACAGCCGTTCGCCATCCCACACGCCATCCCTCAAATAGAGATAGCCGAATTTCGCAAAATCGCGCGGGCTCGCCCATACGAGAGAGCCGCCGAGATAGGTGCCCGCCGCGTCAAATTCCACGAGGGCATCCATGCCGATAGGCCGTAAGAGGATTTCTTGCAGGAAGGAGCGGTCGAGTTGCAAACCTTGATCGGTAGCGAATTCAGGCATTGGGATATCCTGAAGCAAGCCCTGAACCGCACGCCCAATCAAGTGAAACGTCGCCGTTGAATAATTCCAGTGCGTGCCGGGCTCATGGATCAGCGGCAAATCGCTCTTCACATAGTCCAGCACATCGAACCGCCCCTTGCCGAACATCATCTGGATAACGTCATTATCCGCCATGCTCGTCGCGCCGATCTCTGTATAATCGAGCCCGTCCGTCATGGTCAGCCACTGGCGCCAGGTAATCTCCGCCCGCGGATCGCCCGCATCGAACGGCGTCGGCATCGCGGCGTCGATACCCTCAATCAGGCCAAGCGCCACCGCCCGCCCGACCAGCGCCGAGGTCACTGATTTCGCCATGCTCCACGAAATCTGCTTCGTGTCCGGCCCGAACCCGTCGCGATAGGCCTCGGCCACCAGCTTGCCCTCGTGGATGATCACGACCGCCCGTGTCTCGCCCATCAGTTCATTCTTCTCGCCGGCAATCGCCGTGTCGATCAGGGGCGTCACAATGGCCGCCACGCCCGCGTCCATCTCCCCGGTCTCCCAGCCATTGGTCGGCCAGGCCAGTTCCGCCGGCTGCGGCGGCAAGGGCACGAGTTCCTGCGCGGCGGCGGGCAGCGCGGCAATGAATACAAAGCCCAGAAGGCTCATCCTGAGCGCTGCGAAATTCAAGAAATGGTTGCCCACGACAATGCTTCTCCCCTAACCTTTGACCCAGCTTAGGGGCATCACATGAAAGTCGTCAAAGTCCTTCTCATCACGTTCGGTGTGATGCTTGTCCTTATCGGTGTCGGCTGGCAGGTCTGGCTGAAGGACCAGGTCGCCTTTGCCCGCATCGCGACTGCCTATGGCGCCAAGCAGGTCTGCTCCTGCCTGCATGTCGCCGAACGCCCGATGGACAGTTGCATGGATGACTTCACGACCGATATCAGCGCCGTCAGGATTGCCGATGATGGCGCCGTCACCCGCGCCAGTGTCCTCGGCGGCCTTGTCGATGCCAAGGCCCGCTTCGAGCCCGGCCTCGGCTGCACACTGGTGAAGCCATGAAGCGGCTCGCCCTCATCCTCCTTCTGGCAGGCTGCGCCTCAACGCCATCGCCAGCCGGTGAGGCACACTCCCTCGGTTGGCTGACGGGTTGCTGGGAAAGCGAAGATGGCAGCTACCGCGAAGTCTGGTCGCAACCCGAGCACGGATTTCTTTTCGGCTATGCTGTGTCCCTGCAAGACGATGCCGTCACATTCTTCGAACAGACCCGTATCGAACCCGGCCCGCCCGCCGTGTTCAACGCCTATCCCGCTGGCGCAGGCCCCTCGTCTTTCACGGAACGCGCACGGACCGAGACCTCGATCGAATTTGCCAACCCGGAACATGACTATCCCCAAGTCGTCGCCTATCGGAAGACGGACCAGGGCCTCGCCGCCCGCATCTCGCTGGCTGACGGATCAGACGCGCGGGACTTCGCATTCGTCCCGTGCGCGGACCTGCGCTAAACGCAAGTCGCCGATATTTAGGCCTTGCTTAAAGGGTTTGTCGGAAAGTTCAGGGCCACGTCCTGAAAGACTCTCATGCCCACGCCGTCCGAATCCAGCGCCAGTCCGGCAACGCCCTTCTGGCAGCTGTTCGCGATCTTCATTTTCGTTGGCGCCTGCGTGTTCCTGCTCGACGGCGCCCCGGGCGCCAGCTTTGCCGCTGATGTCGATGACATTGCCCGCAAGCTCCAGATCATGGATCTCCTGCGCGACGGCCAGTGGCATGATCCGACCTGGCCTTTCCTCGCCATGCCGGAACCATATTACTCACCCTGGTCACGGCTGGTGGACGCGCCCTACGTGCTCGTGACCTGGGTCCTCACCCCGTTCACAGGCACTGAAACCGCCTTCGGCCTGTCCCGCCTGATCGTTCCGGTATTGTGGTTTGGTGTCTACGCCGTCCTTGCTGTCCGGATCATGCAGCGCCTGACGCCATCCGGATTGAATGCACTTTCGATTGGGATCGCCGCGCTCTGCGCGTTTCTCGCCATTGCAGAATTCCATCCCGGCCGGATCGATCACCACAATGTCCAGCTCGTCCTGATGCTCGTCCTGTGCCTCGGACTGGTCTCGCCGCACCGTCATGCAGGCGTCCTGATCGGCCTGGCCAGTTTCCTGTCCGTCGCGATTGGCTTGGAATGCACGCCCTTTGTCGCGATTGCCATTGTCGGGCTCGGCCTGGTCGCGGCCTGGACGGGTGAAGCCAGCCATGTGAGGCGCCTGACCGCAACCGGTCTCACGCTCTGCATCATAACCCTTCCACTGAGCCTCATGCTGATCGGCTCAACTGCGGTCGGTCAGGTCCAGTGCGACGCGCTCTCGGCGCCGTGGATCCTGGCACTGTCCGCTGGCGGACTTGTGATCGCCCTGGCGCCTCTCCTGTGGCGACTGGATGCGTTCGCACACGCGGCGGCCCGTCTTGCCAGTCTGGCCGTGCCGGGCGCCCTGCTGCTGGTCCTGCTCTGGGTGGCTTTCCCGCTCTGTCATCATGGCCCGCTCTACATGATTGATCCGGTCGCAAAGGAATATTGGTTCTCCCGCATTTTCCAGGAGCACAATATTCTGGAGCATTATGCGGAAGGCGGACTGGTTCCCGTCATCTTTGCGCCTGTCGCCTTCATCGGCATTCTCCTGGCCACATGGCTATGGGCCCGTCCGAAGACGGCTGGCAGCATGCTCGTCTTCGTGATGGCGGTGGCCGCGCTGGGCCTGACGCTGTTACAAGGCCGCAATTTCCGGTTTGCCGCAGCGCTGGCACCCTTGTTTCTGCCGGCGGTCATTCAGGCCTATGCGCGCGTTGGGTCCCTGCGCACTAGATTGATCCCCGTCATCGCGCCGCTGCTGGTGAGCGTCGCCATTATAGGCCTGATCAAGCGCACGGAAACGCAGCTGGACCCGATCACATTCATGGAAGGCGACGCCTGCATCGATGCCGACCTTTCTGTCCTCGACGCTGCCCCGCCCGGCATCATCATGGCCCCGTCAGGCCTGTCTTTCAGGCTTGCCGAGCACACCGAGGCATCGGGGCGGCGCCATCCGGTCGCATCGCTGCCCTTCCATCGTGCGGCGCCCAGCATCAGCAAGGTCGCCAAGACGTTTATCCTGACCGATCCTGACCAGCGCCGCGCGGCGCTCGCGCCATTCGATTATGTCGCCGTATGCCGCATCAAGGTCGATCTCGACCGGTCGGTCGCGCCGATTTATGCTGCTCTTGTAGCGGGTGAGAACTGGCCGGGCCTGGTCGATGTGGAATCGGACACGGAGTCGCGCTTTCGCCTTCTGCGCATCGATCATGAGGCGCTTCGCTAGGCGCGGATTAGTCCTCGGCGGTCGGTCCGCCCGCGAACAGTGCAGCGTATTCAGGTTTCAGGAAATCCCGGAAAACCGACTGCGGCACGACAGACTTGTAGGCGCCTTCGGCATAGGAGCCGATTTCATAGGGCGCGAAGTGGACGATAAAGCCGCCAAACGTGCCGGCTTCTGTCGACGCGACCAGGCCAAGCTCGCCGCGCAGGATACTGTCGGCTGACAGGGCGTCAGCTGTTTCCGCGCGGAACGTTTCAGCGGACGCCCCGCCGCCGACTTTCTCGGACCGCTGCTGCGCAATGTCGGAAAGAACGAAGGGCAGGCTTTCCGCCATCGCACCCGACGGATCCGTCAGCAGGTCGCTCAGGGACAGCTGCTTCCCGTTCTGGAGATTGTAGATGCGCGCATCGGTTCCATAGTTTCCGTGCGCTCCGCCGGAATAGGCCGCCGTGAAGCCTTCAAGGCTGATCAGGTCGCCCGCCGCCGCTTCCAGCGTCCACTGGATCGACAGGCTGTAGGGAATGAAATAGTCGGGATCCGCTTCCTTGTAGGCCAGCGCATCGGCGTCCATGTCCTCCAGTCGGGCGCGCGCATCCTCGACCAGCATGGCGGCAATGTCAGGTGCAATCTCGAACAGGGAATCATCGATGCTGGCTGAGCCAACGAAATAATCCTTGGTCACTTCCAGGTGCTGCGGCACGTCCGCGACGGCCTCGGGAGCAGCTGCCAGCTTCGACTCCCCGACCGGAACGCCGCCACCCTGAGCGACCTCCGTATCCGGTGTTTCAGGCGCCTTCCCGCAGGACGCAATCAAAAGCACTCCCAGCGCGGCGCAACAGGCATGTCTGAACATCGGATCGTCTCCCTTTACAGGCTCAGCAGTTCGGCATCTCCGCCCTGCGCCGTGATATTGACCGTTACCACACGCTCATTGGCGAAACGATGGAGATAATGCGGCCCGCCCGCCTTGGGCCCGGTGCCCGACAGGCCTTCCCCGCCAAACGGCTGCACGCCGACCACGGCGCCGGTCATCGAGCGGTTCACATAGGTATTTCCGACGGGGCAGACCGATTCCACAGTCGCATGGAAGCGCTCCAGACGCGAATGCACGCCCAGGGTCAGGCCGTAGCCTTTCGCTTTCAGCGCAGCGCCGAGCGTCTTCACATTGTCAGGGTCGTAGCGAAGGATATGCAGGATCGGTCCGAAATTCTCTTCCTGGATCTGGTCCATCGATGACAGTTCGACCAAAGCCGGTCCGAAGCCAAACCCGTCCTGGCCGATCTTACCGGCGTCGACCTGGTGCAGGACTTTTGCCTCCTTGCGCATCTTGTCGAGGTGGGCCTCGAGCAGCTTGCGCGAATCGGCGTCAATCACCGGCCCCATATCGGTATCGGCCTCGGCCGGGTCGCCCAGCTTCAGCTCGTTCATCGCCCCAATCAGGCCCTCGATCAGGCTCTTGGAAGTCGACTTCGGAATGAAGGCAATCCGAAGGGCTGAGCATCGCTGGCCCGCAGAGCCGAAGGCCGATGCGATCATGTCATCGATCACCTGTTCCCTCAGCGCGGTCGTATCAACGAACAGGCCGTTCAGGCCGCCCGTCTCGGCGATCAGCGGAATGATTGCGCCGTCACGGCTGGCGATCGCCCGGTTGATGAGGCGCGCCGTCGATGTGCCGCCCGTGAAGCAGACCCCCGAAACACGCAAGTCAGCCGTCAACGCTGCGCCCACGGTCTCACCCCTGCCCGGCAGCAAGTGAAGCGCGTCAACCGGCAGCCCGGCCTTCTGGAACAGGCGAACCGCCTCGAAGGCGACCAACGGCGTCTGCTCTGCCGGCTTGGCCACGACCGTGTTCCCGGCCGCGAGCGCCGCCGCGAGCTGTCCGGTAAAAATGGCCAGCGGGAAATTCCAGGGGCTGATGCAGCAGAATACGCCGCGCCCGTGCAGCGACAAGTGATTGGTCTCGCCCGTCGGCCCCGGCAGGCGCACCGCGCCCTCGAACTCCTGCTCGGCCTGCGCCGCATAATAGCGGCAGAAATCGACCGCCTCGCGCACCTCGGCCACGCCATCAATCAGCGTCTTGCCCGCTTCGCGCGCCATGAGCGCGATCAGGCGGGGGGCGTTGTCTTCCATCGCGTCGGCCATGGCGCGCAGGTGTTCCGCGCGCTTCGATCCGCCCAGCTTATCCCATGAAGGCTGGAATGCGACGGCTGCACCCAGCGCCTTGTCTATGGCGTCGGCACTCGCTTCCTTGCAGGCGCCCAGGATATGGTCCGTGTCGAACGGCACACGGATCATGTCGCCGCCACCGATATCGGGCTTGCCCGAGACAATCGCACCTGCCGCGATGGCCGGACTGTCGCGGAAGGTTTTCAGCGCCGAGGCCATTGCCTGGCGCACCGCTTTCTGGCTCAGGTCCAGGCCGGTCGAATTGCGCCGCTCCGGACCGTAAAGGCGCGGCGGCGTCGGAATGCCCGGATGCCGGCGCGGGCCGATCTCAACCCGCGTGATCGGATCGTCGACGACGTCCTCGACCGGAACGTCCGGATCAAGGAAAGAATGCACGAAGCTCGCATTGGCGCCATTCTCGAGCAGGCGGCGAACCAGATAGGGCAACAGGTCCTTGTGCGCACCAACCGGTGCATAGACGCGTACGCGGCGCCCGGCTTCGGCGGCATCATACAGCGCCTCTCCCATGCCATGCAGGCGCTGGAATTCGTACTCGGTAACGCCGGCCGTCTCAGCCAGCAGGTCGACCGCCGCCAGCGTGTGGGCATTGTGCGTCGCAAACTGCGGATAGAGTTTCGGCGATGCCTCCAGCATCATCTTGGCGCAGGCCAGGAAGTGGAGGTCGGTGCCGGGCTTGGTCGTGAAGACCGGGAAGTTCGGATAGCCCTCGATCTGGGCATGCTTGATTTCGCTGTCCCAATACGCACCCTTGACGAGGCGGACCATGAAACGCTGCCCGGTTTCGTCGGCGAGGCGCGTCAGCTTCTCGATCACTGACATGGTGCGCTTCTGATAAGCCTGGATCGCAAGGCCGAGGCCCGTCCATTCCTTGAGCGACGGTTCATGCGCAAGGCGGTCGAACAGTTTCAGGCTGAGCACCAGCCGGTCGGCTTCTTCCGCATCAAGGCAGAGGTGAATGTTCGCTCCCGCTGCCTGTTCGCACAGGCCGAGCAGGCGCGGATAAAGCTCCGCCATGACGCGGGCCTCGTTCACGGCTTCGAAGCGCGGGTGCAGGGCCGACAGCTTGACCGATACGCCACTCGCCTTTTCCGGCGCCGTGCCGACTTCCTTGACGGCGGCAACCGCCTCGATCGCGAGTTCGTAGGCTTTCAGATAGCGCGCGGCGTCTTCAGCCGTACGCGCACCCTCTCCCAGCATGTCGAAACTGAAATGGGCCGCTTCGCCCGACTTGACCATGCGCTTGCCGCGCTTCAGGGCCTCCTTGACGGTCCGGCCAAGGACGAACTGTTCGCCCATGATGCGCATGGCCTGCATCATGGCGGCCCGGATCACCGGTTCGCCGCTTTCACGGATCAGGCCGGAGACGAACGCCCCCGGTCCTTTCTCCAGCGATTTCGGCACACCGATCACCCGGCCAGTCAGCATCAGGCCCCATGTCGATGCATTGACCAGCCAGCTTTCGGACTGGCCGAGATGGGAGGCCCAGTCGCCCGAACGGATCTTTTCGGCGATCAGGTCGTCACGCGTCTCGGCGTCCGGCACCCTGAGCAGCGCCTCGGCCAGGCACATCAGCGCCAGTCCTTCGGAATTCGACAGGCCGAACTCCTCCAGGAAACTCTCCATCATGCCTTTCTTGCCGCCCCGGCTGCGGGCAATCTCGACAAGTTCGCGCCCGCGGCGCACCGCAGCCTGGCGTGCACCATCGTCCAGAGGGGTCTCTTTCAGCAAGCCTTCGAGCAGGGCCTCCTCGTCGTCGAACTTATGGGCGTCGAGATCATCCCAATCGAGGGAGGCGGTGGGCAGCGAATCAGGCATATGGGCTTCCAGAGGTAAAAGTTTGAGGGGCGTCCGCGAGACAGAGCAAAAGCCTGCCGGTTATTTGGTGTTTACGGGCACAGTCATATCGGGACATAGAGACAAACGCGAGCAAGATTGCAGTTGTTCCGCCTCTTTACGCATAGGACCAACCCCGCCACATTGCCGCCGACCGTACGGCGGCCTCAAGGAGACCCGATGCGCATTCTGCTGATTACCGACGCCTGGGACCCCCAGGTCAACGGCGTCGTCCGCACGATGAAGCGGGTGATCGCTGAATCCGAGGCGATGGGCCATATCTGGGAAATCGTGCATCCGGGCGACGGCTTTCGCACGGTGCCCCTGCCGACCTATCCCGAGATCAAGTTGGCCCTGTTTGCCCGCAGGAAGATCGAGGAACGCTTCCACGAGTTCGAACCTGACGCGATCCATATCGCCACAGAGGGCACGCTCGGCATGGCTGGTCGCACCATGTGCCTGATCGTCAAGCACCCCTTCTCGACCGCCTACCATACCCGTTTCCCGGAATATGTGTCGGCCCGCCTGCCCGTCCCGATTTCGGTCGGCTATTCGTTCGTGCACTGGTTCCACAAATATTCCGGCAAGGTCATGGTGCCGACCCCGTCAATGGTCGAGGAACTGAGGGCCCGCAATTTCATCAATCTTGTCGCCTGGACGCGCGGTGTCGATACTGAGACGTTCGATCCGTCCAAACGCATTGCAGAAGGCGCCGAGAATGATCCCTTCAAAGGACTGCCGCGCCCGATATTCCTGAATGTCGGACGTGTCGCGGTGGAAAAGAATATTGAGGCCTTTGCCGAACTCGACCTGCCGGGCTCGAAAGTCATCGTCGGCGACGGGCCGCAGCTGGAAGAACTGAAGCGCAACTATCCGAACGTGACATTCATGGGGGGCAAGTTCGGCGAGGAGCTGGCAGCCATCTATGCCAGCGCCGATGTGTTTGTGTTCCCGAGCCTCACCGACACGTTCGGCCTCGTCGTACTGGAAGCCATGGCCTCCGGAATCCCGGTCGCCGCCTTCGACGCGACGGGGCCGCGCGACGTGATTCCCGGCTCCGGCGCCGGGACGATCACGCCCGTCGGGGGCGACCTGGCCCAGGGCGCGCGAGACTGCCTGACGCTCAGCCGCGAAACCTGCCGCGCCTATGCCGAGACCTATAGCTGGAAATCCTGCGCCGAAGCCTTCATCGAGAACCTCCAGCCTCTGCCCGCCCCGGCGCGCCGCCGGTTCTGGCAGAAGATTCGCCTTCGCCGCCGCAAGAAGCCGCCGATCGACGTGCTCTAGCCACAAAAAAAACCGGCTGCCTGAAAAGCAGCCGGTCAGATTTTAGTTGGCGTGTCGGCCTAGTCGGCAGCGCCAGTCTTGAGACCTTCAACGATCGCGCGCTGGGCTGCGCGATCCGCATCGCTGAGCGGAATCAGGCCCTTCTCGACGAGATATCCATCCGGACCGAATGCATTGTCGTCCGTGAAGGCTTCGACATAGTCGATCAGTCCGGGCACCAGATTCAGGTTCTGGTCCTTCACATACATGAACATTACGCGCGACAGGCCGTATTCACCTGAATTGATATTTTCGAAGGTCGCCGGCACGCCCGCGAGATCGGCCCCTTTGACCCTGTCTCCATTCTGCTCGAGGAAGGAGTAACCCAGCACACCAATGGCCGCCGGCGTCTTTACCAGGGACTGGATGATGGCCGTGTCATTCTCGCCGAAATCGATCCAGGCGCCATCGGTGCGGATCGTATGGGCGCGGGTCTTGAAGGCATCGCTATCGCTCGCTTTCAGCGCGGCCAGTGCAGGCAGCGCCTCAGCGCCATGTTCCATGCCCAGTTCGACAAAGGCATCGCGCGTCCCGGACGTCGGCGGCGGGCCGAACACCATGATCGGCTCGTCCGGCAGGGTGTCGCTTACGTCATGCCAGGATTTGTACGGGTTGGGCTGGAAGCCGCCCGCGCCGTCCGGCACGTCCTGGGCCAGGGCTAGGTAGAGCTCCGTTTTCGAGATATCGAAATCCGGGCCTTCCTTGGAATTTGCCACGACGATGCCGTCATAGCCGATCTCGACCGCAGTGATTTCAGTTACGCCATTGCCTGCGCAGAGCGCGGTTTCGCTGGCCTTGATCGGACGCGAGGCATTCGAGATCGACGGCTGGTCGGGGCCGACACCCTGGCAAAAGGCCTTGAAGCCGCCGCCCGTGCCGGTGGTTTCAACGATCGGCGTCGGAAAGCCGGACGTCGCTCCGAACCGTTCGGCCACCGTGGTGGCGAAAGGCGAAACCGTCGAAGACCCGACAATCTTGATCTTCTGGGTCGAACCGGACATTTCCGGCCGGTCAGGCGCGGCATCCGATGCCTCAAGCGTGGACAGGTCTGTCTTGCCACAGGCGACCATCGCCAAGGCCATCAGACTGATTGCTCCGAAAGTCATGCCAGATTTCATGAGATTTGCTCCTGTAGAATCATTCCCGGGATCGGGTTTCGAAGGTCGGGATACCCTGTGGGCGTGACAATCATGTCGAAGTTACGTGACGTTTCTGTGACATCGATTTCGGGGGACTCATTTTTTCGCTTGCGCTCCCGAATAAGTTCGCATATCTGACACCCCGAATACGGATGTGGCGGACATCTGGGCCAACCCTTAAACTGGGGGCCCCCTGCACTAACGCCCGAAGCTGGTTAAAAGCCCTTTGGAGGTTAGGTGTCATGCACTCCTATGCTACCCCCTATAATATCGTGCGTTCGCAAGAGCCCGATGTTCCTGTTTACTGCTTCCGCCCGGACCGGGTGACGGCGGCTGCGAAATGGTTCCGGGAAAGCTTCCCGGCCCAGCCCTTCTATGCCGTCAAGGCGAATCCCGGCGTGCACGTGCTCGATGCCCTCTGGGCAGCCGGCATCAACAGCTTCGACGTGGCCTCGGAAAACGAGATCGAACTGATCTACAACCGGTTCCCCGGCGCCCGCATGGCCTTCCTTCACCCTGTGAAGAACCGCCGGGCGATTGCCCGCGCCTACCACCAGTACGGCGTTCGCATCTTCGTGACCGACACGCAGGCCGAACTGCAAAAGATCCTCGAAGAAACCGGCTATGCCCGGGACCTCACCATCCTCGTGCGTATCGGCGTGTCGAATGACGGCGCAACCCTGCCGCTGACCGGCAAATTCGGTGCGAACGAAGACGACGCTGCAGACATCCTGCGCGAAGCGCGCCGCTATGCCGATGAACTGGGCGTGTCCTTCCACGTCGGCAGCCAGGCAATGAAGCCTTCGGCCTGGGCCACGGCCATGGCCGATGTCTCGCGCATCATCATCTCGGCCGGTGTCACCGTCGATATCGTGGACGTCGGCGGCGGATTCCCGTCGATCTATGCCGATACGCCCCCGCCATCGCTGGAAGCCTATGCGGCCATGGTCGAAACCTCGTTCGAGAACATGTTCGTGCTCGAAAACGCCGACCTCTGGTGCGAACCCGGCCGTGCGCTTGTTGCCGAGGCCGAAAGCCTCCTGGTACGCGTTGAACTCGCCAAGCCCGGCTCGATCTACATCAATGACGGTTCCTATGGCGCCCTCTACGATGCGGTGCACGAGCGCTGGCAATTCCCGATGCGCGCCATCACGGGTGACGGGCGCAAGCTGCGTGGCATGGCCGAATACACGGTCTACGGACCGACCTGCGATTCGACCGACAAGTTCCCTGACAAGGTCTGGCTGCCTGCCGGCCTGACCGAGGGTGACTATCTCGAATTCGGTAATATCGGTGCCTATGGCCGGGCAATGTCCAGCCGGTTCAACGGATTTGGCGAGACCGAAGTTGCAATCGTGCACGATGCACCGTGGCCGAGCCTCTACAATGCCATCGGCGCGGAAGTCATCGCGATCGGGTCCAAAGCCACCAAGTGAGCATCCGGGAAACCGTAACGCCTGAGGACCAGCGCCAGATCCGGCGACTCCTCGGGCGGGCTGGTCAGGTAGGCTGACCCACCGACGCCCCGCGCCTCGGTTTCATGCGGCAGCACGCGAATCGTCTGCCGGGCAATCGCGGCACCGGAATCGACATAACTCACCCCGTGCGGTGCGCTGGCGATCAATTGCCCGCGCACCAGCGGAAAGTGCGTACAGGCCAGCACGACCGTGTCGATCTGGTCGCCGCCGGGCGCCTCGAACAGCGGAGCCTGCGCCGCCGCGATGGCCTCGATTGGCACGTCTTCACCGCGCGCATGGGCCTCGGCCAGCCGCACGAGTTCGATACTGCCATGCATGATGACGCGGTGCCCGCTGGCAAATTCATTGATCAGCCGCGCCGTATAGGCCCGGCGAATGGTGCCGGGCGTTGCCAGCAGGCCAATCGTGCCCGTCTGGCTGAAAGCTGCTGCCGGCTTGATCGCCGGGACCGTTCCGACAACCGGAATATCGAGCACGTCACGAATTTCAGCCAGCGCCAGCGTGCTGGCCGTATTGCAGGCGATGACGAAGACATCCGGCCTGACATGGTCGCACAGCATCTTGGCAACCCGCGGCAGGCGCTCTCTCAGGGCCTCGTCGGACTTGTCACCGTAGGGGAAAAAGTCGCTATCGGCCGCATAGTGCACGCCCAGGGCCGGCCCGAGCGCCCGGATTTCCTCGGCAACGGTCAGGCCGCCAACGCCCGAATCGAAGACCAGGACACGGCCGCGCGCCGGCGAGGGAACGAAATTGGTGAACAGAAAATCGGTCATGGCAGGAGACTATGTGCATTCGCTCGCGGCGAAAAAGGGGCAGCCCGGCAAGTTTGGCATGAGAATTGTTGTGCACCGCACAATAAAGGCCTACGATCCTGTTCAGGAACAAGGAATTTCATCATGATGGACCTCTGGCTGGCGCCTTGGCGCGCATCGCTCTCCCTCACCGCTTCGATGCTAGAAATGACGCTCAAGGCGCAGAAGACCATCGCCAATGCACAGAGCATGTCGCACTTCCAGCCCATGGACGAGGCGCGCATGCGCGAAGCCTTTCACGAGGCCGCTGGCGCGAACCTGCGCCGCTGGGGCGACACGGCCGACGCCGTGAACAAACTGCCTGACTGGTATCGTGACCTGACCCGCGTGCCGGGCGGCGTCATGACCGACTGGTTCGATGCGGCCCGCCGCGTGAAGCAGGACTAGAGCAGCGACCCGTACAGGTCCGGTCGCCGGTCGCGGAAGAAACCCCAGGCCGCCCGTTCGAGGTCAATCATGTCGAGATCGAAGGTTGCGAGAATCACGCCTTCTTCCTCGCGCGCCAGGTCCGTAACCACTTCACCGGTCTGGTCGGCAATGAAACTCGTACCGTAGAAAACTTGCCCGTCCTCGTCACCCACGCGGTTGGCCGCGCAGACCGGGATGACATTCGACACCGCATGGCCGAGCATGGCTCGGCGCCAGCGCGCTGCGGTATCGAGACCGGAATCCTGCGGCTCGGCCCCGATGGCCGTTGGGTAGAGCAGCACGTCGGCGCCCATCAGGGCCATGGCGCGCGCGGCTTCCGGGAACCATTGGTCCCAGCAGATGCCGACGCCGATTTTTCCCTTCTTCGTGTCCCAGACGCGAAAGCCGGTATTGCCCGGGCGGAAATAGAATTTTTCCTGGTATCCGGGACCGTCGGGGATGTGGCTCTTGCGGTAGACGCCGAGCGCGGCGCCGTCCGCGTCGAGCATGACGAGCGAATTGTAATAGGCCGGACCGTCCTTCTCGTAGATCGAAACGGGAATGACGACGCCGAATTTCCTTGCGATTTCAGCAAGTTGGACGACTGCCGGGTGGGTTTCCCAAGGCAGGGCGCGGGCGAAATGCTCCTCTTCCTGGGTCTTGCAGAAATAGTATCCGCAGAAGAGTTCCGGCGGCAGCACGACATCGGCGCCCAATCCTGCAGCTTCTTCAACGAATCCGGCGACGCGGTCGATGTTCGCCTGGACGTCGTCGCCCGGCGAGAACTGGATGGCGGCAAGGGTGATCGAGCGGGTCATGGGCGGGGGTCCGAAAGGTGTGGCAGAGGGGTGGCAAGGGGGTGGTGCGTCCGGTTGCGTACCGGATCAGGCAGGTATCTCGCGGGTCATGCAATGGAAACTGCCGCCGCCGCGCAGAATGTTCAATGCCGGCAGGCCAATGATTTTCCGGCCGGGAAACAGCGGGCCGAGTTCGGCAAGCGCGACGAGGCTGAAACGTTCGTCATAGGTCGGCACGAGGACTGCGCCGTTGGTGATGGTGAAATTCATGTGGCTGGCCGGGACAGGCTGGCCATCCCCGAAATGAACATGGCCGGGAGATGAGATGGTCGTCACCATCAGGCCAGCCGAGCGCAGGCTGTCCTCGATGGCGAGCAGGATCTCGGCGTTCGGGTCACCGGGCCCTGTCGGGTGCTGGCACAGGACATGACCGGGCGCGATGAAGCGCGCGATATTGTCGACATGGCCATCGGTATGATCGTTCAGCAGGCCGTCACCCAGCCAGATCACTTCGCTGACGCCGAAGGCCTTTGCGAGGGCCGCTTCGGCATCGGACTCGGTCCAGTCGCCATTGCGGTTCGGATTGAGCAGGCATTGCCGTGTCGTCAGCAGCCGCCCTTCCCCGTCAACGTCAATCGCGCCGCCTTCGAGAACGATGTCATGGGCGCGCACACGGATGCCCTCGATACCGGCGACGGCAGCTGCCGTCTCGGAATCGCCCGGCATCAGGTATTTGCCGCCCCAGCCATTGAAGCGGAACGTCTCGGCCTGATGGCCGCCTTCTCCCTGGGTGATGATTGGGCCAGTATCGCGCAGCCAGATGTCGCCGGTCGGCACCTCGACGATCTCAGCCAGGTCGCCCACCGCCGCCCGCGCCGATTGCGCCGCCTCGTCGGATCCCGCGGCCAGTTTGACCGGCACGAAGGCCGCTGCGGCGCGAACAAAGGCGGCGATATCGCTGCGGGCCCCGTCGAAATCGCCGCCCCACTCGTCGGCAAGCCGGGGCCAGCCGCACCAGAGGGCGGACTGCGGCGCCCATTCGGGCGGGAGGAAACGGGCAGCATCAGTCATCGTCGCAGGGCCTTGCCACAGGTTTCAAACAAGGAAAAGGGCGGCCCGCATCGCGAACCGCCCTTCCCCAATCTGCATTCCGGATCGCGGACGATCTAGAATTCGTATTTCACACCGATCTGAACCTGCCAGAGCGACTGGTTGAGAATTTCGGAATTCTTCGATGTGCTGAAGCCGGTATCGTCGGACGTGCCCGGCGTGCCGTCACGTCCAACACCGTAAGCGTACTGGCCGTCGATGATCGCCGCATCGGCAACCAGACGCTTGTACTCGTACCGGGTCCGCTCGATTCGACCGGCATTGCTGTCGAGCAGGTTACCGAGGTTCTCAATGTCAAGGAACAGGAAGGTGCGATGGTTCTTCATCGCGCCTGGCAATTCCTGCTGGAGACGAAGGTCAACGATCGTCGACCAGCGGGAATTGTCACCGTTACGCGGCGCAACCTTGCCTTTGTACTGGTTGAGCTCCGACGTCGCGATATAGGTGAAGAAATCCTGCTGCATGCCGACATCGCCGCCGAACGACTGAGCCGAGAAGAGCGGATCGTTAAAGCCGGTTGGCACGTAGAAGGTCGCACCGGCATCATCGGCGCTGCTTTCATTGATACCGAACACATCGTCACTACCCGTTGTATTGAACGTGTAGCTGTAGGGCTGGCCCGAACGACGGGTCGCAAACAGCGATGCCTTGGTGGCGTAGTCGCGGAAGAATTCCTTCTCCCAGTTCAGGCGCATCTTGAACTGGTGCTCGACTTCGAAGTTCGAGGTACCGGTCCGTGGGTTCTGGTAGCTGAAGCGTGCCGTGTCGGAATAGTTCGACGTGGCAGTCGATGACGTGCCCATGCCGATATCGTTGACATCTGCGTGGGTGTAGCTGGTGAACAGATCGATATCACCAATCGCTGTTTCCCAGTCATTGCTGGCCGAAACGGCCCACAAGAGCGAGTTGCCCTTGTCGACACTGCCGACGAGGATGGCTTGTGGCGGGTTCGGTGAGCGACCATCCGAACATGCGTAAACCGGACGACCGTCTGGCGATGCCGACACTGGGTCGCCGCAAGTCGCGTCATACCAGTAAGGCGCGTTCTCGAGCTTGTTGTAGAGAACGTCCGCAGTGACGAGCCAGTTACCCGGTGCGTTCACGGCAACGCCGAGATTGGCTTTCCAGGTCGACGGGATATCGAACGTGTTGTCGAGCGCGTTGACAGAACCATCAGGTGATGTGTTGGCCAGCTGGTCCAGAAGGTTCGCTGGGATGTAATTGCCCGAGTCAGGATCTGGCGTAGTCGGGACAGCAATGATCGATGGCCCGCTCGAAGAGCCCTCGAAGACCTCGCCGTTGATCACACCATCATTGGAATAGCTGTTGGACACCCACACGCTTGGCGATCCACCGGAGAACCGGCCGATACCGCCGCGAACGGTGACGTCATCACTAGCATCCCATTTGAACGAGAAGCGCGGCAGGATGACATCCAGGCCTTCAAGATCGTTGGTGTTGGAGAAGCCGTAACGATCGATGAAGTTCTGGTTCTCGCGAATCTCGCCTTTGGACTCGTAGGTGTCATAACGAAGGCCGAAAAGCAGGCTGAGGTCGTCGCGGATGTCCCACGTGTCTTGCACATAAACAGAATTGTAGTTGTAACCCCAGATGGCGCGCAGGTCGTTCTCGTCATTCGTGATCGCGTTGGCATAGGAGACCCGATAGGCCAGCTGGTTACGCAGGTCGTCGATCGTACGGAAAGCATAGGTGCCTTCGGAGTTCTGGGCGAAGAGGTTGTCGACGTCGACTTCTTCCCGCTCGAAGCCCGCTTTCAGCGTATGATCTCCAAGCAGGTATTCTGCTTTCAGCTTGTACTGCATGAACTCCTGGTCGAGTTCGTTGCCGTGGCGGAAACGGTCTGGGCCGAACGCAATAACCGTACCTGTCGACGTTTCGACCGATCCGAGGAAGAATTCAGCGCCGTTCAGGCTGTCCTGACCCGTAGCCTGGGTCGTCTTGGCAATCTTGACCTCTGTCGAGAAGTTTGCCGTCCAGTCGGAATAGAGGTGCCCGATATAGGATTCCACTTTTTCCGAGTTGTTGTACCAGGACGACGGGTAAGCGAGGTCAGCACCCTGGAGGAAGTTGTTGCCGTTCTGCTCATTGATGCTCGCGCCTTCAGTCTTGATGTAGGTGAATTTCGCGCGATGGTCGTTGGTGATGTTCCAGTCGATGCTGCCGAGGATTTTCTCGTCTTCGACCGGTGGCACGCCGCCGGCGAAATCGCCGGTATCGAAGCCGTAGACAGTCGACATGATATCGCTGATTTCAGCGATGTCTTCCGGCGTCACATCTTCGATATTGACGGCACCCGAGCCCGTCGGGCCGCGGTTCAGGGCAGCGGCTTCTTCATACTTGTCGTAGGAGACGAAGAAGAACAGCTTGTCCTTGATGATCGGGCCGCCGAACGTGCCGCCATAGGTTTTTTCTTCGAACGAGCGATCCACTTTCCGGTCGCCGATCTTGCTGCCGGCCATCGAGTCGTCGGTCTTGAAGTAGAAGGCCGAGCCGTGGAATTCATTGGTGCCCGACTTGGTCACGGCGTTGATCGTGCCGCCCGTGAAGCCGTTATATTCGGTATCGAAAGGCGCGGTTTCGACCGACAGGGACTGGATCGCGTCGAACGAGATCGGCGAACGCTGGGTCGGGTAGCCGTTGGCGTTCAGGCCGAAGCGGTCGTTCAGTGCAACGCCGTCAATGGTGAGCGAGTTGAAACGGTTGTTTGCGCCGGCAATCGTCAGTTCCTTGGCGCCGCCCGACTGGACGTTGACGCTGGCGAACGGGTCGAGTTCGGCTGCATCAGTGATGTCGCGGTCGATCGTGACGACTTCGTTGAGGGCCTCAAGGCCGAGCGAGGTCGTGAGCCCCTGGCTGGAGAAGCCGGACTGGAGCTGGCTGCCGGTGACGACAACGGTATCCAGCGTACGCGCGCCGGAAACGGTGAGGTTCAACGGGTAAGTCTGGTCGAGTGCGATATAGATGTCTGTGACGGTGACAGGCGTGAAGTCGGCGCCGGTCACTTCAACGGTGTAGGGACCGCCGACGCGCAGGCCGCGCGCGGAGAATGTGCCGTTCGAGCCGGAGACGGCCGCAGAAACGGTGCCGGAAGGCACGTGAGTGATAACAACAGTTGCATCAGCAACTGCGGCGCCGTCAGCATCGGAAACCTGTCCGCGAATGCTGGACGTTGTGACCTGTGCGGAGGCGATGCCCGCGACGCTGAGCGCGATGGCGGAAACCGCCATGCCGCGACCGAAAGTATTCCAATTCATCATGATCTTCCCCTGATGCAAATGTGCCCCGACCTTAAAACCTGACCAAGATCGGCTTG
Source organism: uncultured Alphaproteobacteria bacterium (assembly GCA_963973995.1). Taxonomy (GTDB): domain Bacteria; phylum Pseudomonadota; class Alphaproteobacteria; order Caulobacterales; family Hyphomonadaceae; genus Hyphomonas. Next base: position 537,110 of record CAXBCO010000003.1, read on the forward strand.
CGGTCGCTTACTCCCGCTGGGTGACGGATTAGTGACAAGTTTTTAACAGTTCAACGCAGCACCTTGTGAATCCTGTCATTCGATTTGCTGCGATGCAAAAAAGCCACGCTTTGGGCCCGCAGGGGGCAGGCCTTGCCTGAAAAGAGGGCTGTATTCGACGGAGCGTGCGCTGCATAAGCACAGAACGTATCAAGGTGAGACGACATGGCAGGCATGAGACACGAATCGGAATCGGCGTATCTGCGCGCGACGCTGTTTGGCCTTGGCCTGCTCCTGCTGCTGCGAATCGGGTTTCTCATAGCTTCGCCGCTGAACCTCTATGCCGACGAGGCGCAGTACTGGCGCTGGGGCGAGACACTCGACTGGGGCTATTATTCCAAACCGCCGATGATCGCCTGGGTGATCCACGCGGTGACGAGCGTGTTCGGCAATGGGGAATGGGCCGTGCGCCTGGCCGCGCCGTTCCTGCATACGACCGGCGCCGTATTCCTCTTCCTGCTCGGCCGCGCGATGTATGATGCCCGCACCGGCATGTTCGCCGCGTTCGGCTATGCGCTGATGCCGGCTGTGATCCTGTCATCCGCCGTGATCTCGACCGACGGCGTGCTGATGCCGTTCTGGTGCGCAGGTCTCTATGCGTTCTGGCGCCTGCGCAGCGGCGAGGGCCGCTGGGCAAGTGCTGTGGGCCTTGGCGTCGCGGTTGGCGCAGGCTTCCTGTCAAAATACGCGATGCTGTACTTCCTGATCGGGATCGGTCTGACGCTGGTGCTGGACAGGGATACGCGCAAGGCGCTGGTCTCGTGGCAGGGGCTGGCGACGATGCTGGTGGCCGCCGTGATCTTTGCGCCGCATCTGGCCTGGAACGCGGCCAATGACTTCAAGACCGTCAGCCACACGGTCGATAATGCCAATCTCGGCGGAGACCTCTTCCACCCGGAACATGCGCTGGACTTCCTGGTCGACCAGATGGGCGTGTTCGGCCCGATCAGCCTGATCTCTCTGGTCTTCGGCCTGTTCGTGATGCGGCGGTCGGACGCGGGCCTGATGGGGCGCGACCGCTGGCTGCTCTGCTTCGTGATTCCTGTCCTCGTGATCATCCTGGTTCAGGCCGTCATCTCACGCGCCAATGCGAACTGGGCGGTGACGGCCTGGCCCGCGGCGAGCGTGCTCGTCGCTGCCTGGCTGATCCGGGCTCAGCCGAATCGCAGCCTGTGGTTCTGGATTGCCGGGCTAACCTTCGTGGCGCTGCTGCTGGCGCCGGACCTGGATCTCTGGCTGCGTGTGCTGATCGGTGCCGCCATTGCCGGAAGCATGATTGCCTATGGCCACTTCCAGGCCTATCGCCCGGCTGGCCTGCTTTGGACCAGCTTCACCGCCCACGCCGTGCTGGCCGCCTTCTTCGTCACGGTTACGCTTCTGCCCGCGCACATGTCGACCGAACTCGGTTTCGACAACGCGCAGAAGCGCACACGCGGCTGGGACATTGCAGCGACAGACGTGTTCCGGAAAGCGGCAGAGCTGGGCGCGACATCCGTGCTGGTAGACGAGCGTGAAGTCTGGCACGGCCTCGACTATTATGCCCGCGACCGGTCCGTGCCCCTGCTGTCATGGCGGCGCTATGGCGTGCCGAAGAGCTTTTCGGAATCCGTGCCGCTCGTTCCCCCGCTCGACGAAAAAGTGCTCGTCGTCTCGCTGCACGCCGAAATGCGCCCGATGCTGCGCAGCGACTTCAACACGTTCGACTCGGTGGGAGAGATTGCGATCCCGCTGGGCACACGCAGCAATGGCTGCCCGATCACACGGCGCTTCCATCTGTACCTGGCGTCAGGTTTCGCGCCGGACCTGCACGATGATGCGTGGGAAAAGCGGCATGCGGGACAATCGGAATTCCCGTCGCCCCCCTGCCCGGCACCAAAGGATCAATGAGCCGCGGCGCTATCGCCCCAGAGGTCTTTCACCCGGGCGTCACGTCCGCAGGACGCGCGATAGTAGCGGTATTTGAGCGGGTTCTTCTTGTAATAGTCCTGGTGGTAGTCCTCGGCAGGCCAGAAGGTTTCGGCGCCGATCACCTTTGTCACGACGGGCGCAGGCAAGACGCCTGAGGCGTCCACGGCAGCGATATCGGCCTCCGCGATTGCACGTTCGTCCGGGGTCGCCACAAATATGGCGGTGCGATAGCTCTCGCCCTTGTCGCAGAACTGGCCATCGGCATCGGTCGGATCGACATGATGCAGGAAGTAGGTGACGAGATAGTCGTATGACACGACGTCCGGATCATAGGTGATCTTCACGGCTTCATAGTGGCCGGTATTCTCGTGGCTGACCTGCTTGTAGGTCGGGTTCGCGATCCGGCCGCCTGTATAGCCCGATACGGTATCGATGACGCCCTCGACCTTGTCGAAATCGGCTTCAACGCACCAGAAACACCCGCCGGCAAACACGGCTGAAGACAAGCGCTTGGGCACCTCGTTGGTCGGCGTGTCCTGCTCGTCCGCGCTGGAAATGAAGGCGAGGCCGACGGCGGCAATACCGGCGACTATGGCGACAAGGGGGGCAGAACGGGCGCGCATGACAAACTCACTCAACTGATCAATGACGGCCTGACGCGCCGTCCACAGCCACATATGGGACAGTCGCTGCCGTCGGAAAGGCAGCAATCGCAGAGTTAACAGATTTGTGTTGATCGCGTGTTGTTATGGCGTGTCGAAATTGCGGCAATGGCGTGTTTTCAGGCAGGCCCGGTGAGCACGCGCACACGCACGCGGCTGGCCCGGCCTGCAGCATCCACTGCAGTTACCGTGTAAAATCCCTCGCGGGTGGGCGACCAGACCGGCGCGCCGGCACCGTCAATCGCGCAGGGTGCGCCGTCGATATACCAGGACAGTTGCCCTTCCCCGCGCCCGGCCAGCACGAATCCGCGTGCGGGGGCACCGTCGACCTTGCCGGCCCAGAGTTCGGCCTCGCTCGGCGGGAACAGGATTTGCGGCGGGGCGGCCGCTGCAAAATCGTGCATCGCGCCGCGCGATTGCAGCCGCCGTTCGGATGTCAGCCGCCCGCGCGCCTCGCCCGTGTCACGCATATGGTGTGCCGCCCGGTCGGCAATCTCGAACAGGATCGGCAGCGCGGCGTCACCGCCGGTCACGCCCGGGCGCGGCCCGCCATCGGCGCGGCCGACCCAGACAATGATCGCGAGGTCGCCAGCCACACCGGCCGCCCAGGCATCGCGATAGCCATAGGACGTGCCGGTCTTGAACGCGATCTGCGGCGCATTTTCGGTCAGACGGCCCGGGACGCGGCCTGCGGGCGTCGGACCGTTTTGCAGGATGCGGATAATCTCGTCGGCGCTGGCCTCGCCCATCAGACGGCGGCCGGGACGCGCATAGGCCGCGTCTTCCTCATCGGCGCGCCAGACCAGCGGCTTGGCCACGCCCTTGTCGCCGAGCGCGGCATACAGCACGGCCAGTTCGCGCGCGGTCAGCCCCGCCCCGCCCAGCGCGATGGCGAGGCCTGCCTCATGACTGGCCGAACCGGCGATGCGGGGACTTGCTCCGGCAAGCGCCAGCTGCGCGACGAAACGCTCGGGCCCGACCTTGTCCAGCATCATCACGGCGGGCACGTTGAGCGAGTGCTGCAGCGCGTCCGAGACCCGCACATCGCCCCGGAACATGCGGTCGAAATTTTCCGGCTGGTAGGCGGCAAAGCGTTTCGGCAGGTCGGAGATCAGCGTGTCCGGCGCGGCGGTGCCATCGTCGAACGCCATGGCATAGATGAAGGGCTTCAGCGTCGAGCCCGGCGAGCGCGCCTGCGCCGTCAGGTCCAGCCAGCCGCCCGGCCGGTCGCGCGAGGCCGAACCCGCGATGGCCCGCACCGCCCGCGTCGGAATGGACACGACCAGCGCCGAGACCTGGACGTCGGCGCCTGCGGCCTTTGCCTGGGTCAATGCGATCCGCTCGACTTCCGCCTGCAGGCCCGAGTCGAGCGTTGTCCGCACATCGCCGCGGGGCCCGCTGGCCAGTGCCTTGGCTGTGCCGTGCCAGGCCCGGTCCGGGAAATCCCGGCGGCGGCCCGGCACGCCGGAGGCGGCCACGTCCGCCACATCGTCCTCCGAGAACACGCCGTAATTGGCCAGTTTCTGCGCCACCCAGTCGCGCGCCCGGGCTGCATTCTCCGGACGCCGGTCGGGGCGGCGGGCTTCCGGCGATTGCGGCAGCGCGATCAGCAGCGCAATCTCGTCATCCGACAGCCGGTCCGCTTCGTGGCCGAAATAGCTCCAGCTCGCGGCGCGCACGCCTTCAAGGTTGCCGCCATAGGGCGTGAGCGTGAGGTAGAGCGCGAGAATTTCGTCTTTCGTCAGGCGCCGCTCGATCTGGTGCGCCCGGACGATCTCGATCAGTTTCGAGCCGACATTGCGGTCGCGCGGTTCCAGCATGCGCGCCGTCTGCATCGTGATCGTCGAGCCGCCGGACACGACCCGGCCAGACAGGGCCGAATCCACCGCCGCCCGGACCATGCCCAGCCAGTCGGTGCCATTGTGCTTGCGGAACCGCTTGTCCTCGACCCGGATCAGCGCGTCGATGAATTCCGGGTCGATCTTGTCGAGATCGCCATGGAAGCGCCAGCGACCGTCATCGGTCGGGAAGGCCCGCAACGGCTTGCCCGCCCGGTCGGTGACCATGGCCGAAATGGCGCCGGCCCGTTCGAGCGGCGGCGGCAGGGCCGCGTCCAGCGCAAAGGCTGCGCCGACAAGCAGGGCAAGACCGGCAAGGAGACGCCCGGCTGGCCCCATCAGCCTACTTGCCTCCCGCCGTCGATCCCGGTGCGCCGACGATGGTCACCCGGCCCGCGCTCGAGCGGGCATAGACAGCGGGACGATACATGTCTTCGGCCACCACGCCCGGCATCGCGAACGCTCCCGGCGTCACGGCCCGCACGACATAAGCCAGCGTTACCGGCTCGCCATAGACATCGACAGCGGCGACGAAGCGATCATCCTGCGCCTGTTGCGACTGGGCATTGCCGATCTCGCCGACAAAGGCGAACGCGCCCGACGACTCGTCCTTGCGGCGGCCGTCTGCCGGACGCAGCACCGTCTCGATCTCGAAACCGGCTGGCAGGAGATCGGCGATGATGACCGGGTTCAGACGGCGCTCAAGCGGCGTCACCGACACACGCACCACCAGCTGGTCGCCCTGGTTGACCCTGGACAGGTCCGCCTTGCCGCCCGTCATCGTGAAGAACGTCTTGTCGGTCTTGAGCTTGGACGAGGCCGCCGGCGGCGCTTTTTCCGGCGCGCCGGTCACCAGCACCGTACGGAACATCGGCGCCTTGCCTTCGAGCTTGAACGTCACGCCCGAGGCAACCTGGGCCTCGGAGATGAGGTATTGGCGGTCATTGTCATTGCCGCGGCCGAGGCCTTCGACGATGAGGCGGAACGCATGCTCACCATTGTTGAAGTCGTTGACGGCGAGCAGGATGAATGCCTTCTCCTGCGTCGTCAGCTCCTCCGCATCCGGCATATCCTTGCCGAGCCGTTCGGCGAGGCGTGCAACAAGCGGGGCCATGTCGGCTTCACTTGCCAGCGCCATGACGCCCGCTACATCACGCAGCGGCGTCTGGTAATAGTCGCCGCTATTCTTGTAACCGAGGGCTTTCTCGGCCGATTCGAAGGCCGAATTCGCCCGCGCCCGGTCGCCCATATAGGCGAGGCCCGCACCGATATGCGCCCGGGCCAGCGGGCTGTCGATGTTCGGCAGTTCCCGGTCATGCAGGTAGCGCAGGCGGGAAATGTCCGCCTCGCCGGCCTTGGCCAGCACATAGAGGGCATAGGCCGACGAACGGAACATCATCTGCTCGGCCGTATCGTTGGAATACTGGCCTTCATAGACGTCCGTGTCATAGCCATAGACGCGCCACTGGTCGCCGGTCGAAACCGCCCGCAGGGCGCCATAGGCCCGGTCGAGCGCCTCGTCGGGCACCGAATAGCCGGCCGCCTTCGCCCGGTAGATGAAGTCGGTCGAATAGGCGCCAAGCCAGGGCGAGGCATAGCCGTCCCCTTCACGCCACAGGCCGAACGCCCCTTCCGAGCCCTGACGGTTCAGGATCGTGTTGACCGCCGTCTGCACACGGTCACGCACATTGTCGCGCGCGCCGCGGGCGCCCATCGCCACCAGCTGTTCGGAATAGAGCAGCGGCATGGCCCGGCTGACCGTCTGCTCGGTACAGCCATAGGGGTAACGGTCGAGTGAAGCATACAGTGTCGCCGGATCGACCGGGATGCTGGAAAAGCCCACGGTCACGTCGACCGAACCGGGCACATAGCCGGCCAGCAGTTTCGGATCGACCGAATATTGCTGGCCCGGCTGCATCAGCATGCTCGTCGAGCGGGTTTCCGGCAAATAGGGCGAGCGCGTCTGGATATCGTATATGTGCTGGACCGCGAAATTTTTCGGGCCCGTCACAGCCATGCGCACCTGCGAGATGCCTTCATTTTTAGCCTCGACGCGCACCGGCGCATCCGACCGCTGGCCGGTTTGCAGGGTCCGGGTCAGGCGACTCTCGGCCACCTCGATTGTTCCCGCCGCGGAAATCTCCGCCGTGAACTCACCCGCCGGCAATTCGATATTGTCGATACTGGCCGTCAGGAAGGCTTCGTCGCCCGGTGCCATGAAGCGCGGCAGGATCAGGTCGGACGGCGCTGCATCGCGAACCGTCATCTTGCCTTCAGCCTCGCCAAGCCCGGTCTTCGACCAGGCGACCGCCATCAGGCGCAATTCGCCATTGAAGTCAGGCAGGGTGAAGCGAACCTTCGCCTTGCCCGAGCGTCCGACCTCGACGAGGCCGGAGAACAGCGCCACCGACTTGGTGGGAACAACTGTCAGGCCTTCGCCGCCGAGCTGGTCACCACCGGTGCGCACTTCGGCCGGCAGGCCCATGTTCGGATCGAGCAGCCGCCCATAATCGTCATATTGTTCGATGCCGAGCGCCTTCTGGCCGTAATAATAGGCAACCGGGTCCGGGCTCTTGAACTTGGTCAGCTGAAGGATGCCTTCATCGACAGCGGCAAGTGTCAGGAAGACCGGCTCACGCGGGCCGCCCCCGAAATCGACTTCGATCACCTGTTCGCCGCGCGGACGCGCAACCTTCGGCGCATCGATGGTCAGGGAAAACGTGCGCGAATCCATGTTGACCGGCACGTGCGCGACGCCGACGGCGCGGCGCGGCTTGGCCTGCAGGACAGGGTCACGTTCCGTGTAGACATTGACCATGACATAGGCGCCTTCGCCCCAGGCGTCCGTCACCGGCAGGCTGACGCGTGTGCCACCTGCCGTCACATTGAGATTCTGGACCGAAAGCACCCGGTCGGTTGCGACGACGATCTGCGCCTGCCCGTCATAGGGCGGGACGATGGTAATCTCCGCCGCCTGGCCTGGGGTCGGCGACTTTTCAGGGCCCATCACGCGAACGCGGTCAGGCGCTTCGACGCCATCTTCGGACACGCGGCCACCCCAGCCGACATAGAAGTCGTCACTGGCGGCGGCGCCGACATTGACGCCTTCGGCTTCGACCACGAGTTCATGGCTGCCCCATTCGAGGCCGCTCACCTTGATCTCGGCGGTCCCGCCCGTCGTAGTGGAGACGACGCCTTCATTCACCTTGGTGACGGTGCGCGACCGGCGCCAGCGCCATTCCTCGCCATCCCGGTACCAGTCATAATGATAGTCGATGGCCAGCATCTTCCAGGCGAGGCGCTGCGCCACGGCAGCGCCGTCGGCATTCACCGCAACCACTTCGAACACCGAATCCCCGCCCTCTTCCACGGATTCGTCGAAGCCGGGCTTGAGACCGACATAAAGATTCTCGGGCCGGTAGGGTAAGCGCACACTGTCCGTCACGGCACGTCCGCCGGGCTCCAGCACGCTGATCACGGCATTGATGCGCAAGGGGCGACCGGCATTGCTGCCGGCATTGCCCGGCGCGAGACGGACGATGGCCGCCCCCGCCCCGTCGGTGGTCTGGTCGGGCAGCTCGATGATACGTTCCTCGAAGGTCGCGTCATGCCGACCGAAGGAAAAGCCGTCAAAGGCCGGGAACGGGTTGGGCTGTGGCTCAAGCCGCGCTTCGGCCTTGACCGTCAGGCCCGCGCCGGGCGCGCCATAGAGGAAGCGCGACGCGACCGCGATTTCCCGCGTGCCGCCCAGTTTCATGGCCGTCTTGTCGTCCGCCTTCAGGTCCACGGCAATGCGCTGCGGCACGAAGTCTTCAACGGCGAACCGGACCGCTCCGGATGCCTCGGGCAGGCCGTCGATTTCAATGGTGGCGCGCCACTGGCCGCGCGAGGCGCCCTTGGGCAGATCGAAACTATTCAATACGGCGCCAGAGTCGGGATCGTCGAACCGGATCTTGTTCGCCACCAGGCCGTTGGGGCGATAGATCACCAGATTGCCCGTTCGGTCGTCCACCTGCCGCCCGGCGCGGTCGCGCAACAGCGCCGATATCTTCACCGACTCGCCGGGACGATAGATGCCCCGGTCTGTATAGACATAGGCATCGACAATGCCCGGCGTCCGCCGGCCGCCGACAGCATGCTCTGACAGGTCAACCGGCGCGCGCGTCAGGTCCAGCGCAGCGAGTTCGCCCTTGGCACTGAAGGCCAGCACCATTTTCGGCGCCATGTTGCCGGCACCATTGGTGAGAGGCTTGTCGAACGCGACCCGGCCCTGCTCATTGGTCCGCGTCTCGGCGAGGATTTCATTGCTCATGGCCACGAGCTGGACCGTCGTGTCCGGCACGGGCTTTCCGTCCTGCAGCGAACGCAGCGTGATATCGAGCCCGTTCTCGCCTTCATAGGCGGTAATCGCCAGGTCGGTCAGCATGATCCAGCGGCTCGACGAAGCAGGCGGGCCTTCCTGCGGATTGAGTTTCGCAGCGTCCGTGATGCGCACATAATAGGCGCCGGGCTCCATTGTCGCGATCACGTCCTGCAGCGGGAAGACCGACACGATCGGCGCATTCTGTTCGGCGGCAATATCCATCGTGCCGGACCAGATGATGTCCTCGACATCGCTCGGATTGTCATTGCCCCAGGAATAGGAATAACGGCCCTGCCCCGTGGTTTCGCCTTCGGTGATGCTCTTGAAGGCCAGCGCGCGGTCATTCACGCGCGACACGCTGATATTCACCTTGTCGACATTCACCGTCTCGATCGGCAGGCCGTCAGCATCCTCGCGCGGCAGGATCACGCCGGCGCCCTTGAAGCCGACATAAGGCGGGCGGTCGGCAAAATCGATCGGCACGGTTTCTTCGCGCTTCAGCGTGCGCCCGTCAGCAGCCGGCAGGCCGGACAGGATCGTCGCGGTGCGGCTGGTGCCGAATGTCAGGCCGCCAATGCAAAGCTCGCGGCCCTCGACGCTCAGCGCCGGACGGAAGGCCGGGCGAAAATCGACATAGGGCGAATAGTCGGTCTTCGGGTCGAGCGCGGCAGAGAAGACGAGGCAGGCCAGCGGCTGTTCGCCGCTCATGTCGATGCGATAGCGGAAATAGGAGAATTCCTGCTCCTGCGCGTCACGCGCCTTCTGGCGCCGTTGTTCACGCTGGCGGGCCGCGACCTGGTCCTTGGGCGCCCGCTGGACAACTTCACCAGCGACCCCGACATCTTCGGACGTCTTGTCCTTGTCGCCGCCGCCACACGCCGCGACGAGCCCGAAAAGGATGGCCGCGATGACGATCCGATACTTGCCCCGCGTGCCCGTGATGAACTGCGACATGAACCTCTCCTATATTTTCTGTTGATATCCATACACCGGTTGGGCGCGGCACCAACAGGGCGTGATTGGGTCAATTCAAAGGAATATCGCGTTTTCGTCATGGCGCAAACGCGGTGACATCGCGGATACCAGCCTTGCCAGTCCACGCGCGGCATCCGATGTAGGCACGCATGTGGGCCTGGCGCATCCTTGGCATGATTGCATTCGCGCTGGGCGCGATCGGCATCGTCTTGCCCATCTGGCCGACGACGATCTTCTGGATTGTTGCCGCGCTCGCTTTCGCCAAGTCCAACCCGCAATGGGCCGACTGGATCTATGCCCGTCCCGGCCTCGGCGGGCCCATCCGCACCTATGCCGAGACCGGCCGCATGAGCATGCGCAGCAAGTCCGCCGCGCTTGCGGGCATGGCACTGGCCGCCGCCGGGACGACCTACGTCTTCTGGAACAGGCCCTGGGCCATGGGTGTCAGCCTCGGGTTACTGGCGCTGGGCGCCGCATTCGTGATCAGCCGGAAGCCGCCCTTTGCCGCAGAGCCTGAAACGCCTAAGAAAACCAGCACAAAACAACAGGGAGAATAAACGGTATGGATCTCAATCTGAAGGACAAGGTGATTTTCGTCGCCGGCGCCAGCCGCGGTATCGGTCTTGGCATTGTCGAGGCCTGCATGGCCGAAGGCGCGAAAGTTGCCATCGCAGCACGTGGCGCCGACGCGCTGGAAGAACAGCGAGCGCGCCTGGCGGGCCTCTATGGCGAAGACAAGGTGTGGGCCCGCGCCGGGGACTTGCGCGACAGCAAGACCATCGACTCCATGGTCGATGCCATCGAAACAGACTTCGGCCCGCTCTGGGGCGCGGTGGCCAATGTCGGCCTGCACCCCTGCCCGCCCGGTTTTGAAGTGGATGACGAGACCTGGGATGGCGGCATCAGCCAGAACCTCGACTCCGCCTTCAAGCTCGCCCGCTCGGCCCTGCGCAAGATGACGCCGCGCGGCGAAGGCTCGGTCCTGATGATCACGTCGATCGCCGGGCTCGGCGCGCTTGGCACGCCATTGACCTATGGCACCTCCAAGGCGGCGATGAACCATCTCGCCAAGGAACTCGCGCGTGTCGCCGGGCCATCGGGCGTGCGCGTCAATGCCATCGCACCGGGCAATATCATCTTCCCCGGCGGCGACTGGGAAACCCGGTCCGAAGGCGAGCGCGGCGCCGCGTGGAAGAAATGGATCCGGCGCGAAGTGCCCCTCCAGCGCTTCGGCCGGCCGGACGAAATCGGCTCGGCCGCCGCCTACCTGCTCAGCCCGCTCGCCAGCTTCGTCACCGGCGCCGTCCTGCCCGTCGATGGCGGCCAGACGAAATAGGCCTGCCCCCTGCAAACACGTGCGCCCGGCATCCCGGATGCCGGGCGCAGCTGCATTTGCCTGCAACGATTTCAGGTCCCACGCATTGTTTAGGCACAGGACTATTCCTGAAGCGGCGCGGGCCTGAGCGGCCTGCCGACGCGCCAGAACACTAAGCAAGGAGACATAATCATGACTCAACGCGCTCAAGGACGAAAACTCGCCATCCTCGCCACTGACGGCTTCGAACAGGTCGAGCTGACCTCGCCCAAGGAAGCCATCGAAAACGCTGGCGGCGAGACGGTGATCGTTTCGATCAATCACGGCACGATCCAGGCCAACAAGCACCGCGAACACGGTGACACGTTCAAGGTCGACATGACACTGGACGATGCGAAGGCGGAAGACTTCGACGCCCTGCTCATTCCCGGCGGCCTGTTCAGCCCGGACGCCCTGCGCACCAACCAGAAAGCCAAGGATTTCGCGTCCGCCTTCTTCGCGCAGAAGAAGCCCGTTTTCTCGATCTGCCACGGTCCGCAAGTGCTGATCTCGGCCAATCTCGTCAATGGCCGTGAAGTGACCGGCTACAAGGCCATCCAACAGGACCTCAAGAATGCAGGCGCTCGCGTGCTCGACCAGTCCGTTGTCGTGGACTCCGGTCTCGTCACGTCACGTTCGCCGGATGACCTCGGAGACTTCAACGCCAAGATCGTCGAGGAAATCTGCGAAGGCAAACATGCCGAACAGCGCCAGTCCGTGACCGCATAACACGGGCAGCGACGCTCCGATGGGAGCGAAGCGCAGAATACGAAAGGCGCTCTCCATCTGGAGGGCGCTTTTTTTCTGTCCCGGCTGTGTGGGAGACATCGCCCCGTTGCCTTGCGGCGGATCGCGCTTGCGTCCCCGGGCCCGCCTGCTGCATAGGCCTGCCATGCCTGACGCGACCCATTCCTCCCATCATGACGCCATCGTGCTCGGCGCGGGCGCGGCCGGTCTTTTCTGCGCCAGCCGCATGGGACAGGCGGGCCTCAGAATCCTCGTCATCGACCACGCGGCAAAGCCTGCCGAGAAAGTGCGGATTTCCGGCGGCGGGCGATGCAATTTCACCAATATCCACACCGCGCCGGACCGGTTCATTTCGGAAAACCCGCATTTCGCCAAATCCGCCCTCGCCCGCTACACGCCGGACGATTTTCTCGCGCTGCTGACGCGCCACGGCATTACCTGGCACGAGAAGACGCTCGGCCAACTCTTCTGCGACCAGAAATCCGGCGCGATCATCCAGATGCTGCTGGGCGAGCTCGAAGCCGGCGGCGGCGAACTGCGCCTCGGCACGGAGATAAAGACCGTCGCCCACGCCGACGGCCTGTTCACCGTTGAAACCTCCGCCGGCGCATTCACCGCGCCGAAGCTCGTGGTTGCCACCGGCGGCCTCTCCATTCCCAAGATGGGCGCCACCAGCCTCGCCTATGACCTGGCCCGCCAGTTCGGCCATGACATCATCCCCACCCGCGCTGCGCTGGTGCCGTTCGTGTTCACCGGCGCCGACCATGAGGACTTCGCCTCAATTTCCGGCGTCGCCTGCGACGTGCGCGCCAGCACGGACAGGGCCGCCTTCGATGAAGCCCTCCTGTTCACCCATCGCGGCCTGTCGGGCCCTGCGGTCCTGCAGGTCTCGTCCTACTGGTCTCCCGGCGAGCCCGTGACACTGAGGCTGCTGCCGGGCATCGACATCGGCGAAACTTTGAAAGCCGCCAAGCGCGACCGGCCGACGCAAACGCTGGGGGCCGCGCTCGAAAGCCTCTTCGCCAAACGGCTGGCAGAACTGGTCCTCAAACGGACGAACCACCCCCCCGCCACCCGCCTCGCCGACACGTCCCACACCACGCTCGACGCCCTCGCCGCCACCCTCGCGGCATGGGTCGTGCGCCCTGCCGGCACCGAGGGCTGGCGCACGGCAGAAGTCACGGCTGGTGGGATAGACACGTCGGGCCTGTCGTCCAAAACCATGGAGAGCCGCAAGGTTGCAGGACTCTATTTCATCGGCGAATGCGTCGATGTGACGGGCTGGCTTGGCGGCTATAATTTCCAGTGGGCCTGGGCGAGCGCCGCCGCAGCTGCAGCCGGAGCGTCCGTGTAACACAAGCGTTGCAACAGACCGCTTGACGCAAGGCCGCACTGGCCGCATGCGATGCGATCATGAGCCAGACCGACAAGACCGCCAGCCAGCCAGCCCGCCGGACGCTGATCCTCGGCGCCGGTCTGCTGGGCGCCGTGCTTGTCATCTTCATCATGGGAAAGCTCGGCCTTCTCCCACGGGCAGACACGCTCAATAGCTGGATGGAAACCGTTGCCGGCAGTCCATGGGGATTGCCCGCCCTGATCCTGGTCTTCTGCGTCGGCGCCTTTCTCGGCGTCCCGCAATTCGCCCTGATTGCTGCAGCCGTCGCCCTGTTCGGCCCCTGGCTTGGCTTTGCTTATGCCTGGATCGCCAATATGTTCTCGGGCTCGCTCACTTTCTGGGTCGGGCGCATGGCCGGCGAGCAGGCTTTCCGCCGCTATGCCGGTGCCACGGCCAACAAGCTTGCCGCCTTTGTCGGCCGCAACGCCTTCGCCACCAGCGCGCTTGTACGCAATGTGCCGACCGGGCCGTTCATCATGGTCAACATGGCATTCGGCGTCAGCACCGCGAAATACCGCAATTTTGCCCTCGGCATGGCGGTTGGCATCCTGCCCAAGCTCGCGCTGATCGCCTTCGCTGGCCAGAGCCTGTTTGCGGCGCTCAAGGGCAATCCTGGCGTCGCCATTCTGGCCGCCATCACCGCAGCCGCTATCTATGCCGCGGTCGCACTCTACGCCCGGACGCGCATGGCACCCAAAGGGCAATCTGTTCCCCTGATCAGCGACCCGCCGGTTGACACGGGGGCGAAACAAGATGAATAAAAGCTCCATGTGGAAGAATTTGCCTCTTCGCCTCCTGCTTACCGGCCCCTGGCCGGAGCCGTCTGCCTAGAACCGGCAGTCGCGCGGCCAGGGGAATGCTTCAGCCCCCATACACATTCAAGCAGAGCCGCAAATCATGACTTCCAATCCTCATATCCGCATCTTTGACACAACCTTGCGTGACGGCGAGCAATCGCCCGGCGCATCCATGACGCATATCGAAAAGCTCGAACTCGCGAGCCTGATGGAAGACATGGGCGTCGACGTGATCGAGGCCGGCTTCCCCGCCGCCTCCGACGGTGACTTCGCCGCCGTCAGCGCCATCGCCGCGCAGTCCAAAAGCGCCATCATCTGCGGCCTTGCCCGCTCCACCCCGTCGGACATCGAACGTTGCGCCGAAGCCGTAAAGCAGGCCGCTCGCCCGCGCATACATACCTTCATCTCGACCAGCCCCGTGCATATGAAGCACAAGCTGAAAATGGGCGCGAACGCGGTGCTCGAAGCCGTCGGCCGCTCGGTCGCCCAGGCGCGCAACCATACCGACGATGTCGAATGGAGCGCCGAGGATGCGACGCGCACCGATTTCGACTTCCTGTGCAAGTGTATCGATCTTGCCATTGCGTCGGGCGCCACGACAATCAACGTGCCCGATACGGTCGGCTATTCCCATCCGGACGAGTATGGCGCGCTGTTCCGCCGCCTGATCGAGAATGTTGCAAACTCCGACAAGGTGATCTGGTCGGCCCATTGCCACAATGACCTCGGCCTCGCCGTCGCCAACTCGATCTCGGCCGTCGCCAATGGTGCCCGCCAGATTGAATGCGCCATTAACGGACTCGGCGAACGGGCGGGCAATGCGGCACTCGAAGAAGTCGTCATGGCGATGAAGGTTCGCGAGGACAGCCTGCCCTTCTCCACCGGCATCAATCCGGCCTACCTGTCGCGCGCCTCAGCCATGGTCAGCCGCATCACCGGTTTCCCGGTCCAGTACAACAAGGCGATCGTCGGCAAGAACGCCTTCGCGCACGAGAGCGGCATCCACCAGGACGGCATGCTGAAAAATGCCGAAACCTATGAGATCATGAAGCCGGAAGATGTCGGCGTCGCGAAGACCTCGCTGGTCATGGGCAAGCATTCAGGCCGTCACGCCTTCCGCGACAAGCTGGAGAGCATGGGCTATTTCCTCGAAGGCGATGCGCTGAACGATGCCTTCAAGCGCTTCAAGACCCTCGCCGACAAGAAGAAGCATGTCTTTGACGATGACATCGCCGTGCTGGTCGACGACCAGCTGGCGGCAGAAGGCGAGCGTATCGTGTTCAAACGCCTGCGCGTCGTCTGCGGCACCGACGGCCCGCAAACAGCCGAGATCGACCTGACCATAGAAGGTGATGAAAAGTATGCCATCGCCCGCGGCAATGGCCCTGTCGATGCGGTCTTCAACGCCATCCGCCAGATCGTGCCGCATGATGCAAAGCTGGATCTTTATCAGGTCCACGCCGTGACCGGCGGTACTGACGCCCAAGCGACCGTTTCGGTTCGCCTGAACGGTGAAGGCATCATGGCAACAGGTCGCTCGTCGGACCCCGACACACTGGTCGCCAGCGCCAAGGCCTATCTCCATGCGGTGAACAAGCTCGAGGCCCGCAAGGCCAAGCGCAAGGCAGCTTAGGGAACCTAACTGTACCTCACGCGATTCAGGTGTGCAGACACTCTGGATCGCGTTAGGAAGCGGGCATGGCAACGGTAAACAATCTCGAATCGCTCCTGGCGAGCCTGACGGACTGCACGTCGGGCGATGAGGTCACCGTGCGCGACTTGCTGAACGCCGTCGGGCGCCGGTCCTATGGCCCCATCCTGCTCCTGCTCGGCTTCATCGCGGTCACGCCGCTGACGATCATTCCGGGCACCAGCTGGCTCGTTGCGCTGATCACATTGCTGATCGCCGGACAGATCGTGATTGGCCGGAAATTTCCCTGGGTGCCCCGGCGCGTACTGGACGTATCCTTTCCTCGCTCCGCCCTGGTGGCGGGCGTGGAGCAGGCGCGCAAATATGTACGGCCCGTCGACCGGGTGCTGAAGCCGCGACTCGCCTTCCTGTCCGGCTCCCCTTTCATCGCGCTGGCAGCCATGGTCTGCGTCGCCGCTGCGCTTTTGACTTTCCCGCTGGGCCTGTTCCCGTTCGGACCCGTCTTGCCGGGGCTGACCGTGCTGCTGTTCGGCCTGGGCCTGACGGCGCGGGATGGTTTTGTACTGGTCGCGGCGGGCGCAGGGCTGGCCGGCGCTATCTGGCTGCTTTTGCGCGTATGGTCCGCCCTCCCTTTCGGCTGACCGAGAGAGATTCCCGTATCAGGACAGTTGGCTTGCACCGCCTGGACCACGCCTGTTACATGCGCGGGCGCAGAATGCGCCGGGACAGCGGATAATGACCAATCTCAGCTATTCGGAAGAAAGCACTGTGACGACCCGCGTCCGTCGCCGGTCAGAGCGCCATTTACCTTTCATGCCGTATGGCTTCGTTCCGCTATTCGGCTTGCTGGTCCTGTTCTGGATCGGCATGGGCCCGTTTGCGAAGCATGTGATCGAACAAACTGCCATCCGGTCCGCCGAACAGACGCTGGCGGCCAATGGCGCCGACTGGGCGCGGCCGGTGGTATCCGGCCAATGGGTCTGGCTTGAAGGCCAGCCGCCGACCCGGATGGAAGGCGAACAAATTGTCGCCCTGATGCGCGTGTCGCAGGCGCCGACCTGGCTGGGTTCCGCCGCGCCTGTCACCCGCGTGTTCGAAAGGTTCGGCGCACCTGTGCTTCCAGGCACCATTACGCGCAAGCCGGAATGGACGTTCCGTCTGGCCGACGGTGCGCTCAACCTCAACGGCAACGTCCCGAACGAGGCAACACGCAGCTCACTCGTGGCTGCCGCCGAAGGCCTCATCAATCCGCCCCGCATTGCAGGTGTCGCGGATTCCCTGACAGTGACCCATGTTGCAAACGATCCGGCTTATGCCGAGGTAGCGCTCAAAGGGGTCCGGGCGGTCGGCAGCTGCGACCGCGGCGTCGCGACATTCCTGAACGACGAATTCTCGCTGCGCTGTGAATTGCCGCAATCGGGTGTCGCCGCATTGCAGGAGGTGATCGCCAGCCCCCTGCCCGTCGGGCGGTTAGGCAATATCGACATCCTGCCGAACGAAGCGGTCGTCACATGCGAAACATCACTCGCCGACCTCCTCGGCACGACCCACATACAGTTCGCCCCATCGAGTGCTGCCATCGACCCCAGCAGCTCGGCCCTGCTCCAGTCAGTGGCCGATGCCGCAACCACCTGCCCCGGCACGCTGCGGATTGAAGGCCATACCGACAGTATGGGCAGCGCGAATGCCAATGAATTGCTGGGTGACGCCCGTGCCGAAGCTGTACGCGACGCCTTGATTGCGCGCGGCGTTCCGGCAGAGCGTCTGCTGGCCGAAGGTTTCGGGGCCCGAAAGCCGATTGACGACAATAGTACTGCGGAAGGACGAGCGCATAATCGGCGGATCGAAATTCGCGTCGTCCGTGCATCCGATTGACCCCGACAGGGCATTCGGGCTCTTTTGACCTAGCGAGCTTATATCATGTGGTTTCTTCTTACTCAGATCTTCCCTCTTCTGCTGCTGGCCGCCGTGCTTGGCGCCGTGCTGGCCTATTGGTGGCTGAAAAACCGTCAGGAAGACGTGACCGCGTCGTATGAGCGGCTTTCGGAAAAGCTGGAAGCGCTCAGCGCGCGGCCTGAACCCGCCGCCCGGGAAGACTATGAGGCCGGCATGGCGCTGATTTCATCGGCGGTGCGATCACTCCGCATGCCGGACATGGAGCCGGTGACCCAGCGGCTGTCCGCGGTCGAAAGCGCCATTTCCGGGCTCACCATGCCGGAAACCGATCTCAGCCCGGTACAGGGCAAGCTCGACGCAGTGGAAACCAGCCTTTCAGGCCTCGACGAACGCCTGTCCCGACTCGATGGACGCCTGTCCGACCTGGACAGCAGCTTGTCGGCAGTGGCGGGCACGGTAACCGGACTCAACAATACAGACCTGTCGCCACTGGAGGGCCGGTTCGGGAAGATTGAAGAATTGCTCGCCGCAATCAAGGTGCCCGAAGTCGATCTCGGCCCCCTTCACAGCGGGCTCGCCCGTCTTGACCTCACCATTGCCGGCCTCGACAGGCCGCAGACCGACCTCGGCCCGGTCCAGGCGCGCCTGGCGGAATTCGAGAGCCGCATTGCGCTTCTCGGAGACCGGCTTGAAGCATCGCAGAAGCGTGACTTCGACAAGCTGTCGTCCGAAATTACCGGCGTCGCCTCGGGCATTTCCGGCATTGAGATGCCGGACCTCGGCTCGATCTACCAGCGGCTGGTCAGCGTTGAGCACGCGATTGCGAGCTTCACTGTCCCTGAACCGAACATGACACCGCTTTATGACCGGCTCGCCGCGCTCGAAGAATCGCTGGCGGCCATGCGCACCAGCCTGCCGGGCGCGCCCGACCTTGCCCCCGTCGAGCGACGCATTGCGAGCCTGCAGGAAGCCTTCCTGACACAGACTCCTGTCGACATGTCGCCGGTCCTGGCCGCCGTCCAGTCGATTGAAGGACGTCTCGATCTTGAGGCGATGGAGAACCGCCTCAACGCCATTGAGTACGGCCTCGCCGCGATTCACCACACGCTGCGCGCCCGTCCGGAGGCCAGCACAGCCCGTGCGGAGCGCGCGCCGGTAACACGGACCACGACGATTGCGCGCGCGCCTGTTCCGGAGCGCCGCGCCGCACCCCCACCCGCTGCGGCGCCGGCACCCCCACCTCCCCGCGACGTCGACCCCATCAACACTGCGCGCCGCGAAGACGACGAAGCGAACCTGCTCGTCGAAGCGGCGTTCGGCGACCCTGACGAACTTGAACGGATCAACGGTGTCGGGCCGATGCTTTGCGAATTGCTGCACGAGATCGGCGTGTTCTATTTCTGGCAAGTCGCCGAATGGAGTCCGCAGGATATCGATTGGGTCGACGACAAGCTGATGCATTTCAAGGGCCGTATCCAGCGCGACAAATGGGTCGACCAGGCACAGACACTCGCCGCCCTGCCCGAGGCTGCGCGGCGACCGGGCGCGTAGGCGATTTCTCTTCACGCCGCTTGACACGGACCGAAAGTCCGGCGACCCCAGCGGCGTGAAACCTGACCTTTCCCTCCCCCCCGTTCGGGGCAAACTCCTGCAGAATGCGAGCCTTGCGCCCTACACCTGGTTTCGGGTGGGTGGACCGGCAGACTGGCTGTTCCTGCCGGCGGACGAAGATGATCTCGCAGACTTTCTCCAGGCGCTCGATCCGGCCGTTCCGGTGACCGTGCTGGGCGTCGGCTCGAACCTCATCATACGCGATGGCGGGATTGCGGGCGTCGTGGTCAGGCTGATGGGGAAATATTGGGGCGAGATCGACGCGCGGGATGACCGGACTGTCGCCGCGCGCGCGGGTGCGCTCGACCTCTCGGTCGCCAAGGCTGCAGCAAGCGCCGGCATACGGGGCCTCGAATTCCTGTCCGGCATTCCCGGCTCGGTCGGTGGCGCAACGCGTACCAATGCGGGGTGCTATGGATCCGAATTGAAGGACGTGCTGCTCAGGCTCGAAGGCGTGACCCGGTTGGGCGAGCGCGCCACTTTCAAGGGCGAAGGAATGCCCGGCGACTTGCCCGAAGCGCATTTTTCCTATCGCCACACGGACCTGCCGGATGATTTCATCGTCACGCGCCTTGTCCTGCAAGGCACGGGAACCGATACGCCCGCCGACATCCTTACCGACATTGACACCCTCCAGGCGCGGCGAGCCGAGACCCAGCCCATTCGCGACAAAACCTCCGGCTCGACCTTTGCCAATCCGGACCCGCCCGGGACACCCGGTCAACGCTCGGCCTGGAAGGTGATTGATGCCGCCGGATGCCGCGGCTTGCGCGTGGGTGGCGCACAGGTTTCGGAAAAGCACTGTAATTTCCTGATCAATACCGGTGAGGCAACGGCGGCTGACCTTGAAGCGCTCGGCGAACTCGTCCGCGCACGCGTCTTCGATCACAGCGGAATCCAGCTGCGATGGGAAGTACGCCGCATTGGCCGGCTCCAGCCTCCTGCCTGACGCGTGCTAGAAAGTACCGTGCAGCTCGAACGTGAAGATCGGCCCGAAATGGCGGGTGCGGGATTCTGACCGCACGATCGGGCCGAGACGATTGGGATCGTAAATGTCCCTGCGCAGCCAGTCATGCTGATCGAGGATATTGCCCACCACGAATGTTCCCGTCATGCCCAGCAGGTCCTTGTGCTCGACATAGGCATAGGAGAAGGGCGGCTGATTGCCTGAATGAAGGCGCTCATTGAGCTTGTACTCGGGGTTTGCATTGTATGATTCCAGAAACACGCCGACGGCCCAGTCCGTCTGCGGAATGTCACGGCGCAGCTCTGCATTGAGGTAATAGACGTCACTGCCATTGATCGGGCGTTCGATGCCGGTCACGGGATCCTCGACACGGGAATCGCGCCATTCACCTCCGAATGTCAGCTCCGTTCCGGACATGCCCAGCTTCGCAAGCTTGAGCGTCGCATCCAGATCAGCCCCCACACGCCAGGCCGAGTCGATATTGCCCGGGCCATCTCCGGGCCCGATCGGAATCCTGTCCACAATGTCTTCGATATCCGATCCGAACACGGTCAGCGTAGCGGCGCCCCAATCCTTGAAGTCCTTCTCGGCGGTGACACTCAGCTTCCAGGCTTGCTCGGGGACGATCTCGGAATTGCCCTGGCTGCCATTGCCCTGATTGAGGTTCACCGACGACACAAAGTCGAAGAAATCGAGCTGGCCCACTTCCCGGTCAAGCCGCGTGACGAGCTGAAGCGTTGGATCAGCTTGCCAGGACAGGCTGGCAAACCCCTTGGGCCGGGTGAAGGTGCGTACATTCTCCGCATCGCCCGATTGGGAGAGTTCTGACATTTCCACGCCCAGCGAGACCTGCAGGTTGAGGTTTGGCGCGAGCACCCGCCCATGCGTGACGGATACTTCTCCGCGTTGCTCTTCGACGCGCGAATTGGCGTTGGGCAACGCAAATTCGACGAGCGGGGCGCCACCGGTCGATCGGAACAATGCCGATTCCGCATCCAGGTAATTGAAGGCCCCTTCGAGGGAGACCTGCCAGTCCCGCCCTGCCGACGGCACCCAGGCGTATTCGCTGCGAAGAATGTATTCGCCCTCTTCAACAGTCTGTTCGAACACTGATTCCGAAATATCCGTACCATCCAGATTCCCGCGAAGAACGCGGTCGACCGTCGGGCTGTTCTCGCGCCGGACAAGCGCTATTGTCTTCAGGCGTCCCGGTCCCAAGCCAAACTCATAGTCCGCGCCGATCTCGGCATTGGTTTCATCTTCGGATCCCTGGAACAGCCGACGCCCAATCGGGCCGGCCGTCTGGAAAAATTTCGAGACTTCCTTGTCGTCAGGCTGGTAGGCCGCGAACTTAGCGCTGAGGTTGGCGACGGACCCGCCAGCCGGGTTCCATGCGAGCGATCCGGCGATCGATGCCGCTTCCGCATCGTGTGTGAAATCTTCCTTGCGCGTTTCGGTCACGTTGCCTGCACCATCGGTCACGCGTTCCGGCCCTGCGCTGGCGCCTCGCTCCGGATCGCTTTCCGCTTCAATCGCCCAGCTGAGCGCGCCTCTCTGGCCGGAAAGAGTCACGCCGAAATCATTGTAAGTGGGCCGAAGGTTTTCCCGGCTGCGCACTTTCCATTGCCATGTGCCTGAAACGCCGCCGGAATCCCTGGTCGTGACATTCACAACCTGACCGGACAGTCCGGGAATGCCGAGCGCCGTGCCGTCGAGCACTTCAATCTTGTTCACATTCACTGTGGAGATGCGGCCCAGCACGGACTCAGCGTCATTCGATTTGCCTGAAACCCGCTGCCCATTGATCAGGACATTGCCGCTGGCCTGGCCGAAGCCGCGCGATCCGCTGTCGCCGCTGTCGATGGAAAAGCCCGGAATGCGCCTGACAATATCAAGGGCTGTGCGCGGGGCGAACTGCGCGAAATCCTCGGCCTTGTATTCAGTCTTGTCCGATGTACTCGTGGCAATCGCCAGATCGGCGCCGAATGCATTTTGGGCCGAAAGCGCAAAAAACAGACTCGCGCACACAGGGACACGGTTTTTCATGCGAACGTTTCCTCACGGTTTTCATTTTTTTGGAAAACAACGGAGGCGCCCGTTACTTTCATCGTCTATCGAGATGAAGTGACTACACGTGTAGTCTTCTCATGACAATCTCCGTTTGGTGACTTTTTCGTAACTTGAGCGGCATCATGATCTGGTTTCGCCTGACTCATGCCGCTTTTGTGCAGCACAGACGGTGGCAGGCGGTCGAAATCCCAACCGCAACATTCAAGAAGGACCAGCGATGAAGCGCGTAGCGGTAATTTACGGAGGCTGGTCGTCCGAACGCGAGGTCTCTCTGTCCTCAGGCGGACAAATGGCCGAGGCGGCGCGGACAGCAGGCTATGATGTGGTCGAAATCGACGCTGGCCGTGACCTCGCCATCCAGCTCGCCGAAGCTGCGCCAGAGGTTGTCCTCAACGGCCTCCATGGTCCCTGGGGCGAGGATGGTTGCGTGCAGGGCCTGCTGGAAGTGATGGGCCTGCCCTATTCTCATTCCGGCGTACTTGCCTCCGCCCTGGCAATGGACAAGCTGAAGTCAAAGGCCGTGTACCGCGAGGCCGGGCTGCCTGTCGCCGAGGACAAACGGGTAACCCGTCAGGAGGCCGCTGCGGGCCACCCCCTCAAGCCCCCCTATGTGATCAAGCCCGTGGCCGAAGGGTCGAGCTTTGGCGTCGTGATCGTGCGCGAAGGCGCCAACAGCCCGCCGCAGGAATTGCTCGGCGCCGGGTGGCATTATGGCGACAACCTGATGGCCGAAGAGTTCATTCCCGGGCGCGAGTTGACGGTCGGGGTGCTGGGTGACCGCGCCCTCGCTGTTACCGAGATCACGACCTTAAGGGACTATTACGATTTTGATGCGAAATATCAGGCAGGAGGATCGCAACATGTGATCCCGGCAAACCTGCCTGCACACGTGACCGAAGCTGCGATGGCCGCAGCGCTCAGGGCACATCAGGCGCTTGGATGCCGGGGCGCGACGCGGTCCGACTTTCGCTATGACGACAAGAGAGACCGCCTCGTGATCCTGGAAACAAATACCCAGCCCGGCATGACGCCCACCTCGCTTGTCCCCGAGCAGGCCGCTTTCGTTGGCATGTCCTTCGAAGCGCTTGTCGCCTGGATGATCGAGGATGCCTCATGCCAAAGGTAAACCGGAACCAGTCTGTCCCCTCCCGCTCGCGCCGCCGCCCCGTCACCATTGTCGATGAATCGACGGGCGAAGAAGTCCGCGTGTCGTCTATCCTGTTCGGGCTCGTCATGCTGGTCGCGATTGTTGTCGCAACCGCTGCGTGGATGGGCGGATCCCTGTCGCAGATCGAAACCCGCTTCGGCGGCTTCCTCGACGACACGGCCCGCATGGCCGGCGTGTCGGTGAACGATGTCTCCGTGCTCGGCCTCGAACAGAACCCTGCACTGGTCAACGACATTCGCGCTGCCGCCATGATCGAACCTGGCGAAAACATGTTTCGGGCCGACCCACAGCTGATCCGCCGCCGCGTCGAGGCGACCCGCAAGGTGCTGAACGTACGCGTCCATCGCCTGTGGCCGGGCCAGATCGTGATCATTGCCGACGCCGCCGAGCCGGTTGCCCTCTGGCATGACGGCAAGGAATGGACTGTTGTCGATGGTCTCGGTCGCATCATGCCGGACGCACGCGCCGGTGACTACAAGGCCCTCGTTCGCCTCGCCGGCCAGGGCGCACCGACAGCCGCCCCTCAGCTTGTGAACGCCCTGAAAAAGGCACCGGACGTGTCGGCCCGCCTCGCGATCGCCACGCGTATCGCCGATCGGCGCTGGGATGTGCGGCTGGTGAATGGCGCCACCGTTCGCCTGCCGGAAGACGATGCCATGGACGGCGCCCTTGCCCGGCTGTCGACGCTCCAGACCCGCACGGCCCTGATGCAGCGTCCCGTCACGATGATCGACCTTCGCAACAAGGGCCGCATCTACCTGTCCCCGGCCCAGGGCGGAACCGCGCGTAAAATCGCAGAAGCGGCCCGTTCCTGATGGCAAATGTCCAGTCCCGGCGTATCGCCCTCAAGGGGTCTCGCAGCACCGGCACGGTCGCCGCACTGGATATCGGCTGCTCCAAGATCACGTGCCTGATCGGCCGCAATGACGGGTCTGGCCCACGGCGCTTCAAGATACTGGGCGGCGGCCGCCAGCAGTCTCGCGGGTTCAATGGCGGCGCGATCACCGACATGGAAGGCCTTGAACGGTCTATCCGACTGGCCGTGGAAGATGCCGAACGCGAAGCGGGTGAACAGATCAGTGACGTCATTCTTGGCATCACCGGCCCGAAGCTGGCGTGCACATTGGTCACCGCCGCCATCGAAATAGGCGGGCACGCGATTACCCAAAAAGAGGTCAAACGGCTTCAAGCCCTCGCGCTGACCAAAATTCCGGCCAAGGGTGTCGACATTCTTGCGGCATGGCCCGTCGCCTATCGCGTCGACCAGCAGGAAGGCGTTCGCCAACCCGTTGGCATGTATGCCGAACAACTCGGTGTTCTCCTCTCCGTCGTCACGGCGCCGCGTCCGATCATCAAGAATCTGGTCGAATGCGTTGGCCGGGCCCATCTGGGTGTCACAGCCCTCGTCCCCTCTTCGATCGCCAGCGGTGCCGGCACCCTGATCGACGACGAGATCGAGAATGGCGCCATCTGTATCGACATGGGGGCAGGCGTCACTGCCGTATCCGTCTATCTCAACGGTTCGCCGGCCTGGCTCGGACTCGTTCCGGCAGGTGGCACGCATGTCACAAGCGACATAGCACAAGGTATCGGAACGACTTTCGCTGCGGCTGAGCGCCTGAAGTCCGTGTATGGCACGGCAAACCTCGAAGGCCCCGGCCTTGCCGAACGTATCGAGGCCCCGCGCCTTGGTGATGATGGCCGCTTGCATGGCATGCGAATGGAAAAGGGCGCGATCGCTGACATTATCGCGCCGCGTATCGAGGAAACGTTCGAACTCGTCCAAAAGTGCCTTGATGGCAGCGGTGTACGCTCCGTACTTCCGCGCCGTATCGTCCTCACGGGCGGCGCCAGCCAGCTTGCAGGGGTGCGCGACGTCGCCACGCGGGTTTTCAATGCACCTGTCCGCCTCGGCCGGCCAACGATTGCTGAATTTCTCGGCGAAACACTGGGAACGCCTGCTTTTTCGACAGCATCGGGTCTGCTACTGTATTCGGAACTGGGGTTTGTGGACGCCGCGCGGGCTGGCGTTGCGTTGAAAGAATACGGAACGGAAGCCGGGAGCGGCGCAGTGAACAAGGCATTCCACTGGCTGAAAGAAAATTTCTGACGCCTTTTGCCCTCACTTAACTGTCTTTTAGCCGTGAGGGGTGAGGGTGCCTCTCAAACCGGTCCAGAATGTATATTGAGGTACGCGAATGACACATGAACTCAAGCCCAGGATCCTCGTCTTCGGTGTTGGCGGCGCAGGCGGCAATGCCGTCGACAACATGATCGAGGCAAACCTGCAGGGTGTCGA
Organism: uncultured Alphaproteobacteria bacterium; assembly: GCA_963973995.1. Lineage (GTDB taxonomy): Bacteria > Pseudomonadota > Alphaproteobacteria > Caulobacterales > Hyphomonadaceae > Hyphomonas. The sequence continues at coordinate 562,851 of CAXBCO010000003.1, forward strand.
GTTCATCGTCGCCAATACGGACGCGCAGGCGCTGTTTCGCTCCAAGACCGACCAGCGCATCCAGCTCGGTCCTGAAACCACGTCCGGCCTCGGCGCAGGTGCCCGCCCGGATATCGGTGCGAAAGCAGCCGAAGAATCGATCGACGAGATCAAGATGTATCTTGAAGGCGCCCACATGGTCTTCATCGCCGCCGGCATGGGTGGCGGCACGGGAACCGGCGCCGCGCCTGTCATTGCGCGCACCGCGCAGGAAATGGGCATCCTCACCGTCGCGGTCGTGACCAAGCCCTTCGGCTTCGAAGGTGCCCGCCGCATGTCGCTGGCCGACCAGGGCCTGCTCGAGATCCGCGAACATGTCGACACGATGATCGTCGTGCCGAACCAGAACCTTTTCCGGATTGCCAACGACCGTACAACCTTTGCCGAAGCCTTCCGCATGGCCGATGACGTGCTTTATTCCGGCGTGCGCGGCATTACCGACCTGATGGTCATGCCGGGCCTTATCAATCTCGACTTTGCCGATGTCGGCTCGATCATGCGGGGCATGGGCACGGCCATGATGGGCATGGGCGAAGCCGAGGGCGAAAGCCGCGCACTGGAAGCTGCCCGCGCCGCGATCGACAATCCCCTTCTCGACGATGTCAGCCTGAAGGGCGCCCGGGGCGTGCTGATCAACATTACCGGCGGCTATGACATGACGCTGTTCGAACTGGACGAGGCGGCGAACGAGATCCGCCGCGAAATCGACCCGAATGCCAACATCATTCTCGGTTCGGCCTTCGACAGCGAACTTGAGGGCAAGATTCGCGTGTCCGTCGTTGCCGCAGGCATTGAATCCGGCGTGGCTGTCGAGCCTGCCCCCCAGCCTGTCCAGCAGACCGTGCGCCAACCCATCGCCGAGCCGATTGCCGAAGAAGTCGTCCAGCCCGAGACGCTATCCGACGATGACCGCCCTCTCGTGATCACGGGTCATGCGCCCTCGCTGCGGTCCGAAGAGAGCGATCCGCGGTCCGATTTTTCGGGCCAGCCGCTGCCGGCTGACCATTATGAAGGCGCCGAAGGCAGCGACGAAGTATCCGCAGATGCGGTGTTCGGTTCGCGCAAAGAGGCCCCTGCCCCGGACAAGGCGCGTGCGGATCAGGGCGCATCGGGCTTTTCCCACCTTTTCGGCTGGCGCCGCAACCCGCAAGGCGAAAACGATGACGCCCCGGAAACGGCCATCCCGGCACAAATCATCTCGTCGCCGGACGACCATCCGGAAGCCGCGCCGTTTGACGATGCCGACCTCGAAATCCCGGCATTCCTTCGCCGGTCTGCCAATCATTGATCTTTCGGCAGAAAGCACAGCCCGGAAACGTGGGTTCGTTACAAATTAATTCTTGATATAACAGGGCCGTAACGCAAGTTACGGTCCTTTTTTGTAACACGCCGAAACAAGCCGTGTTTTGTACTCGCGCTTAACCACATCCAGATTGCAGCCTGTAGCGGAGGGTCGATGCGGTGTTGAGTGGCGTGCAGATGCAGCAGACAATTGAACGGCCGGCAGTCTGTGCCGGCATTGGTGTTCATAGCGGCGAAAAAGCCCGGCTTGTCCTGAAGCCTGCACCTGTCGGCAGCGGCGTCGTATTCCGCCGGACGGATGTTGATGGCACAAATATCGAAATCAGGGCGCATGCCGATTCCGTTTCCGACACGCGTCTTGGCACCACATTGACGAACGAAGCGGGGGTTTCGGTCGCGGTGGTGGAACACCTGATGGCGGCCCTGGCCGGCCTGGGTGTGGACAATCTGATCATCGAGATAGACGGTCCGGAAGTCCCGATCATGGACGGCTCGTCGGCGGTCTATTGCGAACTGCTGTTGCAGGCGGGCCTGAAAACCCAGACAGCGCCGCGTCACCGCATCCGGATTCTGGAGCGCGTCGAAATTGTCGATGGCCCGAAACGCGCCACGCTATCGCCATCCGACGATACTGTTCTGACCCTGCGGGCCCGTATCGAGTATGATGATTCCGTCATCGGCATTCAGCAGATGGCACTGCGCATGGCACCCGGCATGTTTGCCCGCGACCTTGCTTTCGCCCGCACCTATGGCTTCGCCCGCGATGTGGACATGCTGCGCGCGATTGGCCTCGCCCGTGGCGGCTCGCTCGACAATGCGGTCGTTCTTGAAGACGGCGCCGTGATGAACCCCGAAGGCCTGCGAGCCGAAGACGAGTTTGTGCGCCACAAGATGCTTGATGCCGTTGGCGACCTCATGCTGGCAGGCGCACCGATCGCCGGCAGCTATGATGCCGTCCAGCCGGGGCATGCGCTCAACAACGCCCTGGTGCGCAAATTGCTGTCCACGCCTTCAGCCTGGTGCTGGGAAACGGATGCAGAGGCAATGGCGCGGCGCCCCGAACCTGCACGCGCCGCCGTCTGAGGCCGGCCTGCACATTGCCCTTGCTTAATGGGCGGCCTGATAATGATCCTTGGAAAACCTGTCCGGTTCAGGCTAATCAAGCTGAAGACATTCACAGCTGAAAGTTCCCGACCGGCATGTCCCTTCTGAAACTCCGCCCGAGCCTCTTGATCCTGGCCTGTATTTTCGCCGTTTCCGGGTGCCAGTCCGCCAGCAAGCGTAAGCAGGAACTCGCTTATGTCGAGCGTCCGGTCGAGCAATTGTACAATGCCGCAGCGCAGGAACTGGACAAGCGCAACTATCCCCGTGCAATCCTCCTGTTCAACGAGGTCGAGCGCCAGCACCCCTATTCCGAGTGGGCGCGCAAATCCATGGTCATGACGGCGTACGCGTCATACCAGGCCCACGATTATGATGAGGCCATTTCGGGCGCCCGGGCTTATCTGAGCCTACACCCCGGCGGTTCTGAAGCCGATTATGCCTATTATCTGATTGCCGTGAGCTATTTCGACCAGATCGTCGATATTGGCCGCGACCAGCGCACGACCGAACTGGCCCTGTCTGCCCTGCAGGATGTGACGCGCCGCTTTCCCGAAAGCGCCTATGCGCGCGATGCCGGACTGAAAATCGACATGGTCAATGACCAGCTGGCCGGCAAGGAAATGGAAATCGGGCGCTGGTACCTGCGCTCCAACCAGACTCTCGCGGCCGTCAACCGCTTCAGGACGGTCGTGACAACCTATGACACGACCTCACACACGGCTGAGGCCCTGCACCGGCTGGTCGAATCCTATCTCACTCTCGGCCTGCGCGATCAGGCGCTCGCAGCCGGTGCGACGCTTGGATACAATTACCCGAACAGCGACTGGTACAACATGAGCTACCGCCTGCTGACCAAGCAGGGGCTCGATCCGGAAACGCCGCAAGTCCGCCGGACCATGCTGCAGAAGATCATTCCGGGCGGCAAATAGGCCTTACGCCTCCCCTATCAGGGTCAGCCATTCCTCTTCGGTCAGCGTTCTCACGCCCAACGCCTCGGCCTTGGCCAGTTTCGACCCAGCCCCCGGCCCGGCGACGAGAATGTCCGTCCGGGCTGAGATCGAGCCGGAGACTTTCGCCCCCAGCGCGCTCGCCCGTGCCTTGGCTTCGTCGCGGGTCATCTTTTCCAGCGTGCCGGTGAAAACAACGGTCTTACCGGCGACGGGACTGTCGATGGCTGCCGCCACCTCGTCCACCACGGTGATTTCCGACAGCAGCGCCGACATCATCTCGTCATTGTGCGGCTCCGCCACGAAATTGCACAACGACCCGACCGCCGCGCCGCCGATCCCGTCAATGCCGATGAGTTGCGCATAGGCATCGCTCTCGGGCCCTTCAGCGGCGGCTTTCATTACAGTCGACCAGAACAGGTCCCATGACAGGAAGTTCCGGGCAAATTGCTGCGACGTCGTCTGCCCGACGTGGCGGATGCCGAGACCATTGAGAAACCGCGCGAACGGCACGTTCCGCCGCGCATCGATCGCTGCAATCAGCTTCGCCGCCGAGGCAGGACCAAAGCCGTCCCATTCCGCGAGTGGGGGCAGGCCGGCATCGGCAATCCGCTTTTCCAGCCGGAAAATGTCCTGCGGCGTGTGCACGACACCCTTTTCATAGAAAAGCTGGACCTGCCTGGCCCCGAGGCCATCAATGTCGAGCGCCTTGCGCGAAACGAAATGCCGGAGGCGTTCCACCGCCTGCGCCGGACAGACCAACCCCCCGGTACACCTGCGGCGCACATCTTCCTCGCCCTTCTCGTCCACCTCGCGCACCGCCGCCGACCCGCAGATCGGGCAATGGCCGGGCATCTCGAACGGCGCGCCGCCGCCATCGGTGACCACGCGCAGGACCTGCGGGATGACATCGCCGGCCCGCTGGACTTCCACCGTATCGCCGATCTTGACGCCGAGCCGGGCAATCTCGTCCTCATTGTGCAATGTGGCATTCGACACGACCACGCCGCCCACCGTGACCGGAGCCAGCCGCGCCACGGGCGTCAGCGACCCTGTACGTCCGACCTGGATATCGATGCCTTCCAGCTTGGTTGTGGCCTTCTCGGCCGGAAACTTGTGGGCAATCGCCCAGCGCGGTGCTCGGCTGACAAAGCCGAGGCGCTGCTGCCAGTCCAGCCGGTCCACCTTGTAGACGACGCCGTCAATATCATAGCCAAGGCTCGCGCGGCGCGATTCCAGATCCCGATAGGCCGCTATCAGGCCGTCAACAGAATCTGATCGGGTCATCAGCGGGTTCACCTCGAATCCCCAGTCTGCGAACTGCGCTATTGCACCTGTCTGCGTCTCGGCAAACGGTGCGCTGGCGGCGGCCCAGGCATAGGCAAAGAATTTCAGGGGACGGGATTTGGTGATCTCGACGTCGAGCTGGCGCAGGCTGCCGGCTGCGGCATTGCGAGGATTGGCAAACACTTTCCGGCCCGCCGCCGTCTCGCGCGCATTCAGCGCGGCAAAATCGGCATGACTCATGAAAACCTCGCCGCGTATCTCCAGGCTGTCCGGCCAACCCGTTCCCCTGAGCCGGTGGGGAATGTCATCCAGGGTGCGAGCATTCGCCGTGACATCCTCGCCCACCTGCCCGTCGCCCCGGGTCGCGGCGCGGGCGAGTTTTCCCTTTTCGTAAGTCAGGCTGAGGGAGAGCCCGTCAATCTTGGGCTCAGCCGTGATCTGTACTTCGTCCGTCTCAGCCAGGCCCAGGAAACGACGGATGCGTCCAATGAAGTCGCTGACGTCCTCGGGCGTGAAGGCATTGTCGAGCGACAGCATGGGGGCTGCATGGGTCACCTTCGCAAAGCCCTCGCTCGGGCCCGCGCCGACACGTTCTGTCGGGCTGTCTTCGCGCTTCAGCTCCGGGAACCGCGCCTCAATGGCGATGTTGCGCTGGCGAAGCGCGTCATATTCCGCATCGGTTATTTCAGGGGCATCATTGCGGTAATAGGCCTCATCCGCTTCACGGATAGCTTCTGCCAGCCGGGCAAGTTCAGCCTCAGCCTCGATGGGCGTCAGCGTCTCGACGGGCACAGGCTTGTTCATGCATCCTCCAGCAACCTCCCTGCGGCGGCACGAGCCTCTTCGGTGACTTCGGCGCCAGACAGCATTCGGGCAATTTCTTCCTGCCGTGCGCTGTCATCTAACCCGCGAATGCGCGTCCCGCCAGACTTTTGGTCATGGTCTTTTTCAACAAGCCATTGCGCCGCCGCCGAGGCTGCAACCTGGGGACTGTGAGTGATCGCAAAGACCTGCCTGGCACTCGCGAGCCGCACGAGACGCTCGCCGACGGCTGCCGCAACCGAACCGCCAACCCCCTGGTCGACCTCGTCGAAGATCAGGGTTTGCGCCGAACCGGCTTCAGCCAGCGCGCATTTAAGTGCGAGCGAGAAGCGCGCAAGTTCGCCACCTGACGCGATCTTTCGCAGGGGGCCGAACCCTGCGCCCGGATTGGTTTCGGCCTCAAACTCGACGCGATCAGCCCCCTGGGGGCCACCATCTCCCTCTGCCAAGGCGTCAACGCAGATAGAGATCGTCGCCCGGCCCAGTTTCAACGGTGCAAGTTCCTTGGCAATCGCCATTTCAAGCCGGCCCGCCGCCGCCTTTCGGGCTGAGGTGAGGGTCTCTGCCGCCTGGTGCCAGCGCGCCTGGGCCGCCGTTTCGGCTTTTCGCGCGGCGATCGGCGCATCTTCACCCGCTTCGGCAAGATCAAGTCGTCCGCGCAAGCGCAGCAACAGGTCCGGCAGGGCTTCCGGATCGGTCGTGTGTTTGCGTGCCAGCGCTCTCAAGGCGAACAGGCGGGCTTCTGCCGACTCAAGCGCTTCCGTGTCGTGATGGATCAGCCGTTCCAGGCCAAACACCGCCGATGCGGCTTCCCGTGTTTCAATCAGCGCACGTTCCACGGCCTCGGCCGCAAGCCTCGCCGCTTCGGGCAAGGCTTCGGACGAGCCGTCAAAGCCAGGCAGGCGGCATATCCGCTCCATCGCACGCGCCGCCCGGGACAGGGCTGCATCGATGTCGGCACCTTCGAGCGCCGCTTCTGCTTCACCAATGGATTCGGTCACCCGTTCAGACTGCATCAATCGCATGCGCTGCGAAGCGAGTTCCGCGGCTTCACCGGTCACGGGCGCCAGGCGTTCAAGCTCTTCCACTGCCTGCTCCAGCCATTCGCGGGTCGCGACAGCATCGGCTTGTTCCGCTTCCAGACAGGCGCGCGCATTGCGTGAAACCTGCAGGACGTCGAACGCTTTAGCGCAGGCGGACAACAGTTTTTCATTGCCCGCAAACTGGTCGAGCAAGCGCCGGTGCATGGAGGGGCGCATCAGGGCCGACGCGGAATGCTGGCCATGTATTTCGATAAGCAGCTCGCCAATCTCCGCAAGGAAAGCCGCACTGACAGCCTGGTCATTCACGAAGGCCCGCGCCGGGCCGCTGGCGCGAACCACGCGCTTCAGCGTCAACGCCTCGTCAACCGAGGCCTCGATCCCCTGTTCCTGCAACGCCGCCCAAACCGGGTGACGTGCCGGCGGCCCGAACTCCACGGCAACGCTGGTTTGTTCCGCGCCGGACCGGATGAAGGCACGGTCCGCAGCCGCGCCCATGGCAAGCGACAACGCATCAAGAATGATCGACTTGCCGGCCCCCGTCTCGCCGGTGAGCGCGGTGAAGCCTGCGCCCGGCTCAATGTCCAGGCGGTCAATCAAAACGAAATCACGGATCGAAATGGACAGGATCATGCCTGCTCCAATAGCATTGGAACAAAACAGGAACAAGTGTAATTTTCAGTCCGGGATCAGAGCGATACGCAAGCCGCCTTCAACCAGGACTTCACGTCGCCTTCGAGTTGGCCGGACAACAGGTCCCAGACACGCGCATGATAGGCATCGACCCAGGCGCGCTCGCCCCCGGACAACATGTCCGTCACGATCAGGTCGCGCGAGAGCGGCGCGAAAGTCAGGCATTCGAATCCCAGCATGGCGATCTCGCCGCCCGGAATCGCGGCTGGCGGCGTGACATATTGCAGGTTCTCAATGCGGATGCCGTACTGGCCTTCGCGGTAATAGCCGGGCTCGTTCGACACGATCATGCCTGGTGCCAGTGGCACCGCGTTCCATGGCTTGGCGATCCGGTGCGGGCCTTCATGTACGCCGAGATAGACGCCGACGCCGTGCCCGGTGCCATGCTGGTAATCGAGCCCGGCCTGCCAGAGCGCATGGCGGGCCAGCACATCAAGGTGCGTGCCGGTCGTGCCATGCGGGAAGCGCACGGCCGCCAGCGCGATATGCCCCTTCAGCACCAGCGTATAGTGACGCCGCATCTCGTCGCTTGCCTCACCGATGGGGACCGTACGGGTCACATCGGTGGTGCCGTCGAGATACTGGCCGCCGGAATCAACGAGGAAGAGCGAGCCGCGCTCGAGCACCCGGTTCGACGCTGTCGAGACGCGATAATGCGGCAACGCGCCGTGCGGACCCGCGCCGGAAATCGTCGGGAAAGAGAGGTCATGGAGGCCGTTCAGCTCTTCGCGGAAGGTTTCGAGCTTCATTACGGCATCAATCTCGGTGACCTTGCCGCTCTGCGCTTCGGTGTCCAGCCAGTGCAGGAAGCGGGTGAGCGCCACGCCATCGCGGGCATGCGCGGCGGTGGTGCCGGCAAGCTCTGCTGCATTCTTGCACGCCTTCGGCAGTGCAACCGGATCGCGCTGGCGCAGGACCTTCGCGCCCGCCGCTTCGAGCGTGTCGAAGAACCAGGCCGATGCAATATCGGGATCAACACTGACCGTCTTGCCACTCATGTCGCCCAGCGCGCTTTCCAGCTGCGACAACGGACGCACGGTCACGCCATTGCCGAGATGGGTGCGCAAGTCATCGCTGACCTTGGCTTCGTCGATGAAGAGATCAGCGGATCCGTCAGCGCGCAGAATCGCCCGACCGAGCGGTAGTGGCGTGCAGCTGACATCGCCGCCACGGATGTTGAAGGCCCAGGCGATGGAAGCCGGAGACGTGATCACCGCCGCGTCCGCCTTGTCGGCTTTCAGCGCGTCGCCAATGCGGGCGCGTTTCTCGGCATGGTCCATGCCGGCATACTCAACCGCATGCGCCACGACAGGTGCGGAAGGCTGGTCCGGACGGTCGGTCCAGGCACGGTCAATCGGGTTCTCAGCCACAGCGACGAGATTGGCGCCGGAGGCTGCGGCAGCCTGTTCCAGAAGCTCGACCTCGTTGGGGCTGACCAGTTTCGGATCATATCCGATTGTCTTGCCTGACATGTCTTGCGTGCGCAGCCATCCGAACGCGCCGGGCTCAGGGATTTTCTGTATTTCGAACAGGTCCGGATCCGTCTGGTCGGCCGCCTGTATTGTGTAGCGGCCGTCCGCGAACAAGACGGCGCGGTCGGTGAACACGAACGCGTTGCCGAACGAGCCGGTAAACCCGCTGACCCAGGCCAGGCGCTCATTGGCGTCCGGCAGGTATTCATTCTGGTATTCATCATCGTGCGGCACGTAGAGGCCGTCGAGATTCATGGCGGCAAGCTCTTTGCGAAGGAGCGGCAAATGGGCCCGACCGTCTTGCGGTCCACCCTTGATATCAAATGTCTGTCTCATGACTGTAGTCTTAACGCCGCTTTGGGGTCTTTGGAAGGCGCATCCGTGCTATGCATTTTGGTATGCATACGTCAGCATATCCATACTAAAATGTTTACCTCTGCGGCCCATATGCACGGCACACCCGAAATTGTGCACTGCACCATAGATATGGAACTGAGACATGAAGACGCTTATCGAGACCGCCCCGGTTGCTGAAATGACCATCAGCAACGTGATGCCTGCCACACAGGCGCATCAAATGCCGGCAAAATTCCAGGCTGAATGCAGCCAACGCCCGTATATCCTCGCGCGCCGGTCGGCACGCTGGGCCCGCCGTGTCGCCTACACCTGAACCGTCTCCGGCTTCCGGAAGACCAGGGTCGACCAGCCGTCCTTCTTGATCCGGCGCTGGAAATTCAGCCCGCGCGAAGCAAATGCATTGCGAACAGGCCCGGCCTGATGGTGCAGCAGGCCTGAAAGGATGATCGTCCCGCCAGGCGCCGTCAGCGGCGCAATGGTGGGGGCAAGTCCAATCAGGGGCTTCATCAGGATATTCGCGAACACGGTATCATAGGGGCCGCCCTGACGGATGCGGGGCGTGTTGGCCCCGGTCACGTGCAGGGCCGTGAAACCGGTCACATGGTTCTTGGAGGCGTTCTCGTTGGCCACACGGACGCTGTCGAAGTCGATATCCGTGCCGATGGCACTGTGCGCACCGGCTTTCATCGCAGCAATTGCCAGCACGCCAGAGCCGGTACCAAGGTCGAGCACTTTGCCGATCGCTCGGCGGCGGCGCACTTCGTCCAGCGCCAGCAAACAGCCGAGCGTGGTGCCGTGATGGCCGGTGCCGAAGGCGGGGCCGGCCTCGATCAGGACCGCGATCTTGCCCGGGGCCATCTTGGCGAGGGCGTGGCTGCCGGCCACGAAGAACGGACCTGCGGCGACGGGCGGAAGGCCTTCGAGCGAAAGGGTCACCCAGTCGCGATCCTCGAGCGCCTCAATCCGCGCCGTCAGTTCCGGGGAGGTTTCATGAATGATTTCAACGCACGATTCGGCGTCTTCGAGCGTCTCGGTGAACGCGTCGAGGCGCCAGGCGAGGCGTCCGTCTTCCTTGGCATCGACAGCCCCGGCGGGCGACGGATCGGCCCAGGCGAGAGCGTCCCATGCAGCTTCGATGGGCGCCCGTGCGCCCTTGGCGGTAATCTGGTACATGGCGCAGGCGCTTAGCAGGCAAGCTGCCAGCGCGCCAGAGGTGTCATACGCAAGGGAGTGTCAGGCATGGGGTGGAGGTATGCGCTGGTCGCGGCAATGGTGGGGGTAATGGGGCAGCAGGGGGGTGCTGAGGGTGCCTGGCGTCCGGTCAATCCGGACAATCTCGTCCTGCTCGACACCATGACGGGGACCGTCGCTATCGAACTCGCACCGGACGCTGCGCCGCAACATGCCGCCCAGTTCCGGACAGCTGTTCGCTCCGGCGTCTTTGAAGGCGAGTTTTTCTATCGCGTCGTCGAAGGCCATGTGGCGCAGGCCGGGCTTGAGTTCGAGCAGCGCCTGGTCAGCTGGCCCGAATTGCCGCTCGAAGCGGAGCGCACCGTCGCAGCCGATGGTTTCGTGCCGCTCGGCAATGCCGACCTGTTCGCGGCAACCGCCGGACATCGCGACGGGTTTGCGGCGGGCCGGGAGGGCGACCAGGAATGGCTGCTGAACTGTCCCGGTGCCTTGGGCATGGCGCGCAATGAAGCGCCGGATACGGGCGCGATCGAGTTTTTCATTCCCCTCGCGTCCCGGCGCTACCTGGATCGCAATTATACGGTCTTCGGACGCGTGATCGACGGCATGGACAATGTGCACCGGCTGAAACGCGTCGATCCGGAGGATGAGGCAAATTATCCCGACCTGTTCGAGAACGGCGAGACGGCGTCCGAGGCTGCTTTCGCAGCGCGAGCGGCGCGGCTGGCAGGCAACGAAATCGTTTCAATGACCCTGGCCGCCGACCTGCCAGAGGCCGTCCGGCCCGCCTATGAGGTGATGGCGACGCAGGGTGCGGACTGGCAGGCGCTGAAGACATCGAAGCGTGATTATTCCGCCATTGCTGCATTCGTTCACACCCCGCCAAAGGTGCTGGACGTGTGCAGCCTGCCGGTCCCGGCGCGCCGCGTGAACGCAGAAAACGACAATTGACGGGCCAAAAAAACGGCCCGCCTGCTGTGTTTGCGGTTGTTCCCCCGGCCAATTTGTCGAATGAAGTGCGCCAGAGCGCAACGAAGCGCCAACAAATGCCAAGGGAGGCTGCATTGACCCGGGTCATGAATTCCATGAGGCGCATCGGCGTGCTCGTATCACTTGCCGGGCTGGCCGCAGCCCCTGCCTTCGCCGACACGGGCGACACGGCGTGGATCCTGACATCGACCGCGCTCGTACTGTTCATGACCTTGCCGGGACTGGCACTGTTCTATGGCGGCCTCGTGCAGACCAAGAACCTCCTGTCCATCCTGATGCAGTGCTTCGCGATTGCCTGCCTGATGAGCATCCTGTGGCTGGCGGTCGGCTATTCGTTCGCCTTCGGGCCGGGCACAGGCGGCCTCTTCGGCGGATTCAGCAAGATGTTTGCAGCCGGCGTCACCAGCGCGCCGCTCGACGGACAGACGATCCCTGAAGCCTTGTTCCTGATGTTCCAGATGACGTTCGCCATCATCACCCCTGCCCTGATCCTGGGCGCCTTTGCCGAACGCGTAAATTTCGCTGCCGTGCTGGTCTTCTCGGCACTCTGGATGCTCGTCTGCTACGCACCGGTTGCCCACTGGGTCTGGGGCGGCGGCTGGCTCGCGGCGCGCGGCCTGATCGACTTTGCCGGCGGCGTCGTCGTCCACACGACGGCGGGTATATCGGCTCTCGTGTTCGTGCTGATACTCGGCAAGCGCCAGCATTTCCCGAAAGACATGCACCCGCCGCACAATCCGGCCTTCGTGATGCTGGGCGCCTCGATGCTCTGGGTTGGCTGGTTCGGCTTCAATGCCGGTTCAGCCCTTGGCGCCAATGGCGACGCGGCGCGGGCCATGCTGGTGACGCATATGTCGGCGGCGACCGCTTCGCTGGTCTGGATGTGCATCGAATGGATCAGCTTCAAGCGGCCGACCCTCGTCGGCATTGCCACCGGCATGGTGGCCGGCCTTGCGACGATCACGCCGGCGGCCGGGTCTGTCGGGCCGGTTGGCGCCATCGTCATCGGCTTTCTGGCGGCGATTGTCTGCTACGGCGCGGTCGTGCTGATCCGCAACCGGATGCACATTGACGACAGCCTCGACGTGTTTGCCGTCCATGGCGTCGGCGGCATACTCGGCACGCTGGCCATCCCGTTCCTTGCGGCGGTCGGCCCGATGGCCCCGGGCCTTGGCGGAACAGCCATCGCCAGCCAGTTCGGCGTGCAATTGCTGGGGGTCGTCGCAGTGGGTGCCTATTCCGCGATCGTCACGGTCGGCCTGCTGTTTGCCATCAAGGTATTCATCCCATTGCGCGTGGGCGCCGACGCCGAGGAAGCCGGTCTCGATGCGTCGAGCCATGGCGAAAGCGCCTATCATCACTGACACGCGGCGCGCCGCCTGCCCTTGACAGCAGACGCCGCCCATTTCACCGGTAGGGACATGGCAATACCGTTCAGTTCCTGCCCGGGCCTTGATGCTTTGCAGGGCGTCAGTCACGGCTTTTTCGGCCGCAAGGGCGGCGTGTCGACAGGCTTGTATGACAGTCTCAATGTCGGCGTCGGCTCTGGCGACAAGCCGGACGCGGTTGCCCGCAACCGGACACTTGTCGCCGCCACGCTTGGCGCAGAGCATTTATTGTCCTGCTACCAGGTTCATTCCGCCAGCGTCGTTCCGGTCGAGACACCCTGGAGCGAACGGCCCCAGGCCGATGCGATGGTCACCGACAGGCCCGGCATCGGCCTTTGCATCCTGACGGCGGACTGCACGCCCGTCCTGTTCGCCGACGCCGAAGCGGGCGTGATCGGTGCGGCGCATGCCGGCTGGAAGGGCGCGCTCGGCGGCGTGCTGGAGGCAACCGTGACAGCCATGACGAAGCTCGGCGCCGAACGTTCCCGCATCCACGCTGCAATCGGCCCGACAATCGGACAGGCGAGCTATGAGGTCGGTCCGGAATTCCGCGATGCCTTCGTGTCAGGCTCGCCTGGAAGCGAGGCGCTGTTCCTGCCCGGCAAGGACGACCGGTTCCAGTTCGACCTGCCGGGCTTTGTTCGCCAGCGACTGGACGCGGTCGGCATCGGCGCGGTGACCGATGTGGGACACGACACGTGCGCGATGGAAGACGACTATTTTTCCAATCGCCGCCGCAATCATCGCGGCGAAGCCGACTATGGACGAAACGGTTCCGTGATCCTGCTGAAGGACTGAAACGCCGGGCCGAGTGTTGCCGATTCAACGCGCCTGCCACCTCATCCGGCCCGCACTGCAGGAACTCGAAGTTTGGCGGTTGCGACTCGCGGGGCTTTGTTACAAAAGCGACACGGATGCCGGGCAGTCAGGGGCCATGAACCATGAAACTTCTATCGTGCAACGCGAACCGGCCATTGTCGGAAGCCATTGCGGACTATCTCGACACACGCCTCACACGATCTGAAGTCAAATCTTTCGCTGACCAGGAAATCTTCGTCCGCATCGACGAGAATGTCCGGGGCGAAGACGTTTTCGTGATCCAGTCGACCTCCTACCCGGCCAATGACAATTTGATGCAGCTGCTTATCTGCATGGACGCGCTGAAGCGCGCCTCAGCCCGTCGCATCACGGCTGTGATCCCCTATTTCGGCTATGCCCGGCAGGACCGCAAGACCGATGGCCGCACGCCAATCTCCGCCAAGCTCGTGGCCAACCTGATCTGTTCCGCCGGGGCGGACCGCGTGCTGACCGTTGATCTCCATGCCGGCCAGATCCAGGGCTTTTTCGATATCCCGACCGACAACCTTTTCGGCGGCCCGGTCATGGTCGATGACATCAGGGAACGCTTCACCGGAGACAAGATCATCGTCGTCTCGCCGGATGTCGGCGGCGTGGTCCGCGCGCGCGCCCTTGCCAAGCGGATCGATGCCGACCTTGCCATTGTCGACAAGCGCCGCCCAGAAGCGGGCAAGTCGGAAGTCATGAACATTATTGGCGACGTCAAAGGCGCCCGGTGCATCATGCTGGATGACATGTGCGACAGCGGCGGAACGCTGGCCAATGCGGCCGCCGCGCTGAAGGAACACGGCGCCACATCGGTGTCTGCCTATGTGACGCACGGCGTATTGTCGGGCGAAGCGGTCAAGCGGATCGAGGATTCCGTCCTCGACGAACTGGTGATGACCGACACGATCCAGCCCTCTGAATCCGCGCGGAAATCGAAATCCATTCGCATCCTGCCCATCGCCCCCCTGCTCGGCGAAGCCATCCGGCGCATCGCGAATGAAGAGAGCGTCTCGAAACTGTTCGACCGCTAGGACCACACTGCCCGGGTCTCGCGCTCAGCCAACCGGTTCGCGGTCGAGACGACAGATATTTTGTACTCAGTGAAGAGCTTCCGGCCTATTCCACGGTCCAGCCGCGGGGCGTGCGGCGGGCATTGAGCGTCATCGGCTCATCGTCGGAATGGGGCCGTACAGCTGGGGCAGACCGGCCACCGGAGAAACGCATCACAAGGGCTGCACCGGCCAGGATGAGTCCGGCAATTGCCGTCATCACTGCAAAGATGCCTGCAGCTGCGACAAGGAGCATTCCGATCATCACCTGAATGAAAAGGGCGATCCCGCCGCGCGCAGCGCCAGCGAGATTGAAATGGAAGAGGCCTGAAGCGTTCTGGGTCATGTCAGTTCCTTGTATCGCTTACCAACATGGCGGCATCATGGCGGCGCGTCAATCACGGTTGATGCGGGCGGCATGCCAATCGCGTGAACGGTCTAGTCCGGGCGCACCAGAAGGCCGCGCTCGGTGCGGATCTGGGCATAGGCCGAGGTGATCGACGCCGCCTTGGCGTGGGCAGCACTCTCGAATTCGCGGGGCGCGCCCATCTGCACGACGCGGTCGGGATGGTTGTCGGCCATGAGCTGGCGATAGGCTGCGCGAATCGACTTGAATTCGGCATCGTGCGGCACGCCGAGGACCAGGTAGGGATCGTCACGCTCCGGCCCGAGATGGCTGGCGCGGATACGCCTGAACGTGCCCTCGCTGAACCCGAAGGCCAGGCTGACATTTTTCAGGAACTGCATCTCGGCGTCGGTGATGACACCGTCGGCACCGGCGATCTCGAAGAGGCCATCGAGCACCCCTTCCAGAAGGCAGGGGCGGTTGCGGTACTTGCGGCCGATGCGCCTTGCATAGCTTTCATAGCCGCGCACAGTCTGGCGGGCGATATTGAAGACCCGGCGGACATTGTCGGCATCTTCGGGCGCCGCGCGAAAAATGCGCGAGAAGACCATGATTTCCTGATCGGTCACGGCGCCGTCGGCCATTGCGAGTTTCGCGCCGAGTCCGACAACCGCTGCGGTAAAACCGACATCATTGGGATCGGGCGCGCATTCGATGCCGTCGGCCGCCGGTTCGGGTAAGGAATCGGGTTCAAACAGGCGTTTTCCGCCTTCCAGCAGTCGTGTCCACAGGCTCATTTGGCGGTCTTATAGCAGATTATCCGGCTGATGTGAGTGAGTCCCGCTGACATATGCGTGAAGCAAATGGACACATGGAGATATCCGCTCAGGTGTCGCGGGCTGCAACCATCTGTTTCAGTTCTGCAATCTCGGCGCGCATTGACGTCATGAGCTGCATCATCTCGCGGCGCTGGCCCTCTGCTTCGTCGATCTCTCCCTCGATTTCCTCCAGCCCTTCGTCCAGAACGGCCTTCTGTTCGGACGCCAATGCTTCCACGACCAGGGCGATAAACAGGTTGAGGATGGCAAAGCTGGCGATGAAGATGAAGAAGATGAAGAAGATCCAGGCATAGGGATTGCCGTCATCAATGACTTTCTGGACCACTTCGAAGCGCCAGCCATCCATGGTCATGACCTGGAACAGCGAATAGGCCGATCGCGGCAGGTCGCCGAACAGGAGCGCGACGTCCGGATCGTCGGTGTCGCCGAACATGTTTGTGGCCATGACCGCCGCGACATAGGTGACGAGCGCCAGGACGGCAAAGATCGCCCCCATGCCGGGCAGCGCCTTCATCAAGGCTTCCGTTATGCGCTTCATCATCGGGATGATGTGCAGGAGACGCAGGACGCGGAGCACGCGCATGGCGCGCAGGACGCTGAATCCGGCGCCACCGGGCAGCATCGACACGCCGATGACCACGAAGTCGAACCAGTTCCAGCCAGAGCGGAAGAACTGGACCCGGTACACGAAGAGTTTCAGCAGAATCTCGACCGCAAACACCCAGGTGACGGCCCGGTCAAAGACTTCCAGCGCCTGGACAAGGTCGTTCGACAGGGACTCGTGATAGGTCAAGACGCCGAGCACGATGGCGTTGATGACGATCAGAATGATGATGAAATGGCGGAACCACGGGCGTTCGATCTCGCGCTCGAGCGCGGAATTGCTCGTGTCAAAGTCAAGTGTCGCACGTTCCATGCCTGAATCTCCGTTGCGGCCCTGCGTCTCCCGACACGGGTTCTGCCCCTTATGGCAAGGCCTGCCAATCGCGGAATCGGTATCAGCCCGCCGACGTGGTCGTGTCCGAAACGATCAGCCATTCGCCATCGATCTTGCGCAAGACCAGCGTGTATAGACCGGAGGGGCGGTCACTGGCGCGTTCGAGCAACCAGGCACCATGCGCAATGGCCGCGTCGGGTGACAGGATCACGATCTCGTAGTCGGACGTGATGAGACGCCCCATCAGGTCCGGCGTCGCATAGACCCGGCGATAGCGCGCATTGGTTTCGTCCCAACCGCGCGTGACATTGCCGCCCGATGCGAAACGCAATTCGGGCGAGCGCCAGTAGCCGTTCATGAAGGCATCGATGTCGCCGCGGTTCCAGGCGTCGTCCTGCTGTTCCAGAAGGGCGGTGATGGCGACGACTTCCGCCTCGGACGAAACCGCAGCCGGCGGTGGCGCCTGGACTGTGCCTGAAGTGGTGCAGGCGGCCATGGGCAGTGACAGGACGAGGGCGGCGACGAGGTGTTTCATGTCGAGTGTTCCGGGTTGGGCGGACGGGCGCCTAGTGCAATTCCGCTTCCGAGGTCGCGGCATCGCCATTCGCAGCGGCCAGTTCCTCATCGTCGTCTTCCTCGATATCCGCGTCCGGCTCATCCTTGGGCAGCTTGCGTTTGCCGAGCGGTCCGCGCGTGTCGGCATGCCGGTCATACTGCATGTTGTAGTACTCATGAGCGGTATGGGTCAGCGGTCGCGGCGTCAGGTTCAGCCCGTAAGTGCGGAGCCGTTCGACGACTTCGTCACGCAGGTACATGCCGGGCAAGGCGCCCTGGCTGAAGCCATGGCCTTTCATCCAGCTGCGCACATGCCAGCTGCGCACGACGCCGGCATCAGACGGACGGGCGCCATCATGCACTTCCCACATATAGAGCGTGGCGATGCCGTTGATCACGGCGTCCATGGCGTCATCGAGCGATGTTGCCGGATCGCGCCCCTGGGCCAGTGTCGCCCGAAGGCTCATCTTGCGGGCCTCGAGTTCCTGATAGGTGGCGCCCAGCACGGCTATCGCATTCCGGTTGGCCCGGATCATGGTCGAATTGACGCCGTCGAGCTGGGGATGGCGGATCGGCAGCAAGGCGTCCGGCCCCGCCTCGTGATTCGCGGCGATCTGGGCGACTTCATTGACCATGCGCTGCAGGTTGATGCGCAATTCGTGGCTGACGCCCTGGAGGGCCGATATGGCCCCTTCGCGTTCATCGTCGCGCAGGCGCCAGAATTGCCAGGCAATCAGGAGCGCCGCGGCGATCAGGAGACCGAGGCCGCCTGTGAAAAATGTGTAGAAATCCGACTCGCTCATTCTGAGGTCCCCTTCAATCGTCCTGCACGGCCTGACCAGCCATGCCCCCAACCAATTGAAGGCAAAGCTTAGCCGCCAAGTGCCCGGCCTGCAATCACCTCAAGCTTTGCCAGCATGGCCGGGTCGCGCGCCGCCGGGGCGGTGATCAGGGCATAATCGAGACAGGTATCGATGCCGTTCGGTGAGGGCGTGCGGGGTATGGTCGCCAGCATGTCAGCCAGTCGCACCACGGCCTGACGGGCCAGCGCGCTGTTCTGGCCCATGATTTCGAGCACATTCGTGACGTTGACGGCCTCTTCCTCTTCACGCCAGCAATCATAGTCCGTGACCATGGCGAGGGTGGCGTAAGGCAGCTCCGCTTCGCGGGCGAGCTTGGCTTCGGGCATGGCGGTCATGCCGATGACATCGCAGCCCCATTGGCGATACAGTCGCGATTCCGCCAGCGAGGAGAATTGCGGGCCTTCCATCGCGAGATAGGTGCCGCCCCGGTGCGTCACGGCACCGACGCCTTCGGCGGCCTCTGCGGCCAGCGACGAGAGACGTGAGCAGACAGGACGGGCCATTGATACATGCGCGACCATGCCGGGGCCGAAGAAGGTGGACTCGCGCGCGACGGTCCGGTCGATGAACTGGTCCACCGCCACGAACTGGCCAGGCACATATTGCTCCTTCAGGCTGCCGCAGGCGGATATCGACAGAATGTCGGTGACGCCGGCCGCCTTCAGCGCAGCGATATTGGCGCGGTAGGGCACGGCGGTCGGTGTCAGGCGGTGGCCCTTGCCATGGCGGGGCAGGAAGACGAGCTCGACAGGGCCGATGTGCCCGCGCACCAGCGCGTCCGAGGGTTCGCCCCAGACCGTCTGCACGCGTTCCTCGCGCTTGTCCTCGAGGCCATCAATCTCGTAGAGGCCGGAGCCGCCAATGATGCCGAGCGTCCATTTCGTCATGAGTCAGGTCCTGAAAATCTTGCGCATGCCGAAAGGCGGCGGCGACAACGGGTTGAGTGTCGTCAGCTCAACATCATCTGCAGGCCGGTAATCAAGTCCTTCATAGAACACGATCAGGCGAGGCTGGTCGGTGCGGATAGCCAGCTGAGCCCCTGAAGCGCCGATCTCACGGCCCATTTGTTCGAGCGCCCGCAAGATAACGGCACCAAGTCCCTGCTTCTGGAAGGCCGGCAACACGCCGATGCGCTTGATCTCGATCCAGGTCCCTCGTCCACCCGGTCCCGGCACGCGGACGAACCGTCCGGACCCGATGGGCACGCCATCCACCTCAAGTATCACGCCGCCGCCCTTTGCGAGCTGAACTGCCACGGTCTCGGGTGTTTCTCGGAAAACCGTGGATTCCGGGCTGACACGGCCCGTCCAAATCCGGCGCGTCAGGGCCTCGACTTCGACGCAGTCCTCAGCGGAAACGCGCCGCACTGCCAAGCGTGTTCCACCTTCGCCAAGCCCTTCTTGTGGCGTCGAGTTCAATTGCAGAACGGCCTGATTGCCGCTTCGTCATTCGTGGCATTCATTCCAAGAAATTCGATGAAACAATCTTCGGCTTCCGAATCATACAGCCTGCTGCCGATGAGATACTTCTTCCTTGTACCATTCACCATGAACGTGAAGACGCCATTTCCATTGCTGGTGATATAGGAGACGCTTACCCTGTCTCCATTGCCGAGCTGCATCGACTGAGTCTGCATGAGCGGCACACTAACCTGGCCATCCTTGATCAGGATGGCGTCCACACCCGGCAGCGGACTGCCAGCTGCTTTTTCTACGACGGCGCCTTCGATAGCAGATGTATATTTCACGATCTCGCCAACAGTGGCGAGTTCCGACGTATTGAATTGCTCGCCCGTTTCGAGATGCCCGGCGATCGATTCCAGAGTCGAAGCGATCGACGCGAGGGAACTCGGCGACGTGTCCTTCGTACCCAGGTAAATACTGGTAACGGCCAGCGCCAGCGTGACCCCTCCGTGAACAAACTTGCCAGCCGTGCCGTACCATTTCCCGGATTTTGGTTGTTCCTCAGCCATCCCGCAGCCCTTCCCCCCTGCTTGAGAAGAAGGGTACTGAAAAAAACCACGAAATTCAATATCTTCGGGTCCGGGCGCACGGCCCGCCAAGAAAAAGGCCCCGCGCCGACTTGTGCCGGGCGGGGCTTTCAATTCGCGTCAGCGGCCGTAGGCCTAGTGCTCGACCTTGCGCCAGATGCGCTTGTACGAGAACCAGAGCAGGATCGTCAGGATGCCAAGGTAGATCATCACCGGCAGGCCGAGCGACTTGCGGTTGGTCTGCTTCGGCTCGCTGGCCCAGGCCAGGAACTGGGCCACATCGTGAGACATCTGTTCGGTCGTCGACTCGGTGCCGTCCGTATAGGTCACGCGGCCCGGAGGCAGTTGCGGGCCCATGGCAAGGAAACCGCCAGCGGGCGATTTGCGAGGATCGCCTTCATATTGCGGGGTCGTGTCACCGGCCATGAAGGGATTGTAGTACTGGCCGGCAGGCTGGATCAGGATGCCGGCTTCGCCATGGTCGCCTTCGGCGGCGTCGTGTCCCGGAATATGGACTTTCGACATGTCGATGACGGTCTGCATGACGGCAGGTGTCGAGGCTTCGGCAATGTCGTCAGTCGGATCATCCGGCGTACCATTGTCGGACGCTGGCGTTGTCACCACAGCCGGGCTCACTTCGCGCGTACTGATCGCATCTTCCGACGGATAGCCTGACAGGAGGCTGTAGACATAGCTGGCTCCGCCATGGCGGGCTTTCACGATAACCGACAGGTCTGGCGGCGCCGCGCCATTATTGGCGGCGCGTGCCGCATTGTCGTTTGCATAGGGCGAACGGAACTGGTCTGCCGGCGTTGCCGGACGGAAATCATAATCGCCGATATCGTTCGGGGTCGGGCTCTGTATCTCGACGTCAGCGGCCAGCGCCTTCACGAACGGGTTCTCGTTTGCGTTCGGGTATTCCGAATCGAAGAACGGGCCACCCGGCTCGCCGAGATTGCGATAGCTCATCAGTTTCATCGAGTGACAGGACGAGCAGACCTCACGGTACACCTGGTAGCCGCGCTGGACGGATGGCATGTCGAACTGGCCAAGAATGCCTTCGAAGGACCAGCCCTCCTCCGGCGCATGCGGATGGGCGGCGGCGCCGCCTTCAGCATGTGCGATGGCTGCGAGGCTGAGGCCGGCAAGACCGGCGGCGAGAATGCGGAACGCTTTCATGGATTTACCTCGAGGCTCCCTATTCGGCCGGAACGGCGGTTGCTGAAGACGCCTTGTGGCGCTTGAGCACGGATTTATGGATGGATTCCGGCAGTTCCTTCGGCTTCTCGGTCAGCCCGATGAAGAACAACATGAAGAAATACCCGAAATAGCAGATCGTCAGGATCAGCGAGAGCTGGCTGAACTGGAAGGTCGGCGGCGAAACGGCAGCCAGCGATGGGCTGGCACCTTCCGGCAGGCTGGCCATGAAGCGTTTCGCATCGACATAGGCTTCTTCGCCCTTGTACTCGCTGGTCGCTTCCTGACCGTTCTCGCTATAATTCACGACGAGTATCTTTTCGCCTTGCAGGGCCGGTATGACGGGAGCGTCGGGCGCCTTTGCGCCGCACCAGCCGAGCAACACGCAGACAACGACAAAGCCGAAGAAGAATTGACGGGCCACCGGGCGGTAGCGCATCGATTTGACCTTCGACGTGTCGAGCCAGGGCAGGACAAACAGGATGGCGATGGCGGCGAACATGAAGATCACGCCGAGCAGCTTTGCCGGGATCGGTCCGAGATCGAACGTGATGGCGCGCAGGATCGCGTAGAAGGGCAGCATATACCATTCCGGCACGATATGGGCCGGCGTCACGAGCGGGTTGGCTTCGATGGCCTGGTCTGCGTGGCCCAGCGCGTTCGGTGCATAGAACACAAAGGCGGCGAACAGGATCAGGAACAGCGCGATCGCGAAGCCGTCCTTGATCGTGTAATAAGGGTGGAACGGCACAGTGTCCTTTTCAACGTCCTGGACTTCAACACCGGTCGGGTTGTTGTTGCCCGGCACGTGCAGGGCCCAGATGTGCAGGATGACGACAGCGGCGATCATGAATGGCAGCAGGTAGTGCAGCGAGAAGAAGCGCTGCAGCGTCTGGTTGCCGATCGAAGGTCCGCCGAGGATCCATGTCTGCAGGCTTTCGCCGACCAGCGGGATGGCACCGAACAGCGAAGTGATCACGTTGGCGCCGTGATAGGACATCTGGCCCCATGGCAGCATGTAACCGAGGAAGGCCGTCGCGATCATCAGGAGGAAGATGACACAGCCGAGAATCCACAACACTTCGCGTGGTGCCTTGTACGAGCCGTAATAGAGGCCGCGGAACATGTGGATGTACACCGCGAAGAAGAACATCGAGGCGCCATTGGAGTGAATGTAACGCAGGAGCCAGCCATAGGGCACGTCGCGCATGATGCGTTCGACCGAAGCAAAGGCGCCGTCGACGCTGGCTTCATAGTGCATCGAAAGGATTATGCCGGTCAGGATCTGGATCACGAGGCAGATCGCGAGGATCGCACCGAACGTGTACCAGTAGTTCAGGTTCTTCGGCGTCGGGAACGTGATGGCCGTATCATTCGCAAAGCGGATGAGTGGCAGGCGCTTGTCGAGCCATTTCTCGAAGCCGGAATTGGGCGTGTAGGATGATTCATGTCCGCTCATCAGAGATATCCTTCCTTAGAGGGAAATGTTGACCACGGTATCCGACACATACTTGTAGTTCGGAATCGGGAGATTGGTAGGCGCCGGGCCGCTGCGAATCCGGCCGGACGTATCATATTGCGAGCCGTGGCACGGGCAATACCAGCCGCCAAAGGCGCCGACATTGCCTTGCGTTGGACCCACCGGCACACAGCCGAGGTGGGTACACGCACCGGACGTGATCAGGATCGCCGGATTGAGCTTGCCGTCCGCCATCGGGCGCAGGCGCTCATCATCGGTCTCCGGATCGCGCAAGGTCGTGACATTGACCGCATCCGCCGCTGCAATTTCAGCTGGCGTGCGGTGACGCACGAAAAATGGCTTGCCGCCAATCAGGACGCGAATCTCGCCGCCGAGCGGCACTTTCGAGATATCAACGTCGAGTGACGAAGCGGCGCGCGTATCGGCCGCCGGGTTCCACTGGTCGACAGCGGCGATGGCAAAAGCGGCCAGACCGCCGAACGCCACAGCGCCCGTGGCGATATGGATGAAATTGCGGCGATCTTCATCGACGGCATCGTCATGGGAATGTGCAGTTTGATCAGTCACGCTGTACCCGTCCTTCAAGGCAGATTCTTGGCCCCGTATTACACATGGCCCCTTTTCTTGCCCATTGCGGCAAGGCGACACGGGAGGCCCCGGTAAAACACTTATCGACGCGCGTTATCCTGACTTGTGGCCTGTGACAACAGCGCGCTTGTCGCAGGCGGCCAGACAGCGCATCAAATGCGTCATGACCAATCCTGATCTCGACACCCGCAAGGCGCGCGCCAGCGCTTGGTTCAAATCCTTGCAAGACGATATCTGTGCCCGCTTCGAAGCACTGGAAGACGCCGTCGAAAGGCCCCTCTATTCCGGCCCTGCCGGGCGGTTCGAGTTGACCGAATGGACCCGTGGCGACGGTTCGGAAGACCTTGGCGGCGGGCGGATGGGCCTGATGCGCGGCAAGGTGTTCGAGAAGGTCGGCGTTCATTTTTCCCTTGTGCACGGTACATTTTCCGAGGCGTTCGCGGCGCAGATCCCCGGCGCGGACAAGTCCGATGGACGCTTCTGGGCCAGCGGGATCAGCCTGATTGCCCATCCCCGCAATCCGCACGTGCCGTCTGCCCACATGAATACGCGCATGCTGGTGACCAGCGACAGCTGGTTTGGCGGCGGCGGCGACCTCAATCCCCTGCTCGCCTACCAGCGCGACCGGGCGTTTGAAGATTCTGTGGATTTCCATGCGGCGATGAAAGCGGCATGCGATTCCTATTCCGGCGCGGACTTCGCTGAGATGCGCGATCATTGCGACACGTATTTCCACCTGCCGCACCGCAACGAGCCGCGCGGGACGGGTGGCATCTTCTACGACCGTTTCAATACGGGCGACTGGGAGGGCGATTTCGCCTTCACACAGGAAGTCGGCCGTCAGTTCGCCGACATCTACCCGAATCTCGTGGACCGCCGCATGCGAAAGGCCTGGAGCGAGGCTGAGCGCGAGGAGCAACTGGTCCAGCGCGGGCGCTATGTCGAATTCAACCTGCTTTATGACCGCGGCACCACGTTCGGCCTGAAGACCGGCGGCAACGTGACGAGCATCTTGTCGAGCATGCCGCCGGTGGTGAAATGGCCGTAACAGTCTGCCTGCACCGGCTCCGGGATATCCGAAATAAAAATCCCTGATTTCAATGTTCTGCAATGACGATGCACCTGTATGCAGGTACAGTATTGTCCATGCTGGTGCGCCAATATCCCATACCGTGGATGAGCGCCGTCCTGGTTGTCGCCAGCGCGGTCATTGCCAGCGTTCTGGGATACCTCGTCGCAAATGGCGCGTCGCCGACCTGGTATGCCGGACTGGCAAAGCCGCCTCTGGCGCCATCCGGCATCGCCATCATTCTGGCCTGGCCTGTCGTGATCATTGCAGTTGTCGCCGGAGCGCTCCTGGTCGTGAAGGCAGCAGGCAGCTTCCGCGAAGCCAGCAGCGCCCTCGGCCTCTACTTCTTGTTGCTGGCCGGCGGCATGATCTGGAATCTCGCCTTTTTCGGGCTTGGAGACGCAGGCCTCGCCTTCGGCGTAATGACCGTCCTGCTGATTCTCGATTTCGCCTTGCTGCGCGAATTCGACCGCCATTCCCGCACCGCGGCGCTGATCCAGCTGCCTTATCTTGGCTGGCTGCTGTTTGCCGCTTACCTGACCGCGACCCTCTGGGGCCTCAACCGGGCGATTTGAGCCGCATCAGGAGCGACGCGCGGTCCAGCTTGAAATCGCTGTCGATCCACGCTGATTCGGCGGCGCGCAGGGCCGCGCCAATCTCGGGGCCGGACAGGCCGAGCGCCAGTGCATCGTCGCCGCCGACCGGCAGGTCTGGCCGGGGCCAGGCAGCGATCTCTGACAGGCGCTCTCCGAGACCGGCAATCCGTTCCGACTGGGCCGCTTCCAGCACGGCCCGGTCCTGTACGGCTTCGGCCCCGTAAGCATAAATCGCGGCATGCAGGTCACGCGGTGCGAGGCCCTGGACATGGTCCATCCCGGCGCTCGCCCAGGCCAGCAGGCGGCGATGTTCCTCATTCGACAGCCTGAGGCGCCCGGCAACCGCGTCCATTTCGCGGCCGCGGCGCGGCAGCATCGCCATCACGCGCTGCATCGGATCGGGGCGCAGGCCCGCCTGTTTCTCGGCCTCGCAGAGGGCAACGATTCCGTCGGCATGGGCGCCGGGCAGGATTTCTTCCAGAACACCGCATTCCTCCATGGCGAGCATGGCGATTGACGGGTCTGGCGCGCCGAGCAGCTTTTTCAGTTCCTTCCAGATCCGCTCGGCTGCGATCTTCTGCAGGCCCGGTCTCTGGCGGGCGCAGGCGTCGAGCCCTGCCGCGTCAATCGCCTCGCCATACCAGGCATTGAAGCGGAAGAAGCGCAGGATGCGCAAATAATCCTCGCGCAGGCGCTCGTCCCCATCGCCGATAAAGATAACCCGGCCCGATCTGGCATCGGACAGGCTCTGAGGGATCGGCTCGAACACATGGCCCTCGCGATCGGCATAGAGGGCGTTCAGGCGAAAATCGCGGCGCGCGGCATCCTCGGTCCAGTCCTCGGTAAAGGCCACGACAGCGCGGCGCCCGTCAGTCTCGACATCGCGGCGCAGCGTCGTGATCTCGAAGGGGCGGCTGTCAAAGATCGCGGTGATCGTGCCATGCTCGATCCCTGTCGGCAGGGCGCGTATGCCAGCGGCCTCGAGCGCCGCGATGACCGCCGGCGGCTCCAGCTGGCTGGCGATGTCGATATCGTCATCAATATGCGTGGTTCCCCGAAAGACATTCCGGACACAGCCACCGACGAATCGCGAGCCCCCCGGACGCGCCGTCTCGAGCGCCGCCATGACAGCCTGCGTCCCGCGCTGCGTCAGCCAGGGCGGCGCAATCTGCTCAATCGGGGTCATCGGGGCTGTCTGCCGCCTCGGTTTCCGGGAAGCGCGCCTGGATTTCGGATGCATCGCGCGCGTCAGCCGGGCCGACAGCGCCTTGCGGCACGATGCCGGGCGCATCCTTCAGGGGCGCGCCAACATCGCGCACATTCTGCTCGCACGGATAGTCGCGCGCCGGAATGATCACGCCATTCTCGAACCGGGCCGGCTCATGGCAGACGTCGCGCTCCTTCTTTTCCATCACAATCAGGATGAACCAGGCAATCGTGGCGAGCGCGAGCCCGGCCAGGAACAGCATCTGGACCGGCCACTTGCGCTTACCTTCCTGTTCCACGCTGGCGGTCGCCAGCAGGTAGAGTCCGAACAGGATGAACGGGATCGAGAAGATAAAGGCCTCAAAGACCAGCCTGCCTGCCAAAATGTCCCTCCAATTCAGGTTAAGTCCTAGATAAGCCGCACCGGGCCCAATCCAAACCCCTAATCGCCACGAGCGGGCTCAGCCCTCGTACAGTGTCTGGTACAGACGCCGGATAATGCCTGCTGTCACGCCCCAGATACGATAGCCATTGTGGGGCATCTCGTAATACTGGCGCGCCTTGCCCTTGTAGACGGCATGCCCGGTCTGGTGGTTGGCCGTGTTCATCAAGAAGTCGAGCGGCGTCTCGAATACATCGGCGACTTCGGTCGGGTCCGGCACGGCGACAAAGTCAGCCGGCAGCACGCCCAGGACAGGCGTGATGCGAAAACGCGTGCCCGTGACATAGGGCGAACCCTTGCCGATGACGTCGACGTCGCCCGGCACCACGCCGACTTCCTCTTCCGCTTCGCGCAAGGCAGCGGCGACCTCATCGACATCGATCGGATCGACCTTGCCGCCCGGAAACGCAACCTGCCCGGCATGGGTGGACATCGTTGTCGGGCGGACTGTCAGCAGGGTCGTTGCGCCAGTCTTCCGCGGAATGATCCCGATGAGCACGGCGGCCGGCCGGATGATGGCCACTTCTTCCGGCGTCAGGAAATCCATGTCGCCGCCCTCCTGCAGGCTCATCGCGCCGACGGGCGGATCCAGCCGCGCAGCGGCTCTTGTCAGGAAGTCGTCGAGATTTGTGTAGCCCATCTGGATCAGGCTGCCGGGCCAATGGTAAAGAATTGGCCCTGGCTCCAGACGCCGAGCGTCGGCGACCCATCCGGATTGGGAACGGCCATGTTGGCGAGTTCATAGAAGACGGGCCGCGCCAGCTTGGCCTCAAGCCGGCCCCGGACCAGGACATAGGGTGACGGCTCACCGGTTTCTGCATCCGTCTCGACGCGGATCGGCAGGTCTGGCCCTGCCACCGCCACGTCGCCGACATTGGTCAGGAAGGCCAGCGCCTGCTCCGGCCCCGGCTCGCCCGCCCGGTCGACACGCACGGCGATGAAGGGCGCATCCTCGACGCGCACCACGACTTTTTCATACGGCGTGACGAGATAGGTTTCGCCGTCTTCATCCTTGCGCAGGATGCGGGAAAACATCTTCACCATGCGCTCGCGGCCCATGCGGCCGCCTTCGTGCCACCAGCTGCCGTCAGCGCGGATCGCCATGTCGATATCGCCGCAATGGTCCGGATTCCACGATTCCACAGGCGGCAGCTTACCCGACAGCTTGCCATCCGGCAGTATAGCCTTAAGCGTCTCCTCGAGGCTCAATGTGTTGCCGGGACTGGATTTCACGTCTTACTCCGCCATGATGAAGCCTTAGACATAGGTTTGTTTGCCAGACACGTGAAGCCGGAGGCGCCCTTTATATGGCCGATACTGCAGTAGATACGAATGACATCGTCGCCGAGGCCGAGGCAGCCACCGAAACCCTGCACCAGGTCAAGGCGGAAATCGGCAAGGCCGTCTTCGGTCAGGAGCGGGTCGTCGAACTGGCACTGGCGGCTGTCCTCGCAGGCGGTCATGCGCTGCTGATCGGCGCGCCGGGCCTCGCCAAGACACGCCTCGTCGAAGCGATGGGCACGGCGCTCGGCCTCGCCAACCAGCGCATCCAGTTCACGCCGGACCTGATGCCGTCCGATATCCTTGGCTCCGAAGTGCTCGACGAAAGCGCGGGCGGCCAGCGCACGTTCCGTTTCCTCAAGGGCCCGATCTTCACGCAGCTGCTGATGGCCGACGAGATCAACCGCGCGAGCCCCCGCACCCAGTCCGCCCTCCTGCAAGCCATGCAGGAACGCCATGTCACGGTCGCGGGCGTGCGCCACGACCTGCCCGCCCCCTTCCATGTGCTGGCGACCCAGAACCCGATCGAGCAGGAAGGCACCTATCCCCTGCCCGAAGCCCAGCTCGACCGTTTCCTCTTGAAGATCGATGTCGCCTATCCGGACCTCGACACCGAGCGCCGCATCCTGATCGAGACGACCGGCGGGGCCGACCAGACCGTCCGCCCGGCGCTCGACGCCGAGCAGCTGATGTCGATCCAGGCTTTGGTCCGCCGCATGCCGGTGGGCGAGAAAATTGTCGCCGCGATCCTGAACCTGATCCGCGAAGCCCGCCCCGAACAAACGTCTGATGCGCGCGTGCAGCGCCTTGTCGACTGGGGCCCGTCCCCACGCGCCGGGCAGGCCCTGATGCTGGCCGCCCGGTCGCGCGCCCTTCTGCGCGGACGCCTCGCGCCGAGCATAGAAGACGTCGAAGCCCTCGCCGAACCCGCCCTCGGCCACCGCATGGCCATGCGCTATGACCCGACCGGCGAAGCCCCGAGCCTCACCGACCTGATCAACGACCTCGCGCGGAAGGTGGCGTAATTTTGTTCAAGCGATTGAGTTTCATTCTGATGGCGCCGATTCTCTTCGGCCCTTCCTTTGCGCAGGCTCAAGAGCAAAGAGAACTTTTAGATTGTTTAGCCGTAAGCGTTGTTGTCCACAAATTTGAAGTCGCAAAAGAATGGAAATGGCACACCGAAGATCCATTCCGACCGAAGCCTAAATCATGGACATTTGCATTCCAAAGCAGAGTGGTGGAACTTGAGAGTGCTATCACAGGTGAACCTAGGAAGTTTCGAGATAGCTACGACACCTCCAAAATAGTTCTGACAAATGAACATGACCAATCCTACTATGTAGAAAAATTCGAAGAGTTGGACACTCAAGCACAGAAAGCCTTCGATGATGGAGATTGGGATGCGCTGTACGATCTTGAAAAGATAGCGTCGCACTGCCCAAAACGGTCGCCTCCTCACAAATGACCCCCTCCTCTGACCTTCGTGCGGAAGCTGAGGCGCTGGCGCGCCAGCTGCCGAACCTGAACTTCAAGGCCGAGGCCTCTGAAGCCGCCCATATCGGCAGCGCAGGACGCCGCCGCGCAGGCACGGGCGAACAGTTCTGGCAATACCGCCGCTATGCGCAGGAAGATGCCGCCGACCGCGTTGACTGGCGCCGCTCGGCCAAGGGCAACGAGCTGTTCGTGCGCGAGACGGAACTCGAAACCGCCCGCACGGTGCTGTTCTGGTGCGACCCGCATCCCGGCTTCAACTGGAAGGGCGACGGCGACATTCGCACCAAGGCCCACGAAGCGCGCCTGCTGATGCTGACCCTCGGCATCATGATGTCGAAGGATGGCGAACGTATCGGCGCGCTTGGCGCAGGCCGCACGCCGAGCTTCGGCAAGCGCGCCGTCGACCGCCTCGCCGAGGACATTTCCAATGGCGCGGGCCGCCCCTTCCCGCCGCCGCCGCGCACGTCCGCCACGCTGGTCATCGCATCCGACTTCTATGATCCGATCCCGGAATGGCAGGCGCGCCTGAAGCCGCTCGCCGCGAAATGCCCGGAAGGTGTACTGCTTGCCGTCGCCGCGCCGATCGAAGAGGCTTTTCCTTTCTCCGGCCGCGTGAAGCTCCACCGTCCCGGCGCTGATACTGACCGCATCCTCGGTCGCGCCGAGACAATGCGCGAAGATTACCAGCGCAAGTTCGCCGAACAGCGCGAGGCCCTGCTCACCCTCGCCACCCAGATCGGCTGGCGCTTTGTCTCCCATACGACCGGCACGCCCAGCCTGCATGGCGCAGCCCGGCTGAAACTGGCCGTCGAAAGTTTCGGGGCGCGCGGATGACCGTGCTCGGGCCGTTCCTGTTCGGCGCGCCGCTGGCGCTGTTTGCACTTCTGTCCCTGCCGGTCATCTGGTGGGTACTGCGCGCAACGCCGCCTGCGCCGAAGGATGTGGAACTTCCCTCGCTGCGCCTGCTCGACGGCGTCGAGCCGAAAGAGGAAACCCCGGCGCGCACGCCCTGGTGGGTCTGGTTGATCCGCACACTGGCCGCCGCTGCCGCGATCATCGGCCTGTCGCAACCGGTCTATGCGCCGGGCGCGCGCAACGAAGCCCCCGATGCTGGCGGGGCTCTGCTTGTCGTGGTCGACAATGGCTGGCCCTCGGCGCCGCGCTGGAGCGAACTGGTCGACGCGGCCACCGCGACGCTCGACACCGGCGGTCGGGACGCGGCGACACACCTGTTGCTGACAGCGCCGCAGACACTGAATACCGATCCGGCCATGCGGCTGTCGCGGGCTGACATGGCCAAACGCCTGTCCTCGCTGCGCCCCCAATCCTGGAGCAGCGACCGGACCGAAGCACTGGAGCGCCTGAAAGCGTCGGGCCTGAAACCTGCGCGCATCTTCTGGGCCAGTGACGGAATCGAGGACGAGGGCGGGCGCGCCTTTGCCGCTGCCCTGTCATCCATCGCCCCGCTCTCTGTCTATGCTGCCCCTCCTGCCGGGCCCGCGGCGATTACCGGCATCGCATCGCAAACTGATTCCGTTTCCGTCACACTCCGCCGCGTCCAGCCGCGCGGCGAGGAGCGCAGCTTCGTGTCTGCCCTCACGCTCGACGGCTCTGCACTTGCGACCTCGGAAGCTGTATTCAATGACGGCGAGCGCGAAGCGGTGGCGAGCTTTGCCATTCCAGCCGCAGCACTCTCGCGGATCGCGCGGTTCACAGCGACAGGCCGGCAGGGCGCAGGCACGGTCTGGCTCTGGGATTCATCAAACCGCTCGCGGCGCGTCGGACTGGTCGATGCCGGCGCCGTCGCCCAACCGCTGCTTTCGGACATGCATTATGTGCGCAAGGCGCTCGAGCCCTTCGCCTCGATCACGGAAGGCAATATCGAAGCGCTGGTCTCGACCTCGCCGGATGCGATCATCCTGACAGACATTGGCCAGATCCTGCCGGAAGACGCCAAACGCCTGACCGAATGGGTCGAAGAGGGCGGCGCGCTGATCCGCTTTGCCGGGCCCCATCTTGCCGCACAGGGCGATGACCTGCTGCCGGTTGCGCTGCGCCGCTTGTCCCGCGCCCTTGGCGGCGCGCTGGCCTGGGACGAGCCGCAGGCGATGGCGCCCTTCCCGGCAAACTCGCCGTTTGACGGGCTCGCCATTCCGCCGGATGTCCGCATCAAGCAGCAGGTTCTGGCCAAGCCCGCGCCGGACCTTGCCCGCAAGACCTGGGCGCGGCTCGCCGATGGCAGCCCGCTGGTCACCGCCGATTCCCGCGGCAGCGGCACGCTGATCCTGTTCCACATCACCGCCGGGCCGGACTGGTCTGACCTGCCCTATTCCGGCACGTTCGAGCAGATGCTGCGCCGCTCCATCGCCGCCGGGCGCGGCGAATCTGTCAGCGACGCGGAAGGCGCCTACACGCCGCAACTGGTGCTCGACGGCTATGGCCGGCTTGCTGCCGCCGGGGCCAATGCCGCGCCGCTGAAGGCGGCCGATTTCGGCACGATCAAACCGTCTGAAGCCCACCCGCCCGGCCTCTACCAGGGCCCGTCCGGCACGCGCGCGCTGAACGCTGGCGCCGGGGCCCGCCCGTCGCTGATCGAAACATGGCCGCTGGCGGCGCGCCTGCTTGGCGATGCCGAAGCGCGGTCGCTGCGCCTTGCCGGGCCGCTGCTGTCGCTGGCCGCGATCCTGCTGGCGCTCGACCTGTTCATCGCGCTGCTCGTGGCCGGGCATTTGCCGCGTCTCGGCCGCCGGACGAAAGGCGCCGCCGCGCTGCTGCTGATCTGCGCGCTCGGTTTCAGCATTGCCCCGCAAGCTGACGCCCAGTCCTATCGCTACCAGCAAATTCCGGACGGCTCGTACCGCCGCGTCTCGACCACGCCGCAGGTTGTGCCGATTGCCGGGCCGGGCCGCGCGACACAGAAGGAAATCGATGCCGCGCTGACCATGCGGTTCGGCTATGTCGAGACAGACAATGGTGCTCTCAACGAGCGGACCCGGGCGGGACTGTCGGGCCTCTCCTCCGTGCTCAGCCTGCGCACGTCGGTCGAGCCAGCTGAACCGGACGCGCTGAACCTCGAGACCGATGCGCTGGAACTCTACCCGCTGATCTATTTCAGCATTCCTGAAGGCGCACCGCCATTGTCAGCGACCGCGATTGCAAAGCTGAACGCCTATCTCCGCTCCGGTGGCGCGCTCGTGATCGACACGCGGGCGGGCGGAACGGTCGGGACCGATACCGATGTCGCGCCGCTGGAGACGCTCCTGGAAGGGCTGGATGCGCCGCCGCTGCAGCCGGTGCCGACCAATCATGTGCTGGCGCGCAGCTTCTACCTGCTCGACGGTTTCCCCGGCCGCTTCGCCAATCGCCGCCTGTGGATCGAGAAGACCGGCGGGCCGAATGCCCCGCGCGGCGATGGCGTTTCGCGCCTGTTCATCGGCGATGCGGACTGGGCGTCTGCCTGGGCGGTGGATAATCGCGGGCGCGATCTCTATTCCGTCGATGGCGGGCCGACGCAGCGCGAAATGGCGCGGCGCTTTGGCGTCAATCTCGTGATGTATGTGCTGACCGGGAATTACAAGGACGACCAGGTCCACCTGCCGGCCCTGCTGGAACGGCTGGGCAATGGCGATGAAGACGAGGCCGATCCGCGCCTGCCGGAAAGATTGCCCGAAGGTGGCCCGCAATGATTGATGCCACCCGTCTTGCGTTTGATCCGTTCCTTGGCTGGCCAGCGCTCTGGCTGGTCGTCGCTGTCGCGGCGCTGGCCTGGATCGCTTATGTCTTCCTGCGCGGGCAAGCGGCGCTGACGCGCGGACTGGGCCTGACACTCCTCGCGGCGGCGATTGCCAATCCGTCGCTGGTGGAAGAAGAGCGCGAGCCCCTGCCCTCGGTGGCGGCGATCATTCTCGACCGGTCGGAAAGCATGCAGTTCGGGGATCGCGCCAGCGCGGCCCAAACCGCGTTCAATGCGCTGAGGACAAAACTGGAGGCCGACACGTCGCTGGAAGTGCGGGTGCTGGAATCCGATCCGCATGATGACGGCACCCACCTTTACGGCGCGCTGGAAGGCCTGATGGCGGATGTGCCGCGCGACCGGATTGCCGGGGCGATCCTCGTGACCGACGGCCAGGTGCATGACTTTCCTGCAGGAGAGGCGCGGGAAAACGCCATCGGTCCCGTGCACGGACTCGTGGTCGGCGATCCGGACCGGGGCGACCGGCGCGTGCAGATTGTCGATGCGCCGAATTTCGGGATTGTCGGCGAAACGGCGAACCTTGTCGTGCGCGTCGATGACCCGGACGGCGGCGAGATCGAGGTGGGCGTCTCGCTGAATGGCGGGCCGGTCGAGCGCGTCAAGGTCAATGCGGGCGAGAATACGAAACTGCCCATCGAGATCGAGCGGCGCGGCGAGAATGTCATCGTGGTGGAAGTGCCGCCGGGCCGGGAAGAACTGACGCTGGCCAATAACCGCACGGCGGCGACGCTGGCCGGGGTGCGCGACCGCTTGCGCGTCCTGCTCGTCACCGGCAAGCCGAACCAGGCCGGGCGGGTGTGGCGCGACCTCTTGAAGTCCGACCCGTCGGTCGACCTTGTCCACTTCACCATCCTGCGCCCGCCCTACAAGACCGATTACACGCCGACCGAAGAACTGGCGCTGATCGCCTTCCCGACCGAGGAATTGTTCGTCGACAAGCTGAAGGATTTCGACCTCATCATCTTCGACCAGTATGAGCGGCGCGGCGTGATCACCCAGTCCTACCTGGCCAACATGGCGCGCTATGTGACCGATGGCGGCGCGCTGCTGATTGCGGCAGGCGAGCCGTTTGCCGGGCCGGGCAGCCTGGCGCGCTCTCCGCTGGCTGCTGTCCTGCCCGCCTCGCCGACCGGCACGATCCGGACCGGCGAATTCATCCCCAAGCTGACCGAAGCCGGCAAGCGCCACGCCGTGACCGCGCCGCTGGACGGGCAAAAATGGGGCGGCTGGATGCGTTCTATCGAGGCGACCGCGCAGGCCGGGGACGTGCTGATGAGCGGGCCGGACGACAAGCCGCTCCTGATTGTCGACCGCGTCGACAAGGGCCGGGTGGGCATGCTGATGTCCGACCAGATCTGGCTCTGGGCGCGGGGCCATAATGGCGGCGGGCCCTTCTCTGAACTGATCCGCCGGGTCGTCCACTGGATGATGAAGGAGCCGGAACTGGAAGAGCGCCGCCTCAGCCTCGTAGCCGAAGGCGACACGGCGAAAATGGAGCTGCGCACCCTGCTCGACACGGCCCCGCCGCTGCAGCTGGAAACGCCGGAGGGCCGGATCATCGAGCCGGTCTGGACGCAAAAGGCGCCCGGCATATTCAGCGCCGAAGCGCCGATCGACCAGCTGGGCCTTTACCGCGCCGAAGCCGGGGGCCTCGAGGCGGTGGCGCTGAACGGGCCGGCCAACCCGAAGGAATATGCCGACCTGCAATCCTCTACGCAGATCATGGAACCGTTCGCCAAGGCGACCGGCGGCGGCGTGATCCGCCTCAACGCGGCCGGCACCAACCTGCCGGACATTCGCCGCGTCAGCGCGCGCGGCAATGCGGCGGGGGCAAACTGGCTGGGCCTGCGCGAACGCGGGGCCTATGCCGTGCGCTCGTCGAAAAGCCAGCCCCTGTTGCCGGGCCTGATCGCGGCAGGCCTGCTGGTGATCTTCCTGATTCTCGGCTGGCGGCGAGAAGGCAGATAGCCCGGCGCTTGCGCTTGGGCCTGCTACGGGGCAATCGCAGTGCGATTGCTTTTCCCTTCGCAGCCTGGCGGCGTGAGGGGCGGTAGGGTTTCCTCCTTCTATTGTTAGTTTCGCCGAAGATACCTGCGCAGGCAGGTATCCATGGACCAACCGCGCCTCAGGGGCTTGGGGAAAGTTCAGTCCATGGACCCCTGCCTTCGCAGGGGTCATCGGAAGAGAGGCAACAGGTGCGCCCCTGCCCGGCCCGCATGGCTGCGTCCGGCAAAAAACGTGGAAAGGGGCGTGGATTACGACGTGTCATTCCGCCATTCCGGCCACGATTCCAGCCCGGCATTGACGAGGCCCGGCAGGGCGCTGGCGACGAGGCCGAGTTCGGGGCGCAAGCGGTAGGCCCCGGTCACCGGCAGGCAGGACGGGCGCGGCTCGCCCTTGCGCTTGAGGCGGTCCAGCGTGCGGGCGAGGCGCCTGGCATGGGCCTCGGGCGCGACCAGCACGCGGTGCAGCGCGATGATGCGGGCAAAGACGGGCGCGGCCGGCACGGGGCCAGTCCGGAAAGTGCACGGAAAAAGCCCGAAGGGCGACGCGCTGCACGGATCGACGGCGCGCCCGGCGAGACGCAGCCGCCGGGGGGCGGCAAGGGCGGGGTAGGTGTGCGTCACGTCCTCGACGCCGTGTGGCAAGGGGGTGGCCGGACCGGGCGCGCGGGGACGGACGGGCGCAAGGCGAAGCGAGAGCGCAAGCAGCAGGACCAGCCGCCGCACGATCACTTCCAGCAGCTTCAGCCGCGCCCTTGCCCGCTGCGCCGTGCCGCGCCGCAGGGTGAGCGGCGCGCGCACCATGTCTGTCAGGTTGCGCACGTTCAGCAGCGCATAGCGCGCCTGCTCCAGCCCGTGGGCAATGAAATCATCCGTCGCGTTCATGCGGGCAGTATAGCGCGGGATGGAGTTAGGTCGGATTGGGGCGGGGAGAGGGGGGAGACGGATGTACCTTGCGCCCCTACCCTTCGCCGCGTGTCTCCGCGCCGGAATGGGCCATGACCCGCGCGCCGCCGCCGGCGAGGACCAGTCCGAGCGTGCGGGTCATGCGCACCATCATAGGCGGGAAATCATGTCACATACCGGCCCCCTGCAAGTCGGATGGATCAGGCGTAGCGCAACGCACCCAGCGTCCGCTGGGCGGTGGGGGCGAGTATAGGCGGGATTGGATAAGGCTGGGTTGGGTAAATTGTTGTTGAATGTCGCTTCGCTCCATAAGCCCTACGCTTGGTGGGCCAGCATGTCGTGTACAAGTCTCTGAAAATCCCCTATAAGGTGAAAATTAAGGACAGGGGATTGATATGAAAAAGCGAACACTTGCTATAGCCGCGTTTGCGCTCAGCGCGATAGTTGCGGGGTGCCAAGATGGGTACAGCAGCGCCCATTCAGGCTCTACGTCCGTCACTGTGACGAAGGCACCATTTTCAGAACAAGCACGCATACTGACATTTTCGGACGGTTGCGAAGATGTACTCGGCGGCACTGATTCGAAAAATGAGGGAGTATTTGCACTCCTTGCTACAGCGTTGATTCCAATCATTTCAGAAACTGCGGTCGAATACATCTCAAGTAAGCTCGATGAAGCGGCGAAGGGCAGAACTGGATCCTTTGCCGCCACAGCCCAAGTTAGAAGTATAGATAATGTTGCTTGCCTTGCTGTGATAAACGGCAAGTTTGGCGATCCTCTGGGCGAAACCGCAGTAACAAACGGGCAAATCAAGAGAGAAGCACTCGATGTCTTCGACTTGGCCGACTACCCGGGGATGCTATTTCTCGCAAGTGTAACGCATACAAGACCGAACGTTGAGGTGCAGCCTTATTATCTTCACTACGGTGGCACGTCTGCAAAAAGTGCTGGCTCGGGACGCAAGGATATTTCGATCACTGTTACATTGGTAGCGGGTTCCAGTCTCGACAAAGAATCAAAACAGCCGACGAAATCGGAAACGCCACAACTTCAAGCTACATTTCCATTTTTGTGGAGGGAAGTTGCGATAGGTGAGTATCTTGATGGAAAGGCCCTTTCATCGAACTCTTCAAAGCACGCACTCACGATCAAGGATGGCGCGACTGTGTCGCTAAGCGCTGCGGTTACAGAAACTGAAGATCCAGTATTGGCATTGAAGCTTTTTTCGGAAAACTTTAAGGAGAAATCTCCAGATCTAGTCAAAACTGGAACACAAGTCATGACTGAAGTTATTGGCGTTCAAAAACAGAACGCTTCAGGAAAGTAGGCCGAACAATGCTTTCCATCAGCTCAAGAATTATTCTTATAACTTCGTCGCTTCTCCTCATTTCTGTTTGTGCTACGCCTATTGAAACAATACCCGATTTTACAATTGTGGGAGCCATCGATCGCAAAAGCATCGAAAGTGTAAATTTTGAAGATTTGATGAGCATGCATCAATCACTAGAGGAAGACGCCAAGAAGATCGGCGCTAAGGTCGTACGCTTGGAACGGTATGACGAGGAAATTGACGAACTAAGTAAGGACTTGGACGATGAGCGGGTCAAAAATAGGGAGATTTTGTCGAACTGCATATTTGTAGGAAACTGTAGGCGCCGGGAGCTTCTTGCCAAAGAAGTCGCCGAACTTGAGCGCAAACGAACTAAATTGTCAGAAGAAATAGCTGAACGCTCTGCCGAGTATCACAGGGCGAAGGAGTTATATTTTGCTGATTTGATTGACTTAAGAAGTAGAGATTTGGTCGAGTTACCGGATGAGTTCTTTGCACAAAGAACGACATTGGTCCAAAGCTTGATATTTCCAACACGAACGGGTCGCGAGACGACGTTCAAGTTTGATGATCAAGTGTTGCCTAAAGGAGTTGAGGTTGCAATTCTTAAGGATGGAGTAGTCGCGCAGAAATTCGTTGGTGACGATCTTTATCTGAGGAATGGTTTTTCCGATACGGTCGATTGGGAAGCGAGCGAACTCAAGATCTCATTGATAGACACTCGATCTTCGGGCGACGATATAGTCGCGCTTAAGGCCCTTTTTCAAGAAGCAATATATATCGACGTCGGTGCAACAAGCGGGACAGAGAGCGAGTTCCCAATCGGCGAATTGAATGAAATGAAGTCAAAGAATGAGGCTGCCGTCGGTTCTCGGAACGAGGGCCTCTGCAGTATCAATGCAAGCAGAGATTCTAGGCAACCATTTGATTCAGCTATCATCGGTCAAGTTGTTATGTTTGACACAACAGCAGCCGGAGCGACGCCACTAGGAACCGCCTTTCGAGTAGAGGGCGACTACGTTGTTTCAGCAGGTCATGTTTTCGCGGATCACCTCGCCGAACCTTTGGATGCGGATGAAGGGCTGGATCTTCAGCGCTTCAAGGAGAGGATTAGTTACATACAGGTTTGGTTCCGTCCGGAAATTAATGTGCCGGGTACTCCGGTGAATAATGCAATACCTGAGCACAGATTTTTTATCGACACCGAGTCGATCGCATGCGCTGAATGTGTTCTAGATCACCCTGGGGAGGTAGAACCGGCAGATCAACCGGGCGACGACTGGGCTGTATTTAAACTCAAGCGAAACGCCGTCACGAAAATGACAGTTTCCGAAACGTTTCCGGATGAACCTGGAATTGGCTTACTGTCGGCGCACCCCAAGATTGACCCCACCGACCAGCTATATGTCATGGGCTTCGGTATATCTGCAAAGCCCAGGGTCAATTTGAAGATGCAAATAGCGGCGGGAGTGACTGCGGGAGAATCGTTTTCGCCGGAGGGAATTCCTTGGATTCGACATTCAGTCGATACTAGAAGGGGAAGTTCCGGTGGGCCGTTGATTTTCGTGCCTGGCGCAACGGATGGCAGCTTGATGAATAGCCGTAGCCCAAGGAAGTTGTTGGCGAACTCATTCGCTATAGGCGTCCATGTGGGCGGATTTTGTGAACTAAATAGCTCTAGTGCTTTGCGACGCGACAACGAAGCTGTCTCTTTTAGTTCACCAAAGTTTCGACGTGCCCTGGAGTACAGAGGACTTTTAACATCTGTAGAAGGTGCTGAAGAAAACTAGTACAAACTGTAGGAGAGTAAGCTAGAGGCGCATTGCAGCCTTACGGTCGCTCTCGCGGGACGGGGCATTGCGCTGGGCTTGATGCACCTTGCGGCTGTGGCCCCTCGCCCTAACCCCTTGCTCAGGCAATCGCAAGCCCGAGGGAGAGGGGCTTTGGCCTCAGCTTGTGGCATCCACATCCGGCAGGCCGTGGACATGGACGTCGGCGCCGGAATGGGCCTTGAGGATGCCGGTGGCCGTGGCTTCGTCGGCCTTGTTCCAGGTGCGCACCCAGACGACCAGGCCGCCATGCGCGAGTTCGTCGGCAATATAGTCGGCATGGTGTTTTTCAATCAGCCGCGCCAGAAGCGCGCCGATCGTGGCGCCGCTGCCGCCGCCGACGCCCAGCGCGATGAGCGCCGCCGCGAGCGCGCCGCCACCGGCGACAATGGGAACGAACGCCGCCACGGCGCCGACATAGGCCAGCGTGGCGATGACCGCCCCTTCGGCAGCACCCGGCCCCTCGATATTGGCATAGGCGATGGTGGCGGCGTCGGGATCGTCTTCCAGCGCTTTCACCGATCTGTAACTGTGACCGAGCTTGGCCTCGACGGCCTCTGTCGACGCGAGCAGGCTGATTTCGGCGCGGTTGAATCCATTGGTCAGCAAGTCGTCGATCGCCGCCTGCATGTCTTTTTCGGTTTGAAAGACCGCGACCGCCTCGCGGACCAGTGGCTTGTCTGTACCTGTCATGACCTGTCTTCCTCAATTACCGCCAGACACAGTCCGACCCGCACCTGTCTACGCCCAAAATCCGGGATCGTACCTCGGGGTTTTCCCTTAGTGCGCTGGCTTGAATGGACCGGGCCGGGGGCGTGTCCGGCCTTTTATGGCCTGAGGTCCCGGCTTTCGCCGGGAGCGCGGCGTGGGGGGGAGCGGTGTGTTGGCGGAGGTTGGGTGGCCCCTCCCCTTCGCCGCCTGCTTCCGCGCCGTGATGGCCCCTGTCAGGTGAACCAGCGGCGGTGACGGCGCGACCGGGTC
The DNA here is from genome assembly GCA_963973995.1 of uncultured Alphaproteobacteria bacterium. Lineage (GTDB taxonomy): Bacteria > Pseudomonadota > Alphaproteobacteria > Caulobacterales > Hyphomonadaceae > Hyphomonas. The sequence continues at coordinate 603,065 of CAXBCO010000003.1, forward strand.
GTTTTCGAATGTCCCAGTATGTCGACAAGGAATGGCTGCGCGGCCCTGACGGCGTTTATGCCAGCAGCGATGCAATCGCGCTTGTACTGGAATTCCAGCATGCCGACAGAGCGGCCAAAATGCGGCTTGAGGACAAGGTCCGCTTTCTCATGGCGCAAGCTGGACAGGGCGTCCTGGGTGAGCTCGACCGACCGCAGCAACACGTCCAGCCCGTTGCGCGGGTTGGGGCTGCTCCTGTCCTGGCTCGGGTCAACGGAGATCACGCGGTCAATGCCCGCCTGCCTGAGGACGTCGACCGGCGACATGCCGACATACCCACCATCGACGAGCAGATGGGTGCCGTCATCAAACGGCGGCAGGATGCCCGCCAGCGCCGAGCTGGCATAGACGGCATCGACCGCGTTGCCGCTTGTCTTGATGACCATGCGGCCGGTCAGGATATCCGTTGCGGCGACATGGACCGGCACGCGGCCCTCCTCGAGATTCCTGTCCCCGGTCAGCTGCGCGAGGACGCTGCGGCCCCAGGCGACGGTATCCTCGCCGGCGCCCCAGCCGTAATAGATGTCGCGCAGCTCCTGCCCGGTGATGTAGAGATTCCTCAGCCGCGACACGATGCCCGGGCCATCGAATTTCGGCACGACCGGGAAGCCCGACACGTCCATGGCGACGAGGTCGTCATACCAGTTGTCGTTGAGCGCATAGGCCGCGCCGACCACGGCGCCCATGGAATAGCCGGCAATCGCGCTCGGATAATAGCCGAGATGGTTCAGCGCCCTCAGCACCCCGGCATGGGCCATGCCCCGCGCGCCGCCGCCGGCGAGGACCAGTCCGAACTTGTGGGTCATGCGCACCATCCTCAGCGGGAAATCATGTCCTATACCAGCTTCCGGCCAGCGGGGGCATCAGGCGCAGCGCAATGCGCCCTGCGCCACTCTGCCACCCCGCGCCGAGGGGCGGCGGGCCGGACCCCGGAATGATCCCTTGGCGCAGGTTGCGGCGCGATCTAAGTTGCGGGGTTTCCACCCGGAACCAGAACCGTCAGGGGCCCTATGAGGCGATTTGTACCGCTCTCCCGAATGCCAGGGCCCGGCGGCTCCGAGCGCGGCTTGGCGGCAAAGGACGCCGCCGAGCGGCTGGAACGCTTTGGTGAGAACGTCATCGTCGAAACCGACCGGTCGGGATGGCTGGATGTCCTGAAGGACGCGCTGACCGATCCCATGATCTGGTTCCTTGCCGGCACGGCCAGCCTGTTCTTCGTGCTCGGGGATTATACCGAAGCGGCGGTCCTGGCCGCCGCGCTGATTCCGATCATGTGCATGGATGCCTACCTGCACCGGCGCACCAAGGCGTCCGCGGAAGGCTTGAGCAAGCTGCTGGCCGAACATGTCCGCGTCGTGCGCGGAGGATCGGAAGTCGATATCCCGGCACGCAGCCTCGTGCCCGGGGACCTTGTATTGACGCAAGCCAATGCGCCGTTTCCGGCAGATGGCGTACTGGTCGGCGGCGACAACCTGCAGGTCGATGCCTCGGCGCTGACCGGCGAGTCCCTGCCGGTCCGCAAGGCTGTGTTCACGGCCGCCCTTGCGGGCGCGAGCGACATGGCGGTCGACGATACATGCTGGGCGATGGCCGGAACACGTCTGCTGACCGGAGAGGCCCGCATGCAGGTGGTCTTCACGGGGGCCGAGACGCTGTACGGCCAGATTGTCCGGACGGCCCAGATCGGCACCGGCCAGCGAACCCCGCTGCAGCAGGCCATCGGCAAGCTGGTTGCGGGCCTGCTCGTCGTCGCCGTGATCCTCTGCCTGGTCCTTGCCGGGGTGCGGCTCGCGCAGGGCTTCGGCTGGGTCGATGCCGCGGTCAGCGGCGTGACGCTGGCCGTCGCGGCGATCCCGGAAGAATTCCCTGTCGTGTTTTCCTTCTTTCTCGGCGTCGGCGTCTTTCGCCTGTCGAAACAGCGCGCCCTGGTCCGCCGGTCGATTGCAGTGGAGAATATCGGCCGGGTCACGTGCATCTGCACCGACAAGACGGGCACGCTGACAGAAGGCCGGCTTCACCTGCAGCACATCTTCGCCGCCGACGGGCGCACAGACGGTGACGTCCTGTCGGCCGCGGCCACGGCCGCGCGGCAGGAAAGCGGCGACCCGATCGACCTGCTTGTCCTGGCGAAGGGCGCTGCGCCGGACGGCGCGCGGCTTGCCGTGTTTCCCTTTACCGAGGACCGGCGGCGCGAAACCGGCGTGATCGAGACACCGGACGGGACCGTGCACATCGCGGTGAAAGGGGCGCCGGAAAACGTCCTGGCCATGTGCACGCTGGCGCCGGCGGACCGGGAGGCATGGCTGGACAAGACACGCGCGCTGGCCGGGGAAGGGCACAAGGTCATCGCCTGCGCGGCGGCGACGGCAGCGGACTGGTCGGGGGAGGAGCCCGGCTCGGGCTATGCGTTCTGCGGCCTGCTGGCGTTTGAGGACCCGGTGCGTCCGGGCGTCAGGGACGCCGTCACGGAGGCGCAGGATGCGGGCATACGCGTCATCATGGTCACGGGCGACCACCCGGACACGGCCCGCGCGATTGCGCTGGAACTCGGCATCGGCGGCGCGGACCCGAAAATCATCCAGGGCCAGGATCTGGAGGAGGGAGGCGGCGCCGACATGACCGGGTTCGATGTCGTCGCCCGCGCGATGCCGGCGCAGAAGCTGAATCTTGTGCGGGCCCTGCAGGCGCAGGATCACATCGTCGCGGTGACGGGGGACGGCGTGAACGACGTGCCCGCCCTGAAAGGCGCCGATATCGGCATCGCCATGGGCGAGCGCGGTACACAGAGCGCCCGGGAAGTTGCCGCCATTGTCCTGCTCGACGACAATTTCCGGACGATCGTGAATGCCATCGCCGAGGGGCGGCAGGTGTTCAGCAACCTGAAGCTGAGCTTTGCCTATCTCCTGATGATCCACGGCCCGCTGGTGGCGACCGCCGCGCTGCTGCCGCTGGCCGGATACCCGTTACTGTACCTGCCGATCCATATCGTCTGGCTGGAACTGGTCATGCACCCGACCGCCCTGCTCGTGTTCCAGAAGCAGGCCACGCGCGGCCGGCTCGGCCCGGCGGACGGGGGTGTCGGGGCGCAGTTCTTCCGGGCCCGGGAATGGGCCGTGATCGGGGGCGTCACGACCCTGGTCACGGGGCTGATCATGTGGGGGTTCATCCACGCCCTCGGCCCGGCCCAGGATGCCCTGCATGCCCGGTCGCTGGCACTGGCGATCCTGCTGAGCGCCAATGGGGCCGTGGCGCTGGCGCTCGGCGGGTGGAAAAACCGCGGGGCAGTCCTGGCGGCGGCGGGATCCGTGGTTCCGGCTGTGCTGGTGATCCAGTCGCCGCTGGTGTCGCGCCTGCTCCACCTGGCCCCGCTGCATCTGGGAGACTGGGGCATTGCCCTTGTGGGAGGCGGCGCGCTGGGGGCATTGGCCGCGCTTTTTCATGGCGCCGGGATGCGACTATGGTCCGTCCCAAAGCCGGCGGCCTGAGCCGGACGACGCATGCGGGATGGCAGCATCGCGCGCGACATGCAGGACGAGCTGTTCCACGCGGGCCTGTATATTGACGGCCTGCGCGCCGAATGGGCGGACCAGAAATAGGACGCGCCTATTTGATGATGCGGATCGGGTCTGTTCCGTCCCAGCCCTGGGCGACCTTTTTGATATGGGCGAAGGTGCGGCCCTTGGTGCCGGAGATGTCGGAGATTTCGACCACGGTGCCGGGATGGGCCTCGGTATCGAAATAGGCGAAGCGGCCTTTTTCGCCGCCGATGCAGCCTTCGTGGCCGACTTTGTAGCCGAGGCCGAGGGCTTTGTCGTAGAGGCCCTGGTAGTCCTCGGTCCAGTAGGACATGTGCTGGAGGCCTTCATGGCCGGCGTCGAGGAACTCTTTATACATGGAGGGGGCGTCGTTGCGCTGCTGGATCAGCTCGATCTGCAGGTCGCCGGAATTGGCCAGCGCAATCGACATTTTCACGTCCGACGGCGCTCCGCGATGGCGGAACCAGTCTGTCTCCACGTCCTCGATATAGAACCAGGGGCCGACGCCCATGACGTTGATCCAGTGATCCATCGCGGCCCGGATGTCGCGCACGACATAACCGTTCTGGCAGACATTCCCGAATATGCGGCTCATCGGCGGACCCTCCCCTTTTCCCCTGTCTTGCCTGCCGGACGGGGGAAAGGCCAGCGCGAAAAAGGGGGGTAAGTTGCCAGGCAGCGGGGATACACCACCTGGCAACAAGTGTCTTGGACGGCGACGCAGAACTAGGTGGGGGACGCACCACATCGCTAAGACAGGGGATGGGATACGACAGGCAACTGATGAGAACAATTGAGTAATATTCGATTGTATGTGCGTGGAGAGCACAAATGAGTGGCCCCGACGCGGCCTATTCGAGCGCCTTCAGCCGTTTGGCATTGCCACGCTGCAGCTTGCGCGCCGCGGCAGAGAGGCTGCCGAGGAAGGCCTTGATATTGGGCTCGAGCGCGGCCTCCTTCTTGTAGGCGGCCCCGATACGGTATTGCGGCAGGCCGGGAATGGGCATGCCGACCAGCTGGCCGGATTCCAGGTTTGCCAGCGCGAGCGACACCGGCACGACGGTCAGCACGTCGGACGCCATTGACAGGTTCATGCAGGATGTCGGGCTGTAGAGCGTGTACTGCGGCGCGCCGGCCTGCGTGACCGCCTCTTCCATGCCCTCGGGCAGCTGGCCGTCGAGATAATTGAGATAACCCGGGAAGGCCCACGGATAGGCCAGCAACGATTCCAGAAACGTGTCCGGGCCGAGGTCCTTCGTGGAGACCGGATGACCCGGCCGGTGGAGCATGATGAAATCCTCGGCCATGATTTCCTGGAAGTGCAGCCGGCCCGCATGCGGCAGGGCCTCAAGCGTCGACATGTTGAACAGGACCATGTTGGCGCGGCGCTGGACCAGTTCCTCGATCGCCGAATGCGGCGGCATGACGTCGGCCAGCATGCGGACGTCGGGCGATGTCTTGCGGAATTCGACAATCGCGGTGGGCAACAGGATGTCATAGGCAATCGGGCCGCCGATGACCTTGAGGTGCCGGTCGCCGGCGACGGTTTCGCGCTGCACGACTTTCGCGAAGGCGAGCAGTTCGACCGCCATCGGATACAGGCGCTCGCCCGCCTCGGTCGGCGTGACCGAGCGGGTGGTGCGGTAGAAGAGCTGGGTGCCCCAGGCCTCTTCGAGCGTCTTGATGCTGCGCGTGACGGCCGAGTGGGTCAGGTGCAGCTCTTCGGCCGCCTTGGAGAAACTCAGCAGGCGGTAGACGACTTCGAAATACTGGATCAGGCGCAGGTCGGTCATGGCGAGAGGCTTAAAGGCTGTACCGGGCCGAGGCAAAGCCTGTTCGCGCGCCGGGCGAGCCCGGCAGGAACACTTCGCATGCGAACGGGCGACCCGGCGCGGTGCCGGGCCGCCCGGCCGGTCAATGGGTGAGCGAGAGCCGGACAAAGACGCCGCGCCCTGCCCCCGGCACCCTTGTGCCGAGCGCAACATCGCTGTCGCCATTGCGGTTATAGCCCGACAGGTGGTCGCGATAGACCTGGTCCAGCAGGTTCTCGACCCCGGCCGAAAGCCGCACGCCGTCACGCACCTGCCAGTCGCCGAACAGGTTGAGCACGCCATAGCCCGGCGTTTTCGCCTCGCTATTGGTGGCCGAGACGTCGGTCTGCTCGGCGACGAGACGGGTCTCGAGCGTGGCCGACCAGGCCGCCGCTTCCCAGGTCAGGCCCATGGTCAGGCTGGGCGGGGCGACGCGGTAGAGATTGTCGTTCACGTCACGCCGCTCGCCGCGCACATAGGAGAGCACGCCGTCGACCCGGAGCGGGCCGTCGAAATCATACCCGGCATCCAGATCGAACCCGTAGAGCCGGGCATCGACATTCGCCCAGCGGAGCGGTGTGGAATCGCCGTTCATGGCGGCGATCATTTCGACGGGCGAGTCGGCCACGCCCGGCGTGTCGTCAAAGGCGACGCCCTGGATATAGTCGTCGACCTGACGGACATAGGCGGTCGGCCGGGCATAGGCGCGCGGGGTGGCAAAGTCGAAACCCGCCTCGGCCAGCCAGGCCGTTTCCGGCTTGAGAGCGAGATCGCCGACATAGATATTGCCATCGGCCAGCCCACCGCTGGCGCTGGTGGGCAGCCAGCCGAAGCGCTGGATATAGCCGGGCATCTTCTGCTTGCGGGCGAGGGTGAGGCGCCAGGAGAGGCCGTTTTCTGCCGGGGTCCAGAGCCGGGCGACGATATCGGCTGTCGTGTCCTCGCCATCAGTGGACGCGGCATTGAAGGCGGTCGCCAGCATACGCGGCCCCATCGGCAGGGCCGGACCGACCGACGCGTCACCGGCCTCATATTCGTTCTGGTCCACACGCAGGCCGAGTTCCGCCTCGACCGGCCCGAGCGGCCCGGTCCATTCGGCAAAGGCCCCGGTCCGTCGCAGGGTGATGTCCGGGAAGGGCGTGACGAAAAAGCCTGCATTGTCCGGATTGGTGATCGTCACAGTGTGATCGGACTCTTCGGTATCGAGACCGAGCTGCAGCTCGCCGCCCGACAGGGCGAAGCCGAGCTTTATGTCGGCGCCGCGTGTCGTGGCATCGGCATAGGAAGCGCGCGCGGCCATCATGCCCGGCGACGGGCGCAGGCTGAAATTGTCCATCAGGTGCGAGACGTCGGTATAATGGACCGAGGCCTCCAGCGAGGCGGCACCGATATCGGTGGCATAGGCGAGCCGGGCGAAATCCGTATCGAAATACTGGATATCCATCGGGAAAGGCGGGTTGCCTGACGGACCGGTATTCTGGCGGCGAAGATCCAGGCTGACATCGCCCGCGCCGGTCTTCACGCCGGTCGAGACGCCAAAGACAGAGCGCTCGAAGGACGTGCCGCCGATCGTGCCGTCGGCATAGTCGGTATCATCGCCCTCTTCATAAGCGCCGAGGAGATTGAACCGCCAGGTGTCGGTCGCCGCGCCGACGATGCCGCCAGTGGACACGCTGTCATTGATGCTGCGCGCGCCGAGGCTGAGGTCATAGCCCAGCCGGAGCGCATCGCCGGTGGCATAGTCGATGCGCTTGAAAACGGCATCGGCGCCGCCGGCAAGGCCGGGGCCGGCCGAGACCGGGCTGACGCCCCTGTCGATCACCACGGCGGCGACCAGCGGCGCGGGCGCATAGTGGAAGACCGGGTCCATCAGGTTCGGCCCGCCGGACGCGAAGCGCTGGCCATCGACGCGCAGGTTCAGCCGTTCGCCGAACAGGCCGCGATAGGCCATCTGGCCGGACACTTCGCCATTGGCGATGCGGGCCCCGCCCGGTGTGCGGGCAGAGAGATAGGTAACGTCGCCACCCTGCAGGGGGGCACCGTCAGGCGTGACGGCATGCTGGGTGGCCGTGTCGAGGCGCGAGCCGGTAACGATGATGACATCCTGGAGGGCGGGTTCGGATTCCTGCGCAATAGCGGCAGGCAGCAGGGCGGACAGGGCCATCAGCCCCGCGCCGCAAAACAAGTGTGGTTTCATTTTTCTATCCGTTCGGCCCGGACGATGCCGGGCACTGGTCTGATTGAGGAATGCTTTTCAGGTTCAATCAGGCGCGGACGGGCGGCCCCCTGGCCGGTAGCGGCGCACGGGCGCGCCAATAGGCAGCTGTATTGACAACGGGCCGGTCGCCCAGGAGCGGCGGACCATGGATCGCCGCCAGGAACAGGTCCGGCGGGAGCGTCAGGTCAAACACGGCGGTTGATGCAAACGGACAGGTTGCGGACGGCGCCGTCGTGTCATCATGCGGGAGTGGCTCTGGCGTCTCGTCGCCATCGACCTCGGTCATGCTTCCGGTATGGGGGTTGAGCGACATGAAGCGCTCGGTCGTTCCGCCGCAGATGCGGATGACAATGTCGCCGGCGTCTGCCGAGCGGTCGAGCATATAGCCTGTGGGCACAAGTCCACGCAGCACCATCAGCAGGGATACTGCTGTGATGATCCAGAAGCGCATCGGCGCGGATGGGAAAAGACCCTGAGGCATGGCGGCTGGGTAGCGCCGCGCGGCCGAGCTGCCTATGTGGCATTCTCACCGCAGGCCAGTGCGGACACCTGCCCCCTACCCCGCCGTAACCATGCCCGACAGCAGGCTGGCATCGCTGGCAAGGTCGCGCACCATGACGCGGGCCTGGTCCTGCGGACCGGGGAATGCGAGCTGGTGCTTCGGCGTGACGGTGAAACCGATCTCGCCGAAATACCGGGGGGCGCCAATCAGGACGGCCGCAGGCCAGCCGGCGGCCTTGCCGGCCTCCAGCGCCTCGCCCGTGACCGAGAGGCCAAGGCGGCTGCCCTGATGCGAAGGGGCGACGGCAACGGGTCCGTAGAACAGGGCGCGCGTGCGGGCGGCGCCCACGACCAGCGGCCAGACGCGGCAGACACCGATGACCTCGCCGTCCAGCACGGCAACGCGGCTGATCTCCGGCAATGACCGCGAAAACTCGCGCAGGCGCTCAGCCGTCTTGGCGAAGTGGCCAGGACCGAACGTGGCATCGAACAGGGCCTCGATGGCGGCGGCGTGCACAGCAGGGGTTTCGGGAATGATCTCAAGCATGGCGAGCGGCCTTAAGGCGCATCCGCGCCGGGCGCAAGCACGTTGTCCGGTCAACCAAGCCGGATTTTCAGCAGTCGGCGCAGGACTATAGCGCACGCCAGAATCGCCGTGGCCGTCAGGATGATGACCGGTTGCAGCCAGACAGACAGCCCCAGGCAGCCGACGAGGCCGAGCGCAGGGATGATCGGGTGGTAGAGCCGCGCGTCTGCGCTGAGGCGCAGGGCGGCCAGATTCGTGATCGCGTAATATATCAGCACACAGAAGGCACTGAAGCTCCAGACCAGCGCCAGTCCGCCAAACGCAGCCATCGCGGCGATGACGGCGCCCACGCACAGGCTGGCAGCCAGGGGCTGGCCGCTGCGGTCGAGCTGGCCCAGACGAAGCGGCAGGTCCCCTTCCCTACCCATGGCCAGCACGACACGTGACAAGCCAAGAATGAGATTGAGCAGCACGCCGGCCATCGCGGTGACAGCGGCGACGATCACGAGCAGGCTGAGCCAGGGCGCACCGAGGACGGCGGCGACGGCTTGCAGCGGCGCGGCGGTGCGGGTCGTCGCATCGGCGAAGCGCGCGGCACCAAGCACGTTCAGGCCGCCGGTGAGGATGGCGAGATAGAGACATGTGGAGACAAGCAGCGTGAGGATGATGGCACGCGGAATGGTGCGGCGCGGCGACCGGACCTCTTCGCCCAGCGTTGCGATACGGCCATAGCCGGTGAAGGCCACGAAGAGGAGCGCCGTTGCTTCGAGGAAGCCGGCAGGCGCGAAGGGCATCGCCGGATTTGCAGCCTGCTCCCCGGCGGGTGATAGCAAGGCCATGGCCCCGAGGAGGATGAGGACAAGCAGGGTGATCGTGACGAGCACGGCATTGACCGGATTGGCCCGGCGCAGGCCCAGGACCACAAGCCCGGCCATGACTATGGCAACGAGGCTGGCGACGGGATTGGTGAGCGCGGGATCCATGCCAAGGCCTGCCAACACATAGCCCGACAGGCCGATCGCCGCGGCGGCGGCGCTGGCCGACTTGGCCAGAAGGAAAGCCAGCCCGGCCGCAAAACCGAAATCGGGTCCGAGATAGCGATAGCCATAGGCATAAGTGCCGCCGCTGACCGGGTGGCTGGCCGCCAGTTCTGCGCTCGACAGCGCGTTGAGCGCGGCCAGGACGGCGGCAAGGCAAAGGGCCGGGACGGCCCAGGTGCCGGTTACACCCACAGCGAGGCCAAGGCTGACAAAGACACCCGTGCCAAGGATGGAGCCAAGCCCGAGCAAGACGGCTCCGCGCAGGCCCACGGTGCGATCCATCGCGCGCTCTGTATTGGATGGCATCAGATGGGGACCCTAATCCTCGTCGGGTTCGAAGACCGCATCGCGGTTGGCGAGAAGTTCATAGGCAACGTGCTGTTTCAGCTTTTCCGTCAGCGCCGTCGAATCTCCCTGCAGCCTGTCGGGTGCGATCAGGTTGCCGAAGGTCATCCGGAATTTCGAGCCGCGCTTGTTGAGCAATTCATGGAAGAGCGTGATGTCGCGCAATTCGTCACTGAGGTCGCAAAAGAGATAGTAGAGCGCGGAATTGCGGGCATCGACATTGAGCGGCAGGATCGGCGCCTTCTGCTTGCGGGCGAGGCCGATGACGGTGGAGAACCAGTCCTTCTCCTGCAGGAGGCCGTCGACACGGCGGGCAAGGCGTCCGGACGGGAAGATGACGACGCATTTTTCCTGGGCAAAGGCCTCTGCCGCGCGCTTCAGGGTCTCGCGCGTCTTGGCGGGCGTGCGCTTGGCGGCGACCCATTCGACCGGGATGATGACATCCTCGAATCTCGGATTGACGCGCACGGCGTCTGCATTGGCGAGGAAGACGATATCGTCGCGCACCTGTTTCAGCAGGTCCCAGACAGCAACGCCATCGGCCAGGCCGGTCGGGTGGTTGGCCGCGACGATCAGGCGCCCCGTCTCGGGCATGCGGTGAATGGCATCGACCGAGAGATCGAATGCCAGCTGGCCGGACAGCAGGTCGAAGGATTCGCGGCCATTGAGCTGGACGATCTCGTCGGCCATGCGCCGTGCCTTGCCATAGCCGAGCACCTGGTAGAGCGCGGGCCGGATAAGCGGCCAGGACCAGCTTGACCGGAGCTTCGGGCAGCGTTCCTCGATCAGCACATCGACGATGTGCTGATCCGTGTCCGCGGCGGCCTCGTGAAAGGCCGAGACGGCGGAACCCGCTTGCGGGGAGGTGGCGATCTCGTCTGTCATGGCCTTTGTGCTTTTTTTTGCGATTTTCCGTCAGGACCTGTCCCGAAGGCGCAACATACATGAAGTCCCCTTACGGGAAAGCGGATGCGGCAGGATTCACGGGCCTGAAAAACTTTCCGGAAAAGGCAGATCTGTAGAGATTTCAACACTTCGGAAAGTTCTGCTTTACCAAGCTGTAAGCACAAGGTGGCAAGGTCACTTCAAGACGGGCGCGGATGGATACAGACGCTCAGGCAGCATCAAACTTATCAGGGTAGAGTAGTATGAAAGTTCTTTGGGTTGAAGATCACGAGCCGGTCCGCGACATGTTGGCGATTGCCGCCGACAAGGCCGCCCGCTCGCGCATCCAGGTGGACCTCGTCATGGCGCCGACACTGATGGCCGCCGAGGCACGCCTGCGCCTGGAACGTTTCGATCTGGTCGTGCTCGACCTCGGCCTGCCCGACAGCGTCGACCCCGACATGACGATCGCCCGCGTCGCCAATATGGGCAAGTATCGCATCGCGGTCGTCTCTTCCATGGATACGCGTGACCAGGTCGTGGCCGCCGCTTTGCGTTGCGGCGCCAATATCGCCCCGAAAGCCGTGTTCAAGGCCAACCTGCCCTTCAACCGCTTCATCCAGCGGCCCGATACGTTCGAGGACTTCCTGCTGGAACAGATGCCCGCCGCTGCCGCACCGGCGCGCGCCGCCTGAGCCATTCGCCCATGAGGCGCTTGCGCTTGCAGAACCCTGTATGACCTTGCTAAGCCGCCCGGTGAATGTATCCGGGCGGCTTAGCCCTATTGTGGACCTGAAACGCCATGAACGCCGTGCAAGTCTATCCCGCCACGCTGGTGCTGATCGCGATGAACGTGATCGCCAGCGTCGTTGCGTTCAACAACCAGGAATTTTTCGACCGGTACTCGTTCTGGATCAATCCGATCCGGCAGGGGGAGGAATGGCACCGCTTCATCACGTCGGCCTTCCTGCACGTCAACGGCCTGCACCTGTTCATCAACATGTACGTGCTCTACCTGTTCGGCCAGATCCTGGAAGCCCATGTCGGCTCCGGCGGGTTCCTGATCCTTTATGCGGCGTCTCTGCTGGGCGGAAACGTCTGGGAATATGCCGACAAGCGCAACCAGCCGAACTATCGCTCGGTTGGCGCATCGGGTGCGACGTCCGGCGTCATTTCGGGCTTTTGCCTGTTCTACCCATTCGCGACGCTTTACCTGTTCTTCGCGATCCCGATGTGGGCGATCGTGTTCGGCGCGGGGTTCATTGTCGTGAGCTTTATCCTATCGCAGCGCGACCAGACCATGGTGGCCCACGGCGCCCACCTTGGCGGCGCCCTGACAGGACTGGTGATTGCCATGCTGCTGCGGCCCGAGGCCTGGCGCCAGATGATCGACCAGGTGGCCTCACGGATTGGCTGACAGCGCGATGACATCCGTGCTGGCGCGCTACGAAGCCCGGATCGCCGACGGCGTGATCGACGCGGACAGCGCGCAGGCGGAAGCGGCTGCCCGGCTCGACAGGCTGGCAAAGGCGCTGGCCGGAAAGGGCAAGAGCGGCTGGTTCTCAAAGCCTGCGCCCGTTACCGGACTGTACCTGTGGGGCGGGGTCGGGCGCGGCAAGTCCATGCTGATGGACCTGTTCTTTGACGCCGCGCCGGTGACGCCGAAACGGCGTGTGCACTTTCACGAATTCATGGGCAGCGTGCATGACATGCTCGGCGAGTGGCGCAAGCTGGACGCGGCCGCGCGCAAGCGCTCGCCATGGTATGTCAGGGGAGCCGGCGACGACCCGATCGCGCCAGCCGCGAAACGGATCGCCTCTGGCGCGAGCCTGCTTTGCTTCGATGAATTCCAGGTCACGCAGATTGCCGATGCGATGATCCTGTCGCGCCTGTTCGAGGCCCTGTTCGACGCCGGCGTGACCGTGGTGGCGACCTCCAACCGCCACCCCGGCGACCTCTATGCCGACGGCATCAACCGGCCCCTCTTCCTGCCTTTCGTGAAGATGCTGAAAGCCAATTGCGACGTGTTCGAACTCGTGGCGGAGCGCGACTATCGGCTGGACCGGCTGAGCGAGGCACCGGTCTGGTATGCGCCGCTCGGCGAGGCCTCGGCGGCGGCGCTCGACCGGGCCTGGCAGCGCCTGACGCTGGGCGCGCAGCCGCAGCACTGCACGCTGACCGTGAAGGGCCGCAAGCTGGAGGTCACACGCGAGGCGGCGGGGATTGCCCGCTTCACGTTCGAGGAACTCTGCGCCAGGCCGCTGGGCGCGCGTGATTATCACGAGATCGCAGCGACCTTTCACACGGTGATCCTGGAGGGTATCCCCCTGCTCTCGCCGGAAAACCGCAACGAGGCTGCCCGGTTCGTGACGCTGATCGACGAACTGTATGAGGCGCGGGTGAAACTGGTGGCGAGCGCAGCGGCCGAGCCGAACGCCCTTTACCCGACCGGAGATGGCAGTTTCGAGTTCGAGCGCACGGCCAGCCGCCTGCACGAGATGCGCTCGACAGACTATTTCGCCGAGGAACACCGGGTCGTGATTGATCGGTAAGGCCTGCGAGGGCGCGATTCACTCGGCAGGCGCGCCGATCTTGCCGGACAGGGCCTGGACGCGGATCGTGACCGTACCTTCATGCGAAAACGTGCGGTGGGTCGAATTTTCCTGCCCGTGATACGTCGTATATGATGCCCCGCCGGTCGGCGTGGAAGCATACCCGGTTTGCGTGACCATACGTGTCTCGAACACCTCCTCGACATTGCCGACCAGATCGGAATCCGTTTTGACCAGCAGATAGCGTTCCCCTTCATTCGGGCGCAGCTGCACGCCGAAGACGCCGCCGATATACTGATATTTGTCTGCAATGAATGTCCGCACCAGCTCGCCATTGGAATCCAGCATGCTGACCGCCGGGGCGAGCAGGCGAATCTTCTGTTTCGCTCCGCCTACCGTAATGACGTGGTTTGTTGCGTGCTCTGGAAGCTCGTAAACAACATAATTGCCAGACTGGCCGCCTGACGTGACACAGGCTGAAGTCTCGTCCACGGCCGTGTGGATATCGACCCACTTCTGGGTCTTTTTCGGTGTCAGCGGTTCAGCCGTTTCAAGATTAACCACCTGGCCGCATGTCTTGGACGAGATATCCAGAACGGCAGACGGCGGTGGCGTTGGTGGCTTGGATTGACACGCCACCAGTGCGAGCGCAGCGGCGCCAGCCGCCACGCTCAAACGAGGAAATGAGCTGCGCACGTCTATTTCAGCAGCGTTGCAACGCCATTCGCCGTCGCGACGAGGGCACGCTTGAGACCTTCGGCGGCCTTTTCGGGGTCGGCCTCGAGATCATCCATCTTGGCGAACCCGAATTCTTCCTCTGGCGGAATGTTCAGGATAACGTCCGGAGTCGCAACCGGATTGTAGGCGACCCTGTTGTCGAGCAATATCCGTGTCGGATCCGCCGGATCCGTCAGCCGGACCGAGACATTCACGAACGGGCGCCATTGCGTACCGCCGCCGACCAGCTGGTAGCCATACCCGGCACCTGCAATATCCAAAATAGCGCTGCCGGATTCCGCTTCGGCATCTGCAGTCAGTTCGATCAACTTCCGGCTCGACTGACGAGCAACATCCAGCGAACCAATTTCATATCCGCTTTCCTTCAGCGCAGCTTCAAGCGCCTCATCAAAGATAGCCTCGCCGTCAAAACCCTGGGATTCCAACGCTGCGAGCATGCTGCCACGTTGCCCGGATTCAATACCCGCCTCAATGCCGATTGCGATAGGCATGATAAGCAAACCGGCGAGGCCGGCGCTGGCCGCGGCGCTCGACACGTTCGCGCCGTTCGTGGCAAGTTTCAACGTGGTCGCTGAGTCCGGCATCGCATCCTCGACGACGACAATCTTCTGAACGCTGGCTGATTCCCGATCATAGGGAATCGGCGCATACGGGGTCGCGCAAGCTGACGACAACAGCGCCGCAGCGCATACCAAAAGAATTCTTTTCATTTATCCCTCCCTTTGCCGGCGCATCCTTATGGCTGGCTGCAGCCATATTGCTTTGCCGTAATGTTCGGTCAACCTTGCGTTGATCAAAAAAGAGGCTTGCGCAAAATAATCTTAGAAAACCGAGCGCGGGAACAACCTTCAGGAGAGTTTCCGATCCGAGGTACGCCTGTGAGGGGTGGCGGCAAACATGTTACCAAACGCTCACGCAATCGTGCCTTCCCCCTTTCCATACGGCGCCGTATTCTCTATTTATGCTGCAGCGCGATGACATACATGCGCATTTCCGGGGAATACGCCGCCGCATAGCGGGGCTAGGAACATTCTCGGAACACCTGAAACGGGAACCGTCGCCGCGCAGCGGGATTGGTTCCATGAGGAGGATTTGAATATGGCTAACCCAGTTTCGGCCCGTAGTACGGCCGCTCTCAGCCCCGAGCAGGGCCTCAGCCGGTATCTCAGCGAGATCCGCAAGTTCCCGATGCTTGAGAAAAACGAAGAATTCATGCTCGCCCGCAAGTGGCTGGAGAATGATGACACCGAGGCCGCCGAAAAGATGGTGACCTCGCACCTGCGCCTCGTGGCGAAGATCGCGATGGGCTATCGCGGCTATGGCCTCCCCATGGCCGAAGTGATTTCCGAGGGCAATGTCGGCCTGATGCAGGCCGTCAAGAAATTCGACCCGGAAAAGGGCTTCCGCCTCGCCACCTATGCGATGTGGTGGATCCGCGCCGCGATCCAGGAATATATCCTGCGTTCGTGGAGCCTGGTGAAACTCGGCACGACGGCCGCGCAGAAGAAGCTGTTCTTCAACCTGCGCCGCCTGAAGGGCGAGATGAAAGCCCTGGACGAGGGCGACCTCAAGCCGGAACAGGCGAAACTGATCGCGGAAAAGCTGAACGTGACCGAAGCCGAAGTCTATTCGATGAACGGGCGCATGTCCGGTTCGGACGCCTCGCTGAACGTGCCGATGGGCACCGACGGCGACATGGAATGGCAGGACTGGCTGGCCGATGACGACCAGGGCCAGGCCGCCGACTTTGCCGACAAGCAGGAATATGACGCCCGCATGGACCTCCTGGCGAACGCGATGGAAGACCTCAACGAGCGCGAGCGCCACATCCTGACCGAGCGGCGCCTGTCGGAAGAGCCGAAGACGCTGGAAGAATTGTCCGAGACCTACAATGTCAGCCGCGAACGCATCCGCCAGATCGAAGTGCGCGCGTTCGAAAAGCTGCAAAAGGCCATGAAGCGCATGGCCAAGGAACAGGGCCTGCCGATCGCGGCGGGCGCTGCCGTGAACTGAGCCGGCTTCAGGCCGCGCCCGTCTTGTCGTCCCCGGCAGGTTTCACCGCCTGCCGGGTGTCGTCCTCGTCGAAGTCGATATCGGTCGGATCGATGCCGAGCACGATGCTCAGCAGAAGCGCGATCACGGCCACCGCAAACACGATGATGGCCACGATGCTGCCGCCGACGCCCAGTGTGCGCGACAGGTACATCGTGATGTCCTCATAGCGGAACACGCCGATCGCAGCGGCGATGAAGCCCCCGATCTTCGCGGCATATTCGATCTGGCTGGGATAGGCGCGCAGGTGGAAGAAGACCAGGAGCAGCGTCCAGACGCCGAAACCGAGCGCAACCAGCGGCGCCATAACGGTGTAGGCGCTTGACGCGCCGCCCCCTGTCAGGAGCGACATGGTCTCGAGATAGGACGCGTTCAGCAGGGGCCAGACCAGCATGACCGCGCCGCCCACGGCGAGGCCGAAGGACATGTGCGAAAAATCCCCGCCATAGACCCGCTCCAGTCCCTTGCGGAACCGGACAAGCAGGATGCCGATTCCGAGGAGCAGCAGCAGGAAGAAGCATTTGACCGGGAGCACGTAGCGGTGGATCGCGGCGAGCCGCGACGGCGATTGCGTCGCCAGCGTATTGAGATGCTCGCGGAAAGCCGTCTTGACCCGGCAGCAGTCGCCGACCGTCAGGCTTTGGCCCGCCGGAAAGCAGAGCGCACGGTCGCTGGCCGCCGTCGCATATTGCAGCCATTCCGGATCGCATTGCGCCCGGTAGGCCGGCAGGCCGCCTTCGCCGGACGAGAGGATTTTCATGCGCGCCAGTACGTCCAGGACCGGCTCACGCGGCAGTGCCGCGCCGGTTGCGGCCGTTCCCTTGTCGGCCATCAGGGCGGCCGGGGAGATTTCAAAGACGGATCGTGCATGCGATCCGCTGAACAGGCTGGCGAGGCCCCAGGCGGCCAGCCCGCAGACGAACAGGCACGCCGACAGGATCAGGCGGCCATGCCTGAGCTTGCCGCGCCCGAAGGCATCGACGAGCAGGACCGCGGGCCGCCAGAAGGCGACAAGCGCCAGCAGGCCTGCCACAGGGAAGAAGATGAAATTCTGGGAATCGAGGAACGCCAACCGCAGCCCCACGCCGCCAGCGCCAAATTCCGCAAGCAGCGCGCCCGTTTCGACAAGGAAGGCCGCATAGAGCAGCAGGAAGACGCTCGTGACGGCGATCTGTGACACCAGATGCGTTCTTGACATGAAACCGCCTCCTCTATCCTGGCTGACCTGTATTCCTAACCGCCTCGCGAGACCTGACAAGGCGCGCCTGCGCGCCGGGCAGGCCCCCGGCCCCGACCGGTGAATCACACGGGCCCGGGGAACCCGGACCGCGCGCAGCCGTTACCAACCAGCATACAAGGAGTATTTGCGATGCGTACCAAGTTCCTCACCACGATCGTGACCGGCGGTTTCATGCTTGGCGGAATGGCCTTTGCCGACCCGCCGCACCATGCCCAAGGGTCAGATCTGCCACCCGGCCTGGCCAAGCAGGACAAGGTGCCCCCGGGCCACGCGAAGAAGATGTGGAAGACGGGCGAGCACCTGCCGCAGGAATACCGGGACGTCCGGTTCGACGACTGGGAACGCTATGACCTGCGCCCGGCGCCCGCGGGATACCGCTGGGTGCGCGTCGACGGCGATGCCTACCTGACCCAGACCACGACCGGGCTCATCACCGAGACGATCCTGGACCTGCTGAACTGATCCGGCATTGATCGGACACCGGCAAAGGGGCATGCAGCGCGCATGCCCCTTTTTCATGCCAGCGATCCTGCCGATCCGCGCCTTGCGCCCTACACGTCGATCCGCGAAAAGGACCTGACCACCGGTCATGGCGGGCGCTTCATCGTCGAGGGCAAGGTAACGCTGGAGACGCTGCTGACGCGGTCGCGCTTTGCTGTCGAGAGCCTCTTCCTGTGCGAGACGCGGCTGGAACCGCTGGCGGATATGCTGGAGCACGTGCCGGACGATGTACCGGTCTATGTCGCACCGCAGGATGTGATGGACGCCGTGGCCGGATTCCCGATGCACCGGGGCGTGCTGGCGTGCGGCGTGAAGAGGAACTCAGGCGCAAATGCAGCGCGCATCCTGAGCGAAACAGCAGGACAGGTGCGGACCGCACCGGGCCCGTCCTTCGACTTCGCCCAGGACGAGCCCCTCCCCTCCACGATCCTCATGCTCTCGGACCTGTCCAACCATGACAATGTCGGGGCGTGTTTCCGCAATGCGGCGGCGTTCGGGGCCGATGCCGTTCTGCTGGACGGCAAATGCTGCGATCCGCTCTACCGAAAGGCCATCCGTGTCTCGTCGGGAGCGAGCCTCTGGCTGCCCTTTGCGCATGGCGGCAGCGGGGCGGAGATGGTGCAGGCGGCGCGCGACGCGGGCTACACGGTGTGGGCGATGACGCCGCGCGCGGATGCGGCCCCGGTCGGCGCCCTGCCCGTGCCCGACCGGCTGGCCATCCTGCTGGGCGCCGAGGGACCCGGCCTGCCGGACGAAATGATTGCGGCGGCCGTGCCGGTGCGCATCCCCATGTCGGCGGGCTTTGACAGCGTCAACGTGGCGACCGCCGGGGCGATTGCGCTGGCGCACGCATTCGCGGCCAGGGCCTGACAAGAAAACGCCCCCTCCAGTCCGGAGAGGGCGTCGCGGGAATGCGTGGTGTGACGCCCGACCCGGAGTAATCGTTTAGAACACCCGGGGGCGTTCGTTCTTTTCGACGTGCAGGCCGCACTCGGTCTTGTTCTGGCCGGCCCAGCGACCGGCGCGTACGTCTTCACCTTCAGCGACCGGCTTGGTGCACGGCCAGCATCCGATGGACGGATAGCCCTGCTCGACCAGCGGGTGACGCGGCAGGTTGCGCTGCTTGATCATCAGGTCGACATCTTCCGGCGTCCAGTTGGCCAGCGGATTTATCTTGTAGCGACCATTGGCAAATTCGAAGACCGGCAGCGACATGCGGGCACCGCCATGGAACCGCTTGCGGCCCGTGATCCAGGCCGAAAAGCCTTCAAGGGCCGGCTCAAGCGGGCGGACCTTGCGCAGGGCGCAGCAGGCATCGGTATCAGTTTTCCAGAGATCGTTCTTCGGATCGAGGATCTTGCGCTCTGTCTCGCTCGGCGGGATCGACCGGACGCCGGTGAGGCCGAGGCGGTCGATAACTTCGTCGCGATGATCGAGCGTCTGCGGGAAATGCATGCCGGTATCGAGGAAGACAATCGGCAGCGACGGATCAACGTCGGCGATCAGGGCGAGCATGGCGACGCTTTCGGCACCGAAGCTCGACACATAGGTCATGCGCTCCGGCCATTCGCGGATCATCGAGACGCGCAGGATCGTCTGGGCCGACGCGTCGCGCAGTTCGCCATTCAGGCGTGCGAGACGGATTTCCGGCGCTTCAGCGTTCCGGGCAATGACGTCACCATAAGGCATCAGGTACTAACTTCCGTGTCTCTTGCGGAACACCGGCACCTGACCCCCCGCACCCGGTTGGTAGACTTCGGAATATTCCTTCAATGCTTCCAGCACTGAAGGTAGGTCGGCACGGACCGTATCGTAAGCGTCGATGCCTGAACGGTTCATATAGAATATCTGATCCCGCAAAACGTGACCTACCGCGCGCAGCTCTCCGGTATAGCCATGACGGCGGCGCAGGAGCTGGGCCTGAGAGTAACCGCGACCATCGGTATATCTGGGGAAATCGATCTCGATCAGCTGTATCTGCTGCAGGTACGGCACCAGTTCCTCGACATCGTCGTCTGGTGCGAGGCGCACCCCGACGCGCGTATTGCGGTCGGCAAGGGTCGGCGCTTCGGCCAGGAAACGGCTCAGACGGACGGTGAAATACCCGCCATCGGACAGTTCCGATTCATCCTCGACATAGTCCCAGGGATCGTCGGATTCGGCCCCGTGCTTAATCAGCGGCATAGAGCGCCTCCTTGAATGGGTCGTGGCCGAGGCGCGTCAGCGTGTCGATGAAGATTTCATCCTTGCTGGTGCGCAGGCTGCGATAGGTGTCGATGACGCGCTTGAGGGCGCCGGGAACTTCCTCGGATTTCAGGCCGGGGCCGGTAATATCGCCGATGGCGGCTTTCTCGTCGGCGCGGCCACCGAAGCTGATCTGGTAGAATTCCTCGCCTTTCTTGTCGACGCCGAGAATGCCGATATGGCCGATATGGTGGTGGCCACAGGCATTGATGCAGCCGGAAATATTCAGGTGCAGACGGCCGATGTCTTCCTGGTAGTCCGGATCGGCAAAGACCTGCTGCACGGCCTGGCCGACCGGGATGGAGCGCGCATTGGCCAGCGTGCAGAAATCGAGACCGGGGCACACGATCATGTCAGTGATCAGGCCCTCGTTCGGCGTGGCGATACCGGCTGCGACCAAGGCGGCATAGATCGCCGGCAGGTCGTCGAGCGCCACATGCGGCAGGATCAGGTTCTGGGTATGGGTGACGCGGACGTCGCCGAAGCCATAGGTCTCGGCAAGATCGGCCACGGTTTCCATCTGGGCCGCCGTCGCGTCGCCGGTCGTGCCGCCGACAGGTTTCAGGCTGATCGTGACCGATGTGTAGCCGGGCGCGACATGCGGATGGAGATTGTTCTTCACCCAGCGGGCAAAGCCGGCATCGTTCAACTTGGCTGCCTCGAATACAGCAGACGTCTCAGACTTCTCTGGAAAGTCAGGCCGAGCAAAATAAGCATGGATACGGTCGATCTCTTCGCGCGGCAGGTCGATCTTCTCGTGCGGCTTCTGCGAGGCAAACTCGGCTTCGACCTGGCGGGTGAATTCCTCTTCACCCAGTTCGGTGACGAGGATCTTGATACGCGCCTTGTACTTGTTGTCGCGTCGGCCGTGCAGGTTGTAGACGCGCATGATGGCTTCGAGATAGTCGAGCAGGCGGTCTTCCGGGACGAACTCATTGACCAGCGAAGCGATCACGGGCGTGCGCCCCTGCCCGCCGCCAACATGGACCTCGAAGCCGACAGTGTCGCCGCGCTGGCGCATGTGGAGGCCGATATCATGCACGCGGATGGCGGCGCGATCTGTCTCGGCTGCGGTGACGGCGATCTTGAACTTGCGCGGCAGGAAAGCAAATTCCGGGTGGAACGTGCTCCACTGACGGATGATCTCGCACCACGGACGCGGGTCCTTGATTTCGTCACGCGCGGCGCCAGCGAAATGATCCGAGGTCGTATTGCGGATACAATTGCCGCTGGTCTGGATGGCATGCATCTCGACATCGGCCAGAAGGCCGAGCACTTCCGGCACGTCCTTCAGCGCGATCCAGTGGAACTGGATATTCTGGCGGGTCGTGAAGTGGCCGTAGCCCTTGTCGAAATCACGTGCGATGCGGGCCAGCTGGCGCATCTGGCGCGGGCTGAGCTGGCCATAGGGAATGGCGATACGCAGCATGTAGGAATGCATTTGCAGGTAGACGCCGTTCTGCAGGCGCAGCGGCTTGAACTCGTCTTCCAGCAGTTCGCCGGACAGACGCCGCGCCACCTGCCCGCCAAACTGGGCGACCCGTTCACGGACGATTTTTTCGTCGAATTCGTCGTATCTATACATGAGTAACCTCGTGAAGGTGTGGCAGGCCGAGTTCGAGCTCGCAGCGGGCGACCCATGCCTGCACGGCGGGGAATTCGTTCAGGTCGAACCCGCCTTCGTGCGACAGGCGCGTATAGGCCAGCAGCGAAATGTCGGCGAGCGTGATGGCTTCGCCGCCCGCAATCCAGTCGCTGGAAATGAGGGCCATTTCCATGCGGCCGAGGGCACGGCGGCCCTTGGCAAGCAGGTCCGGATCGATCTCGTCGTCAGGCGTGTTCAGGTAATGTTTCTGGAACCGGCGCACGGCGATCACGGGCTCGTGGGAATATTGCTCCCAGAACATCCATTCCAGCATCTTGGCGCGTTCGAACGCATCGCCCGGGATCAGGTCAGAGCCTTCGGCGAGATGCAGGATGATCGCATTCGACTGGGCCAGCGTGCGGCCATCGTCGAACTGGATGACCGGCACCTGGCCGAACGGGTTGAGCGCAAGGAATTCATCCGTGCGCGTCTCGCCCTTCAGGACATCGATCTCGATCCATTCGTGCGGACGGGACAGGCGCGTGGCCACCCATTTCACCTTCTGGCAATTGCCGGAGATGGAGTCACCGAAGATCCGGATCATGCGTCCTCTCCATAGGCCACGGTCGGCCCGTTGACGCGGATCGTCTCGCGCAGGGTTTCGCGGCCGGCAATGGCACCTGTATCGGTCACTTCCATGAAGTAGGGATCGGTGACGACACCTTCCTGCTTGAGCGCGCGCGCCAGGTGCGCTTCGGCCTCGTCGCCGGTGAAGGCGGCGATACGCGCGGCATCCGTGGTCCAGTTGCCGTCGGCATCCATCCAGACCGTGCGGCCGGAGGCGGTTTCCCAGGCGGTGACGGATTTGGGTGTTTCGGGTTTCAGTTTGGGGCGGACGGAGCTCATGCGACATGTTCCTTGAAAGCGCGGGCGATGGCCTCTTCTGGCAGGGCGGCCACTTCGCCGATGACGAGCAGGGCAGGCCCCTTGATACCGGCGCGCTGGATGAGATGGGCCAGTTCCGACAGCGTGCCGAAGACGCGGATTTCATTGTCGCGCGTGCCATTCTCGATGACGGCAACGGGCGTCGACGGCGCGCGGCCGGCATGGATGATCTTCTCGGCGATGGTTGCGGCGGTGCCGACACCCATGAAAACGACCACGGTCTGCGCCGGGCGGGCCAGCGAGACCCAGTCGAGGTCGGGCACGCCGCCCTCTTTTGCATGGCCGGTGACGAAGGTGAGGCTCTGGGCATGGTCGCGATGGGTCAGCGGCAGTCCGGCATTGGCAGCGCAGCCCAGGGCGGAGGAAATGCCGGGCACGACCGTGGCGGCCACACCGGCGGCCCGGACGGCCTCGAGCTCTTCCCCGCCCCGGCCGAAGATGAACGGGTCGCCGCCTTTCAGGCGGACAGTGCGCTTGCCTTCGCGGGCCGATGCGATGAGCAGTTCGTGAATGGTTTCCTGCGGGACGGAATGGTCGCCCCTGGATTTGCCGACGGACACGCGGTCTGCGTCGCGGCGGATCAGGGAGAGGATGTCGTCGCTGACAAGGCGGTCATAGTAGACAATGTCGGCTTCCTGGATCAGGCGGAGGGCTTTCAGCGTGAGGAGTTCCGGGTCGCCGGGGCCAGCGCCGACAATATGGACCACGCCTTCGGCAGTCGTACCGGTTTGCATTTGCTGGCGCATGGCCGCTTCGGCGCCGTCGAGGTCGCCGGCATAGGCGAGATCGGCAGTCGGTCCCGTGAGCGCACTTTCCCAGAACCGGCGGCGGGCCTTGCTGTCGGGGATGGCGGCTTTCACGTCGGGGCGCAGGCGGCTGGCCAGCGCGGCGAGGTCGCCGATGCGTTTCGGCAGCAGCGCCTCGAGCTTTTCGCGGATCGACTTGGCCAGCACGGGCGCCGTGCCATTGGTACCGATGGCGGCGACAACATCGCCCCGGTCGATGATCGAGGGGACGGTAAAGTCGCACAATTCGGGATGGTCGACGACGTTCAGCGGTACGCCGTACTGGCGCGCCATGGTGATGGCACGCTCGGCATTCTGGTCGAGACGGTTGGCGACGACGGCGAAACGGGCGACATCCAACGCCGGGCCGGCATGGTCGAGCGGCGCAATCGTGATGCGACCGGCGAACTCTTCAGCGAAGCCCGGATCGATCTGGTTGACGATCACGGTTATGTGAGCGGGCGTCGCAGCCAGCAGGCGAACCTTGCGCCGCGCCTCTTCTCCGCCGCCGAAAACCACGACAGACGCGTCGTCCATGTTGAAGAAGGCCGGAAATTGGCGCATTGGAGGCCACTCTTGTTTAGCATTGCTGATCGATCAGGGGCCAAGATGGCTCTTGACGGCTCAGGCGCAACCGTGAACCCCTACAGCGAGCCTTTAGAGATACTATTTCATGTCAGATCCGAACGACCGCCTGCCGCCCCTGAACGCCCTGCGCGCCTTTGAAGCCGCCGCAAGACGCTTGTCTTTCACACAAGCGGCGGACGAACTCAATGTTACGCCGGGGGCGATTTCGCAGCAAATCCGTCAACTGGAAGACTATGCCGGGACGCCGCTGTTCAAGCGAACGGGGCGTTCCGTCCTGCTGACCGATGCCGCACAGGCCAGCCTGCCGCTGGTACGCGAGGCATTCGAGCGGATTTCGGAGGCCGGGCGCATCATGCAGGCGCCCGCCCGCAAAGGCCGGGTCATGGTATCGTGCGCACCGAGTTTTGCCGCCAAATGGCTCGCGCCCAAGCTCGGCGAATTCCATCGCACGCATGACGGTGTCGAGGCCTGGATCTCGGCCGATATGGGCCTGACCGATTTCACGATGGCGGACGCCGATTTCGCGATCCGCTATGGCCGGGGCGTCTATGAGGGACTCAAGTCGGAGAAACTGCTCGACGAAACCGTCCTGCCGGTCTGTTCCCCTGCCCTGCTTGAAGGACCGGACGCGATCAAACGACCGGAAGACCTGCGACACCATACATTGCTGCATGACGAGAGCGGCGAGAATGACCCGTCCTGCCCGGACTGGGCGAGCTGGCTGCGCGCACGCGGAGTCGAGGGCGTCGACGGAAACCGGGGACCGCGGTTCAACCAGGCGATCCTTGTCATCGAGTCAGCCGCCGCAGGGCGCGGTGTGGCACTTGCCAAACAGGCCATTGCCGCATCCGATCTCGCGTCGGGGCGGCTGGTCGCGCCTTTTGCCGACGGCTCGACGCTGATCGATTTCGGCTACTGGCTGGTCTGGCCCAAAGGGCGCCACCTGTCGCCGGATGTGCGCGCCTTCATGAAATGGGTGAAGGCCGAAGCCACCCGGGACGAGATCGTCGGGGTCTAGTTGCTGGCGCCGGCAGCGGCATCCAGCAGAAGGTAGGCGGCAAGGCGCGGGCTGGCATTGCGGCTGGTCTTCTGGGTCTGTTCGAGCGCGTTGAGCGCGTCTTCCTCTTCCAGCGTGATGAATTCGCGGGCGAGCGCCTGCAGGTCGCGATCGCTGCGCAGGCGCTGGGTGACGCGTTCGACCTGACGGCCGGCATTGTCCATGATCGCGGCGCGGCGCTCGCGTTCGCCGTTGCGGGCGGCTTCGGCAATCTTGCGCTTGGCTTTCGGGCGGAAGGCTTCGGGCAGGAGAATGCCGGAGGTCTGCAGGCGCTGGATCAGCTCGTCGGCAATGTCTTCGCGGTCCGGCTTGGCACCGGTTTCATCGCGGCTCATGTCGGAAATGATATCGCGCCAGCCCATGTCGCTGCTCGACGCGTGTGGCCGGCTCGAGGAGGGGACGAGCGCGCTTCCATTGCTGGGGGTCGGCGCGGTATCCGTTGCGCGCCGGGCCGGGACGACCGGCTTTTGTTCGTCGGCATCATCGAAGCGGCGGCGCAGGGTCAGCGGATTCGGGTCCTTGGGATCGACCTCCCGGCCCAGCTCGAGCGGCGTGTCCTTGGCCTTGTTCGTGTCGGCATCCTTGCCGAGGCTGGCCGATGCCAGCAGGTCGGCGGCGGCATCGAACAATTCGTCTTCCATGCTCGGACGCGGGGCCGGACGGGACGGCTGAGGGCGTGCGGGCGGTGTGGCAGGGGTGCCGGAGGGGTCAGCCGCGGGTGTGCCATGCCCATTGACGCGCCCGTTCAGGGAGCCGTTGGCATGGCCATTTGCATAGGTGGCCGATGGCAGTGGTGGCTGTGCGGCAGGGGTGGGCTCCGGGGGTGGTGCGGGTGTGGGAGGGGGTGGTGCGATGGCGCTTTGAACAGGCGCCGAAACCGTCGCCGGGGCGGGTGCCTGGGCCCCGAGGCGGCGATTGAGAATATCCGTCTCGGCGCGCGCGGCGTTGCCGGCGGCGCGCACGGCGGCGGTGGCGTGGTCGCCGGCTTCGCGCAGGCGCGCGAGCGAACTGGCGGCCTCTTCGGCGGCTGAACGGGCTGTCTGGCTGATCTCGCGATTGGCAAGCCGGGCGCCATCGAGCGCGGAAGAGACGGCATCCTTGAGCGCTTCGCCGGTGGTCGAGGCAGCCGCGGCAGCGATCTCCCCTGCCCTGACGGCGGCATCGACGAGCTTGCGGGACTGTTCGAGTTTCTCTTCGACGCGGCTGACGGCGAAAGTGAGCGTTTCGGTGCGCGAGGAGGCGTCGCGGGCGAGCCCGTCGAGATCCACGAGCTTGGCTGCCAGCGACTCGCCGGCAGCGCGCATGCCATTCAGGCGGGCTTCAAGGGCGTCGTCGGCGCGGGCGACTTCCTCGCCGGCCTGGCGGGCCGCGTTGACCATTTGCTGGGCCTGGCGCGGGATGGCTTCGCTCATCTCATTGACCTGGGTTCGCAGGTCCCGGGCAAGGCTTTCAAGCGCGGTGCGTTCGGCGGCGAGGCGCTGGGCGAGATCGCGGGCATTGTCGGCGCTGGCATAGGCAACAGATTCCAGCCGCATGCGCTCATCGCCAATCTCACCCGACATGGCCTTCATGGCAGAGATGGCATGCGCCATGGCACGGTCGACCTCGGAGGCGGACTGTTTCATCTGTTCGGCGATGCTGATGCCTTCGGTGCCGGCTTCACGGGCCGGTGCCAGAAGGCGGATGGCGGCTTCCATGACCAGCGCATTCGAAGCGGCCGCGCGACGGTTCGTGCGCGCCATGTAGCCCGCCATGATGATAATCAGGCCCGGGATGACAGCGGCAACGCCGCCAGCGAGCAGAATGGCCGGCGAGAGTTCAAGCAACGCGTCAATGCCCCAGAGGCCGAGCACACCTGCACCGACGGCGGTAAACCAGAGCAATGCAATGACGAATCCGGTGGCGACCATCCAGCCGCCGCCATGCCGGGCGTACTCGACGTTTTCTGACGCCACTTGCCTGACCAGGAGATCCCGGCCGGACGGGCGAGTTGAAGGCGTAACCGTCATCGCGCGACTATACCGCGACAATAAGCCCGCGGCGAGGCCGGAATACAGGCTTTTTCAAGGCTCAGCAGGCGCCTTGCCTAGCCCAGCACACGGACAAGCACGTTCTCTGCCGGACGATTGTCCGCCGAGTCATCCCGGTCTGCTGGCGCAAATTCAATGCCGAGCCAGGCAAGAATCCCAGCAAGGACAAGGTTACGGATAAACACGATGATTGCGACCATGAGAGTCCCCAATTCAACACGGGGCACATTCCAAGCCCCAAACAAGGCGACTTTCTACTTCTTTTGAGCCTTTTCGCCAATCGATAAAATTTTGTAAGGCTTGGTGAACGGATCGGTGCGTGACGTTAACCTTTGGGGAAAGGTCGCCATGAGACAGTGGCGCACACTACCGGAGTGCCGACCATGACCGACGCCGTCCCTGCCCCGCTCGCATTGCTGGACCTTGACCATTTGCAAGCCATGACAGGCGGGGACCAGGCATTGGCCATCGAAGTGCTTGATATCTTCAAGCACCAGGCAGAGATCTGGTCACGACTGCTGGACCCGCGCGCTGACGCGAGCCAGTGGGCCGATGCAGCCCACACGCTGAAAGGCGCGAGCCTCGGCATCGGCGCCATCAGGCTGGCAGCCATTTGCGGCCGTGCGGAAGGCCTCGGACGCGCCGACACGGCCCCGAGCTTGACAGCGGCCGCCGTGATGCTGGGAGATGTAAAGGATGCGCTGGGCGATACGCTGGAAGCTGTGGGCAAGCTGGCCTACGAATTGGCCGCTTCCGGCGCCATCAAGGCGTCATAGCTGCCAAATTCATAGGCGATGCATCGGTCGATCAGGGTGCGCCAGACAGGCTCGGCGATGGCCGGTGACAGGCCCGCATCGGCACAGGCGGCCTTCACCTTCGTGATCACATCCTCGATACGCGCCCGGTCATGCACGATGGCACGGTCGCCCTTGATGCGCGCCGCAGCATCCATGAAGGATTGCCGCTCAGCGAGGATTTCCACGAGCAGGCGATCGATCCGGTCGATCTCGTAGCGCACCTGCGCCATGGTCTCGGACGTTTCGGCCGTGTGATGGCGCTGGTCGGATGTGTAGGTCGTCATGGGCGCGGCCCCGTTCTGCTAGACGTGCCCGTTACATGGGGACGGCGCCTGCGGCAAGACAGGGAGGTGCGACCCGCGGGCGCGGGCGCAGGTGCAGCTTGAAAATCCGGAAACCGCTGGTATGGAGGACGCATGCACAAGACAAGCCTCATCCTGCAGCAGCAATGCCCGATTTCCGGGTGGAGCGAGCTTGTGCGTGCCGAAAGTGGCCCCGACTGAACTGATTTCAGTCCGGACCTGACTTGAGGACCAAGCCTCGCCACCACTGGCGGGGCTTTGCTTTTTCAGGACTCCGCCAGACCCATCAAGGAAATACAAAATGCCTTATACGTCTGACACAGAAATCGAACACATAGCGCGCGGCCTGATCGACCGCACGCTGCCGCTTGCCGAATGGACGCATGCCGCCCACTTCGCCGCTGCCCTCTGGCTGATCGCCGAGGACCGCGCCGCCGCGCACGCGAACATGCCGGGGATGATCCGCGCCTATAATGAGGCGAGCGGCGGGGTGAACTCCGATACCGAAGGCTATCACGAGACGATCACGCAGGCCTCGCTCGGGGCGGCCCACAGCCTGCTGAGCAAGGCCGCGGCGGGCACGCCGCTGCATGTGGTACTGCGTGACCTGATGGCCTCGGAATACGGGAAATCCACCTGGCTGATGACCTATTGGTCAAAGCCGGTCCTGTTCTCGGTCGAAGCACGGCGGGGCTGGGTCGGTCCCGACCTCAAGCCCCTGCCGTTCGACGTGCAGGCCTAGACTTCGAGCAGCATGCGTTCGGGGTCTTCCAGCGCTTCCTTGACCCGGACGAGGAAGGTGACCGCTTCCTTGCCGTCAACGATGCGGTGATCATAGCTGAGCGCAAGGTACATCATCGGACGGATCACGACCTGACCATTGATGGCGACCGGGCGCTGCTCGATCCGGTGCATGCCGAGCACGCCGGACTGCGGAGGGTTCAGGATCGGCGTGGACATCAGCGAGCCATAGATGCCGCCGTTCGAGATGGTGAACGTGCCGCCCTGCATGTCGCCGATCGTGAGATCGCCGTCGCGGGCGCGCCTGCCGAGATCGGCAATGCCCTTCTCGATACCGGCGAGAGACAGCTCGTCGCAGTCGCGCACGACCGGGACGACCAGGCCCTTATCGGTGCCGACGGCGACGCCCATGTCATAGTAATTCTTGTAGATGATGTCGGTGCCATCGATCTCGGCATTGACCGAGGGGACCTCCTTCAGCGCGTTGACGCAGGCCTTCACGAAGAAGCTCATGAAGCCGAGCTTGATGCCGTGCTTGGCGACGAAACTGTCCTGGTGCTTTTTACGCAGGTCCATGATGGCGCCCATGTCCACGTCATTGAACGTGGTCAGCATGGCGGCGCTGTCCTGGGCTTCCTTCAGGCGGCGGGCGATCGTCTGGCGAAGGCGCGTCATGCGCACGCGTTCCTCGCGGGGGCCGAGATCACGCGGCGGGCGCGCTTCGGCAACGGCTGTGGACGCCGAGGCCCTGGACGCAGAATTCACATAGGCGAGCGCATCCGCCTTGGTCGCGCGGCCATCGCGGCCTGTACCGGGGATGTTTGCCGGGTCGACACCGGCTTCGGTCGAGATGCGACGCACCGACGGCGCGACGGCGCTGCTGGACGCAGCGGCCGCCGCAGGCGCAGGAGCCGCGGGGCTGGCTGCGGGCGCGGACGCAGCGCCACCGGCGCTGATGCGGGCAATGACGGCCCCGGGCGTGACGCTGTCGCCTTCGGACACGACCAGTTCCGCGATCACGCCGTCAGCCGGCGCAGGCACCTCAAGGGCGACCTTGTCGGTTTCGATCTCGGCAATGGTCTCGTCTTTCTTGACGCTGTCGCCGACCTTTTTGAGGAAGGTCGAGAGCGTGCCCTCGGCGACGCTTTCGCCCATGGTCGGCACGGCAACGTCGGTGAGCTTGCCGCCGGACGCTGCGGGCGCCGGAGCGGCCTTGGCAGGTGCGGCTTCGGCCTTGGCGGGCGCTGCCTTGGCTGCACCGTTGCCGGCATTGAGGCGACCGAGCAGCGCGCCGATTTCCACTGTATCACCGACATTGGCAATAATTTCGGACAGGACGCCGTCTTCCGGTGCGGAGACTTCGACCGAGACCTTGTCGGTCTCGAGCTCAACGAGCACATCGTCGCGTTTGACGCTGTCGCCGGCAGCCTTCATCCATTGGCCGACGGTGGCTTCGGTGACGCTCTCACCGAGAGTGGGGACTGAGATATCGGTCATGATTTTTACGTCCGTATTGGAAATTCCGGGAAGGGCGGTCAGGAAGCGACGATCTTGTCGTCAACCGGATCCGGCCCGAGAGCAGAGTTGATGAAGGCGGCCATTTCGGCCTTGTGCTTGGACATGAGGCCGGTGGCCGTGGCCGCCGAAGGCGGACGGCCTGCATAACGCGGACGCGGCATTTTCGCCTCGATCTGCGTGGCGCACCATTCGATCTCGTCCCGGATGAAGGACCAGCCGCCCATGTTGCGCGGCTCTTCCTGGCACCAGACGAGTTCGGCGCCCGGGAAGCGCTTGAGTTCGTGCATGATCGAACGGCGCGGCACAGGATAGAATTGTTCGATCCGCATCAGGTAGACATCGTCGATGCCGAGTTCTTCGCGCGCCTCGAACAGGTCGTAATAGACCTTGCCCGAACACATCACGACACGGCGGATCTTGTTGTCCTTGGCGAGCTTCACCTTGCCTTCGCGGCCCGGCGTCTCGGCATCGTCCCACAGGATACGGTGGAACGAGGACTTGGTGGTCATGTCATCCAGCGACGAGGTCGCCAGCTTGTGACGCAGCAGGGATTTCGGCGTCATGATGATCAGCGGCTTGCGGAAGTCGCGGTGAATCTGCCGGCGGATGGCGTGGAAATAGTTGGCGGGGGTCGTAAGGTTGCAGACCTGCATATTGTCTTCGGCACACATCTGCAGGAAGCGCTCGAGGCGGGCGGAGGAATGCTCCGGCCCCTGCCCTTCATAGCCATGCGGCAGGAGGCAGACGAGGCCCGACATGCGCAGCCATTTGCGCTCGGCAGACGAGATGAACTGGTCGAAGAAGACCTGCGCGCCGTTGGCGAAATCGCCGAACTGGGCTTCCCACAGGGTCAGCGTGTTCGGGTCGGCGAGCGAATAGCCATACTCGTAGCCCAGCACGGCTTCTTCCGAGAGCAGCGAGTCGATGACTTCGTAATGCGCCTGCTTGTCGCTGATATGGTTGAGCGGCGTGTAGCGCTCACCCGAGGTCTGGTCGATGAAATGGCTGTGACGCTGCGAGAACGTGCCCCGGCCGACATCCTGACCGGACAGACGGACCGGGAAGCCTTCTTCCAGCAAGGCACCAAAGGCGAGATGCTCCGCAGTGGCCCAGTCGAGGCCTTCACCCTTGGAAATGGCGGTCGCGCGGCCGTCGATGACGCGGGCGAGCGTCTTGTGGATCTCGATATTTTCCGGAACCGTCGTGATCGACTGGCCAAGCTGTTGCAGGCGCTTCTTGGCGACGCCCGTCTTGCCGCGACGCTCATCGTCTTCCGGCAGGCCGAGGCCTTTCCATTCGCCGTCCAGCCAGTCGGCTTTCTTGGCCTTGAACTTCTTGCTCGCCTCGAATTCCTTGTCGAGATAGACTTCGAAATCGGTGACCTGCTGATCGAGTTCCTCGGTCGTCAGGACGCCTTCGGCAACGAGCCGCTGGCCGTAGAGTTCGCGCGTCGACGGGTGCGTCTTGATCTCATTGTACATGACCGGCTGCGTGAACATGGGCTCGTCGCCCTCATTGTGCCCGAACCGGCGGTAGCAGAACATGTCGATGACAACGTCCTTGGAGAATTTCTGGCGGAACTCTGTCGCAACCTTGGCCGCATAGGTCACCGCTTCCGGATCGTCGCCGTTGACGTGGAAGATCGGCGCCTGGACCATGAGCGCGACATCCGACGGATAAGGCGAGGAGCGCGAATACATCGGGCTTGTGGTAAAGCCGATCTGGTTGTTGACGATGAAGTGGATCGTGCCGCCCGTGCGGTAGCCGGACAGGCCCGACAGCGCGAAACATTCGGCCACAACCCCTTGGCCCGCAAAGGCCGCATCGCCGTGCAGCAGGAGCGGCAAAACCTTGGTGCGGTTAAGCTTGCCGGTTTCCCGGTGCAGCATTTCCTGCTTCGAGCGCGACTTGCCGAGCACGACCGGATCGACCGCTTCGAGGTGCGACGGGTTCGCGTTCATCGAGAGGTGAACCTCATTGCCGTCAAACACGCGGTCGGACGACGCGCCGAGGTGGTATTTCACGTCGCCAGAGCCGAACTGCTCGGCGCCCTGGGTGTTGCCGCCCTGGAATTCGAAGAAGATCTGCTCATAGGGCTTGCCCATGACTGCCGCGAGCATGTTGAGGCGACCGCGGTGAGGCATGCCAACCACGATTTCCTCGACGCCAAGGGCGCCGCCGCGCTTGATGATCTGTTCGAGGGCCGGCACAGCGGCTTCGCCGCCATCAAGGCCGAAACGCTTGGTGCCCGGATAACGCTTGTGCAGGAAGCGTTCGAAGGTTTCTGCTTCGATCAGCTTGGCAAGGATCGCCTTCTTGCCTTCGGTTGTGAAGGCAACGCCCTTGTCCGGTCCCTCGATCCGTTCCTGCAGCCAGGATTTCTCGTTCGGATCGGAAATGTGCATGAACTCGATCCCGAGGGTCGAGCAATAGGTACGCCGGAGGATGTCCAGCATCTCGCGGACGCTGGCATATTCCAGGCCGAGATAGAAATCGATGAAGATGCGCCGGTCCATGTCGGCGGCGGTAAAGCCATAGGTCTCCGGGTTGAGTTCAGGCTGGTCCCCGAAACTCTCGATTCTGAGCGGGTCGAGATCGGCAGCCAGGTGGCCGCGCATGCGGTAGGCGCGGATCATCATGATCGCGCGGATGGAATCCTTCACCGCCTGGGCGATATCGGCTTCCGTTGCGCCGGGCTTGTCGGCCTTGATCTTCTTTTCGAGCTTCGGATCGACGGCGGCCCAGTTGCCGTCGAAGGCGGCGGTCTCGTCGCCCTTTTTTTGCAGCGGCCAGTCGCCGCGCGTCCAGCTGGCACCGGCCGCATTGGCCGCTGCGCTGCCGGATTCTTCATCCAGCTCGGCAAAGAAGGCGCGCCAGCTTTCCGGCACCAGCGACGGGTCGCGGGCATAGGTTGCCTGCATCTGCTCAAGCCACTGGGCCGAGCCGCCATAAAGGAATGCCGTGTCGAGCATCGCAGCATTGCCCTTGCTGCGTGCGCCATTCACCGGGCTGCCATCGTCTGCCATGTATCATCCGTCCTCTGGACCAAATCGCTCCCCGACATATAGGAACGATATATTGCCTAGTTCCTATCATCAGGAACTTTTTGCAGGACGGCCGACGAGGGTTGTGAACCTGGCCTCGCCAGACGGGCCTAGCGGCCGCCCTGGCATTCTCGATGTCGGGCGACTTAGCCCTTCAGCAGCTCCACCAGGGTCGTCCCCAGGCGAGCGGGAGATGGCGACACGCGGATACCCGCAGCCTCCATCGCAGCAATCTTGCTTTCTGCATCGCCCTTGCCACCGGACACGATGGCACCGGCATGGCCCATTGTGCGGCCCTTGGGTGCCGTGCGACCGGCAATGAAGCCGACCATCGGTTTCTTGCGGCCTTTCTTGGCCTCGTCGATGAGGAACTGGGCGGCCTCTTCTTCTGCGCCGCCGCCGATCTCACCAATCATGATGATGGACTTTGTTTCGTCATCGGCAAGGAACATTTCCAGCATGTCGATGAATTCGGTGCCCTTCACCGGATCGCCGCCAATGCCGACTGCCGTTGTCTGGCCGAGGCCGGCCTGCGTGGTCTGGAACACGGCCTCATAGGTCAGCGTGCCGGAGCGCGAGACGATGCCGACATTGCCCTTCTTGAAGATGGAGCCCGGCATGATGCCGATCTTGCACTCATTGGCCGTGATTACGCCCGGGCAGTTCGGCCCGATCAGGCGCGACTTGGACTTGTCGAGCTTGGCTTTCACGCGGACCATGTCGAGCACGGGCACGCCTTCGGTAATGCAGACGATCAGCGGGATTTCCGCGTCGATGGCTTCCTCGATGGCTGCGGCTGCGCCGGCTGGCGGCACGTAGACCACAGACGCGGTGGCGCCGGTGGCGGCCTTGCCTTCAGCGACGGACGCGAAGATCGGCAGTTCGGTGCCGTTATCGGCCTGCCACATGGTGCCGCCCTTCTTCGGGTGGATGCCGCCGACCATCTTGGTGCCGTAATAGGCCAGCGCCTGGTTGGTGTGGAACGAACCGGTATTGCCGGTCATGCCCTGAGTGAGGATCTTGGTGTTGTTATCGATAAGAATGGACATGAATATTCCTTAGCCGCGAACCGCGTTGACAATTTTCTGGGCCGCGTCGTCGAGATCGTCGGCGGAGATGACGTTGAGACCGGATTCGGCAATGATCTTCTTGCCGAGGTCGACATTGGTGCCTTCGAGGCGGACGACCAGCGGCACCGAGAGGTTGGTTTCCTTGACCGCCGCGATCACGCCCTCGGCAATAACGTCACATTTCATGATGCCGCCGAAGATGTTCACGAGGATGCCCTTCACGTTCGGGTCCTTCATGATGATCTTGAAGGCGGCTGCCACCTTCTCCTTGCCGGCGCCGCCGCCGACGTCGCAGAAATTGGCCGGCTCTTCGCCGTAGAGCTTGATGATGTCCATGGTCGCCATGGCGAGGCCCGCGCCGTTGACCATGCAGCCGATCGTGCCTTCGAGGGCGATATAGGCAAGGTCCCATTCGGAGGCCTCGATTTCCTTTTCGTCTTCCTCGGTCTTGTCGCGCAATTCCATGATGTCCGGGTGACGGAACAGGGCGTTGCCGTCGAAGCTGACCTTGGCGTCGAGGACGCGCAGGTGGCCATCTTCCATGACGATCAGCGGGTTCACTTCCAGCATCGCCATGTCCTTCTCGGTGAAGGCTTTATAGAGGATCGGGAAGAGCTTCATGCCGTCGGCGCGCGCGGTGCCTTCGAGCTTGAGAGCGTCGCAGAGCTTGGACGCATCCGCTTCCGTGACGCCGCCATCGACCGGCAGGGTCATGATTTTCTCGGGCGTGTCGTGCGCAACCGCTTCAATGTCCATGCCGCCTTCAGTCGAGACGACAAACGCCACCTTGCCCGTCTCGCGATCAACCAGGATGGAGAGATACAGTTCGCGGTCAATGTCGGCGCCGTCTTCGATATAGAGGCGGTTGACCTGCTTGCCGGCGGGGCCGGTCTGCGCGGTCACAAGATGGTGACCCAGCATCTGCTTGGCGTTGGCGAGGACGTCTTCCTTGGAGAAGGCAAGGCGGACACCGCCCTTTTCGCCCGCTTCGGCTTCAACGAACTTGCCCTTGCCGCGCCCACCGGCGTGGATCTGGCTTTTCACGACCCAGAGCGGTCCTGGCAGCGAGTCGACGGCTTTCTGGACGTCGGCGAGGGTGAGGACCGGTACGCCTTCGGCGACAGGGGCGCCAAAGGATTTGAGCACCGCTTTTGCCTGGTATTCGTGAATGTTCATATGGAATGCCTTGATGGTTGTGTCGTGTGCAGGAGGGCCGCGCGCCGCCCCGCTAACAGTGCGGGGTGTATAACAGGGTTCTTCGTGCCGACAACTGGCTGGGTACGCGAAACTGGATGCAGCTCAGGACTCCACGTCCGGATTGCGCGGATCGAGTTCCACGCCTGCCAGGGAGGTGGGCGCGATCGGCTTCCATTCCTCCTGCTGGGCCTCGGCCGGGGCGGCCCGCTGGCGCACCCGGATCACCATCAGCACCGCCAGCACGAGCAACAGGACACCGGCCAGACCAAACAGGCCAGCCCGGTCGGCCACACGCATGGCGAAGCCCGACATGAGCGGGCCGGCAATCGATCCGGCGGCCCAGACGAACAGGAGACCCGACATGACCTGCGGCACGCGGCCGCGCGGTGTACGGTCAATCGCATGGGCAACGCAAAGACCGTAAAAGGACAGGGCCCCTGCCCCCCAAATGGTGAGGACGGCAATCACGCCGATCTCGCCCAGCGCGACGCCGAAGACCGCGATCAGGAGCGAGGCGATGCCGGACATGGTGCACATGCCCGCGATCACGAGGCGGCGCTCGATCCGGTCTGACAGAACGCCCGCCGGCCATTGCAGGACGAGACCGCCGAGCCAGGCTGCCGCGCCGGCGATGGCGACGGCCGCCGTTCCGCCGCCCGCAAGATCAAACCGTTCGAAATAGACAGGCAGGAGCGCCAGCGTACCGGTATTGATGACTCCCGCCAGGAGCACGCCGATCACGGCGGCAGGAGCGATGCGGAAGAGTTCGGCGACCGGCATGGATTTTCGGTCAGGCGGGGCGGGCTCTTTCTGGCGGGTAAGACAGACGGGAACCAAGGCGAGGGCGAGGAACAGGCCGGCCCATGCGTATGCCCGGCCATCGAGCGGCGACATGCCGGCCACAAAGAAAGGCCCGATCATCAGCGAGAGCTTGGCACCTGTATGGTAGATGCCCATCACATTGCCGCGTGACTTGTCGGGCACGGCCTCGCCCATCCAGCTTTCGATACTGGTGAACATGTAGGCAAAGGCGATGCCCTGCACGATGCGCAGGAGCGCCCAGAATGCCGCATCGTGCCAGAGTGACAGGGCCAGGACAGCCACCGCGTTCATTGCTGAAGCGGCAGCGAACAGGCGGATATTGCCGAACTGGCCCAGCATGCGCGGCGCCGACCAGGCCCCGATCATGTAGCCGGCCGCATTGAATCCGGCGATGACGCCGATCGTTTGCGGCCCCGACCCCATGGCCTCGAGGCCAAGCGGGGTGAGCATGCCGAGCAATCCGCCAGCGATCTGGACGATCATGACGGACAGGATCAGGACAAAGACGTTACGCGTATCGGACATCAACTACCTGGAAACGTGCGAAGCCGGGTGTCCGGCGCACGTTGATTACTTGAACTTGACCGAAGTCTCGCGAACGGTTGCACCATCATTGGCCTTGATCGACAAGGCCGCTGTACCAGTCGCCCAATCAATATCGATGGCACCGAAATTCTCTGGCGGATAGCCAGCGCCAATCTGGGCGCTGTCCATTTCCTCGGTGGTCTCGGCGAAGGCAACGTTGAGTGATGAGGCTGTCAGCTCATAGGCCGGATAGGGCAGCACGCCATCCTTGCGATATAGAAAGGCCGTGTGGCGGTCGCCGGACACGAACACAACGCCATTGGCATGGGCTGCATCAATCAGACTGTAGAGCCGTTCCTGCTCCTTGGGCAGGCGCGACCAGGCTTCCCAACCATGCCCGTCGGTGGGCAGCACCTGAACCGACGAGACGATCAGGCGCAGGTCGGCCGGCTTCTGGAGCTGGTTTTCAAGCCAGGTCCACTGGTCCGTGCCGAGCATGTCCTGATGCGCGTCTTTCGAGGGAATATAGCGTTCCTTGCCTTTCACGCCCCATTCGTCTGTTGGGGTCAGAGACGTGCGGAAAAAGCGCGTGTCGAGCATGATGATCTGGGTGCGCTGGCCTTCAGGGCCAAAGGTGCGCGCATAGTATGTGCCCGGCCAGGCACCGACATCCTGTTTCTCAAGCCCCCAGAAGCGCTCGTGGATACGCTCGGCGAGGCGCCGGAAGGGGAAATCCTTGCCGGCATCATTGGCGCCGAAATCATGATCGTCCCATGCGACCATCATCGGATGGGCGGCACGGACGGCCTGGAAATCCGGCCGGGCGGCAAGGTCGCTGAAGCTCTCGCGCAGCTCGTCGAGGTCGGCCTGATCGGTGACGTAATTCCTGCCGTCACGGTCGCCGTAGACATTATCGCCAATCATCAGGAAGAGGTCGGCCTTTTCCCGGGCGATTTTCTCAAGGGCGGGCGCCGGCTCGATTTCCTCGTTCAGGCACGATGCAACGAGGATGCGCGTCAACGGCTGATCACTGGCAGGCAATGGCAACCCTGCCGGTGCGCGCGGATAAAAGTCATCCGGAAGCGTCTTGTAGTAGGCTTCGAGCGCCTCTTCGGCGCTGTCGGGGGCGCGGGTAATACCAGGAATGGAGATAGGCCGGGGAACCTGACAAGCCACCAGGCTGATCAATCCTACCAGAATGACTGCGCGCTTCATGACCCTGCTCCCGCTCACTGCCTCATATTGCATGTGTAACGGTGTTCTGCTGCGGCGGTAAGGCGGGAAAGGGTCAAACGCCGAAGAAAATCGACCACATCATCCGGCCCGGCAGGAAGCTGAACAGGCCGGCAATGGCCATGCCGCCCACAAACAAGCCTGTCATGTTCTTGCGATGGGACTGGATGTCGCGGCGCCGGGCAGCGGCGACCCCCATGGGCAGCACGATGACGGACCAGGCCGATATGGCGTGAATGAAGCTGAAATTATCGCCGTTCAAGCCGGTGAGGAAGAAGGAACTGATGGCCGTGACGCTCATTGTCGCCACCCAGCCATAACCGAGTATGCGGTGCATGCGGCGGCCCTTGGCGCCCAACAGCAGGACGGATCCGATGCCAAAAGAGGCGACGGCGCCGATGACATGGGCCTTGAGAACCCAGGGCGAGCGCAATAGCGGGGAGATATCGAGACGGAACTGCAGGGGTGGGTGCCCCGATGATGCGAGAATCGCATAGCTGAGTCCGGCATAGGCCATGAGCGCAATCGCGAAGATGACGGTATGTTTGCGGTCCCTGAGACGGGTGCGCAGAGGGCGGGGTGAGGGGGCGGCAAGGGTGAGGCCGGTCATCGGGAACTCCTGTTGGGGCGGCATTGCCCAAGAGGTGCCGCCTGCCCCCTGCCCCCGCCACCGGGTTTGCATGGAGTGACTGGAATCCTTCGCGAAATGCAGCCAGAACGGTTCGCGAAGCGCGAAATGCGGGGGGCTTTGCGGGCATGACGGAGCGACTGAAGAAATTCCTGCGGCCTGCCGCTGTCCTGGTTGGACTCGCAGCCCTGTTCACCTGGTTCGGCGTGTATGATTTCAGCGCGCAGCCCGCCTTGCGGTTTGTGATGTGGCTCGTGACGATGAGCGTCGGTGGCGTGTCGGCGATATGGATCATACCGGCCGTGTTCGAGCGACGGCTCGCGCAGCAGAGTGTCATTGTCCGGGTGGCGTTGTCGGCGGGGCTGATCGCCCTGCCCGTCACCGCTTCGCTGATCGCCTTTTTCCTCCTGCTGGGCGCCCATGTGTCGCCTGGCGCGCTGCCCATGCAGTACCTCTATGTCTATGCGGTGTGCGTGGTGATGGTGTCGGGCGGCGTCGTGGTCTCGCGGGCCCAGGCGGCGCCCCTGCTGGAAGCCGCCGAGGCGCAGGACGTTGTCGCACGGTTCATGCAGCGGCTTCCGGTCAAATACCGCACAGCCGAGCTGTGGGCCGTGTCATCGGAAGATCACTACCTGCGCGTCCATACGAGCCTTGGCGAAGAACTGATCCTGATGCGCCTGGCCGATGCGATGCGCGATCTCGGCGGGACCGACGGATTGCAGACGCACCGGTCGTGGTGGGTGGCGAAAGCTGGGGTGGCCGATGCGCGACGCGAAGGCGGCAAGCTTTATCTTGTCCTGAAATCCGGCAAGGCGGCGCCGGTTTCGCGCACCCATGCATCTGCCGTGAAGCAAGCCGGGCTCAGCTAGACGCCGAGGCCCGGCGTGGGGCGGGTGTTCATCACGAGATGCTTGACGAATTCAACATGGTTGCGGAGCCGGTAGAGGTCGTCGGTATAGGACAGCGGCACGTCAAGTTCGCCGATTTCGACCTGCAGGTCTTCCAGTTCGTCGGTGATGGCGACGCGCTCTTCCTGTGTCGGCATGTTCCGGCCGCGTGATTCAAGATCGCGAAGGTCCTTGTACCAGATGTAGATCTTCCGGCGCACGCGCCAGCGATAGATCGGCGGCGCCACCCGGACCAGCGGGAAGAGCAACGTGAGGAGCGGGATGGCGAGGATCCATGCCCGGTCAAGGAAATTGGCAAGGTCGAACGAGAAATACCGGCGCAGGAAGGACGGGCCGTTCTCGTAATAGCGCTGGACCTGGCGGCTGACCGGCAGGTCGGTGGAGTCGGGATCCGGGAAGGTACCGGCCCGCGCAAACAGGCTGCCATCCTGGTGAATGGCGGAGGCCGAATCGACCAGCAGCGCCTCGATCGCCGGATGCAGCGACTTCCTGACGACCAGCTGGGCCACAGGCGCAACGAGGGACACGTCATGGGCCGGCAGGTCGGCGCCGATATCGACAACGCCGCGCAGCAGGACCACGGCGGCAAGCGCCGGTTGGCGGCGCGACAGCGCCTCGGCGCGTTCAAACGGCAGGAGGGAAATGCCCGGCGCGCGCAAAAGCGTCTGGACATAGACGGCGTCCGGCGATGCGGCGAAGGCGGCGGCGTCGAGTTTGCCTTCGATGAGGGCATCGGCTGCCGCAATTCCGGTCAGGCTGTTGCGGGACGCTGCGGGCCAAACGCCATCGAACTCGTTCTGGAGGTCCAGGGCCAGCAGGCGCGTGCCTGAACCGTCCGGTCCGATCGCCATCCGCAGGTCACGCAACTGGCCGAAATCTTTGACGCCCGCCTCGTCTCGCACGAACACCCAGAACGGCTCATGGAACAGACCGCCGAGGGATCGCAATGATTCAGCGTCGCCCAGTGTGGCCAAGCCGCCCTGCACCAGCGCCACATCGGCGCTGCCTTCGTCCAGAAGGCGCAGATTTTCGACTGAGCCCGCCGTCTGGATGAGGGTGACGTTGACGTCCTGTTCGCCGAGAAGGCGCTGGTAGCGCTCAGCATAGGCATAATAGGCCCCTCCCGGAGAGCCCGCCGCAAACCTGATCGTCTTGGGTGGCGCCGGATCCATCAACATCAGCGTCAACACGAGGCCAGCAAAGGCCACGAGGACAAGCGGCCAGTAGATTTTGAGGAAATCCTTTGCGGCCGCGACCATGCAGTGTCCCACCTTCTGTCAGTTACGTCCCGGATGACGGTCTAGGCTGACACGGCGGCCGGATCAATCACATGCCGTCGGATGCCCAAAAAATGTCCCATACGCGCCTCGCATGGAACCTATTCCATTCAGAAAGTGTTCACCACGGACAGGCCGCCCCATCTAGGGCTGAGACAGACGGAAAAGAGACCGACATGAGCCATTCAAACGCCATCGCGAAAATCGTATCGGTTACGACGCTAGGCCTGGTTACGGCCGCCCTGCTTCTAATGGCGCTGGCGCCTGCGCCTTCGCTTTTTGCCGGCTGAACCTTTTTTCGGCCCGTTCGGAACCGAACGCGCCCCGGATGCGTATGTTGTTTTAGATGGCTGGCAGGTCCCTCCCGACTGAACCCTCCCAAGCGCTGGCCGTCTACGAAGAAGTTCCGAAGCTGCGTCCCCCCATGTTACGCTTCGGAGCTTCTTCAATTTTTTCCCGCCACATCAATTGTCAGGCCTTGTGATACGGCATGCCCGCCAGGATCGAGACCGCACGATAGACCTGTTCGGCCAGCATTGCCCGGACAAGGCGATGGGGCCAGGTCTGCGCACCAAACGCCATTGTATCGGGCGCCGCGCGCCGGACCGCTTCGCCATACCCTTCCGCTCCGCCGATCAGGAACACGAGATCGGGCACGCCCTGGTCGCGCAGGCGCGCGAGCTGGCGGGCAAAATCGGCTGATGGCGTGTTGCGACCGAATTCATCGAGGCGGATGACATTGGCGCCCGCCGGAATCTTCGCGAGAATCCGCTCGGCTTCCGCATCGAGGCCGCCGCCGCTGGCGACTTCAATTTCCTCGATACCGCGAAAACCGAGGCTTCGCGCAACCGGAAGGGCCCGTTTGACATATTCGTCAAAGAGCTCGCGTTCGGCGCCCGATTTCAGGCGTCCGACAGACAGAATTGTCAGCCGCATCCTTGCTTAATGCTGGGTGGCGCGGTGGGCACTCGTGTCGGAAGCCCATATCTTTTCGAGATTGTAGAATTCACGCACTTCCGGACGGAACAGGTGGACAATCACGTCGCCCGTATCGATGAGGACCCAGTCGGCATTCGGCATGCCTTCGACATTGGCCGGACGGCCAGTGAGCTTCTTCACCTGGTGGGAAAGATGGTCTGCAAGCGCTGCGACATGCCGGCCGGAACGGCCTGACGCAATGATCATGAAATCGGCGAGAGAAGATTTTCCGTCCAGGTCAATGAACAGGAGGTCTTCAGCCTTGTCATCCTCAAGCGCCTTGGCAAGAGCCTCGGCGACAGTACGGATGTCTTCAAGTGTGGCACTCTTTGCGGGCAGTGTCCGCGGGGCGCTGGAAGTCAGGGTCTCAGTTCCTTCTATTATTGGCTGACTCACATTACCATGCATGGGATAGTACAACCAGCCCAAACCCGCATCGGCGAACATGCCGGGACAATTGCAGTCTCGACGGTGTTTTTCTTACCCCCTGCCAGAATTTCGCCGTAAGTCTGGAACAGTCTTAATTCTACGGATTCCCGATCCGCCTGCCATTGGAGTGTATATCATGACCCTGCGACTCGCTGCCGCCATCCTCCTGCTTGCGATGCCTCTGGGGGGATGCGCCGTCGCGGCTGTCGGCGCGGTGGGCGCCGTCGGCCTGGCTGCCGCACAAGACAAGACGCTGGGCGAAGCGGTCGACGACACGACAACGTCGGGTGAAATCAAGGCAAAACTCCTTTCCGAAAGTATCAACCGGTTTGGCGAGGTGGATGTCGAAGTGAATGGCGGGCTCGTCCTGTTGTCCGGACGCGTCGACGACCCCACAGACCGTGTCGAAGCTGAAGGAATTGCCTGGACGTCAACGCGCGCACAGGATGTCGCCAACGAGATCAAGATCGAACCGGCCGGTGGATTCATCGCAAATGTGTCGGACGAAATCATATCCGGCCGCGTGCGCGCACGCCTGATCGGTTCGAGCACAGTGAAGAGCCTGAACTACAATATCGAGACCTATGACCGCATCGTGTACCTGATGGGGACTGCGCGCTCGGCGGAAGAACTGAAACGGGCCGCACATGAGGCGAGCGTCGTGGGCGGTGTGAAACAGGTCGTATCCTATGTCCGCATCCGCGAGTCGATTGAGCGTCCCGCCGCACCGACAACCCAGGCTGCCCCCTCTTACAATCCCACGCCCGATCCTACATATGGAACCGAGACCGACGCGGAACTGCTCGGTGTGAACTACTGACCGGGTCGGCGCAGCTATAGCTGCCCAGCCCGCATCAAACGGGAGCGGGCGTTTCATGGCAATGCGAGTTGGGATCCAGATGGATCCGCTGGAA
This sequence comes from uncultured Alphaproteobacteria bacterium, assembly GCA_963973995.1. Lineage (GTDB taxonomy): Bacteria > Pseudomonadota > Alphaproteobacteria > Caulobacterales > Hyphomonadaceae > Hyphomonas. Next base: position 646,666 of record CAXBCO010000003.1, read on the forward strand.
GACGTCAAGATCGACGGCGATACGAGTTTTGCGCTGGCTGAGGTGGCACAGGCGCGCGGTGCCGAACTGTTTGTCTACGGCCCGGACCACATGTCCTTCGAGCAAGGCCGGGTGACGGCCTGGGCCCGACCGGCAAAGGTCCAGCGGGTGAAGGGAGCGCCTGGCGTGTTCGGCGAGACGGTGCAACTGGACCTGGCCAAGGACCTCGATGTGATCCTGATGCGGCAGGATCCGCCCTTCGACATGAGCTACATCACTGCCTGCCACCTGCTGGAGTTGATTTCCGGCGAGACGCTGGTGGTCAACGATCCCGAAGGTGTACGGTCCAGCCCGGAAAAGATCTTCCCCCTGCTCTATCCCGAAATCATGCCGCCAACGCTCGTGTCGCGTGACGTGCGGGACATCGTGGCGTTCCGCGCGACGCACAAGGACATCATCATCAAGCCGCTTTACGGGCATGGCGGTGCAGGCGTGTTCCGGCTGAAGCCAGACGATTCCAATATGGATTCCCTGCTGGAAGTCTTCTTCACCCGGTCGCGCGAACCGGTCATGGTGCAGGCCTTCCTTCCGGCGGTCAGCGAAGGCGACAAGCGAATCATGCTGGTCGATGGCGAGCCTGTCGGCGCCATCAACCGACGGCCCCAGGCTGGCCAGGTACGGTCAAACCTCGTGGTCGGCGGCACCGCGGAAAAGTCGGACCTCAGCGATGCGGACCGCAGGATCTGCGAGATTATCGGCCCGGAACTGAAGCGGCGCGGGCTTGTCCTGACAGGAATCGACGTGATCGGCGGCCGTCTCACGGAAGTGAATGTCACCTCTCCGACGGGTGTCCAGGCCATCAAGGCCCTGTCCGGCATTGATACCGCCGCCATTTTCTGGGACGTTGTGCAACAGAAGCTTGCGGACCGCTGATGGCCGCTGCAAGATCAGGTGCATGAACATGAAATCGATCACTGCTTTCGCCCTCGCCTCCCTCGCCTTTGCCGGCGTCGCCTGTTCACAGGCAGCGGACACAGACGTGGCGGATGTCCAGACGGTCTCAGCTGACAATAGTGCGTCGGGCACGCTCAACCTCTCGCTACCCAGCCCGACGGCTGACACCGGTGCGTCGACCGGCAGCTTCAACCTGAACCTGGGCGGCGACACGGGCGAGTCCCGGCTGATCGGGTCCGGCGCGCTTGGCGGCGCCGATTTCGGCGGTGATCCGGCGTTCACTCTCGATCTCGAACTTGCGGAAGATACCGCAGCGCTCGATGGGCTTCCGGCCTCCGAGGCTGGTGCGGCGGATGACGACATCATCCGCCTCGACCCCAAAAAATAGGCCGACACGCCCCTTCAAACTGATTTTCCGTGCCCCGTGCCTGTATTTGCAGCGGGAGACGACGGAATTGCGCGCCACGGACGTTTGATCTGGCAGGCGCGTTGCAACGCTCCACATTGATTTCGTACTCGTCCTGTCGCCGATGCGCGCACCGGTCGGATGAGGCTTCGACCCAAACGCAAGAGCGAGTGCTGTACCTTGATCCGCAATATTGACCGACGACTCATCTATGGCCTGGGTGGCCTGGTGGTGCTCATTATCTTCTGGGCCCTGTTTCTGCGCGGTTCCAATGCGACGAAGTCCGGGGATTTCACACTGGAGACAGCGGCGGTCGAGCGTGGCGATGTCGCCCGGCTGGTGACAGCCTCCGGCGCTGTGCGCGCCCTGACGACGGTGGAAGTCGGCTCTCAGGTGTCCGGACAGATCATCGAGCTGGATGCCGACTTCAATTCCGAAGTGAAGGAAGGCGACATCATCGCGCGGATCGACCCGCAGACTTTCGAGAGCCGGGTGGCATCGGCAGAGGCGGATATTGCCAGCGCACGGGCAAGCCTGGACGTCCAGAGGGCCAATATCGCCTCGGCCGAGGCGAGCTTCGCCCAGACCGAGAAGGACTATCATCGCGTGAAGGCGCTGTATGAGCAGGACGCCATCGCGCAGTCTTCGCTGGAAGACGCCGAGCGGGCCCTTGCTGTGGCCAAGGCAAGCCTCGATGTTTCGCGCGCCCAGCTTCGCTCGTCGCAGGCGACGCTGAGCCAGCGTCAGGCCTCCCTGCAATTTGCACAGCTGGACCTCGACCGGACGATCATCCGCTCGCCGATCGACGGCGTCGTCATCGAACGGTCGGTCGATGTCGGCCAGACCGTGGCCGCGTCCTTCTCCGCGCCTATCCTGTTCCAGATCGCGCAAGACCTCGAAGACATCCGCATTGATGCGGCGGTGGTGGAATCCGACATTGGCGGGATCGATGCGGGCGACCCGGCGACCTTCAAGGTCGATGCCTATCCGAACGAGACATTCAGGGGCACGGTGGAGCAGGTGCGGCTCGCATCTGAAACCCTGTCGAACGTCGTGACCTACACGGTCGTGATAGCAGCAGAGAACCGGTCAGGCCGCCTGCTGCCGGGCATGACCGCGAACGTCGAGATCACCGCCGAGGAGCGAGAGGACGTGCTGCGCCTCGCCGAATCTGCCGTGCGGTTCCGGCCGCCGAGCGAGGGCGTGACAGTGGTGACGGGCGAAACCGGCGAAAGCGTGCAGGATCGGCGCAGTGACCGCCCCGCTGGCGCGGGGAGCAATCCTGGTGAAGCCATGCTCGCCGGCCTCGACATCGACGCGGCCCGCAAGGAGAAGATCCAGGCTGAAATGACAGCCGAGATGGAAAAGGTCCGTGCCAGCATGGGCGAGGCGGGCGCCACGTTCGACCGGTCCGGCATGCGCGAAAAAATCCAGTCGCGCATCGACAAGGTCTTACGCGGCAATCTCAGCCGGGACGAACTGGCCGTCGTGCAGAAGACGATAAATGAACGCGCGTCGCAGCGACGGGTCGAACTCTACCAGCCTGTCGGCGACGGCACGCTGAAGACGGTGTCGGTATCGGTCGGGCTGTCGGACGGGCAGAATGTCGAGATCCTTCACGGGGCCGATGAAGGTGACGTCTTCGTGACCCGCCTGACGGTCGCGGCGGCGGGCAACTGAGCATGCCCGCCGGGACGCCCCCCATCATCACCTGTCGCGACCTGACCAAGGTCTACCGGATGGGAACACAGGAAGTGTTCGCGCTGCGCGGGGTCAATCTCGACTTCACCGAAGGCGAAATGACCGCCATTATGGGACCGTCAGGATCGGGCAAGTCGACCCTGATGAACATGATCGGCGCACTGGATGTGCCGACAAGCGGCGAACTGACCATCAAGGGGCGGCCGCTGTCGAAGCTCGGCCGGGATGAGCTGGCCGACCTGAGGAACGAGACCATCGGCTTCGTCTTCCAGCAGTTCAACCTGCTGCATCGCGCAAGCGCACTCGCCAATGTGAAACTGCCCCTGCTCTATTCCCGCAAACCGATTGAAGATGCGACCGCACGCGCCCGCGAATGCCTTGAAATGGTCGGCCTTGGCGACCGGATGGATCACCGCCCGATGCAATTGTCCGGCGGCCAGCAACAGCGGGTGGCGATTGCACGGGCCCTGGCGGGGCGCCCGTCAATCCTGCTGGCGGACGAACCGACCGGCGCGCTGGATACGAAGACATCCGAAGGGATCATGGACCTGCTGACGGAGCTTTCGTCAGAGGGCATCACGGTCATCCTGGTGACCCACGAACCGGAAGTCGCCGCTTATACGTCGCGGCAGATCCATTTCCGCGATGGTGAGGTCGAACGCGATGAAAGGAAAAGCGCATGAAAATCGGTGTCGCCCTGCAATCGGCCATCGAAGCGCTGATTTCCAATCCGTTGCGCAGTTTCCTCACGATGCTGGGTATCATGATCGGCGTTGCCTCGGTGATGGCCATGATGGCGATCAGCGAGGGCGCCGCCAAACAGGTGGACGAGCAGATTGCCAGTCTCGGCGCGAGCAACCTGACCATCTTTCCCGGAGCATCGCGCCGCGGCCCGCGCTCCGGCGGCGCATCATCAGACCAGCCCTTTACCGATGCCGATATTGAATTGATCCGGCAGGAACCCTTCGTCACGGCCGTCGCGGCCCGCAATTCAGGTTCTGTCACCGTCATCTCGGGCCAGGACAATTGGTCGACCAGTCTGTACGGGACCAATACCGACTATTTCGCCACTCAGTCGCTGAGTGCAGCTGAAGGGCGGCTTTTCGACGACCGCGAAGTGAGTTCCGGCGCAGCGGTCGCGATAATCGGCAAGACGGTAGCCGACAGCCTGTTTGAAGGCACCAATCCCGTCGGCCAGACGATTCGGGCAAACAATGTGCCGCTGGAAATCATCGGCGTGCTTGAATCCCGTGGCGCATCCGCCGGCCCCGGTGGCGACCGGGACGACGTGATCATCGTTCCCATCAACACCGCCCGTAACCGGATCACCGGGGGCAACCCGACGGTGGCCAAATACGTGACCGGCATGGAAGTCGGCATCGCGGACGGCTATGACATGACCATGGCCCAGGAACAGCTGGAGACGCGCCTCAGGGAAATCCGGCGCATTCCACCCGGCGGCACCGACGATTTCCGTGTGTTCAATATTGCAGACTTCATTCGCGCCCGGTCGAGCACGCAGGCCACGTTCGGCGTGCTGCTCGCTTTCACTGCTGCCGTTTCGCTGATCGTGGGCGGCGTCGGCGTGATGAACATCATGCTCGTATCGGTGACAGAGCGCACACGGGAGATTGGCTTGCGGATGGCTGTCGGCGCACGCGGTACCGATATTCTCGGCCAGTTCCTTGCCGAAGCGCTGGCGCTGTGCCTGCTTGGCGGCGTGATCGGGTCTGCTCTCGGCGTGGGCGCTGCGAACCTTGCGGCCAAACTCGGCGAGTTTCCTGTTGAGATTTCTCCCCGTATCGCGATCATAGCCATTGGCGCATCGGCCCTGATCGGCCTGTTCTTCGGATTCTTTCCCGCCCGGCAGGCGGCGCAGCTCAACCCCATCGAGGCTCTCAGACATGAATAAGACAACCCCTGCCCTCGCATTGGTCCTGTTGGCAACGGTCGTACCGGCCTGTTCGTCAACGGCTGTCCGGCCGTCTCCACAGGCCTTGATAACGCAGGAACAGGCGGCGCTGGATGCGCCGGATGCCTGGGCGTTCGGCCCCGAAACGGACGGCGAGGTCGCCGCGACCTGGGCTGGCATCATTCATGATGACACGCTGCTCGCGCTGATGCGTGAAGCGCTCGCTGCCAATCCAAGCCTGCGAGCCAGCGCGGAGAGCGTGCGGCGCTCAGAAGCCTTCCTGCGCCAGTCCCGGTCAGGCCTGCTGCCGAGCGTCAGTGCGGGTGCAGGCGCCAGCGGATCGTCCGATTTCGAGGATTTCGACCTCGCCGAGCGCTACAACGCGAGCCTCGAAGCGAGTTGGGAAGCCGACCTGTGGGGCGCGATCCGGTCGGACATCCTTGCGTCGGAATTCGACCTGCAAAGCGCCCGGGCCGTCTATCGTGCCAGCCGGGAGTCCATCGCGGCGAGCGTCGCGCGCGCCTATGCGGTCGCCATTGATGCGGGCCATCAGGTCGACCTGTCGCACGCCACGTTCGCCGCTCAGGTAGAGACCTTGCGGATCGTGAATGTGCGCTACGATCTCGGCGCGGCCGACCGGCGTGAGCAGGTGCTTGCCGAGTCCGATGTGGCCAGCGCGCGGGATTCGCTGGAACTGGCCCTGGCTTCGCAACGCAGTGCGATCCGAGGGCTGGAAGTCCTGCTCGGTCGCTATCCCGCAGGTACAATGACCGTGCCGGATGCACTGCCTCAAATCGACGATATCGTTTTTGCCGGGCGGCCTGCCGACCTGCTTCGCCGGCGCCCCGATATCCTGTCCGCCGAAGCCGACGTCCGGTCCGCCTTTGCAAGCACCGAAGCCGTCCGCAGCGGCCGCTGGCCCAGCCTGTCGCTGTCAGGCGGCGTCTCGAGTGCAACAGACAGCCTGGGCGACGTGCTGGACCCGGCAGCCCTGGCTTTATCGCTCGGGATCCGGCTGGCCGACACGCTGTTTGACGGCGGCCTGACAGACGCGCGGATCGACGCGGCTGAAGCCAGCGGCCGCATCGCGCTCGCCAATTATGGCGCAAGCGTCCTTGATTCCTATGCGGATGTCGAGGGCCGCCTGGACGATGTCGCGACCTTGCGAAACCGGGCCGGCTTTGTCGAAACGGCCGCCGAGAATGCACGCGAAACGCTGCAACTCGCTGAAATCCAGTACAAGGAAGGCGCTATCGACCTGCTCGACGTGCTGACATTCCGGCAACGCAGTTTTCAGGCGGACCGCACGCTTCTCGCGCTGCGTCGCGCGGAAACCGAATCGCGAATCACGCTATATCTCGCACTTGGCGGGGCGCTCGACGCGCAAGAATAACCCCCCTTTGGTATCAGAAATCTCCCTGTGGGGAGGAATTTTGCCGATTATCGGTATCTAAACACACAATTTGGCAGAATTCGTCACAAATGCCTGCTCATTCTCCTTGTTTTGGATAGCATATACAGAGTAGTGGCTTTTATTATGTTGAAATCAGCCAAACATGCTGGCCACGACGCCAGAAAGCCAACCGATGCAGATCGTTTCGTTGGCCAGCAGCTGCGCCAGGGGCGTCGCGAGATGGGTCTCACGCAGGATGGGCTCGCCCAGCTCCTCGGCGTCACATTCCAGCAGATCCAGAAATACGAAGCCGGTCACAGCCGCATGTCTGCGGGACGGCTGCGCGAAGTCGCGATCGCGCTGAAAAAGCCAATCAACTTTTTCTACGAGCCTTTCGAGCCTGTCGGCAAGAAGTCGCCTTTGGCCGAGACACGCCTGCGGGTGAAAGATCTCCGGCGCGATGCGAAAAAGCTCATCGACCAGCTTGGCGACGCCGACGACCTGCAGGCCGCTGTGCGTGTGCTGCAAGCGCTCGAAATGAACCAGTCGTCCTAAGTCTGGCTCAGCGCGCGACCGCGACGCCGTTCCCGGTCGCCTGCAGACGCGATTCCAGCAGCCAGCGATAGGCAGCGGCATAAGCGGCGCCAAGGTGGACGTCCAACTCGTTGGACGTTTCCGGATCCGACACGCCCGCATTACCGACCAGCTGAATTGTGCGGGCGAGGCGGTCGACGGTCTTTCGGGCACTCTCCAGTTCAAGGCGAATCTGGGCGCGGGAGAGCGTGCCTTCAGTAGTGTTTCCTGCCTTGCCTGACATGTTTGTGCCTCCGGTTTTTGACATCCGTAAGAGATGAGCGCTTTTTCGAGGCGCTTCATCCCGGAATTGCGATCCAAGGCCTGCAACCTCCGACCCGCCGGTAACACTAGTACTATCGACACAAGTATCCAACAAATTTGCGAACGTATCAGGCGTTTTTTGTTTCCGCTTTCAGACGATAAACAAAGTCCAGCGCCTCGCGCGGCGTCAGGGCATCAGGGTCGACGTCGTCAAGTATCTGGACAAGCCGGGAGGGGGCAGCCGGCACGTCATCGCCGCCGAATTCCTGTGTGGGCTCCAGAACCGCCGCGAACAGAGGAAGATTGTCTGCCGTTTTCGGATCGGCCTCCAGCCGCTTGAGAATCTGCGCGGCGCGTGTCACCGCGCGCTTCGGCAAGCCGGCAAGACGCGCGACCTGGACGCCGTAAGACCGGTCGGCCGGTCCCGGCTGGATTTCATGCAGGAAAACCAGGTCGTTCTTCCATTCGCGCGCCCGCAAGGATGCATTGGCCGCGCCAGGCAGGTCTTCCGCCAGCTGCGTGAGCTCATGATAATGGGTGGCAAACAGGGCGCGGCAGGCGTTGACGCCGTGCAGGTGCTCGACGGCGGCCCAAGCAATGGCAAGTCCGTCATAGGTCGACGTTCCACGTCCCACTTCATCAAGAATGACGAAACTGGCTGGCGTCGCCTGTGTCAGGATCGCCGCCGTCTCGACCATCTCGACCATGAAGGTCGACCGGCCGCGGGCAAGATCGTCCGAAGCGCCGACGCGCGAGAATACACGATCAGCGAGGCCAAGCCGGATCGAACGGGCGGGCACGAAGCAGCCCGCCTGCGCCATGATGACCGCCAGGGCGGCTTGCCGCAAATAGGTCGACTTGCCGGCCATGTTAGGTCCGGTGACGAGCAGGAGCCGCGCGCCCCCTTCCCCACCCGCATCAACGTTCAGGTCGTTTGCGGTGAAGCCCTTGCCGTCGCGCTTGAGCGCGGCCTCGACAACCGGATGGCGCAGGCCTGTGGCCTCGAATACATGCGTGTCGGCAAGCTCGGGCCTGACGGCGTCACTTTCAATTGCCCATGCGGCGTTGGCCCCGGCGACATCCAGGTCGGCAATCGCCCGGGCCGATGTCGCGAGAGTTTCATTGAGCGCGTCGACGCCCGCGCAAAATTCGTTGAACAATTCGCCTTCGCGCGCTTTGGCTTCTTCTTCAGCGCGCGATATGCGGCCTGCAAGATCGGACAGTTCACGCGTCGAGAAGCGGACATTCCCGGCCAGGGTCTGTCGGTGGATGAACGTCTCCGATAGCGGCGGCGCCATCAGCGCATCACCATGCCGGGCCGGAACGTCGATAAAATAGCCCAGCACATTGTTGAACTTGATCTTCAGCGCGGAAATGCCGGTCTCACGCGCATATCGCGCCTGCAGTTCGGCAATGATGCGGCGGCTGTCATCGCGCAGGCCGCGTGCATCATCGAGGGCGCTGTCCCATCCCGGCGCGATGAATCCGCCGTCGCGGGCCAGCATGGGGAGGCTGTCATTCAGGGCCTGCGAGAGGTCCGAGGCGAAGGCCTTGAGGTCAGGCGTATTCGCCAGAAGAAGCGCCCTGATGGCCGCTTCCAGGCGCGAGGGGACACCGCCCTCGACAGCGGCCAGTTCGCGTGCGGCAGCATCGCCCGCCGACAGCGCCCGCCCGATTGCCTGCAGGTCGCGCGGCCCGCCCCGTCCGAGCCGAAGCCGCGTGCGGGCGCGTTCCAGGTCTGGTGCCGCCTTCAGACGGCTGCGAAGCGCGTCCAGGACATCCGTATCCGCAACGAGCCAGGCCACAGCTTCGAGTCGGGACTCAATTTCAGCACGGTCGAGCGATGGGCGCGAGAGATGGGTCGCCAACAGGCGGGCACCGGGGGCCGTGACGGTGCGGTCGATGGTGGCAAGGAGCGATCCCTCGCGCGCGCCGTTCATGGCGCGGTCTATTTCGAGGCTGGCGCGGGTGGCCGGATCAATCGCGAGATGCCCGCTCGCCGGTGGACGCTGGGGCGGATCGAGACGGATATCCGCGCCAGCTTGCGTAAGCAGTACATAGTCGAGCAACAGGCCGATAGCGGAGAGTTCGGCCTTGGAGAAATCCCCGAAGGCTTCGAGCGCAGCCACCTCGAATGTCTGCTTGAGCAAGGCTTCACCGGTTTTCGGTGTCGCAGCCCGGGCCGGCCGTTCGGTCACCGGCGCACTTGCGGCGGACACGACCGCAGCGAGTGCCGGGCGGTCCATATCTGCCGCGCTGACAAGCAGTTCACGAAGCGGCCAGCCCAGCAAGGCATCCGCCAATGCGCCGGGGGTGACAGGCGCAACATCGAAGCGTCCCGTCGACACATCGCAGACCGCAATCGCTGCGTCGGCCCCGCCATTGGCCAGCGCGATCGCGGCGAGGGCCTGACCCTGCCGCGCTGGCAACAGGGAATCCTCGGTCAATGTGCCCGGCGTGACGATCCGGACGATGTCACGATTGACGATGGATTTCGACCCGCGTTTCTTCGCTTCAGCCGGGCTTTCTGTCTGCTCGCACACGGCAACGCGCGCACCGGATTTGATCAGGCGGGCAAGATAACCTTCAGCCGCGTGATAAGGAACACCGGCCATCGGAATGGGCTTACCATCATGTTCGCCGCGCGATGTCAGCGTGATGTCGAGGATCCGGGACGCCTCGACGGCGTCGTCGAAGAAGAGCTCGTAAAAGTCCCCCATCCTGAAGAAAAGCAGTGCGTCGGGATGGCGGGCCTTTATGCCGAGATACTGCACCATAAATGGCGTCGGCGCGTTGCCTTTTTCGGCAGCCTTTTTCGAGGGAATCGCAGTATCGGCCATGGAGGCGGACGCTAGCGCCTCGGCTGCAGATTCGCAAAGCGTTCGCGCTGTGACACGCCATGAAATAGCCGGAAACCGCGACGACATGGACGATATTTGCGGTTGGCACGCTCGGCGGTGAGGCCTAGGGTCAATCGCTAGCCGCCCTTTCACTCGTTAGCATCGGACTACCCTTTCCCATGACAACCAAGCGTCCAAACTTCACTGATCAGGAAGCGCTCGATTTCCATTCCAAGCCTACTCCGGGCAAGATTTCCATGGCGCCGACAAAGCCCATGGGCACGCAGCGCGATCTGTCGCTGGCCTACAGCCCGGGCGTTGCCATTCCTGTCCTGGCGATCGCTGAGGATGCGGACAAGGCGTATGACTATACGTCAAAGGGCAACATGGTTGCGGTGATTACGAACGGTACGGCGATTCTCGGGCTGGGAAATCTCGGCCCCATGGCCTCCAAGCCGGTGATGGAAGGCAAATGCGTCCTGTTCAAGCGCTTTGCCGACATCGACAGCGTCGACGTGGAAGTGAACACGACGGACGTGGAGGATTTCATCCGCACGGTCCGTAACATTGGCGACACGTGGGGTGGCATCAACCTCGAGGATATCGGTTCGCCTGACTGTTTCATCATCGAAAGCCGCCTGCGCGAAGAACTCGACATTCCGGTGTTCCATGATGACCAGCACGGCACCGCAATCATCGCTGCCGCCGGCATTATCAATGCCTGCCACATTACCGGGCGCGAGTTGAAAGACCTGACCGTGGCCGTCTCCGGCGCCGGGGCTGCAGGCCTGTCCGTGGCAGGCCTGATCTGCCATCTCGGCGTGAAGGCCGAGAACATCCTGATGTGTGACTCGACCGGCGTTGTCTATGAGGGCCGCACCGAGCGGATGGACCAGTTCAAGTCCGCCTTCGCCGTCAAGACGTCGAAGCGCACACTGAGCGAAGCCATGGAGGGCGTCGACTGTGTCCTCGGCCTCTCGGCCAAGGGCGCCATTTCAAAGGCCATGGTCAAATCCATGGCCAAGAATCCGATCATCTTCGCCATGGCGAATCCCGACCCGGAAATCACGCCGGAAGACATCAAGTCGGTGCGTGACGATGCGATCATCGCAACCGGTCGGTCGGACTATCCCAACCAGGTCAATAATGTGCTCGGCTTTCCCTATATCTTCCGCGGCGCGCTGGACGTGCGCGCACGGGGCATCAATGAGGAAATGAAGGTTGCCGCGGCCCAGGCGCTGGCCGAACTTGCCCGCGAGGACGTGCCGGACGAAGTGGCCGCCGCCTATCACGGCGCGCGCCCGAGCTTCGGCCGCGACTATATCATTCCCAGCCCGTTCGATCCGCGCCTCATCAGCTTTATCCCGCCCTTCGTGGCGCAGGCCGCGATGGACACAGGCGTCGCGCGCACACCCATCGCCGACATGGACGCCTATCGCGCCTCGCTCGTGCGGCGGGCCGATCCGGCGGCAGCTTTCGTGCAGGGTGTCCAGGCCCGCGCCAAGGACGTCCAGCGCCGCATCGTGTTCGCCGAGGGCGAAGAGCCCGCTGTCGTTCGCGCCGCCTTCAGCTTCAAGAACCAGGGACTTGGCCATCCGATCCTGATCGGACGCGAGGCCCAGGTCGAACGGATGATGGAGCAAATGGGCGTGCCGGCCGGGACGCTGGAAATCATCAATGCGCGCCTGTCTGACAATAATCCGGTCTATACAGATCTCCTGTATTCGCGCCTGCAGCGCGACGGCTACCTGAAGCGTGACGTGCAGCGCCTGGTGAACCAGGACCGCAATATCTTCGGCTGCTGCATGCTGAAGAATGGCGATGCGGACGGCATGGTGACAGGCGTGACCCGCAATTATGACGTGGCGCTGAATGACGCCCTGCTCGTGCTGGACGCCCTGCCCGACAAGGCCCTTATGGGCATGTCGATGGTAATCAACCGCGGCCGGACCGTATTCATCGCCGACACGAGCGTCACCGAACTGCCGCAGGGCGAAGACCTTGCCAATATTGCCCTCGAAGCCGCCGGCGCCGTGCGCGCCATGGGCTTTGTTCCCCGCGTTGCATTCCTCTCCTATTCGACCTTCGGCAACCCGATGGGCGAACGCGGCGAGAAAGTGCGCGAGGCGGTCGCGATCCTCGACCGGATGCCGGGGGTCGATTTCGAGTACGAAGGCGACATGAATGCCGACATCGCGCTCAACCCGAACCATTCCCTGCTCTATCCGTTCTCGCGCCTCAAGGGCCCGGCCAACGTACTGGTCATGCCAGCGATCCACGCCGCGTCGATCTCGACCAAGCTGCTGGAATCGATGAGCCGGGCAACCGTGATCGGGCCGATGCTGCTGGGTCTCGAAAAGCCGGTGCAGATAGCGTCACTCGGTGCCACGGTGGGCGATATCGTCAATCTCGCGACGATTGCGGCCTATGACGTCGACCGTGTGCACGGCGACTGAGCAGACATATACTTAAGTTGCGGCGTGTCCCCGAAAACTGCGGGCCACTTTTCGGCACGCCGCTCAGTCGTCCTGCGCCAGGACCAGGCTCGTTGACCCGCTGGTGTCGCGGGCCTGGCGAACCCATTCGAGAATGGACAGGACAACGGCCACGCCGCCGAGCCAGAACGTGATCATGAACACGGTATAATAGCCCTGGCTCTCGATGATCTCGCCAAGCCACGGACGCCCCAGCGTGCCGATCAGCATGGTGAGCGAGGCGAGCAGCGCGTACTGCACGGCGGCAAAGCGCGGATTCACGACAGAGGTCAGGTAGGCGGTAATCGCAACGAGCGCGAAGCCGCCAGCGATGTTTTCGGCAAAGATCGTGACCATCAGGCGCGCCATGCGCTGGCCCTGGTCGGCAGCCACGACATCCGGCGAGAGTTTCGCCGCCCAGTCTGCCAGCGCGCTGAGCGGTGGCCCGAGATGCGAGATGTGGAGGAACCCGTCGAGCACGGTCGCGCCCGCCGCGAGGTCTGCATAGAGCAGGTTGGTCGCCGCCGCGACGATGCCGCCGACAAAGAAGACCGGCATGCGGCCAAGCACGGCGATCAGCACGGCGCCGAGCAGCGAGCCGAGTATCGTGGCAACGACGCCGAAGAATTTGGAGGCAATGGCGACATCGTCCAGCGAGTGGCCGAGCGCGCCGAACTGGTCGCCGAGATAGAACGGATAGGCAAACGCGCCCCAGACTGCGTCCGTGAACCGGTAGGTCAGCGCCAGCAACAGGACCAGGACGGCGCCCCATTTGAGGCGTGAAATCAGCTCCATCAGCGGATCGAAGATCGCCCGGAACAGGTTGCGGAGCACCGATTCGGCACGCGTCTCGTTGGCGATGCGCGCAGGCGTTTCATCTGCTTTTGCACCAAACTGAAAGACAAGGATCGCTGACACGATCGCCGGGACCAGTACGGTCAGACCAACGATCCAAGGGCCTTCAGAGCGCACGAAGGTGCCGCCAGACGGGGGGGTCGCGGAGAAAAGCGACTGCATCACGAAGACAAGGATCATCACAAAGCCGATGAGCCAGCCGATAGCGACCACCGTGACGGCCGGCGTCGACACGCGCCGCGGCAGGCTGGCCAGGAAGGACAGGCGGTCGGCATTGGGAGTCTTCGAGCTTGCCGGCTCCGGCGCAATGATGCTGCCAATCATCGACAGGGCCAGCACGAAGGCGACCATCAGGAATGTCGCCGTCCAGCCAGCACGCGCCGCGACGAGCAGCGCGATAAAGCCCGAGATGAAGCCGGCCGACTTGTAGCCGAACTGGTAGAGGGCGGACATCAGGTCCTTGTCCTCGTCCGAACGGGCCACCTCGATGCGCCAGGCATCGAGCACGATGTCGTGCGTCGGCGAGACGAGCGCGATGATGAGGGCGATGAGGGCGACAAGGCCGATATTCTCGGCCGGATTGGTGAAGGCAAAAATACCGATCAGGACGACCATGATGGCCTGGAACAGCAGCAGCCAGGACCGGCGACCGCCAAGGAAGCCGGTCAGCGGCGCGGGGCGGGCCGTCTGGAAGACCGGTGCCCATAGATATTTGAATGAATAGCCGAGCGTCAGCAGTGACAGCGTGCCGATGGTCGAGGGCGTGATGCCGAGCTTGGTGAGCCAGGCATTGAGCAGGCCGAGCGTGACGCCCATCGGAAGGCCGGCGGCAAAGGCGAACAGCGCCATGGCGGCCATACGCCGGTCGCGCAGCGCCCTGAGGGCGCGAACGACGCGAGGCGGTTTCTTCAGGGGGAGCGGAGGGACCGCCGCCTCGCTCATGCGACGCCTGCAGACGCAGCCCGAGGCGCCGTCCAGCGGATGGCGAGGCTGCGGAGCGCCTCGGCATCCAGCGGTTTCGCAGCGACACCATCGGCACCTGCCGCCATGGCACGGCGCTCAATATCCGGGTTGATCTCTGCCGAGACGGCAATGATCGGCACAGCAGAGCCCGCTGCCCGCAAGCGGCGCATGGCTTCGAAACCGTCCATCACTGGCATGCGCAGGTCCATCAGGATGAGAACGGGGTCCATGTCGCCTGCGGCCTCCAGTGCTTCGCTGCCAGTTGACGCCACTGTGACCGTGAATCCCGCCGATTCCAAGGCGCGGCGTGCGATCAGCGCGTTGACCGGGTTGTCATCTGCGATGAGGATATGACCCGCACCGGTTTCCGCTTCCGGCTCGTCCACGGCTTCGCCACCGGACCGCACGAGGAAAATCCGCTCGGCAAGCGACGATGTGCGCAGCGGACGCACGAGCCAGCCAACACAACCAAGTTCGCGGAACCGCGGCAGCGCGCCCCGGTCTTCCGGACGCACGACAACGAGCGCAGGCGCAAGCCTGGCATAGGCCTTGACGGTCGCTTCCGGGAGGTCGGCGCCGATCAGCAGGACATCAACGCCTTTTGGCAGGCGTCCGCGCGACGGGTCGACCAGGACCGGTACGGCCTGCACGTCGTCCAGCGCAGCGGCTATCGACAGGCATGTGACGGGTGGCAGGCCAACCAGGCCGACCTTGCCGCCCAGGACAAGTTCATCATGGCTGGTCGCCTGCCCGGACCGCTGAAGCGGCAGGATGACAGAGAACGCCGCGCCACAGCCCGGCGAGCTGACGACATCGATCGCACCCCCGAGCAGATCGGTGAGTCGCTTCACAATGGCCAGGCCGAGTCCGACGCCGCCATCCTTGTAGGCATCCTCTG
>CAXBCO010000004.1:0-197826 GCA_963973995.1 uncultured Alphaproteobacteria bacterium
ATGTCTTGCGCGTCATCAACAGGGGCGCGGAGATCGCCGAACCGATGTTTGCCGCGTTCGAGGCGGCCGACCTGATCGAGCCGGCCTCGCTGGACATCCGGCTCGACGACCATACATCCTACAAGGTGCCGGACATCTATTCGATCAGCGAGGAGCGGCTGGCGGCGCTCAGCGGGGCGGAACTGGAGCGACTGCACGCATCCGGCTTCCTGCGCGCCGCCTACCTCGTCCTGGCCTCGTTTCCCAATGTCAGCCGACTGATAGCACTCAAGAATGCGAAGCGCGCCGCATCTGCTCAAGCTTCGCCATAGGACACCGCCACGTGATGGTCGACATTAAGCGCAAGACACGGATCATTGAAGGCCTCGCCCCGGATGCAATTCCCTATGGCGACCTGATCCGGGAGGAGACGCCGGCCATCCTGAAGGGCGTGGCGAAAGACTGGCCGCTTGCACACGCGGGCCGCGAGTCGGCAGAGGCCGCGATGGCGCATCTCCTGTCCTTCTATCAGGGGCGCCCGGTTGTTGGGTATACATGCGCGCCGGACATTAAAGGACGGTATTTCTACAATGACGATGTGACCGGCCTGAATTTCGAGCGCGGGCGGGGTCAGCTCGGCGACTATCTGGACCGTATCCGCGAACACCTCGGCAATTCCGATGCGCCGTCAGTCTATATCGGCTCGACCGATGCCGATCTTTATTTCCCGGGTTTTCGGGCCGGGAACGATCTCGTCCTCAACGATCCGATGTTCGAGCAAAACCCACCGGTTGTCAGCGTCTGGATCGGCAATCGCACCACGGCGACCGCGCATTATGATATGTCGAACAATATTGCCTGCTGCCTTGTCGGGCAGCGGCGTTTCACCCTCTTCCCGCCGGAGCAAATTGCCAGTCTTTATCCAGGTCCGCTCGAGCCCACGCCGGGCGGGCAGGTCGTCAGCATGGTCGACTTCCAGAACCCTGATTTCGAGAGCCATCCGCGCTTCCGCGAGGCGCTGGACGCGGCGCAAGTCGCAGAGCTCGAACCGGGCGATGCGCTCTTCTATCCGGCGCTCTGGTGGCACCATGTCGAGGCGCTCAGCGACTTCAACACGCTGGTCAATTACTGGTGGAACACGTCGCCGGCCTATATCGATACGCCGCAGAATACGCTGCTTCACGGCCTGCTCAGCCTGCGCGACCGGCCCGACCAGGAAAAGCGCGCCTGGAAGGCCCTGTTCGACTATTATGTCTTCGGACCTGCCGACCAGGCCGGCGCCCATTTGCCAGACCATGCCCGGGGCGATCTTGCTCCGATGGACGAGACCCGCGCCAGACGCCTGCGCGCGAAATTGCTGCAGCGCCTCAATCGCTGAATCGCGGAGAAGGAGACGATCTTGGACGAACAGAGTGTGAGGAAAGTGGTTATCGCCGGCGGCGGCACGGCGGGCTGGATCGTCGCGGCGGCGCTTTCGCGCCAGCTTGGTCCGCTCCTGGATATCACGCTCGTGGAGTCCGACGAGATCGGAACGGTCGGCGTCGGCGAGTCGACGATCCCGACGCACCGGACTTTCCATCACCTGCTCGGCATCGACGAGCGCGCCTTCATGCGGGCGACGCAGGCGACGTTCAAGCTCGGCATTTCTTTCGAGAACTGGGGCGAGATCGGTGACCGCTATTTCCACTCCTTCGGCGCAGTCGGGAAATCGACCTGGATGGCCGACTTCCACCATATCTGGCTGCAGGCCCGCGAGATGGGACTCGCCAGGGAACTCGGCGACTATTGCCTCGAGCTGAAGGCCGCCGAGGCCGGGAAGTTTGCCACATCGGAACAATCGCGGCTCAATTTCGCCTATCATCTCGATGCCAGCCTCTATGCCGGCTTCCTGCGCCAGTTCGCCGAATCCTTTGGCGCCAAGCGGATCGAGGGCCTGATCGAGACGGTCGATCAGGACAGCGAAACCGGCAATATCACGGCGCTTGTCCTGCAAAATGGCGAGCGGATAAAGGGCGACCTGTTCATCGACTGCACGGGTTTTCGCGCCATGCTGATCGGCAAGACGCTGGACACCGGCTTCGAGGACTGGACCCGGTGGCTGCCGACCGACCGCGCCCTTGCGGTGCAGACCGAGTCGACGGGCCCTGCCCTGCCTTTCACCCGTGCCATCGCGCATAATGCCGGCTGGCGCTGGCGGATTCCCCTGCAACACCGCGTCGGGAACGGCCTCGTCTATTGCGGTGCCAATCTCTCGGACGACGAAGCGCATGCGCGCCTGCTGGCCGGGATCGAGGGCGAACCGCTGACCGAGCCGCGCCTGATCCGCTACCGGACCGGGCGCCGCGACAAGGTCTGGGTCAAGAATTGCGTCTCGATCGGGCTGTCGAGCGGCTTTGTCGAACCGCTGGAATCAACCTCGATCCACCTGATCCAGATCCATGCCATGCGCCTTGTCCAGATGTTCCCCTTCCACGGACTCAGCCCGGCCCTGACACGGCGCTTCAACGACCTGGCGCGGGTCGAACTGGAGCAGATCCGCGATTTCATCGTGCTGCACTATAACCTCACAGAGCGTACCGACAGCGCCTTCTGGCGCGACCGGGCGGCGATGGACATTCCGGACACGCTGCGCGGCCGGCTCGACCTGTTCCGCGATACCGGCCTGGTCTCGCAGGAGAAATCCGAACTCTTCCAGGTCGATTCCTGGCTGCAGGTGATGATGGGTCAGCGCCTCCAGCCGCAGGGGCGCCACCATCTCGGCCGCCTGATGTCGCAAGACCAGATGCAGACGGCGCTGACCGGCCTCAGCACGAATATCGCCAATGCCGTCGCCCGGCTGCCGACGCACCAGGATTTCCTCGATCAATATTTGGGCGAAGCCGTCGTCTCGTAACCTGTACCCCCGGCCCAGGCCGGGGTCTCATGCGGCGTATCCCTTTCTCCAATGGCCTGAGGTCCCGGCGTCGGCCGGGAACACGGGATGCGGGCGCGTCCGCACACTCCGCAGAATGCCCGGCCACTGGTCTGACAAGCCTGTCGGACTCAGCTTGAATTGTCCCACGTCTCCAGCGCGGCGTTCAGCATCCCCGGCAGGGCCGTGGCGATGGCGCCGAGTTCGGGGCGCAAACGATAGGCGCTGGCCATGGGCAGGGCGACGGGCTTCGGGTCGCCGCGTTTGCGCTGGCGATCCAGTGACCGGGCGAGCCGTCTGGCATAGAGGTCCGGCGCTTCGAGCACCTTGTAGAGGGCGCTGACGCGGGCGAGGAAGGGCGCGGCGGGGACCGGGCCGGATGCCCGGACACACCCCGGAAACAGCCCGGAGGCGTCGGGGTCCACGGCTGGCTGCACCCGGCCTGACAGGGCGAAACGGTACGGGGCCGGGAAGGTGACGGTCTCGGCGCCCTCGGGGAGCGGCACGGGGGTGGCAGGGGTGAGGCCGGTCCGCAGACGGACCGCCGGCAGGGTGAGGCCGAGCGCCATCAGGGTGAGCAGCCGCCGCACGATGATCTCAAGCTGTTTCAACCGCCCGGAGGCGCGCCGCTTCAGGCTGCGCTTCAGCGTCAGCGGGCGCAGCTGCGCATTGGTCATGTTGATCACCGCCAACAGCGCAAGCCGCGCCTGTTCGAGGCCGTGATGGATCAAGTCGGGCGGATGGCTCATGGGCGCAGTATAGCGCGAGCGGGATGTAGGTTGGATAAGGTGAGGGAAAGAAGAGCTGGAGCAGAAGCCTGGCGAGGCGCCGCGAGAGTCGCGTTCCCCCTCCGCCCCTACGGGGCACCTCCCCCGCAAGCGGGGGAGGATGGCGGGCATCAGCCCGAGTATTCCGTCGCCTGATGTCCCGGCATCGACCGGGACGGCAGACGTTCAGGCCTGGATCAGGACGGGTCGGCCGCTTCTTCGGCGGCGTCGTGAATGGCGTCGACAGGGTCATCATTTTCCTGGCCCGTCATGTCGTCGATGACTTCGCCAGCATTTTCCATGACGCCGTCACCGCGATCGATCTCCTGGCCGGTGGCCTCTTCAATGGCGGAATCCATCTTCTCGCCTTGCTTTTCCGCGCTCGTCCCCTGGCCACACGCCGTCAGCGCGAGCATGCCGGCAAGGACGAGGCCTGTTGATGTCAGTTTTCGCATTTTGAATTTCCTTTTGCAGTGATCAGGGAATGGGGCAGGACGGCGCGTTGCCGGCAGAGCAGGTTATCAGGCCGAGACGTTGGGCGTCCCGGCCGGATTGAAGAACAGGGCCTGGCCGATGGCAGCCTTGACTGTGTTTTCCTGAAACGGTTTCGGAATCAGGAAGGTCGGTTCGGGCCGCTCGCCGGTAAGCAAGCGCTCCGGGAAGGCCGTGATGAAGATGATCGGCACATCCATCAGCGCGAGGATGTCATGGGCCGCATCGATACCGGACGATCCGTCAGCCAGCTGGATATCACACAGGACGAGTCCGGGCGGATTGGCCTTGGCCATGTCGATGGCTTCGGACCGCGTGGTGGCGTTGCCGGTCACTTCATGTCCGAGATCGCCGACAAGGTTTTCCAGGTCGGCCGCGATGATCGGCTCGTCCTCGATGATCAGCACCCTGGTCTTGAGATCCTGCTCGATATCCCGGTGGGCGGCATTCACGAGCTCACCATGCTCTTCCACGGACACGCCGAGAATATAGGCCGCGTCCTTGACGGAAAAGCCTTCCAAGGCGGTGAGGAGAAAGGCCTGACGCTGTATCGGCGCCAGCGCCTGGAGCCGGCGGTCGGCGGCAGCGCCCGAGACGTCGGTGTCTCTTTCCAGCTGCCCGCCCGTACCGCCCCAGATGACATGGAAAAAGCGGTAAAGGGCCGTACGCGGGTCGATTGCGCTGTCGATCTGGTCGGGATCTTCCACAAGGGCTGCCAGAGAGGCTCGGATATAGGCGTCTCCGCTGTCCTGGCTGCCCGTCAGCGCGCGCGCGTAGCGGCGCAACAGTGGCAAGTGGGGCGCGAATTTCTGTACCAAGTCCATAGTAACCCTCTTGATTTGAATCTTCGTTTACAACTCGCGGCACCCGAAAAGGTTGCATGCGATGCGAAATTAATTGTTTTCTGGTGGAACCAATGCTGTCGCCCACTGTTGCACTATGTGAGTTGTCCAGCAGGTACCATCCCTTGATCGAATCCAGAGTCCAGCCAATGAACAAAAAAAAACAGCCAGGCCAGCAGAAATCAGATGCTGACCTGAAACGTCGCGGTGCCAAAATCGGGGACCAGCTTCGCCGAATTTATGAAGATGTCGCCAAGGAAGAGGTTCCGGACGAGTTCCTGAAACTGCTCGAAGAGGCAGAGAAGAAGAAGTCCTCGAAACCTTCCACGTCAGATAAGTGAGGTGCCGCGCATGACCGATGACCGCACGACACTCGACGACGCGACATTCAAGCAGGAACTGACCACACTCATTCCTCACTTGCGCGCCTTTGCCCGCAGCCTGTGCCGCGATGCTTCGCTGGCTGACGACCTGGCACAGGACGCCATGCTGAAAGCATGGAATGCCCGCGAGAGCTTCGTGGCTGGAACGAACATGAAAGCCTGGGCGTTCACGATCCTGCGCAATGCGTTCTATTCGGAAAAGCGCCGCAGCTGGCGCCGCCAGCCGCTGGACCCGGAAGTGGCCGAGGCGACACTGGTGTCCAACAGCAATCCGGCTGACGCGCTCGAGCTGCTTGCCCTGCGCAATGCGCTCGCCCTGCTGCCCGTCGACCAGAAAGAGGCCCTGATCCTCGTCGGTGCGGGTGGGATGGCCTATGAGGAAGCGGCCGAAATCTGCGGCTGTGCCGTCGGTACGATCAAGAGCCGGGTCTCGCGCGCCCGCAAGGCGGTGATCGAGATACTGGAGTCAAATTCCATCGGCTATAATAGTGACTCAGGCATGTCGGCTGACAAAGCCTTTGACGACATCATGAAGCAAGCGGACGAGATCGCCCGTGCGCCGACAAGCTGAGCCCAGCCAAACCTCACAGAATGCGAAGTCAGGATCGCTACGCAAGCGCCTCGTCATGACGCTGGTGGCGGCCCTGACTCCGATCCTGATGCTGTCTGCCATCTCCGCCTATCTGGACGCCACCAAGGGGATGGATGATCGCCGCGCCAACCTGCTGCTGGTCGCCGACGCCTCTCTCGATGGGGTTGAGCAGTCGATCAACGAAGCCACGCTGATGCTGACGCTCTACCGGGATGACCTGGTGCGCAGGCGCTGCAAGAAAGTGTTCAACATCCTCAAGGACCGCATCCTGCCTCTGGCGAATGTGGCCCGCTTTGATACTGAGGGTGTCGCGACCTGTTCGGCCGTATCTGCCCCCGGGTGGTCCCTTCCCGATCCCGAGAATAATGCGCGGCTGAAACGCGGCGAGAAGACGGTTCGTAGCGACACGTATTTCAGCGACCGGAGCGAGGAGTGGCTGTTTGCCATCCTCATTCGCCTTGAAGATGCCGAGGGCGCGTTTGCAGGGTCTGCCGCCCTCGAACTGCGAACCGAGCAGCTGGCATCGCTGACGCACGCCGACGCCCTGCCCGACGGCGTCGAAGTGGCGCTGCTGGACGACCGCGGCGAATCCTTTGGCAGCGAACGGTTTGCGAAGGTCGATCCCGATTGGGTCTCAAGCGTTGCAAACGCGGAATCGGCTGAGCTGTTCGTCCTGACGGGCGAGGATGGCGAGTCGCTCGACGTGGTGATCCAACCCGTGGGCCCGGGCAACGTCTTTGCGGCCATCTCGCGCAAGTCGCCCGGCCTGTGGAGCGACTTCACATTGCGCCCGGTCAGGTCGATCGGCCTGCCGCTGGTCGCCTTCTCAGTGGCCTTGCTGGCGGTCTGGATCGCGATCGATTCCCTCGTCCTGCGCTGGCTGTCGCGGCTGACCCGTACGGTCAGGGTCTATGGCGCCGGTCGCTACCAGTTCAAGGCCGGGGAGACGTTTGACAAGGCACCTGATGAGATCGCCAAGCTCGCGCATGCGATGGACGTGATGGCCAAGGATATTGGCGAACGCGACAAGGACCTCAAACTGGCCATTGCAAGCCGCGATGAGGCCGTTCGCGAGATTCACCACCGCGTGAAAAACAATCTCCAGATCGTGACAAGCTTCCTCAACCTTCAGGGCCGCCAGTTGCGCGACCCCGAAGCCAAGGCGGCGATCGCAGCGGCGCGCCACCGGATCGACGCCCTCGCGATCGTCCACCAGACACTCTACCAGAACGAGCGCCTCGAACAGGTCCGGCTGAAGCCGTTCCTGAGCGGTCTTGTCACGCACCTGTCAGAAGCCCTGGGCATGGACGAATCCCGTGTCGAGATCATCCAGACCTATGCCGACGTGGCGCGCCCGGCGGACGATGCCATCCCCATGGCCCTGTTCATCGTCGAGGCCGTCACGAATGCCATGAAATACGCTTTCGGCCCGGCTGGCGGCCAGATACGCATCTCGCTCGACGTCGACGCGGACGGCACCACCCTGAACATATCTGACAATGGCCGCGGCTTTGATCCATCGACGTCTTCCGAGACCCAGAATGGCGGCGGACTGGGATCGAAGCTGATGACCGCCTTTTCGCGCCAATTGTCTGCCGAACTGACTGTGGATGCGAGCATTGATGGCGGCTGCCGCCTGACCCTGTTCATGCCCCGGGACGCATAGGGGCGGCGCCCAGCCGGCTTCACCTTGCCTGCCTAAAGCCTGGCCTCAATGGAAATGGCGAGGGCGAATTCCTCGCTGGGCGACAGTAGCCTGAGTCCGGCGGCTTCGGGGGCGGGCGCTTCGAAGGCGGCGGTGCAGTGGGAGACTGGCTCGAAACAGAAATAGGGCGCGTCCGTGGGCGTATAGACCACGCAATAATGTGCGCCCCGAACGGACTTGATTTCTATCTGAAGGCCGGAATCCGGCTGGGTGATCGTGGCGGCGCCCCGCCAGCCCGCGTAGCAGTGGTCGAGACATGTTTCCGACACCGGGCGCGCATCGGCAAAACTGGTCGCAGCATCGAGCGATTGGGAGACCAGAGAGCCCTGCCCCATGGGCGGCGCGGCGCTGGCAGCCTCGAACCGGAGCATGGTTTGATTTGTACACGGAAAATACGGGTGGAAGCCGAGCCCGGCGGGCATGGGCCGCGTATCCGTATTCCTGAGCGTCAGCGACAGGGTAATCCCGTTTTCGCCCAACGTGACCTCCTGCAGGCATTCATAGGCCCAAGGCCACCAGCCGGTGCCGCGCAGGCGGAGCAGAAGACGCGCGCCGGTCGCCTCGACGACCTCCCAGGGCTGCAGCCAGCCCTCGCCATGGATAGCGTGCGCATCGCCCTCCCAGTTCTTGCCGAGCTGGTAGCGCTGGCCCTGGTGCATGAACGCGCCGTTGCGGATGCGATTGGAGAAGGGCACGAGCGGGAAACAGGCGGACTCGAGGGCGCTGGCAGCGCCGGACGCAGGCTCCGGCCGCAGCACATCCAGTCCGCCATACGTCGCAGAGACGATCCGTCCGCCACGTGCCGGATCAAGCGCGACGGCATAGCCATGCGACGCGAGCCGCACCACCGGATGCGCGATGTGCACCATGCCTGCCCCTGAATCCGGCCTATTCACCCGGGCAGGTTTCCTTGCTGTCCGCATCCTCGGCGAAACGGACATCGGAAACGGCGATGGTACCGGGTCCGGTCGCACGCAGGCTGAAGGGGGACGTCACGGAGTCCAAGTTCAGTCCGGCGAAACAGCTGAGCGACACGCGAAGCTCGGTCCACTCGCCGGCGGGCGCCTCAGCGGCAGGCAGCGCCTGATAGCTGGCGCAGTCTTCGCCCTCGCAGCGCATGCCGATTTCGACACTGCCGCTGACATCGGATTTCAGGGTCACGGCGAGTTCGATGTCGGCATTGGATTCGCGCATGAAATTGCGTGCCTTGCCGTCGGTGAAATCGATACGGGACTGGCCGTCGCCGAGGGTGAACAGGAGGGCGTCTTCCTGCGCCCGATGATCGACGCGCGATTGCGTGACATTGCCCGACATGGCGGGCGCCCAGTCAGCGACGAAACTGCCCTTTTCGAAGAAGGTGCCATTGGCCCGCGCCGAGACGAGCGCCTCGCTGACGGTCTCGTCCAGTTCCGGCACGTTACCGGGCGCGGCATAGGAGAGGCCGTATCCATAGGCGAACAGGGGATCATAGTCGGCATCGCCGACATTGAGCGGGGTCTGCTCGGCGCGCCGGGGCCAGGAGAAGGAGAGCTTGCCGTGGAAGTCGTAGCGCGGCTGGCCTGCTTCATCGCTGAACAGGACGTCGGCAATGCCCGCACCCTCGCTGCCCGGCAGCCATGCGGCGACGAAGGCATCGGACGCGTTGATCTCGGGGTTCACCCACATCGGGCGGCCCGACAGCAAGACGCTGACGACCGGGATGCCGTCGGCTTTCAGCTTTTGCAGGAGCTTGCGCTCCTTCGAGCCGTCTATGTCATAGGCGAGATGGTCGACATCACCCCGGAATTCCGCATACGGATCCTCACCGAAGACGACGATCGCGACGTCGGGCCGCTCGGTATAACTGCCGTCCACACTATAGGTGACTGCGCTGTCCACCGCCGCGATGCCATCGAGGATGGAATCCCCGTTCGGGAACATGTCATTGTCCATCCCTCCGCCCTGCCAGGTGAGGGTCCAGCCACCGGCCTGTTTGGAGATGCTGTCGGCGCCATTGCCCGCGACGAGCACGTTCGCATCAGGGCGAATGGGCAGGACGCCGTTCTCGTTCTTCAGGAGGACGAGCGATTTCCTGACGGCCTGACGCGCAATTGCGCGGTGTTCGGCTGAGCCGAGGAGGTCTTTGCGGCCAGCCAGTGCGCGCTCGGAGGGACGCTTTTCGTCGAACAGGCCGTAATGGATCTTTGCCCGCAATATGCGGCGCACGGCATCATCGAGCCGCGCCTCGGGGATGATTCCCGATTTCACCTGCGCCAGCGTGTTCTCGTAGAGCCCGCGCCAGCTGTCGGGCGCCATATACATGTCGAGACCCGCCAACAGGGCGGCAGGGCAATCTTCGTTGGTGCAGCCGTCAAGCTGGCCGTGCGCATTCCAGTCGCCGACGACAAAGCCGTTGAAGCCCATCCGGCCTTTCAGCACATCGGTGAGCAGGTAGTGATCGCCGTGGATCTTGGAGCCGTTCCAGCTCGAGAAGGACGCCATCACTGACAGGGCGCCAGCCTTGATGGCGGGCGGGTAGCCGGCTGCGTGCAGGCGCACGAGGTCCGCTTCGGGCAGCACGGCATCGCCCTGGTCCTTGCCGCCGGCCGTCCCGCCATCGGCGAGGAAGTGCTTGGCGGTGGAGATGACATGGCCATCGCCGAGAAAGTCATCAGACCCGAAATGGCCCTGCAGTCCCTCGACGATCTTCGCGGAATAGCTGGCCACGATTTCCGGGTCTTCGCCGAAGCCTTCATAGGAGCGGCCCCAGCGATCGTCGCGCGGCACGGCGACGGTTGGCGCAAAGGTCCAGTCGTGTCCTGTTGTCCTCAGCTCGATGGCGGTCACACGGGCGATCTCTTGCATGAGGTCCGGGTCGCGCATGGCGCCGAGGCCCACATTGTGGGGAAACAACGTGCCGCCGACGACGTTATTGTGGCCGTGCACCGCGTCGATGCCCCAGATGATCGGGATGGCCACTTCGACGCCTTCGGGATCGACCGAGGCCATGTAATAGGCGTCGACATCGGCAACCCATTCATCGACCGTGCCGTAGGGCTTGCCGCCCGGGCCGGAATTGCCGCCGCTCAGGACCGAACCGATACGGTAGCGCTTGACCTCTTCCGGGGTAATCGAACCATTGTCGGCCTGGATGACCTGCCCGACTTTCTGTTCAAGCGTCATCTTCGCCATCAGGTCGTCGATGCGGGCCTCGATGGCCGGGTCGATGAGATCGCTCTGGACAGCAGGCCAGAGCGCGACGCTTGCATCCGGCACCAATGCGGCCGGACTGTCGCCAACGGACGCCGGGCTGACCGTATTACAGCTTGCCAGAGCCAGGGCCGACAGTCCTGTCAGCAACGCTTTTTGCATGTCTTTAGCCATTCGAGTTCCTCCCCAGGACATTCCGGATTGTTCAGCCTGTATCGTCGCCGTCAGTCGTGATCGGGCTTTCAGATAAAGGTTGCGCCAAGAAATGATGGCGGTAACATTTTGGCTAAACGAAAAAGCCGACCTGTTCAACGGGAAACGGACTCAAGGGAGACATCATGACCACACGGATGGCAAAAAAAGCCTTCACCAGCGGTCTGTTCGCCGCGCTTTTTCCCCTCATTCTCCTGATGATGCCCGCCGCATGCGCCCAGACTCCGACGCCGGTTATGATGGCCCCGGCTGCAGCGCCGGCAGAGATTTCCGGCGAACAGGGCGCGGACGGCTTCCCGCTTTTCGCGCAGGGCAAAGCGACGGTGATCCTGGTCGATCCGCATGACGATGCCGGCATCCTGCGTGCAGCCCGGAACCTGCAGGCCGACCTGGAAAAGCGCGGGCCGGCGCGACCGGAGATCGGCACTGCCATCCCGAAGCACGCCACCAACCTGATTGTCATCGGATCACTTGAAAAATCGCGGTGGATCAAGGACCTGCTGGATCGCGGGGCCCTCAGCGACGCGGGCCTGACCGGAGGATGGGAAGCGTTTTCACAGGAGGTTGTGGGCCAACCGTTCGAGGGTGTCGAGCGGGCGCTCGTGATTGCCGGTGCGGACAAGCGTGGCACGATCTTTGGCGTCTACGACCTGGCAGATCGCGCCGGCGTGTCGCCATGGGCCTGGTGGGCCGACGTACCCGTCGAGCGCACCGACGCGCTCTACGTTGCACCGGGACGCCGACTGGAGAAGCCGACAGTCAAGTATCGCGGCATTTTCCTGAACGACGAGAATCCGGCTTTGTATGGCTGGGCCAACGAGACATTCGGCGGCTTCAACCACGCCTTCTACGAACGTGTCTTCGAATTGCTGCTGCGCCAGAAGGCGAATTACCTGTGGCCGGCCATGTGGGGCAAGGCTTTCTACGACGACGATCCGATGAACGCAGTGCTGGCCGACGAATACGGCATTGTCATCGGCACGTCGCACCATGAACCGCTTGGGCGCGCTCATGTCGAATGGGAGCGCTACGGTGAAGGCGACTGGAACTACGTGTCCAACCCGGACCGGTTGCGCAGTTTCTGGCGCGAGGGCGTGGAGCGCATCGGCGACCGGGAGGCCATCGTCACGATCGGCATGCGCGGCGACGGAGACGAGGCGATGACCGAGGGAACCGCCATCGGCCTGCTGGAGACCATCGTTTCGGACCAGCGCGGCATCATTGCGGATGTCACGGGAAAGCCGGCCTCCGAGACTCCGCAAATCTGGGCCCTCTACAAGGAGGTACAGGATTATTACGACCAGGGCATGGACGTGCCCGAGGATGTGACGCTGCTGTTTGCAGACGATAACTGGGGCAATATCCGCCGCCTGCCCGCCCCCGGCCAGGAGCGACCGGGCGGATTCGGCGTCTATTATCATTTCGACTATGTCGGGGACCCCCGGAACTATAAATGGATCAACACGACCCAGATCGAGCGCGTGTGGGAGCAGATGAATCTCGCCGACGCATACGGCGCCAGGGAAATGTGGATCGTGAATGTCGGTGACCTCAAACCGATGGAATTCCCGATCAGCTTCTTTCTCGACATGGCCTGGGACCCGTCGGACTGGCCGCTCGAAAGACTGGGTGACTATCCGAGGATTTGGGCGGCTGAACAGTTCGGGCCGGAACATGCCGCAGAGATCGCCGACCTGATGACTGCTTACACAAAATACAATGCCCGCCGGAAGCCGGAACTGCTGGAGCCGGGCACCTACAGCCTGATCAATTTCGGCGAGGCGGACAGGGTTGTGGCCGACTATAATGTGCTCGCCGACCGGGCGACGGCGCTGAGGGAAAAACTGCCAGAATCGCAGGATGATGCCTACATGCAGCTGGTCTGGTTTCCGATCCACGCGGCGGCAAATCTCAACGAACTTTACATCACCTCAGCCAGGAACCGCCTCTATGCGCAGCAAGGCCGGGCTGCCACGAACACTCTCGCCGATCGCGCCGAACAATTGTTTGAGCGGGATGCCGAACTGACGCGAATCTACCATGAGGACATTGCGGGCGGTAAGTGGAACCACATGATGTCGCAGACACATATCGGCTACACGTACTGGCAGCAGCCAGAGCAGAACAACATGCCCGAACTGGTGCGCATCGACATTCCCGAAGCGGCCCGGCCGGGCGTATCCGTTCCGGGGACGGAGGAGGTTTCGACGGGGCCGGAGACGGCACTCGCGTTGCCGGTTTTCGAGCCCTATGGCCGGACGGAGCTGACGTTTGACGTGTTCAATGGCGGGCGGGCGCCCTTCGCGTTTGATGTCTCGGCGGATCAGGACTGGGTCCGGGTCGACGCGCCTGTGACCTCCGTGGACAGCAAGGCGCCCGTCACGGTGTCGATCAACTGGAACCGCGCGCCGGACGGGCGGGCCTCCGCCACGGTCTGGGTGGTCAGCGGCGAGACCCGCATCCCGGTTATCGTCCCGACGCACAGGTTCGCCGTGCCTGCCGAGGGACAGCCCTTTGTCGAAATGGACGGCATCGTGAGTTTCGCCGCGAGCGACGCGCATGCCGTCAACGACAGCGCGGATATCGCGTGGCGGGCCATTCCCAATCTCGGGCGCACGGCGGACAGTATCACGATGTTCCCGGTGACGGCCGCGCCGCAGGTGCCCGGTTCGGCCGCCTCGCCCAGCCTGGACTATACGGTCTACGTCACCGAGCCCGGTGACTATACCCTCGACGTGACGCTGGCCCCGAGCCTCGACTTTCGCGGCAAGGGCGGCCTGCGATATGCCGTATCCCTGAACGGCGAGGCGCCGCATGTGGTCAACATCAATGCGGACACGTCACAAGCCGCTTGGGAAACATCCGTCGCCGATTATGCCCATGTGCGGCGGACCGAACACGTAATCACGAAAGCTGGCCTGCAGCGCGTGAAGCTCTGGATGGTCGATCCGGGAGTGGTGTTCCAGCATGTCACCCTGGCCCGCAGGCCTGTGCCGGGCTCCTACCTGGGACCGCCATCGAGCGTGAAAGCGGGGGACTAGGCCGGGACTATTCCGCTGCCGGTCCGCCTTCGGCGTACAGGCCGAACACCGCACCGACGAAGCCTCCGGCGACGCGCGTGCTGAGCAGCTTTCCATCCTGGTCCCGGGAAAGTTCGGTCCAGGTCGCGCTGTCATCCAGGCTATAGCTGAAATCATAGGCATCGCCTCGCGCCGCTATACGCAGACCAACCGCTTGCCCTTCCGGCATGTCGATTGTCCGGGAGACGACCTCTTCGCCGATGACAGGAGAATCCGGACCCGACCGGCGGCGCAACCTGACAATCAGTTCGCCCGCATCATCGCGGGTCAGGCCCAGTGCATAGAAATATTCGTCACTCTGCAACACGGTTAGCCCGGCCTCGTCTCCGACAGACTGCGGCGCGAAGACCATGGATGTCGTGGCTACGGCATTCTGGTGCTGCTGGCGGCGGCCCCAGACGGATGGCTGCGCGCCGTCGCCCAGACCTGCCGCACGCGCCGTGATTTTCAATTCGCCATCGGTGAGAGACCACCAGCCTGTCTCCGGAACACGTAGCGTCATCCATTGAAACGGCATCTGATCCGCATCGAACTCTTCGCGCAGAGCGAAATTGCCGGACGTCGGGACGGCGGGCCTCTCGTCCATGACGGGGCCCGGCCGCTCCGTCATGGCGTAGGGCACTTTCGCGTCGCCGCGTGTGATGACCGGCCAGCCGTCTTCCCAATCGACCGGCATCAGGAAGGTTTCACGCCCGGTATTGTAATAGTCACCCTCGTAGGGACGCACCCCCAGGAATGTCGCCCACCACCGCCCTGCCCCGTCCTGCACAAGGTCAGCATGCCCGACCGATGTGATCGGGTCCGGGCGATCTTCGGGCAGATGGCGCTGGGTTAGGATCGGATTGCCGTCGAACGCAACATACGGCCCCGTCACAGAATGCGCGCGCAGCACGACCTGCGAATGGTCAATTGCTGTCCCGCCCTCGGCGGCCCAGAGATAGTACCAGTCGCCTATCCTGTAGATATGCGGCCCCTCAATCCAGATCGGCTTGTCTTCCGGGTGCACGCCGCCATTGATCAGCACAACCGGTTCAGAGATGGACTGGAACGTCTGCGGATCGACTGCACGTATCCAGATCGCGCGATGGCCCTCATAGAGAGAGCCGCCGGGCGGGACGTCATTGTTCATGACATAGACCGTGCCGTCTTCATCGAAGAAGAGCGACGGGTCGATCCCGTCGACCTCCGGCAACCAGACCGGGTCCGACCATGGTCCGGCCGGGTCGGTCGCAGTGACAATGAAGTTGCCGCCGCAATCGACGCAGGTATTGGCGACGTAAAACGTGCCGTCATGGAACTCGATCGTGGGCGCGAAGACGCCGCGCGAGAGGCCGAGGCCGTCGAAGTCGAGCATGCCGGGCCGATCGATCACGTTGCCGATCTGGGTCCAGTTCACCAAGTCGCGGCTGTGCATCACCGGGATACCGGGGAAGTAGGCAAAGGTGGACGTGACGAGATAATAATCGTCGCCGGCGCGCGTGATGCTCGGGTCTGGATAGAAGCCGGTCAGGATCGGATTGAGATAGCCCGACGCGCTGCCGTCGTGATTGTCGAAGACCGCATCGCTGCCCTTATAGTCGAACCATTCGAATCGCGCGACGGAAGCCGCGTTCTCTTGCGCCTGGATACGTGTGCCGGTCCCATCCGCGGGGCCTTGGCCACATCCCCCCAGGCACCAGGCAGCCAGAACGAATCCAATCTTTTTTGCAGAATGCCCCACTGTCATCTTGCCGCTCCCCATCTGTCGAATTTCCGCCGTCTAGCTCCGTGTCAACTCTGGACGCTTTGACTCCGGCGATGATAGCGTTACCATATTCAATGGGACAGCACGGGGTCAATGAAAGAAATCCCGGCCTGAAATCAGGGAGTGTATCATGAGCCAATTTACGCGCAGGGATTGCCTTGCCCTCGCAGCGGGAACTTCAGCCGTGGCCGGACTAAATGGCTGCGCGACGCCCGCCCGGGCCAGCAATACTGACTATGGATCAGGCCCGCCGCTTCACGAGCTTGCGAGTGAAAAGGGCATCCGCTTCGGCTCGGCCATGTCGGCGCAGCAGCTGGACGATTGCCGATATTGCGACATCATGCTGCGCGAGTGCGCCACAATGGTCGCCGAGAATGAGCACAAATGGTACACGATCTACCCGGATCCTGACACGGTGAACTTCGCTCCGGCAGATCGTCTCGTTGCCTTCGCGGTCGAGAACGGGCTGACGATGCGGGGGCACACGCTGTTGTGGCACCGACCGCAATATTCACCGAAATGGGTCAATCAGCTGGAATTTTCGAGCGCATCCGAAACCGCCGATTTCGTCGAGCAGAAGATATCGCTTACTGCCGACCGCCATGAACCGGTGATCTATGCCTGGGACGTCGTGAATGAAGCCATAGACGACCAGACGGGCGCATTCCGCGACACGTCTCTCAGCGCGAAGATGGGAGAGCAATTGATTGATCACGCCTTTCATGTCGCGAAGGCCCACGCGCCCAATGCCCGGCTCACATAAAATGATTTCATGAGTTGGGAGACGACCAGCACCGCGCACCGCGCCGGTGTGCTGCGTTTCCTCGAGCGCCTGAAAACGCGGGGCGTTCCCGTCGACGGCCTCGGCATCCAGAGCCATTCCAATTACGAAATGCCGGATGAATTCACCCGCGACAAGCAGCGCAACTGGATCGCTTTTTGCGACGAGGTCATTGGCATGGGTCTTGAATTATACATTACCGAATTTGACGTGAACGACACACGGCTCAAACCGGACATCGCCTATCGCGACCAGCTCATTGCAAGCTACACGCGGGACTATTTCGGCATGATGCTGGCATATCCGCAGCTCAAGGAAGTGCTCGTCTGGGGCATGGTCGACGACCAGAACTGGCTGCAGACCTTCCTTCCGCGCGCCGACAATGTCCTGAAGCGCCCGACATTGTATGACAAAAACTACAGGGCCAAGGCCATACGCACATCTCTCGCCGACGCATTCAGGGGGGCGGCTCGCCGACAGGCGCTTTAATGCTGGGCGACCGCCTGCTTCAGGCCGGTTTCGGTGCTTCATACTTGTGCACCTGCCGCGAGAAGAGCCTTGCCAAGCTTGTATTTGGATAGTTAGAGGCTTGAGCCTCTAATACTTTAGCATCAAGTGGACAGAATATCAGTGAGCAAGCGCCAACCGATTACAATCAAGGAAGTCGCCGAAGAAGCCGGCGTGTCCCAGATGACCGTGTCACGGGTGCTGAACAAGCAGAAACTCGTCAAGGAGTCGACGCGCCTGCGGGTTGAAGCGGCAATTGCAGCGCTCAATTACCGGCCAAACCTGATGGCGCGCGGCCTCGCCGGCGGCAAGTCAAAACTGATCGGACTGGCCTATTACAACCCGAGTCCAAGCTATCTCAGTGCTCTCCTGGTCAGCGCACTGAAAGAGTGCCGCGATCTCGGGCATCACCTGGTGATTGAAGACCTTTCAGACATCGAAGGCGTGCTCGACAATTCCGTGATCGTCAAACGCCTGAGTTCCATCCGCCTTGACGGCCTGATCCTTGCGCCCCCTCTGAGCAGCAACCTGGTCCTCCTGAAACTGATGCAGGATATGGGTATTCCGGTTGTCGCCCTCAGCTTTCGCGACCCGCAGTCGAACCATTCCAGCGTGGCCTTCGACGATGTCGCCGCTGCCTTCGCAATGACCGAACTGTTGATCGAAAAAGGTCACAAGCGGATCGGTTTCATCCGGGGGCCGCGCGAGCATCCATCATCCCCCCAGCGCCAGGTCGGTTATGAAAAGGCGCTGAAAGCGCACGGCATCCCGATCGACAAGAGCCTGATCTTCGAAGGCGACTTCACGTTCAAATCCGGCATGCAGCTTGCCGACAAGGTGCTGGACGCCAATGCGCCGCCGACGGCCGTCTTCGCCAGCAACGACGACATGGCCGCCGGTCTCATTGCGGGCACCCAACGCCGCGGCGTGAAGATTCCGTCAGAACTTTCGATCGTAGGGTTCGATGACACCGCCATCGCCGCCGCCATCTGGCCGCGCCTGACCACCGTGAAACAGCCCATTGCCGAGATGGCCCAGACCGCAGTCGACATGATTTCCGATATTACCAGTGCCGACTGGAACGGACAGCCTGCGCACGTGACGATCGACACGATCCAGATCGTCGAACGCGAAAGCCTCACGGCACCGAACTGACGTCGGCGATTGTGTTTGGCACGCCCTGCCGGACTTCGGATTAATGACTTGAGCAAACAGAAACGGCAGGCGGGACCGCCTGCCGTTTCCAATTGCCCTCTCGGATATCATGCTAGCTTTGCATGTCCTCGAGTTCCTTGCCCTTCGTCTCGCGCACGGCCCAGACGACAAAGAATATCGAGATGAACGCGAAGGCGGCGTAGACGCCATAGGCGCCCGTGAGCCCGATTGCGGCACTTCCCAGCATCATCGGGAAAGTCCACGTGATCAGGAAGTTCGCGAACCATTGGAAAAAGCCCGCAACCGCAAGCCCGGACCCGCGAATCTGGTTCGGAAACATCTCGCCCAGCGAAACCCACATGACCGGTCCCCAGGAACCGTTGAAGAAGGCGACATAGGCGTTCGCAGCCAAGAGGGCGACCAATCCGATATGGCCCGGCAGCATGACGTGTTCGTCAACCAGGCGTGCCTGCGAAAAGCAGAAGACCAGAATGGCAAGCGTGACGGCCATGCCAATCGAGCCGACAAACAGGAGCGGCTTTCGCCCGACGCGGTCGATGAGCGTCAGCGCCACGATCACGGCAAGAATTGAAACCGCACCGGAAATCACGTTGATCAGCAGGGCGTCACCTTCGGAGAAACCAACCGCCTGCCAGAGCACCGCGCCGTAATAGAACACGACATTGATGCCGACCAGCTGCTGGAAAACGGCCAGGCCGATCCCGATCCAGACGATCGGGCGCAGGAAAGTGCCCTTCGCAAGAACGTCAGAAAGGCGTGGCTTGTGGTGGTCCTGGGCCAGCGATTGCTCGATCTCGCCAACCTGCACCTGGGCACGCCTTGCTCCACCGATGCGAGCAAGCACACTCTCAGCCTTGTCCATGCTGCCCTGCACAACCAGGAAACGCGGGCTTTCCGGAATGAAGAGCAGCGCGACGAGAAAGAAGGTCGCAGGAACAAGCTCGACCCAGAACATCCAGCGCCAGGCATCGAAGCCGAACAACCATTCGTTGAGGGCGGATCCGGCCGCACCGGCAATCAGATAGTTGCTGAGAAAAGCAATGAACAGGCCGCTGATGATGGCAACCTGCTGGATCGAGGCGAGGCGACCACGGATACGCGCCGGGGCGATCTCGGAAATATAAGCCGGAGACATGACGCTGGCGGCGCCCACGGCGAGGCCGCCGATAACCCGGTAAATGACGAACTCGAATGACGTGCCGGAAACTCCAGATCCCCAGGCACTGACAATGAAGAAACATGCCGCGACGATCATCATCGTCCGCCGACCGAACAGGTCTGACAGGCGGCCCGCCAGCGCCGCGCCTGCGGCGCAGCCGAGCAGCATGGACGCCACATTGAACCCTGTACCGACTTCTTCGGAATTGAATGCGACCTGAAGGCCGCTGACCGTTCCATTGATGACGCCACTATCGAAGCCAAACAGGAAGCCTCCGATCGTCGCGACACAGCTAATAAGTAAAACAAAGGCAAAGTCCCCTTCGGACTTGCCGGCAGTAGATATTGTATCGGTCATTTCGCCTCCCCTCGCAGATCAACGGATTTAGCTCCGTCTTATTTTTCAGCTATCGATCCACCCTAAAATGTTAGGGCTATCATTGCAACGCTACCCCAGCCGATCCAAACCTCAAAGCGTTTTCGTTTCAGGCAGGATACCGGGCCGCCGATCATCCGCAAGGCCGGTGGGCCACGGCGCGGGCAGGATGGCGTGCCCGGCCCGGCCCGCCTGAGAGAGTCCGATTCCTTCGGCGTGCCCACCGCGAAACGGAGAAAAACCTGCGCGCGTGTCTTGCCTGACTGCATCCCAGATGTTAGCGGTATCAGTAAGCGCAGTTCAGCGCTGCGCCACTCGAGAAGCGCACTGAGGGAAGAAGTCTGTTGTTTTTGGGAATCGACATCGGCACATCAAGCGTGAAGGCATTGCTGCTGAGCGATGCCGGCATTGTTATCGATACCAGCAGCGCTGATATTCCGATCTCCCGCCCCAAACCCCTCTGGTCCGAGCAGAAGCCTGCCGACTGGTGGACAGCAACCAACATGGCCGTCGCCGGACTCGACGTGAATCAGCGTCACAAGGTCAGGGCCGTCGGCCTGTCCGGCCAGATGCACGGCGCCACATTACTCGATAAATCTTTGACGCCACTGCGGCCGGCCATTCTCTGGAATGACGGGCGTAGCCAGGCGGAAAGTGCCGAGCTTCAGGCAAGGGAGCCCGACTTTATCACCAAGGGCGGCAATCTTGTCATGCCGGGCTTCACGGCCCCCAAGCTCGAATGGGTGCGCCGCCACGAACCCGACATCTTCGCCAAGATCCACAAGGTTCTGCTGCCGAAGGATTATGTCCGCCTGCGCATGACCGGCGAGGTCGCCTCCGACATGTCGGACTCCGCAGGCACGCTGTGGATGGATGTTGCGAACCGGCGCTGGCACGCCCCGCTCCTTGAAGCCTGCGGATTGTCTGAAGACCAGATGCCGACCCTGTACGAAGGCCCGCAAGAAACCGGAATTCTCCGGCAGGAGGCGGCCGAGGCATGGGGCATGGACCGCGTGCCAGTGGTGGCTGGTGGCGGAGACAATGCGGCGGGCGCGGTTGGCGCAGGCGTTGTCGACGAGGGCGATGCGCTCCTGTCGCTCGGGACATCGGGCGTGATTTTCGTTGCCGGGAACAAATTCCGGTCAAACCCCGAATCAGCGGCGCACGCGTTCTGTCACGCCCTGCCGGATCGCTGGCACCTCATGTCTGTCATGTTGAGTGCCGCAAGCTGCCTGGACTGGGCATGCCGCGCAACGGGCACGAAGAACGCCGAAAGCCTTATTGGAATGGCCGAACGGGACGGGACACTCGCGTGTCAGGAGGTATTCCTCCCCTACCTGTCAGGTGAGCGTACGCCGCACAATAATCCCTATGCGAGCGGCGTCCTGTTCGGTCTCACTCACGATAGCGGTCCTGCGCAGATCGCCCAATCCGTGCTGGAAGGCGTTGCCTTTGGCATGGGCGACGGATTCGACGCGCTGCTTGCGTGCGGCACCGACATCCGTTCGATCTCCGTCATCGGCGGCGGCTCCCAGTCGGCCTATTGGGGCCGCATTCTGGCCGCCGTGTTGAAGCGTCCGCTCTTCTACCGAGATGGCGCGGCCAATGGCCCCGCGCTCGGCGCTGCCCGGCTGGCGCGCTACTCGCAGATCCAGATGTCGTTTGAGGACGCTTTCGGCGCCCCGGCAACGACCAATGTGATCGAACCGCACGACGCAGACATCGATCGTCTCGACGCCAAGCGCGAGAAATTTTCACGCCTCTACCAGGCGCTTTCACCCGAATTCACAGGAGTTTCGAATGGCTGATACAAATGCATCCCTGAGCGCAGGTTCGGTATTTGGGGATATCCCGCATATCAAGTTCGAAGGACCGGACACCGAGAACACGCTGGCCTATCGCTACTACAACAAGGACCAGATGGTCCTTGGCAAGCGGATGGAAGACCATTTGCGCCTGGCCGTCTGCTACTGGCATAGCTTCTGCTGGGACGGCTTCGACATCTTTGGTGCCGGAACGTTCGACCGGCCCTGGCACAATGCAGCAAACGACCGGAATGCAGCCGACGCAAAGATGGCTGCCGCCTTCGAGTTCTTCAGCAAGCTGGGCCTGCCCTACTATTGCTTCCATGATGTGGATGTGACGGAAGCCTCCGAAACACCGGACGACCTGTCCAACAACTTCAAGCGGGCCAGTGACAATCTCGCCGCCTACCAGCAGGAGACCGGCACGAAGCTGCTCTGGGGCACCGCGAACCTGTTCAGCCATCCGCGCTATGCGGCCGGCGGCCTGACGAACCCCGATCCGGAGGTCGCCGCCTGCGCGATCCGCCAGATCCGTGAATGCCTTGAGGCCACGCACCGGCTTGGCGGCGAAAATTATGTCCTTTGGGGCGGTCGCGAAGGCTACGATTCTCTCCTGAACACGGACCTCACGCGCGAACTGGAAAATTTCGGCCGCTTCCTCTCGATGGTCGTCGAGCACAAGCACAAGATCGGCTTCAAGGGCAAAATCCTGATCGAGCCCAAGCCGCACGAACCGATGTACCATCAGTACGATTTCGACACGGCCACGATCTACG
The DNA here is from genome assembly GCA_963973995.1 of uncultured Alphaproteobacteria bacterium. Taxonomy (GTDB): domain Bacteria; phylum Pseudomonadota; class Alphaproteobacteria; order Caulobacterales; family Hyphomonadaceae; genus Hyphomonas. Next base: position 22,477 of record CAXBCO010000004.1, read on the forward strand.
GATTCCTGTCGCGATTTGGCCTCCTCGGTGAAGTCCACGTCAATATCGAGCCGAACCATGCCACCTTGTCAGGGCACAGTTTCGCCCATGAAGTTGCGACGGCCGTGTCACTTGGCATGATGGGCTCAATCGACATCAATAGCGGCAACTACCAGAATGGTTGGGACACCGACCAGTTCAATCTCGACATCCGCGACATTACGCTGGCGCTCATCGAACTGTTGCCATCCGGCGGCCTGGACACCGGTGGGTTCAATTTCGACGCCAAGGTCCGTCGCCAGAGCAGCGAGCCTGTCGACCTGTTCTATGGTCATATCGGCGGCGTCGACGCACTGGCGCGTGCGCTGCTCAGTGCCGCCGACATTATCGAGCGTGGCCAGATCAGCGCGAAGAAACACGAGCGCTATGCCGGATGGGACTCCGCCCTCGGCAAGGAAATGCTCTCCGACCAGGCTTCCCTGGAATCGATCGCAGATCACGCGGCGGCCGCCGGCCTGAACGGACGGCACACGTCCGGGCACCAGGAATATCTTGAGAACCTCGTCACACGCAGCCTGAAATAGGACGCACACAATGCAATTCTTCGTCGATACAGCCGATCTTGACGACATCGCAGAACTCAATGCGCTGGGCCTGGTGGACGGCGTAACGACCAATCCCAGCCTGATCAAAAAGGCGGGCCGGGATTTCAAGGACGTCATCGCCGAGATATGCGCCGTCGTGTCGGGACCGGTCAGCGCCGAGGTTATCGCTGTCGATGTCGACGGCATGCTGCAGCAGGGGCGGACACTGGCCGCGATTGCGCCGAACGTGGTGGTCAAACTGCCGCTGACGCTCGCCGGCCTGCAAGCCTGCAAGACGCTTTCCGGCGAAGGAATCCTGACCAATGTCACGCTTTGCTTTTCGGCAAACCAGGCACTGCTCGCCGCCAAGGCCGGGGCCACCTATATCTCGCCGTTCATCGGACGCCTCGACGATATCCATATCGACGGACTGGAACTCATCCGCGAGATCCGGACCATCTATGACAATTACATGTTCGAGACCATGATCCTGGCCGCCTCAATCCGCGGCCCCCTTCATGTGAAGGAATGCGCGCTGATCGGTGCAGACGTCATCACGGCGCCGCCTGCCGTCATCAGTGGGCTGGCCAGCCATGTCCTCACCAGCAATGGCCTCAGCACATTCATGGCCGATGCCAAGTCGGCGGGCATCACGATCTAGGACGGCAAGTTCACATCGCTGCATTCCAGTATCCTCCTGGACCTGCAGCCAACTTGGCCACCCGACGCAACACGTCGGGTGGCCCATTTGACAAAGGGAGTTCGCCGCGATGGCATTCAAGCCCGGAATATTCGCCCTCCTGGCCGTTTCTGCGGCGCTTGCCGCACCGGCATTTGCCGCGCCCACGCTGAACGGGCCGATAGCCGACTCGGCCGTGCTGCAGAGAGGCACCGCAATCCCGCTGAGGGGACAGGCGGCACCGGGGTCGGCTGTGACCATCAGCGTCGCGGCCACCGAGGTGTCGACCAGCGCCGACGCAACGGGCACGTGGCAGGCCACGCTTCCCGCAATGCCCACCGGTGGCCCTTATCGCCTCACAGTTCGGGATTCCGAGGGCACATCCACATTCCAGGACATCCTGATCGGCGATGTCATCCTGTGCTCCGGGCAATCCAATATGGAATACCCCGTCTATCGGGCCCTCAATCCGGACAGGGCGATTGCCGATTCCGACAATTCCCGCATCCGTCTACTGAGCATTCCCCATGTGGCGAATATTGACCCACAGGACACGTTGCCTGCTGGCGCGGAATGGGTAGTGGCCGGGCCGGATACTGTAAGGGATTTTTCAGCGATCTGCTATTTCACCGGACAAGTGGTTCAGAAGAAGAATGACGTTCCGGTCGGCCTGATCGACTCGTCCTGGGGCGGTTCGCAGATCGAGGCATGGCTTTCTGCAGATGACCTTCGCAGCGTCGGCGACTTCACGGAACAACTCTCCCAGCTCGAACTCTTTGCGCGCGATCCCCGGGCCGCGATGGCAGCGTATGGCAAGCACTGGGAGGCCTGGTGGCAGAGCGTCGACCAGGGTCATGCCCCATGGATGGGCGACGCGACAGGACCAGGCTGGAAAGCAGCCCCCGATGTCATGGACGACTGGAAAACCTATGGCGATCCCGAAGCCGAGGCTCACCTCGGCCGGGTCTGGTTCGGCAAGACATTCTCGCTGTCCGCCAAACAGGCCAGCATGGATGGATCGCTCTCGCTTGGCCTGTTTGACGATACGGATGCGACCTGGCTCAACGGCCATTTTCTCGGATCCACGTCCAGCTGGACTGACGCAAGAACCTATGACGTCCCCGCAAAATTCCTGAAGCCGGGCAAGAACACCATCATCATCAATGTCCTCAATACATATGGCAAGGGCGGCATGCTTGGGCCCAATGACGCCGTTGCGTTGAGCCTGTCGTCGGGCGAGTCGCTCCCGCTGGGCGCGGACTGGACCTACCGGGTTGTCAGCGAGGACACGCCGGGCGGTCCACAGCTGCCATGGGAGACAGTCAGCGGATATACGACCATTCACAACGCGATGATCTCGCCCCTCACAGGCTTTCCGCTATATGCCGCCATCTGGTACCAGGGCGAAAGCAACGCAGACCGAGGTGCGCAGTACCAGCCCCTGCTCGAACGGCTTGTCAAAAGCTGGAGAGCCCATTTCGGCGCGGATCTTCCGGTCGTGATTGTCCAGCTGCCCGGCTATGACGGCATGCCGGACAGGCCGGGACCTTCAGGCTGGTCCGATATACGCGAAGCCCAGCGACGCGTTGCGGTGAATGATCCGAAAACCGGGCTGGCCGTGACAATCGACGCCGGCGACCGGACCGACATCCATCCGCCCAACAAGCAGCTGGTCGTCCAGCGCATCCTGCCTGTCCTCGCCATCCTGACGGGACAAGGGGACGGCGTCGAGGACGGCATCGTGCCCCTTCGCGCTGTCCGGGACGGAGGCCGCATCTCGCTGGAAATGCCGACCGGCCATCTGAAGACGATTGGTTCTGCGAGGCCCATCGCGTTCGAAATCTGCGGCGAGTCCGGCGCCTGTGAATGGGCAGACGCGACCCTGGACGGCGCCATGATCGACCTTGGTGTGCCCTCGCAGGCGACCCCGTCGGAAGTCCGCTACTGTTGGGGCGATGCACCAATCTGCAACCTGTTCTCCGGCGACGATGTCCCTGTCAGTCCCTTCAGGATGGGATTGGAGTAAGCGGCCAACAGGGTTCGGCGATCGTCGGGACAGCCGCCCGACGGTTCTTGATCGACTTGCCCCTGCGTCACCACCCGACTCGCGTTTCTCACGAGACCCTGCACCGTTGACGAAACGCTGTCGGACCTGTCCACTTGCGTGAGGCACACATTCAATTCGTGTCCATGTTCAATGAATTCAAGACGGTGGCCCCCGACATGACCTCATCCCGTTCTCTCGCGCCCCTGCCGGCGCAGCCAGGCCACACGCCCTGGCCGACGTCGGACTGGCCGGAAGCGCCCCCGTCTGGCGAAGTCGATTCAGCCAACCTGAACAGACTGCTGGACCTCGCCTTCAGCGATCCTGCCCCGGAGGTGATGGGCGAGACCCACGCCTTCCTTGCGGTGTATCAGGGCCGTATTGTCAGCGAGCGCTATTGGCGCGACTATACGGCCAGCGACACGTATCCGTCCTGGTCTGAAGCCAAGAGCATCACCCACGCCCTTGTCGGCATTCTCACGCGGGAAGGCCTGATCGACGTGCACGCGCCCGCCGATGTGCCGGAATGGCAGGGGGCCGACGACCCGCGCCGCCACATCACGCTCGACCAGTTGCTGCGCATGTCGAGCGGCCTGAAATTCGCCGAAGACTATGTCGATGCCGGCGTATCCGACGTGATCGAAATGCTGTTCGGCGGCGGCAAGGATGACGTGGCCGGTTTCGCCGCGAATTTTCCGCTCGTGCACGAACCTGACAGCTCCTGGAGCTATGCCAGCGGCACGACCAATATCGTCGCCCGCTGCGCCACCCGCGCACTTGGCAGGTCAGGAGACGCCTTCCGGTCGTGGATGTTCCGTGAATTGTTCGGGCCGATCGGCGTTCAATCGGCGCAACCGAAATTTGACGCGCAGGGCACCTTCATCGGCTCCTCCTTCTGCTATGCGACCGCGCGCGATTTCGCCCGCTTCGGCCTGCTCTACATGCGCGACGGTGTCTGGGACGGCCAGCGTATCCTGCCCGAAGGCTGGGTCGACTATGCCCGCACGCCGACAAACACCCCGCCCACCGAACCGCTCGGCTACGGTGCCCACTGGTGGCTCGGCCTATGCGGCCCCGGCAGCTTCTCGGCCAATGGCTATCAGGGCCAGTACACCGTGCTCGTGCCGGAGCTCGACCTGATCCTCGTCCGCCACGGCAATTCGATGGATGAACAGGGCGATGAGGTCAGGCGCTGGCTGGCAAAGGTTGCCGGCTGTTTCCGCTAGGCTCGTTTCACGACCGGCCTACCGCCATGTCCCGCGACACCTTGTCGGCAATCATGATGGTCGGCGTATTCGTGTTTCCCGACACGATTGTCGGCATCACCGACGCATCAATCACGCGCAGCCCGGCGACGCCATGGACTTTCAGGTTCTTGTCCACCACGGCCAGCGGGTCATCGGCCCGCCCCATCCGCGCTGTTCCGACCGGATGGAAGATCGTCGTGCCGATATCGCCGGCCGCCTTCGCAAGCGACACATCATCATCCCCAACGCCCGATCCCGGCAACATCTCCTCCGGTTGGAACGGTGCCAGCGCAGCCTGCGCCATCAGGCGCCGGGTCATCCGAATGGCATCCGCCGCCACAGCCCGGTCCTGTTCGGTGGCAAGATAATTCGGATTGATAAGGGGCTTTGCATCCAGCGCCGCCGATTCGATCCTGACCTCACCGCGCGACGTGGGCCGCAGGTTGCAGGCGCTCGCGGTGATTGCCGGAAACCGGTGAAGTGGGTCGCCGAACTTGTCGAGCGACAGCGGCTGGATATGAAACTCCAGGTTGGCCCTTTCCTGCCCGGCGTCCGACCGCGCAAAGATGCCCAGTTGCGAGGGGGCCATTGTCAGCGCCCCGCGCCGCCGCACGGCGTAGTCCAGCCCCATGCCTATTCGGCCAAGCAGGGAATGATAGGTCTCGTTCAGTGTCCGCGTGCCCGACACGCGAAAGATCGCGCGCTGCTGCAAATGGTCCTGCAGGTTCCGGCCGACGCCCTGCCGCTCAATCACCGGCGCAATGCCCGCCGCCTTCAGCCAGTCCGCAGGTCCGATCCCAGAGCGATGCAGGACCTGCACCGATCCGACCGCCCCGGCGCAGAGGATAATTTCCCCCTTGGCCGTCGCCGATCGTCGCTGTCCATCCCGCACGTACGCGACGCCCCTAGCCCGCCCATCCTCGATAACAAGGCGGTCCACGAGGCAACCGGTTTCGACCCGCAGGTTGCTGCGCCCAGACGCCGGCTTCAGGAAGCCCCGCGCCGCCGACCAGCGCAGGCCCCGCTTCTGGTTGACGTGGAAATAGCCGACGCCCTCATTATCGCCGGTGTTAAAATCCTCCGTTGCCGGAACGCCTAACTCGCAGGCTGCCTCGCTGACGGCATCGAGAATGTCCCAGCGCACGCGTGGGTACTCGACGCGCCACTCGCCACCCGCTCCATGGTGTTCGGTCTCGCCCAGGAAATGATCCTCAATCCGCTTGAACACCGGCAAGACATCCGACCAGCCCCACCCCGGCAAGCCGAGATCACGCCAATGGTCATAGTCCGCCGACTGCCCGCGCATGGAAATCATCGCGTTGATGGCCGACGAGCCGCCGAGCACCTTGCCTCTCGGATAGGACAGCTTGCGTCCGTTCAGTCCGTCCTGCGCAACCGTCTCGAACATCCAGTCCGATCGCGGATTCCCGATGGCGAAGAGGTAGCCGACCGGAATATGGAACCACATCCAGTTGTCGCGCCCGCCCGCTTCGAGCACGAGCACACGCTTTCCCGGATCGGCTGACAGCCGGTTGGCGACCACGCATCCTGCGGAACCGGCACCGACAACAATATAGTCGTATTCGCCATCGATCGGGTCTTCAGCAGGCAATGGGACGGTCCTTTTGGCTCCGCACCTGACTACAGGACGCGTCGTCGCCGCGCCAGTCGCAAGCCTTGCCCTAGCTTGCGATCCGTCCGGCAAATCGCGCATCGGCCCGCATGCGGTTCAGTACCACGCCGATGACGTACCCGCCGCGGCTCTCGATGGCGAGCTGGGCGTTTGCAACTTCCTCGGCACCGGTCGATTCAGCCTGCACGACCAGTACGACGCCGTCGGCTTCACGCGCCACATCCAGTGCTGCGTCCGACCGGTCCAGCGCCGGCGCATCGATGATGATCCAGTCGGTCGACCGGCGCAGCGCCTGCCACCAGCCAGACTGAGAGCGCAGGCGCACCACCTGGCCACGCGCCAGTCGCTCCGTGCGGAACCGCGTCACCAGCAGCCGCGTCCCGGTCACGGGGTGCGCCGTCAACAGTTTTGCAATCCCACCCTGTGTCGCGGGCATCAATTCATACATTGGCGCACATCCGAGTGACGCATCATACGCCCGGCCGGGGCGCGCCACGCCGCTCGCAAAGCTCGCATCAAACGCATCATATGCCTCATTCTTCGCCAGCGCGAGATCGACCAGCCAGGCCGTCCGTTCCGCATGTTCGGCCGCCATCAGGGCGAACGAGGCGGCCATGCTGCTCGTGCCCTCGCCGCTGCGCGCCGCGACAAACATCACGGTGCGGGCGCCCTGCTGCGGCCTCAGGCGCGATGCGACGCTCCATAGCGTCGCCAGATCCGGTCGCAGGTCGCGCATCCCTGGTCAGACCTCCCCGACAGTCGCCAGCACGGGCAGGTCCAGCGTTCGCTCGACCGAGCGCCGCGTGGCAAAGCCGGTACGGGTGAAGGCCTTCAGCAGCCCGGCAACAATCGCCGTGAAGCAGGCCAGCACGAAGGCCAGGACCGCCACAATCGACCGCATCGCGGTTGGCCTCACCGGCACACTGGCGGGCTCAAGTACGCGGATGCCGTCGAAACGGCTCACGCTGGTGTCCAAATCCTGCCTCACCTCTGACATCAGGTCGCGTTCCAGCAAGTCCCGCTGGCGCATCAATTCCTTGTAGCGTGGCGTGAGGCTGGTGAGGCGCGACTGACGCGCTTCAAATCCGGCGATCTGCCGCGCCAGTGCGGCCTGCTGGTCTTTCAGCGACGCCGCTTCTGCCTGCAGGTCGCCGATAACCGACAACATCTGCTCATAGCGCGGGTTCGGCCCCATCCGCACCGTGCCGACCGGACCGTCCAGCGTGTCAATGAAGGTTTCGGCCCGGGCAATACGCCGGTCCATGTCCTGAACCACAGAAGACCCCGGCAAATGGTTGACCAGAAGGGCTTCGCGTTCGAGCTTCATGTCGATCAGAGCCTGCTCGGTCGAGTCCTCGACGAAGAGGCGTTGTTGCGGGCGGATCGCCCTGATCTGCCCGCGATAGGCACCAAGCTGGCTCTCGACCTGCTGAAGACGTGAATCGGTTTCCAGCAGGTCTTCACTCGCTGCCTGGTAGAGCGCCTGAACGGTATCGCGCTCTGCTTCAAAATTGCTGATGCCCTGCGCCTCAAGGAAGCCGCCGACTGCGGCTTCAGATTCCAGCAACCGCGTTTCCAATTTCGTCCTGTCGACCGGCGACCGGGTGGCTTGCGGCTGCGCCAGCACTTGCGTGCGGTAGGCGAGATAGGCTCCGACAAGCGCATTGAGGACTTCTGCAGCTGTTTCCGCATCGCCGTTCCGGTAACTCGCGGTAATCACGGGCGCTCTTGCTGCCGCCCGGACGTTGAAGTCACGCTCCATCGCGTCGGCGCTCATCTGGCGACACTCTGCGGCGAGGCGTCGGAGCCCTTCGGCATCGCCCCGCACGGCGCGGCTCCGGGCCTCACAGCTCTGGTTGAGCGCAGGATACAGGCGCGACAGCGGAAACCGGTCGAGCACTCGGGCCGCGACCAACGGACTGCGCAGGAATTCCAGCTCGGGCTGGACAAGGTCGTCATGACTGGCGCCGCCGATCGATGATACGATCAGGCGCGAGCGCGATTCATACTGGTCTGGTCGTGACAGGGCCGCCGCAAGGCCGAGTGCAAACACCGGCACGAACACCAGCAGCATCAGCCACTTTGCCCGCCAGAACTGCACAATCAGGTCAGCCGCCCCAAGCCGTGGCCGCGACGCGGGTGTCCGCGCCAAGCCAGTGTCCGCCGGATCTCGGTTGGGGGCCTCGTTCAAAGGCATGTCGGTTGCGGCTCCTCACAGCGCGTGAGGAATCAAACTCGCACGCTGCCGTTTGATATTTCATTAAGCTTAACGACGGCGCCCGGACAGGAGCATCAGCATCCGGGTGAGCCGCGAAAGCCTAGTTCATCAGTTTGAGCCACTCGCGGGCTGACTGGAGGGCCTGCTTGACCTCGTCGGATGACATCATGTCGGCCAGTTCGGCGCGCTGGATCTTGGCATCTTCCATCCCGCGCAGGGCGGCGAGGTTGAACCATTTGTGCGCGGCAATCATGTCGACTTCCACGTTGAGGCCGGTCGAATAGACCAGGCCGGCCTGGTAAAGCTCCTCGGGAGCCGAATCCGGTCCGAGCATTGAAGCGAGGTCTATAGCGTAATCTGCAAAGGGCATTGTCTTGTTCCTGTTTCACCTTGCCGCCGCATCGCCGGGATCATTCCCGTGTCCTGCCTTGGCAACCACCACCCGCCTTGTCCGGCGATGTGTAGAGAGTGCCGTCAGAGATTTGCGTTATAGTTAACGCCAGGGCGCCCAAAGAGGCAGAGTGTTACCGTTCAAAGGCACCTCGTTAACCCTACCCCCGCACGGGCCTCTGACAGCCGCAAAAGCCATTTTTACTTTCCGCTCTCGCGACTATCTGGCAAACCGAACCCATGACCGAATATTTCAAACCGATCCCGTATGCCCTCTGGCGCGAAGACAAGGCCGCTTTTGCCGAAGCGCTGGGAAACTCGTTCCGTGAGACCGGCTTTGCCGTCATCGCCGGCCATCCCGTCGACCAAAGCGTCATTGACGACAACCTGCGCGCCACGAAGGCCTTCTTCGCCATGCCGGATATCGCAAAGCTCGCCTATGACGGCAGGTCGGGCGGCGGCCAGCGCGGCTACACCGCTTTTGCCACCGAGAATGCAAAGGGCGCCGCCAAGGCAGACCTCAAGGAATTCTGGCACACCGGTCGCCTCCTGCCACCGAAATCGCCTTACCGCGAAACCATGGCCGACACGCCCAGCGTTGGCGAGATACCGGATTTTGACCGCGCCACCCGCGCCCTCTTCGATGCGCTCGACGAGATGGGCCGCGACCTGCTGCGCGCGATAGCGCTTCATCTGGGTCTCGACGAGCTCTGGTTTGAAGACCGCGTGGATATGGGCAATTCCATCCTCCGCCTGCTCCACTACCCGCCACAGGAAAATCCACCGCCGGAAGGCACGGTCCGCGCCGGCGCGCATGAAGACATCAATGTCATCACGCTCCTGCTCGGGGCCGAAGAAGCCGGCCTCGAGGTCAAGCACCGCTCCGGCGAATGGCTCGCGGTCAACCCGCCGCCCGGTGCCCTCGTCATCAATTGCGGTGACATGCTCCAGCGTCTCACGGCTGGCGTCCTGCCGTCGACCACGCACCGCGTGGTCAACCCGTCGCCCGAGCGCGCGAAATTTCCGCGCTATTCGACGCCCTTCTTCCTGCACTTCAACCAGGACGTCGTGATCGAGGCCCTGCCCCGCTGCGTCGCCGAAGGCGGCAAGGCCCAGCCGCCGATCACCGCGCAGGACTACCTCATGGAACGCCTGCGCGAGATCGGTCTCGTGAAGGCGTAGCCCAACGGCACCCCTTGCTTCGCCGCGCCATTGCGCCTGAATAGGCGTTACAGCTCAACAGAAGCTGACGGCCTGGCAGGAGGAACGCATGTTCAACAATACGGAATGGCTCGCACAGGTGCGCGAGGATATCATCGATCCCGAACGTGAGATCGTCGATCCGCACCACCACCTCTGGCCCAGGCCCCATCTCAGCTACGACCTCGAGGAACTCTGGTCCGACACGGAAGACGGCCATAACGTGGTCCAGACCGTGTTCATGGAATGCGGCTCATCCTACCGCAAGGATGGCCCGGAGCATTTGCGCCCCATCGGCGAGACCGAGTTCGTCGCCGCTGCTGCCGTGAGATCCGCTGCCGACCCCGACAAGGCGACCATCGCCGGCATCATCGGCCATGCTGACCTGCGCCTCTCCAACTTGGATGAGGTTCTCGACGCCCACGTCGCGGCCGCCAACGGCCTGTTCCGTGGCATTCGTCATGCCGGATCATTCGACCCCCACAAGGACATCTTTTCCATCCCCGGCCGCGCGCCGGAGGGGCTCTACTTCGACACTGACTTCCGCCGCGGCGTCGCGCGCCTTGGCCAGCGCAACTTCACCTATGACACCTGGAACTATCACCACCAGATTCTCGATTTCGCCGATCTTGCCAGCGCGGTGCCAGACACGACAATGGTGCTCGATCATTTCGGCACGCCTATCGGCGTCGGCCCCTATGCCGACAAGCGCGAAGACATTTTCGCCAAATGGAAAGATGACATTGCCGCCGTCGCCGAGCGCCCGAACGTATTCGCCAAGATTGGCGGCCTCGCCATGCCCGACAATGGCTTCGGCTGGAACACGCGCGCCACGCCGCCCACATCCGACGAATTCGTCGAGGCCCAGGCGCGCTACTACCACCACGCCATCAAATGCTTCGGCCCCGAGCGCTGCATGTTCGAGAGCAACTTCCCGGTCGACCGGCTGTCGATCAGCTATCATGTTCTGTGGAACGGACTGAAGAAGATCGCCGCCGATTATCCAGAGGCGGACCAGGCCGCGATGTTCAGCGGCACGGCGCGTAAGGTCTATCGGCTCGAAGCCTGAAGCCAGTCGGCGGCCCCATCGCCTGCCGCCTTGCCCGTCGCCAGGCAGGCCGTAATCAGGTAGCCGCCCGTCGGCGCGTCCCAGTCGATCATCTCCCCGGCGCAGAATACGCCCGGCAGGTCGCGCAGCATCAGCCGGTCGTCCAGCGCATCCCACGCCACGCCGCCTGTCGTCGAGATCGCCTCGTCCAGCGGCGCGGTGCCGGTAATCCTGATCGGCACGGCCTTGATCAGCTTTGCCAGCGCCGCCGGGTCAGCCGGCAGCGGCCCGCCCGCTGCCTCATGCAACAGCGCCAGCTTCACGCCGGACAGATTGACGCTCTTGCGCAAATGATTGGCCATGGACTGCTTGCCGCGCGGCCGGGCGAGTTTCGCAGCAATCGTATCCTCATCCATGTCCGGCAGCAGGTCCACGAACAGCGTCGCCTTTCCGTCCCGCGCCAAGGCGTCGACGAGCGCCGCCGACAGCGTATAGATGCCGCCGCTCTCGATCCCGCGCTCTGTAATCACGAACTCGGAGCGCGTCTCCTGGCGCCCGTGCATACCATCCGTCCACAACCGCACGGACTTCACCGGGTCGCCCGGGAACTTTTGCTTCAGGTGATCGGACCAGTCCACAAGGAATCCGCAATTCGACGGCCCGAACGGCGCCGTCGCCACGCCCTTGTCCGCCAGCAGGGGCGCCCACGCCCCGTCAGACCCAAGACGTTTCCAGCTCGCCCCGCCCAGTGCCAGAACGGTCGCATCGGGCTTTACTGACACAGCGCCACCCGGCGTGTCGAATATGATTGCCCCTGTCTCATCCCATCCCTGCCAGCGATGGCGCGGATGCAGTACGGCACCCGCCTCCTGCAACCGGACAAGCCAGGCCCGCAGCAAAGGGGAGGCTTTCATCATCTCAGGGAACACGCGCCCCGTCGGCCCGGTATGTGCAGGTATACCAAGCCCGTTCATCCACTCCGTAATTTCGTGTGGCCCGAACGCCTTGACCATCTCTGCCAACCGGGCATCCCCGCGATAGCGCGACAGGAAAACGTCCGCATCTTCGGCATGGCTGATATTCAGCCCGCTCTTGCCGGCCATCAGGAACTTCCGCCCGAAACTCGGCATCGCGTCATAGATGTCGACGCCAATACCGCGTGCGGTCAGCGCCTCGGCGGCCATCAGGCCAGCCGGTCCCGCGCCAATGACAGCGGCGCGCACCTAGATCAAACCGGCGAGGGGCGAACTCGGGTCGGCATACATTTTCTTCGGCATGCGCCCGGCAAGATAGGCCTCGCGCCCGGCGATCACCGCATGTTTCATCGCGCTCGCCATCAGGATCGGATCCTTCGCCGCCGCAATCGCCGTGTTCATCAGCACGCCGTCACAGCCCAGCTCCATGGCAATCGCCGCATCCGAGGCCGTGCCGACACCCGCATCGACGATCACTGGCACGCGGGTCTGTTCCACAATCAGGCGGATGTTCACCGGGTTCATGATGCCGAGGCCCGAGCCGATCAGGCTGCCGAGCGGCATGATCGCACAACACCCGGCGTCTTCCAGCATCCTGGCGTAGACCGGATCGTCCGAGCAGTAGACCATCACCTCGAACCCGTCCGCGATCAGCGCCTTGGCGGCCTCCAGCGTCTCCGGCATGTTCGGATAGAGCGTCTTCTGGTCGGCCAGAACTTCCAGCTTCACCAGGTTCCAGCCGCCAGCCTCGCGGGCCAGCCGCAGGGTGCGCACGGCCTCGTCAGCCGTGTAGCAGCCTGCCGTGTTGGGCAGGTAGGTGAACTCGTCCGGCTTGACGAAATCTGTCAGTATTTCCTGGCTCGGGTCCGACAGGTTCACGCGGCGCAGCGCCACGGTGACGATCTCGGCGCCCGCCGCGCGCGCCGCATCGGCGTTCTGCTGGTAATTGGCATATTTTCCGGTCCCGACAATCAGGCGAGATGCGTAGGATTTTCCGGCAATGGTCAGGGGTGTATCAGTCATGTCTGCTGATCTGGCCGCGTTGACCCCGCCCGTCAACTCCTCGCCCCGTCAACCGCCCCCGACGAACTGTACAAGTTCCAGCCGGTCGCCCTCTTCCAGCACGGTAAAGGCATGTTCCGACTTCGGCACGATCTCCAGATTGCGCTCCACCGCGATGCCGCGCGGGTCGCGCCCGGTGGCCGCAGACAGCTCTTCCAGCAGCATCGACAGGGTCGTGCCTGGGTTAACCTGCCGTGTCTCACCATTCAGGGTGATCTGCATGTCTACTGCCTCCGGTTCAAAGCCCCCTTGCCTTGCCGGGCGTTCCAGAGCAAGACGGGGCCCATGTCAAAACCGATATATGTTCTCGGTGGGCCAAACCTCAACCTGCTCGGTACGCGCGAGCCGGAGATTTACGGCTACGAAACACTCGAAGATATCCATACCCGCCTGCGCAGCCTGGCTGGCGGCGTGCCCCTTGAGGCGCGCCAGACCAATCATGAGGGCGAACTGGTGGACTGGGTGCAGGAAGCCTCTCGCGATGGCTCTGTCCTCATCCTCAATGCCGCTGCCTTCACACATACATCTGTGGCCTTGCATGACGCCCTCAGGGCCTGCAAGGTGCCGGTTATCGAAGTGCACCTGTCCAACCCGGCGGCGCGCGAAGCCTTCCGCCAAGTGAATTACGTTGCGCCTGTCGCAAAAGCTACGATTGCGGGCCTCGGCGCCTACGGTTATGAGCTTGCGCTTCTGGCAGCCAAGTCCCTGACGGGCCAAGGAGATATTTAGCGTCCCATGAGCACTGCAAAGACAAAACTCGACACCGGCCTGGTCCGGGAACTGGCCGCGATCCTGCGGGAAGCGGACCTCGGCGAAGTGGAAATCGAGCATGATGGCCTGAGAATCCGGGTCAGCAAGCCGGCTGCACCTGTGATGCAAAGCGCCGTCATGGCCGCGCCGGTCGCTTCCGCCCCAGCCGCCGCTGCTGCTACCCCTGCCGCTGCAGGCGCGCCAGCCGCACCTGCCGTGTCGGACAATGCCATCAAGTCGCCCATGGTCGGCACCGTCTACCTCTCGCCTGAACCCGGCGCCAAACAGTTCTTCAATATCGGTGACAAGGTCAAAAAGGGCGACACGCTGATGCTGGTCGAAGCCATGAAAACCTTCAATCCGGTCGAAGCCGACCGGGCCGGCACCCTGACTGCCCTCTACGTCACCGACTCGCAGCCGGTGGAATTTGGCGAACCGCTGGCCCTGATTGAATAGCATGGCCGAGCAACGCATGATCAAGAAGGTCCTGATCGCCAATCGCGGCGAGATTGCCCTGCGAATTCACCGCGCCTGCAAGGAAATGGGCCTGATGACGGTTGTGGTTCACTCCACGGCCGACCGGGACGCCATGGCTGTCCGCCTCGCCGACGAAAGCGTCTGCATCGGTCCGCCGCCCTCGTCGGAAAGCTATCTCAAGAAATCCCAGATTCTCGCGGCGGCCGAAATCACCGGCGCCGACGCTATCCACCCCGGCTACGGCTTCCTGTCGGAAAACGCCCAGTTCGCTGAAATGGTCGAGGCCCACGGTCTGGCCTTCATCGGCCCCACGGCCGAGCATATCCGCATCATGGGCGACAAGATTGCCGCCAAGGTGGCGATGATCGAAGCCGGTGTGCCTTGTGTGCCCGGCTCAGAGGGCGCGTTGACCTCGATCGCCGAAGCCAAGAAGGCCGCCAAGAAGATCGGCTTCCCGGTCCTCGTGAAGGCCTCTGCCGGTGGCGGTGGTCGCGGCATGAAGCTGGCCAGAACCGAGGCCGACCTCGAAAATGCAGTAAAAACCGCCAAGACCGAGGCCAAGGCCGCGTTCGGCGACGACGCCGTCTATCTCGAGAAATACCTTGAGGGCCCGCGCCATATCGAGGTCCAGATCATTGCCGACACGCATGGCAACGTGGCGCATCTCTGGGAGCGCGACTGCTCGCTCCAGCGCCGCAACCAGAAAGTCTTCGAGGAAGCCCCCTCGCCCGCCCTCAACCAGGCCCAGCGCGAGGAAATCGGCGGTATCTGCGCCCGGGCCATGGAAAAGCTCGGCTATCGCGGTGCCGGCACGATCGAATTCCTCTATGAAGACGGCAAGTTCTACTTCATCGAAATGAACACGCGCCTGCAGGTCGAACATCCGGTCACCGAAATGATCACCGGCATCGACCTCGTGCGTGAGCAGATTCGCATCGCCGAAGGCAAGGAGCTCTCGTTCCGCCAGGAAGACGTCATGCTGGTCGGCCATGCCATCGAGTGCCGCATCAATGCCGAACACCCGGAAACCTTCGTGCCTTCACCCGGCCTGATCACGGATTTCCATGCCCCGGGCGGCCCGGACGTGCGTCTCGACAGCGCCGCCTATGCCGGCTACCGCATCCCGCCGCATTACGACTCGCTGATCGGAAAGCTCATCGTGCACGGTCGTACGCGCCGCGAATGCATCATGCGCCTGCGCCGCGCGCTGGCCGAAATGGTTGTCGGCGGCGTCTTCACGACGCTCGACCTTCATCGCCGCCTCGTCGACAATGAGGACGTGCTGGCCGGGAACTATAATATCCACTGGCTCGAAAAATTCCTCGACGAAAACAAGATCACAGCCGAATAGGCAGCGGGCCTTCTCAACAACTGGCGCAGTCTGCCCCATGGACAGGCACGCCAGCGAGATTCATATTCAGATCATGTCATCGCGCTTCGGAACCCAGGACCTGCTCGCCTGCTATCGTCGGGGCGTCTTTCCGATGGCGGATTCGCGCGACGATCCCAATCTGTTCCTCGTGGACCCCGACTTGCGCGGCATTCTTCCGCTCGACGCCTTCCATATCCCGCGGCGCCTGAAGCGAACCGTGATCCAGGAACCCTACCGCGTCACTGCCGACACGGCGTTCACACGCGTCATGGAATTTTGCGCCGAGGAAGGTGCCGGGCGTGAAAGCACCTGGATCAACTCCGCAATTCTCAATCTTTATAGTACCTTGCACCGGGAGGGGCACGCCCATTCCATCGAGTGCTGGGACGGCGACCAGCTCGTCGGCGGACTGTACGGGGTGGCAATTGGTGGAGCCTTTTTCGGCGAGAGCATGTTTTCACGCGCCACCGATGCCTCAAAAATTGCGCTGGTCCACCTCGCGGCCCGCCTGATCGCGGGCGGATACACGCTGCTCGACGCGCAATTCCACAACCCGCATCTCGAACAGTTCGGATTGATCGAGATCCCGCGCGCAGACTTCAAGGCGCGCCTGCGCGACGCGCTGGCGGTCGAGGCCGATTTCTATTCCGGGGTCGGCTCGGTATCCAGCGACGGCGGGACATCGTCCAGCAACGGCTCGTCGACCGGTGCGGTGACGGGAGCAGGCAGCTTCACCGGGGCGGGCGCAGTACAACGGATCACCCAGATATCATAGACCGGATGCTCCAGCGCGCTGAGGCCGGGCGATGACGCATACATCCAGCCGGAAAACAGTTCAGGATTCTCTTCACTGACCGTTTCCACCGCGTCGGCAGACACCGCAGCATCCATTGTTTCCACCGCAACGGGTTGCGTTGAATGGATTTTCAGGAAGGCGGCGCTTTCCGGCGCCTCTTCAGGCGGTGTCTGGTAGCACGCCTTCAGCTCCACTTTCAGCGACCCGAACACGACCGGTTCACCGACCTTGACGTCAATGTCCGTCGACCGTCCGGTAATCTTGTCCAGCGCCCGCAACGTCGCCTTGTCCTTCTGCACGAAGGTCGCTGCATGCGCAGCGCCGATCAGGCTGAGTCCAAGAGCTGTTGCAGCAAGGAATCGGATCATTGTCCGTCATCTCCGGCAGGATAGGGATCGTCAGCTGGCACAGCAGCCGGTTCGGACGGCGTCACTGCCCCGGGCGCCGCTTCTGCGGCAGGCGCGGGCGCGGGAACGGGCTCCGGCTCGGGCGCCTTCACAACTTCAGGCTTTTTCTTCGGCGCAGGCTTCGGAGCCGGCTGGGCCACGGGGGCAGGCTCGGGTTCCACGACCGGTTGCTCTGGAGAGGCTGCAGCGTCTCCGCCGCCACCGCCTGCGAACGAGGCAAACAGGGTCAGCAGGTCAACGCTGCCGCGCGTGTACTGGATTTCGCCGGTGCCGTCCTGCGGGATCGTGTCGAAGCCGCCACCCGGTTCGAGACCGATATAGCTGCCCCCGAGCAGGCCATCCGTCGAAATCCGGGCATCGGTATCGTCCGGAAGCGCCCATTTCTTGTCGAGCGACAGGGTCAGCACCGCTTCGAACCGTTCGGGGTCGCCCTCGATCGATTTGACAACGCCAGCTTTCACGCCCGCGATCCGGACGTCGGACCCCCGCGAGATCCCGGACACATTGTTGAAACGGGCCAGCACATTGTATTGGTCGCCCTTGGTTTCCGCATCGCCGCCAACGGCGAGCGCGAACCAGAGGAAGACAGCGGCAACCGCCACGACCAGCGCGCCGACAAGGGTTTCGAAGAACGACTCACGCATCGGGTGTCCAGGCCTCGTAATCGCCGTCCGACTTCTGGCGCCGCGCGCCTTCCGACAGGCTGCCTTTCGGTTTCACCGCGTATGGCGTGCCAGTCATGTTCGGCGTATGGTCAGTTTCCCAGTCGCGCCGCTCCAGCGGCATATGCGTGGGGGGCTGCTCGACGGTATGGTGCAGCCAGCCATGCCAGTCTGCCGGCACTTTCGACGGTTCGGCCAGGCCCTTGTACATCACATACCGGCGGTGGCGCCCTTCAAGCGACGCCTTGCGGTCCTCGAAATAGCGATTGCCATATTCGTCGGTACCGACATAGCCGCTGCGCCGCTTGATATCGAATGAGGCGCCCACGGTTATACCGCTCCACCAGGTGAAAATCTGCTTCAGCATAGTCTGCCTGTCCTGACGTGACTTGATGGCCGCAATATGGCGTCAGTCGGCCTGTTAATCCAGACCGCCCCGGCAGGCAATGCGCCGCATCCGCCCGATGCTCCAGCCCATGCGCCGATATGGCTGACTCAGCAGCCAATCTGGCCTAGCATCGCCGTTTTGGAAGCCATGGCAAAACAGGGAGGTCGCATGAACGTGAACCGCAAACACACCGTGATTGCCGCCCTGGTCGCCACCGCCCTTTGCGCATCGAGCCAGGCACAGGCCCGCCCCGAATCGTACGACAGCGAGCAGAAATACCGCGTCTCACCCTATTTCGTCTTCGACGATGCAGGCGCAAACACCGTGCGCGCCGACGGCGCCACCGTCCAAAACGGCATTCCCGCGCCCACCTCGCTGAACAATGGCACCGGCCAGTTCGCGCTGGCAGGCGGGCCGGACGGCGACGTGATCAATGCGGTCCTTGCGGACGCGAATGGCGACGGCGCACCCGATTTGGCGATTGCCCGGCGAACGGGCATCAGCCTCCTCCTGCCCGGCAATGGCTGGGGCGGCTTTGGCCTTGCCGCACCGCTGCCGGGCACCGAAGCCGGCGCCACCGGCATAGCTGCAGCGGATGTCGACGCCGATGGTGACACGGATTTCGCCCTTACCCGCGGAGACGGACTCGACTGCCTCATCCTGCTCAATGACGGACAGGGCCAGTTCACACCGCGCTCCTTAGACGGCAGCGCCGGCAGCTATGCTCAGGTCCTGCTGGAAGACGTCACAGGCGACGCCCGCATCGATCTGGCGCTCTATGCCTTCGATGGCGACAGTCCGCTGTTTGCAGGCGACGGCACCGGCCGGTTCAGGCGCGCGGGCAGTCTCGCCGCACCGGCCCAGCCCGTGGACATCACCGGCCGGGCCGATTCGTCCGCTGGCCCCACCGTGCCAAATCCGGGCGAGTACGGCCTCCCGTTCCGCATTCTGGTCACGCCAGTCCTCGACGGCAAGACAGGGTTCGCTCCGGCAATCGCGCTTGATGATTCGAACGGCGACGGCCTGCCGGACCTGATCTTCGGGAATCCGGCCGAATAGGCACCAGATTCGGGCGCCATCCCCACAATAATCCACTTCCGGCAGTTGAAGCTGGGCGCCGCACCCGTCACGCTCTGCGTGAGTGATTCGCGAAGGAGCCGCTTATGCCTGACCAGAGCCGGGACGAAATCCTGACCGCCGCCGAATCCGATGGCCTCATATCGCCCGAGACGGCGTTCGGCACACTCTGCCGCGCTGCCGGGCTCGCAGCGGCTGACATGACGCCCATGGCCCTCGACGGGCTCGCCGCGTCGGCCTCCGCCGCCAGCCTGCAGAGCGTGTCCCAGCTCGCGCTCGCCGAAATGCTCGAACGCCTCGGGCCCGCCCCGCGCAATGCCGAACTGGCCGAGGCCCTCGCCTCGGGCCTGCCACAGGACCTGCTCGAAGAAGCCCTGCGCCTGCCCGGCGGCATCCTGCGCACCGCTGACGCCCTGCGCGCTGCGGCTGTCGACACGCCTGCGCCGCCGCCTGCCGTCTTCACCGCCCAACCCGTCGACATCGCGCTCGAGCCATCCCTGCTCGCGGCGCTGAAGGAAGGTGCCGAGATCGTCTTCCTGCAGGACACCTTGCCCCCAGCCGCCGCACCTGCGCGCCTGGTCGATGTCTCGCAGGCCGTCAGCCCGGACGGGTTCGAGGACGAATTCCTCACTTCCGCCGTGGAAGCCGCTGCGGCTGACATGAAAGACGGAATCATTGTCCTCACCGGCCTTGGCGCCGCCGTCATGGCGCTCGGTCTCGACTATGGCTCCGATGCGGGCATCGCCGCAGGCGCTGCCATGGCGGCCCTCGTTCGCTCAGCCGCAACGGGTGCCGCGTTCGGCGCGGCCCATGCCAAAGCGCTTGGCCTTCCGGCCCGCAAGGCAGGCAGCAAGCGCCCGTGCCGCGTCATGATCCTGCCCGTCACCGATCCGATGGCGGCCCTGCCCGACTGCGAAAGCGACGCCGCCGCACCGGTCCGCGCCGTGCTCACCTATGGCGACGACGCGCCCAGCCTCACCCGCGCCGCGCGAATCGGCCTCGCCGCGCGCGCGCCGGAAGCCCTGCCTGGCGTGCTCGACCGGATATCCAATTCAGGCACGCAGGATCTCGAAACCGCGCTCGGCATCGCGCGCCTGCGCGACCGGGGCTTCACCGAAGCCGCGCTCGACCGGGTGGGCCGCGCGCTCGGCGAGGGCCTGCCGCTCAATGCCGCCTTCTCGCGCTGGGTGCTCGGCGACGAAATCATCTCGCATGACCTGAAGCTCACGCCCGAGAATTTTGATGCCGACGGGCGAGGCGTGCTGTCCGCCATGGGCTTTTCCCGCGCGGACATTGCCAAGGCCGAGGCCGCTCTCGACGGCGCAGGCGAGGCCATCGCCGCACGCGCGATGCAGGAATGCGGCTTCGTGATCGACGTGTCACCAGCGGACGAAATCCGCTTTGCTGCCGCCTGCAACAAGGCGCTCGGCGGCGGGGTGACCGTATCGGTCAGTGCCCGCGCCGGCCTCGACATGGCCGAAGCCGTCATTGCAGACGGCCTGTCGGCCCATCTGGTCGGCCATCGTGCGCCCGCCAGCGAAGACGTCCGTGACCGGATGGAGCATATTCTCTCCCTGGCCGAGGAACTCGCCGACGAGGCCGACATGCCGCAAGCCTCACCGGAATTCCACGAAGCCCGGTCCGCCGCCCGCACCCGCCTGCCGGACCGGCGCAAGGGCTATATCCAGAAAGCCACTGTCGGCGGCCACAAGGTCTATCTCCACACCGGCGAATTCGATGACGGCCATCTCGGCGAAATCTTCCTCGACATGCACAAGGAAGGCGCCGCCTTCCGCAGCCTGATGAACAATTTCGCCATCGCCACGTCGATCGGCCTGCAATACGGCGTGCCGCTGGAAGAATTCGTCGATGCCTTCGTGTTCACCCGCTTCGAGCCGGCTGGCCAGGTCACCGGAAACGACCGCATCACGCGCGCCACATCCATCCTCGACTACATCTTCCGGGAACTCGCCGTGTCCTATCTTGGCCGCGACGATCTCGCCGAGGTGGATGTCACGCATGACGGCCTGGGGCGCGGCGCAGGCGATGCCACACGCGAGCCGGCGGAATTCACCGAAGAAGCCGCCCAGATCATCTCGCGCGGATTCTCCCGTGGCCACCTGCCCGACAATATCGTCATCCTCGACAAGCGACGCGCCGAGAAACAGGCCGAATCCGACCTCGACGCAGATGCCGAGGAACTCGAATCGCCCGCCTATCTCGAACAGGGCTGTGAATCCTGTGGCAGTTTCACGGTATTCGCAATCAGCGAAGATGGCGACACGTCCTGCGACACGTGTGGCGAAGAGGGCCGCGTCTCCAAATAATCACGCCGGTTTCGGGACCGCCTTTTATCAGCTCACCTAAGGGAAACGTCCGCGCGGCAGTTTGGCAACACTTGTTGCTCTTATGCAGTTGTTACGGTTTGTTCAGTATAGCAGGATAAGACAACGCGATATTCCGAGTACATGACTGGTATGCCTTTTCGCCTTCACTTGCTTGCCGCGATCGCCCTCTTGGGCGCGTCGCTCCCCGCGATTGCGCAGGGCAAGCCGGTTGCGTGGCAGCCGGGCTATGTCGGCTCGTGCGGCGGATGCAACCTTGCAGGCCGCAACATGTCCGGCTGGACGCTCAGCGGAGCGAATTATCCCGGTGCCAATCTCGAATTCGCCTTCATGCGCGGTATCCAGGCTGCCAGCGCCAATTTCGAAGGCGCCAATGCATCCGGTGTCGACCTGCGCACCGCCGTCCTGACATCCGCCCGCTTCTCAGATGCCGTCCTGTCAAATGCCCGCCTGATGGGCGTCCAGGCCACCGGCGCCGAATTTCGCAAGACCATCCTGCGCGGCGCCAACATGCAGGGCGCGCTGATGGTCGGTGCCAATTTCTCGGAAGCAGACCTGGGCGAGACCCAGCTCGACGAGGCCGACCTCTCGGGCGCGAACCTCACCGGCGTGAAGTTCGACAAGGCCGTGATGAAGGCCACCATCCTCAATGGCGCCAACATGACGGGCGTCATGATGACCGGCGCGGATGTCGCCGGTGCCTCGTTCCGCGACGTGCGGTTCATCGCAGCCGATCTCTCGGGCATGACCCATCACGACCTGGCCAACTTTACCGGCGCCTGCAGCTCGATCGACACGCTGATGCCACCCGGCCTGCTGCTGCCCCTCTGCGGCGATGTCATCATGGCGGCGAACGTCTCGGCGCAGTAAGCACGTATTCAAACGCTCCGCAGTCCCGGCGAACGCCGGGACCTCAGGCAATTGAAGATATCAGGCGAGCCGCATGAGACCCCGGCTTTCGCCGGGGACGCGGATACGATCTTCCTCAATCAGAAGCGACAAGCCTCAGGTTTTCGCCTGAGGCGCGAGCCGGATGTTCAGCTCTTTCAGCTGCCTGTCGTCGACCGGGCTCGGCGCGCCCATCAGCAGGTCACGCGCCTGCTGGTTCATCGGGAACAGGATCACGTCGCGCAGGTTCTCTACCTCGGCCAGCAGCATCACGATCCGGTCGACGCCCGGTGCAATCCCGCCATGCGGCGGCGCGCCATAGCGGAACGCGTTCAGCATGCCGCCGAACTTCTCTTCCACCACGTCCGGGCCATAACCCGCCAGTTCGAATGCTTTCAGCATCAGGTCAGGCCGGTGGTTCCGGATCGCGCCGGATGACAGCTCGATACCATTGCAGACGATGTCATACTGGTAGGCCTTGATGTCGAGTTGCTTCTCAACCGTGTCGGCCGCCAGCAGCTTCTCCATGCCGCCCTGCGGCATCGAGAACGGGTTGTGGCTGAAATCGACCTTCTTGTTGTCTTCGTCCCACTCGTACATCGGGAAGTCGATGATCCAGCAGAAGCGGAAGATGCCGGGCTCGATCAGGCCAAGTTCCTCGCCAATCCGCGTGCGGGCCGCGCCGGCCAGTTTCACGGCATTGGTCTTGTCGCCAGCCGAGAAGAACAGCGCATCGCCCGCCTTCACGCCTGCCGTCTCGGCCAGCGCCGCAAGGGCTTCGGGCGCAAAGAACTTGGCAATCGGGCCGGTGCCCGTCAGCTTGCCGTCATCTTCCACGAAGCGGATATAGCCGAGGCCGGGCGCCTGCATCTCTTTCTTGGCCCAGGCATCCATCTTGTCGAAGAAGCTGCGCGGCTGCTCGGCCGTGGCCGGTGCCGGGATGGCGCGCACGATACCGCCGCCGTCGACGATCTTCTTGAACACGCCCAGCGTCACGTCTTCGCGCGTCGCAATGTCCGACACGTCGCTGATGAGAATCGGGTTGCGCAGGTCCGGCTTGTCGGACCCGTATTTCAGCATCGCCTCGGCAAAGGGAATATGCACGAACGGCTCCGCAGGCACTTTGCGCCCCCTGCCGTCCCAGTCGGCGAATTCCTCGAATACGCCGCGCAACACAGGTTCGATCGCGTTGAACACGTCTTCCTGCGTGACGAAGCTCATTTCGATATCGAGTTGGTAGAATTCGCCCGGGCTGCGGTCAGCGCGCGCATCCTCGTCGCGGAAGCAGGGTGCGATCTGGAAATAGCGGTCAAAGCCCGACACCATCAAAAGCTGCTTGAACTGCTGCGGCGCCTGCGGCAGCGCATAGAACTCGCCCGGATGGATCCGGCTCGGCACCAGGAAGTCGCGCGCGCCTTCCGGGCTGGAGGCCGTCAGGATCGGCGTCTGGTATTCGGTAAAGCCCTCGGCCACCATACGCTGGCGCAGGCTGGTGATCACGTTCGAGCGCAGGATCATGTTCTTGTGCAGCGTCTCGCGGCGCAGGTCGAGATAACGGTGCTTCAGGCGGATATCTTCCGGATAGTCCGGCTCGCCGAACACGGGCAGCGGCAGCTCGGCTGCCTCCGACAGCACTTCCACCGCCCCGGCCACCATTTCGATCTCGCCGGTGCCAAGGTTCGCATTCACCAGGCTCGTATCGCGCGCCACGATCTTGCCCTCGATGGACAGGACGCTCTCTGTGCGCAGGCGTTCGACCGTCTCGAACCCGGGCGCGCCCGGGTTGAACACGACCTGCGTCAGGCCGTAATGGTCGCGAAGGTCAATGAACATGACACCGCCATGGTCGCGGCGGCGGTGCAGCCAGCCGGACAATTTGACGGTTTCGCCCACGTGGGACGCGCGAAGTTCACCGCATGTATGGGTGCGATAGGCATGCATCGGATCGTTTCTCCGGAAAGGCAGTCATTAGAAATCAGGGGCGCAAGGGCATTTAAGCCCTTTCACTTGTCAAGGGCCTGCGATACGCAACCCGATCATGACTGACAACTCCTTGACTCCCATTACTGAGCAGTCGGCGCTCGAAGACCTGTGCGGCAAACTCGCCGAATCGGACTTCATCTGCGTCGATACCGAATTCCATCGGGAAACCACCTACTGGCCGGAGCTCTGCCTCGTGCAGGCCTCCGCCCCCGGTGTGGAAGGCCTGATCGACCCGCTGGCCGAGGATCTGGACATTGGTCCCTTCCTCGACCTGATTGCGGCCGACAACCGGGTGAAAGTGTTCCACGCCGCCCGGCAGGACATCGAAATCTTCAATCGCCTCATCGGCCATCCGCCCGGACCGATCTTCGATACCCAGATCGCTGCCATGGCGCTCGGCTTCGGTGATTCGATCTCCTACGACAATCTCGTCCAGCGCGTCGTGCGCCGCCAGATCGACAAATCCAGCCAGTTCACCGACTGGATGCGCCGTCCGCTCAGCCAGAAACAGCTCGTCTACGCCCTCGGCGACGTCACGCACCTGCGCGACATCTACCTGATCATGCGCGAAGAACTCGAAAAGACCGGCCGCATGGGCTGGGTGCGCGAGGAAATGGCGGACCTCGAGGATCCGGTCAAATACGACACCGACCCGATGAAGGCCTGGCAGCGCCTGAAGCTGCGCAAGCCCAAGAAGGACTACGCCGCCGTGGTTGTCGCCGTCGCCGCATGGCGCGAACGCCTCGCGCAGGAACTCGACAAGCCACGCCGCCGCATCCTCAAGGATGATGCCATCCAGGAAATCGCCGCCCAGAAGCCGCGCAATGAAGGCGACTATGGCCAGCTGCGCGCCGTGCCCAGCGGCTTCGTCCGCTCGAAGCATGGCCAGAGCCTGATGGATGCTGTCGCCGAAGCCATCGAAGATCCGGACAAGTACGCTCCCGAACTGGAACCGCGCGTGCAGAACGCCCAGATTCCGGCCGGCGCGCCGGAATTGCTGAAGGTTCTGCTCAAACATGTCAGCGACGAGAACAATGTCGTGCCGCGCCTGATCGCCAATGCCGCCGATATCGACCGCATCGCCCGCGGCGAGACCAGCGAAGACATCGCCGCCATGACGGGCTGGCGCTTCGACATGTTCGGCAAGAAGGCCCAGGCCCTGCTCAACGGCCACCTCGCCGTCTCGTTCGAAGGCGGTGAAATCCGGCTCTTCGACGTCTGACAGGCCAGTCTAGCCAGCCACGACCGTCGGCTTGAGGCGCAACTGGTTCGCCGTCTGGGTCAGGCGCCGCAACACCGTGTCCGACACCATCGGCTCGTCCACTTTCAGCACGTGCAGCTCCAGGTTCTCGCCCTTGCGGGCCAGGCTCGCGCGTCTCAGGATCGGCCCGGACCGCCCCGAGAAAACCGCGCCCAGCCGCATCGCGCTGCCCAGCTGGCGCGCCCGGTCTGCCTGTTCGTCGCTTGTTAGGCTCAGATACTCGCCCGGTCGCTTGAAATCCTTCTCGTACCGGCACCCGACGGCATAGGCGATCATGCCCCGCTCGGCATGCGTCACGCCCGCATAGGGCGCCCGCAGCGCCTGCTCATAGGCCAGCAGCGCCCGGTGGTCCGGATGGAAGCGCCCGGCACTGTCCGCCATCATGCAGGCGGCTTTCTCGATCCGCGCATCAGCCGCCGGAGACCCGAACAGGTCCGGCTCCGGCGCGAAAGCCGGACTGACGAATTCGTGCAGCGCCTGCCCGAAGGCGATCTGGTTCTGGTCCAGCCGCCCGAACGCGATCACGCCGTCGAGCAGCGGATCGGTCACCGCCGCGCCGGTCAGGTCGCGCAACACGCCTTCGCGCAGTCCGCCCGACGAAATCGTGACGCCTTCCAGCGGGCTGATGGCCAGGACTTCTTCCAGGATGATGGCGGCGATCGGCAGGTGTTTCGCGCGCCGGCGGTCGACTTTTTCCACCCTGCTGCGCGCGGCCGCATTGCTGACGCTGTCCACGCAAAGCTTCGCGGCCCGGGCCACCTGCCCCTCGTTCATCTGGTATCCCTGCAGCACGTGCAGCGGATAGTTCTCGATCTCCATGTTCAGGCGCGCAAACGACCGCCACGCGCCGCCCACGGCATAGAACCGTCCCTGCGCCCCCGGCAGGACTTTCGAGGATTTGAGTTCAGCGCGCACTTTCTTGCGCAACTCACGCAGGTCGCCGGCTTCCTCGGCGAGCGACAGCGGCCCCAGCAACAGGCTTTCGCCCCGCGCCTTGCCGGAGCCGATTCTCTGGAATTCGATGCTTGATCCGCCAAGGTCGCCCATCACGCCCTTCGGTTGATGGAAGCTCGCCTCCACCCCCAAAGCCGACAGGCGCGCCTCGTCAGCGCCCGACAAGACCATGACCGGTCGCCCCAGCACCCGCCCGGCTTTTCTCACGAAGTCCGCCCCGTCGCTCGCCTCGCGCACGGCGGCGGTGGCCACAGCCGTGTAGTTGCGCAAGTGCAGCGCCTTGAGGATCGCGCGATACCGGCTCAGCGCATTCAGGGCCGACTCACGCCCTGTCGGCGACAGGGTCCCGCGCTGGACCAGACCCTCGCCCAGGCCCGCCATGACCTTCTCGTTGAATGTCTGGAGGATCGACGCGCCCAGCACGTCATAGATCACCAGACGCACCGAGTTCGAGCCAATGTCGATGATGCCTGCGCGTTCGGTCTTCGGGAACATCATGCCGGTTTGCTTCCCCGATGCGACAGCCTTGGCGGCAGGCTGACTTCCAGTGCGCTGCCCCGCCCCGACAGGCTTGGATTGTCCATGAAATACCGGTGCGCCGCGAACGCCGTGTCCGGGTTCTCCGGCTTGACACGGTGATAGGTCCCGTCCGCATGCATGATCCAGCTCTGCAGCTCGTCATTCAGGTTGGCCACCATGATCTGGTTCAGCACCTGCCGGTGCACCGTCGGGTTCTCGATCGGCACCAGCGCCTCCACCCGGCGCGTCAGGTTGCGCGGCATCCAGTCGGCCGACGAGATGAATACTTTGGCGTTCGGTGACGGCAGCGCCTCGCCATTGGCAAAGCAGACGATCCGCGAATGCTCCAGGAACCGTCCGACAATGCTCTTGACCGTGATCGTCTCCGACAGGCCCGGCACGCCCGGCCTGAGGCAGCAGATGCCGCGCACCACCAGCGTGATCGGCACGCCGGCCTGGCTCGCCCGGTACAGCGCATCGATCACCTCGCCGTCGACAAGGGAATTCATCTTGGCCCAGATGCCGCACGGCTTGCCCTTTTTCGCGGCCGAAACCTCGTCCCCGATCATCCGGACCAGGTCCTGTTTCAGGGTCAGCGGCGACATGGATATCTTCTCGAGAACCGGACCGACACTTGGCGGTTCGCGATAGGCCGTGACGAAATTGAACAGGCGGTTGGCATCCCGCCCCAGCGCCGCATCGGCGGTGAACAGCGACAGGTCGGTATAGATGCGCGCATTGATCGGGTGGTAGTTCCCGGTCCCGAAATGCGTATACGAACGAAGTTCCGTGCCTTCGCGCCGCACCACCAGAGACACCTTGGCGTGCGTCTTGTACTCGATGAACCCGTACACGACCTGCACGCCCGCCCGTTCCAGGTCGCGCGCCAGCCGCAGGTTCGCTTCCTCGTCGAACCGCGCCTTGATCTCGACCAGCGCGGTCACGTTCTTGCCCGACTCCGCCGCCTCGATCAGCGCCGCCACGACCGGCGAGTTTGACGTCGTCCGGTACAGCGTCTGCTTGATCGCCACCACGGCCGGGTCGGCCGCCGCCTGCCGGATGAACTGCACCACCACGTCAAAGCTCTCGAACGGATGGTGGACCAGGATATCCTTGGCCCGGATCGCCGCGAAGCAATCGCCGCCCATCTCGCGGATCCGTTCCGGATAGCGCGGCTCAAAGGGCGGGAATTGCAGGTCCAGCCGGTCGTCGACGATCAGTTCCGACAACTGCGCCATGCCGAGGATGCCGTCATACAGCACCGTGTCGGCCTGCTCGGCGCCAATCTCGTGCGTGATGAATTCGCGCAATGCCTGCGGCGCGCTCGACTGCATCCGGAGGCGTACGATACGGCCCCGTCGGCGCTGCTTCAGCATCACTTCGAACTCGCGGATCAGGTCTTCGGCCTCTTCCTCGATCTCGATATCGCTGTCGCGCACGACGCGGAACAGGCAGCGGGCCTTTTCCTTGAAACCGGGGAACAGGTCGCCCAGGAACATGCCGATCACGTCTTCCAGCGCGATGAACCGCATATTGCCCTTGGTCGATTTCGGCAGCCGGATGAAGCGGCGCACAAAGGCCGGCAACGGCACGATGCCGACATGGCCCTCCCCGCCGGACTCCGACACAAGGTCAACTGCAATCGAGAAGCCGAGATTGGGAATGAACGGGAACGGGTGCGCCGGGTCCACGGCCAGCGGCGTCAGCACCGGGAAGATATTGCTGCGGAAATAGGTTTCGAGCTCGGCGCGCTCTTTCTTGGACAGCGCATCGCCAGACAGGACGTGGATATTCTCCGCCGCCATTTCGCCTTTCAGCGTGCGCCATTGTTCCTGCTGGTCGGCGATCAGGCGCAGCGACGCCTTCTCGATCTGCTCGACCTGTTCGGACGGCTTGAGCCCGTCCTGGCTCGGCTTCACGATCCCCGCCCGCACCTGCTCGCGCAGGCCGGCATAGCGCACCATTTCGAACTCATCGAGATTGCTGGCCGAGATCGACAGGAAGCGCAGGCGTTCCAGCAGCGGGTGCGCGCGGTTGGCCGCCTCCTCAAGCACACGCTGGTTGAACTCCAGCCATGACAGCTCCCGGTTCAGGAACCGGTCTGGCGACGTCATCAGCGCCTTGTTGGTTCGGAGTGTTCCGTCTGCCATGTCTGCCCGTCAGCCCTTTTCTTCGTCAATCCAGCTTCGGCCCGCCCGGCACCTCGGCGTCCATCGCGTCGAGCACCTCCTTGACCAGCGGCACGCTTGGCGCCCGGCCCAGGTCGGTCACGCCGTCACTCAGCCTTTCGGCAAACTGCTCAATCGCCTCATAGGTGAGATCAAGCCGCGGAACCAGATATTTGAGGACATCCGGCTCCAGTTTGAGGAAATGCCGCACCGCCGCTGCTTTCAGGCGCCCCAGCATCATCGCCTCGTCCGGCGGATAGATTTCCGCCACCGGCATCGAATTGAGGCGCGATTTCAGGTCCTGCGACGGCGCCTGCCAGCTTGGCGGTGCCCGATTGGCCGTCAGCAACAGCCGGCCCGACCCGGCCGAAACGAGATTGATCAGCGACAGCATCCGGTCGCCCGCCGGCACACGATCGGCGCCGTCGATCGCCGTATAGGTCGCCGCACGGGCCTCCACGTCGCGTGCCTTCAGCCCGGCAAACGGCTGGGCGTCGAACACGTCCCCGCCAAACTGCCGCGCCCAGGCATGGGCAATCGTCGTCAGGCCCGCTTTCGGCGGCCCGACGAGGCACAGGACCGGCGTTGGCCAGTTCTCCGGCCGCTGCACGATACGCACGGCCGTTTCATTGACGGGAGACATGACAAGATCGGAAAAGCCGAGCCCCGGGGCCGGAAATCCAAAACTCAGCTGATCGGGCATACCGGGCCTGCCGACTCTGTTCCGCTCTATTGTCTCGCCGCAGCAGACACGGCCGAACGCAGCACCAGGCCCTCGGCATCAGGCGCTTCTGCCAGCGACACGCCGCGCTGCAGCAGGTCGTTTTGCAGCCTTGGCTCGTCGCCCGCATAGGCGAACGTCACCAGCGCGCCATCGCGGGCAATGGCGGTAATCTTGAAATCCGACACCAGCGGCGACCGCGCCAGCGCGCTGCGCAGCGTGTTCCACTCGGCCAACGACGTATAGCGGACGCTGGCACTGGTCGTGGTGCGGGCGCCGCCCCGGATGACCGAGCGCCGCTTCCAGTCTTCGTCGAGGAATTCTGCCGCCGCTTCGGCTGCGCCTTGCAGCGTTGCGGCATAATTGGTTGTGCCGAGCAATTCCGTCCCGGCCGCCGTCACGGTCGACAGCGTCGTGCGATACGCGCCGTTGCGGCCTTCCAGTTCAGCCAGCACGCCGCGCCGTGCGTCGACTGTCGCCGCCTCGGTGGCGAAGGCCGACCAGTCAGAAAAGGCCGTATAGCCCGGATTGGAGGCGGTTACATACGGTGCCAGCGCGTTGGGATTGTCGGCGCCCAGCGCCTGGCGCCAGGCTTCCTGCGCCTGGTAATTCGACGCCAGCGGCACGATCAGGCTCTTCGGGCCCTGCGTGTCGACATAGGGCACGCCGAGACTGTCCAGGTGCGCCCGCACCATCAGCGGGTTCAGTACCACCGACAGGACGCCGCGATAGCGCCCGGCACCGGCGGTTTCTTCCTGCACGTCCACGGCCGCCGAGAGGCGCTCTGCGAGGGCATAATCGACGGGCAGGCCGCCCGCCGAGGCGCGATCATCCGCCAGCGTGATCTTGGTCAGCAGCACGCGCGCCGCCTTCTGCCGGGCCACCGACATTGCCTTTTCACGGGCTTCGATGACGCTCGCCGCCTGCTCATCGACTTCGATATTGCGAACGGTGTAGACATCGCGCGTATCCGCACTCGCTGGCAGCGAAGCGGCGCAGGCGAGGAATACCGAGGCGAGAAGCAAACGAATCATGGTCAACGACCTCCCTGTCAGCCTTCCTTGTAGCAAGCCAATGCGGAGGCTGGAACCGCAAGCAACACTGGATCAGGCGATTTCCCCATGCTAACGCGCGAAGCATCATGACCGAAACGCCCAAAACTCCCCTGTCTTACCGTGATGCTGGTGTCGATATTGAGGCAGGTGAACGCCTCGTCGGCGCCATCGGCCCAATGGCCAAAGCCACCGCCCGCGCCGGCGTGATGGGTGGCCTCGGCGGCTTCGGCGCCTTGTTTGATTTGAAGAAAGCCGGATATGACGACCCGATCCTCGTCTCCGGCACGGACGGAGTCGGCACCAAGCTGATGCTCGCCTTCGAGGCCGGGCAACACAATACGGTCGGTATCGACCTCGTGGCCATGTGCGCCAATGATGTGTTGGCCCAGGGCGCCGAGCCCCTCTTCTTCCTCGATTATTTTGCCACCGGCAAACTCGAAGGCGGCATCGCTGAAGCGGTCGTGTCCGGCATCGCCGAAGGCTGCCGCCAGTCCGGATGCGCCCTCGTCGGCGGCGAGACCGCCGAAATGCCCGGCATGTACCCGCCCGGCCATTACGATCTCGCCGGCTTTGTCGTCGGCGCCGTCGACCGCGACAAGGTCCTGCCGCGCATGGACGATATGGTCGCCGGCGACGTCCTGATCGGCATTGCCTCCTCCGGCCCGCATTCCAACGGCTATTCCCTGATCCGCCGCATCGTCGAGCGCGAAGGCCTGAACCATGCCTCGCCCTCGCCGTTCAGCAACCAGACGCTTGGCGAGGCCCTTCTGACGCCGACCCGGCTCTATTCGCATATCGCCCTGCCGCTGATCCGTTCGGGCCTTGTCAAAGGCCTCGCCCATATTACCGGCGGCGGCCTCACCGAGAACACGCCGCGCATGGTGCCAGGCCACCTGACGCCTGTCATCGACCGCAAGGCCTGGACCCCGCTCCCGGTCTTCCAGTGGCTGCAACAGGCCGGCAATGTCACCGAAGACGAGATGCACCGCACCTTCAACATGGGCATCGGCCTCGTCTTCGCGGTCGCCGCTGAAGACGCGGACGCCGCCATGGCCCAGCTCGATGAAGCCGGCGAGACCCCCGTCATCCTCGGCCACCTCGCCGCGAAATGAAGCGCTTGAAGCTCGCGATCCTGATTTCCGGCCGCGGCTCGAACATGGAGGCGCTGCTGAAAGCCGCCGCCGCACCGGCCTATCCGGCCGAGCCGGTCCTCGTCCTCTCCAACCGCCCCGACGCCATCGGCCTGGAAACGGCGCTGGAGGCGGGCGTTCCCGCTCTTGCCATCGATCACAAAGCCTATGGCAAGGACCGCGAAGCCTTCGAGCGCGCCATGGACGCTGCCCTCACCGAGGCAGGCACCGAGATCATCGCGCTGGCCGGTTTCATGCGCGTGCTGACGCCATGGTTCGTCAACAAATGGCAGGGCCGGATGATCAATATCCACCCCTCGCTGCTGCCGAAATACAAGGGCCTCGACACCCACCAGCGCGCCCTCGACGCGGGCGACGCCGAAGCCGGTGCCACCGTCCACTGGGTCAGCCCCGGCGTCGATGACGGCGAGATTATCCAGCAGGCCAGCCTGCCCATCCTGCCCGGCGACACGCCCGACAGTCTCGCCGCCCGCCTCCTGCCGGTGGAACATCGCCTCTACCCCGAAGCGCTGGCCAAGGCGTGCGCAGCGGTCGCCGCACGGACCTGACACCCCCTCAGCACGCCCATGCTCCCTTCAAAGCCCCCTCTCCCTCCGGGGAGAGGGGGTTGGGGGTGAGGGGGCGCTTTTGCCTTTCCAAACACGCCAGACGCTCAAGCGGCACGGCCCGCTCACCCTCGATCCCTCTCCCCCCAGGGGAGACGGAAGCGCGGGAACTTATCCACCCCCTCCCGGCCTGCGCGTATAATGCGCCGCGATGTTCAGCCTCCTCACCCCGATGCCGGGCCTGCCCTGGTACCTGCTGCCAATCTGGCCGCTCATCTTCTGGCGCATCCAGCGCCTGAAGGCCTGGTTCCGGGAGACTGGCGGGCCGGGTTCACAGATGCTCTGGGGCGTGATGAATGATGGCCGCGTGGTCCTGCTCCGCCTGTCGGATGATTTATCCGTGCCACTTTCGTGCTCTTTTCGTGCCCCTGTTTCGGACAGGCTCGGCGATGCGCTGAGCGGCGACACCCTCGCCCCGCCTTCAGTTCCATCCATCCGGCGTCTGCCCGCGCCTCTCGCCGCCCGATCTCCCGGCCTTCGCCGGGAATGCGGACATCAAACCCTGCCACGCCCTGATACCTGACCATCCGTCACCCCAAAGCAAACCCAACCACCCGGAAGGCACCCGCCTGTCCGGCCGCGTCTGCTGGAATTCACTGATGCATATCTGGGTCTGGTCAAATTCGGACGTCAGAACCGGTCAAACGAGCAGCCCTGAAAGACGGAATCAAGTGTCGAACTTCCGCAAAAGGTTTTTCGCGTAGTTTATCGCCTCTCGTTCGATTTTACTGAGCCGATCGGCTTGTCCTTTTCTGGGTTCGTTCAACAAGGATTGCGCAAATTCGATCGCCTCTCGTTCAATTTTGTTGATCATTGATTGCTTTGGCTCATCTCCTTGATTTCGATCTATCATTTTCTGCTCCTGCATGAGTTCACTTATGGAAGTATCAAATACGGCAGCGAGGCATTTCAGCGATTCCAGACCAGCCGGCTGCCCTCCCTCAATCCGCTGGATCGTGCGCGTACTCAGGCCAGCGTGTCGGGCAAGCTCTTCTTGTGACCAACCCTTCTCGAGTCGACGTCTCTGAATTTTCATTGCCGTTATCCTTGTTGGAATACATTCCTTTTGACAGAGGTTCAGGAACAGAAACACGCCACTGTCGCGACATGTCGTGATGATTGATACACTGATCGAACAGATGCCTGCTTCAGCAACAAGCATATTCGCCGTGGTACGCGCTGTTCATCACTACCACTCAGACGTTTGCGATAAGCAAGCGTAAGCCATCGTCACAATCTCCACATGACGCCAAAAGACGGCAGAAGCACTCAAGCAAAAAGGCCCAACCTTTCGGCGGGCCCCTTCTTGAATCTCTGCTGCCAATGACGGCCGCGCGGCCTTAACCGACGATCTGGTCAGCCGTGAAGAATTGCGCGATTTCGATGGCGGCATTCTCTTCGGAGTCCGAACCGTGAACCGAATTCTCGCCGATCGACAGGGCGAACAGTTTGCGGATCGTGCCGTCGGCGGCGTCAGCCGGGTTGGTCGCGCCCATCACGTCGCGGTATTTCGCAACGGCGTCTTCGCCTTCGAGAACCTGAACTACCACAGGCGCCGAGGTCATGAATTCGACCAGCTCGCCGAAGAACGGACGCTCGGAGTGGACGCCGTAGAATGTCTCGGCTTGGGCCTGGCTCATCTGGATGCGGCGCTGGGCGACGATACGCAGGCCTGCCTTTTCGATCACGGCATTGATCGCACCGGTGAGGTTACGCTGGGTCGCGTCGGGCTTGATAATGGAAAAGGTGCGCTGGACAGCCATGGAGAAGTTCCTGTTGTGTAGGGAAAGGGGAGTGTTGGCGCGGCCTATAGCGGCGCCTGCCCGTCGGGGCAAGCATTCAGGGCGGCGCTTGCGCAGGCGCTGGATGGGGCTTAGGGGCGAGTATCACGCCCGATCAAGGATCCCCGCTATGAGCACCCTGCCGCCCTGCCCCAAATGCCAGTCCGAATTCACCTATGAAGACGGCCCCATGCTGGTCTGTCCGGAATGCGCCCATGAATGGGCCGCTGGCGAAGCGGCTGACGCGGGTGAAAAGGTGATCAGGGATTCCAACGGCAATCCGCTCGCCGACGGCGATACTGTGACCGTGATCAAGGACCTGAAGGTCAAGGGCAGCTCCCTCGTCGTCAAGCGCGGCACCAAGGTCAAGAATATCCGCCTCACCGACGGCGACCACGACATCGACTGCAAGATCGATGGAATCGGCGCGATGGGCCTCAAGTCGGAATTCGTGAAGAAGGCCTAGACGCCCGCCTCGCGGCCCGCCTGCCGGCGATAGGTGAAATAAGCTAGGCTGAGTGACATCGCGTCGACAAGCACGTGCAGCAGGATCGGCAGGAACAGCGATCCCGTCGCCCAATAGACCAGGCCGATGACCGCGCCCAGGATCGCCGTGCCCACCGCGCCGCCCCAGCCCTGATAGGCGTGCGCCAGGCCAAACACCACGGCCTGGACCGCGATGACGGCGTAGACCGGCATGAAGAAAGCCAGCATCCACATCACGAACCCGCGATAGGCGATCTCTTCCGCGACGCCCGCGCTGACGGACAGGGCCATGCCCCATCTGTGCTGTCGCGGCGTCTTCGGCAGGAACGGCGCCAGTTGTCCATAGGCCTTCAGCCGCGCCGGATCGCCTTTCCCGCTGACAAGTCCGCCCAGCAGGTTCAGCACCATCCCGATCAACAGGGCCGCCGCGATCAAACTGCCGATCCTGAAATTGCCCGCGAGGTTGGGATCTCTGAATCCCAACGCGGCCCAGTCCCGTCCCAACACAAACCACGTGACCAGGACGCTGGCGGCAATCACGCCGTGAAGCGCCATCGTCTTCATGTATTCCGCAGAAAGAACATCCGTGTCGGCAACCGATTCACGCCGCAGGAAAGACCGGTGGTCGAACCAGCCCCAGACCGGCACGAACACGGCGAGGAACGCGAACACGGCCCAGTCTGCCGGAATGATGCTCACACGCCGGCCTCCGACCAGCCACCCTTCGGCGTCTGCTGGAAATAGCGGGTCACCAGGCCGGCATCCTTGGCCGCCTTGAACTGCGCCCGCGCCTTGGTCCGCGCGCCGCTGTCGCCATCGTCGAACATCACCATGCAGCGCGTATAGGGCGCATCCACCGGCACCTCGACGCCGTCCATCAGCACCAAAGCCGCCGCGCCGTTCACATTCTCCGCCTTGGCTGACAACAGGATGGGCTGGCGTTTGGCATCCAGCCCCGGCGCCTCGGCCTGGCCATGCGGCAGGAAGCTCTTATCCTCATAGGTCCACAGCGCCGCGTCCAGCGCCGCCCGGCGCTCGGCATTGGGCGAGACAGCCAGCACCCGCCAGCCTGCCTCAAGGCATTTCGCCATCAACGGCGCCGCCGCCTGCTCCAGCGTGGTGCGGGAGAGATGGTAGAACCACCATTCAGGCGCCGGCGTATCCGCCACTGACTAGTCCTCGTAATTTTGCGCGATCCAGCGATCCAGCAGGCGCGGACCGAAGCCGGACGCCCAGCTGACATCCAGTGCCGCCTTCTCGCCTTCGACCCAGGCAACCCCGGCAATATCGAGGTGCGCCCATTTCACGCCGTCCTTCACGAAACGCTTCAGGAACTGCGCCGCCGTGATCGAGCCGGCCGCCTTGCCGCCAATATTGCGCATGTCGGCAAACTTGGATTTCAGCAGGCTGTCATATTCCGGGGCCATTGGCAGGCGCCACACGCGCTCGCCTTCGACAAGGCCCGCCTTGGTCAGCTCGTCGGCAAGATCGTCGCTGCCCGTGAACAGGCCGGCATGATGATGGCCCAGCGCCATCACGATAGCGCCGGTCAGCGTGGCAAGGTCGACCATGGCCTTCGGCTTGAAATGCTCCTGCGCATACCAGAGCACGTCGCACAGCACGAGGCGGCCTTCGGCATCGGTGTTCTGGACCTCGATGGTCTGGCCGCTGGCCGATTTCAGGATATCGCCCGGGCGGATCGCATCGCCGTCCGGCATGTTCTCGACGAGGCCAACCAGGCCCACGACGTTCACTTTCGCCTTGCGCTCGGCCAGTGCCCGCATCGCGCCCGTCACAGCCGCTGCGCCGCCCATGTCGCCGCGCATGTCTTCCATGCCCGGTCCCGGTTTCAGCGACACGCCGCCGGTATCGAAGCAGACGCCCTTGCCGATCAGGATCACCGGATCCTCGCCCGGCTTGCCGCCATTCCATTTCATGATGCCCAGCTGGCTTTCCTTGCGCGAGCCCTGGCCGACGCCGAGCAGCGCATTCATCCCCAGCTTCGCCATGTCCATCTCGCCGAGGATCTCCACCTCGACGCCGAATTCGGACAGGTCCTTCAGTTTCGCCGCAAAGCTTGCCGGATACAGGTCGTTCGGCGGCATGTTGACCAAGTCGCGGGCGAGCATCGTACCCGATGCGCCGGCGTCGAGCGGCGCAAAGGCAGCCTTTGCGGCCTTGGCATCGTCCACAACCACGGTCACCGAAGTCAGGCTCGGCTTCTGGTCGGGCTTCTGTTTGGTGAAATAGGTATCAAACCGATAGGCGGCGAGCTTGGCGCCCAATGCGACCCTTGCGGCGTCCTCGGCACTGCCCACATGAACCGCCAGGGATTTGAACCCGCTTTTCCCCTGCGAATTTACGAGATTGGCCCCGATGGACTCCAGAATCCGCGCATCGCGCTTCTTCGGCTTTCCGCCGCCAATCAGGACGGCGCGCCGGGAATCACTGCCCTTTGGCAGCACGATCAGGGCCTGCTGGTCCTTCTTCCCGTCAAAGCGCGCGCCGGTGAGGGCTTCCGTCAGCAGCCCGCCAGACGCAGCGTCCAGGCCCGCCGCACCGGCGGGTAAACCGTCGCCTTCATCCACAATGAACGCTACGATGTCAGCCTTGGCGGCGTCGGCGAATGTGATTTTCATGTGAGTATTCTCCATTTGTGACGGAAACTAAACGTCGACGTGCGCAGTGCAACTCGTTAGCTAAGAAAAAAATGACCTGTTTCAGGCAGGCTTGCCGGAAAATGTTTCCCAATTGAGCGTATGAGCAAAGTCCAGACCTACCTTTTCTATGAAGTCTTGCGTGCGGTGCTCATCATTGTCGGTGGCCTCGCCATGCTTGCGCTCCTGGCGCAAGGCCTGTCACGCACCGATCTCATTCTCGAAAACCGCCAGTCCGCCCTCACTTATTTCTATATCGTGATGCTCGGCGCACCGCAGGTCATTGCGCTGCTGACGCCGCTTGCCCTGTTCGTGGCAGGTGTCTGGTCGCTCAACCGCATCCACAAGGACAGCGAAATCGTCGTCGCCCAGGCCGCCGGCATGACGCCGTGGCAGATCGCGTCACCAATCATGCGCCTCGCCGTCCTGTGCACGGTGGCCCACCTTGCCGTGAACCTCTGGGTCCAGCCCGCCGCCCAGCGCGCCATGCGCGAAACCGTTTCTGTTGCCCGGGCCGATCTGGCCGCCGCCCTGATCCGCCCCGGCCAGTTTACCACCAATGGCGAACGCCTCACCTTCTATGCACGCGAACAGATCAATGGCGAACTGCGCGGCGTGCTGATCTCCGACATGACGGATCCGGAATTCCCGACCGACATCCTGGCCCGCAGCGCCGCCCTGGTTGAAGTGGAGGGCCGACCGACCCTGCTCCTGCGCGATGCGATCAGCCAGCAGCTCGATGACAACCAGCAACTCTCGATCCTCGAATTCGAACAGTACATGTTCGACCTGACGGATTTCATGAAAGAGGATTCCGACCTCGTCCTCAAGGCGTCAGACAAATACCTGTATGAACTCTTCTTCGTCGACCGATCTAACTATTTCGAGGCCAAGGAGGCTGACAACCTGCTCGCAGAAGCCAATGCACGCCTCACCACGCCGTTGCTCAACATGGTGATGGCGATGATTGCCGTGTTCGCCGTGCTTGGCGGCGATTTCAGCCGCAAGGGCTATGGCAAGCGGATCGCGCTGGCCGGCGCCGGCGCAATCGTAGTGCTGATCGTCCAGCTGGCGCTGCAATCGTCTGCCGCAGACGATCCCGCACTCAATATTCTCCAGTGGCTGCTGCCCATCGGTGTATTTGGCGTGCTCGCCTACATCTACTTCCATCGCGGGCGAAAAATCGGGCAGGTCGACCGCCCCAACCTTGACCGGATCCTTGCCGGCAAGGGAGCACCTGCATGAATTTCACCTTCTCCCGCATCCAGCGCTACATCCTGCGCGAATGCCTCGGCGGCCTTGTGCTCGTTCTGGGCGTGCTGCTGCTGGCCATCCTGATGATCGACGTTGTCGAACAGCTGCGCACCGTGGGCGGCGACGTCAAACTCAGCCTCGCTGGCGCCCTCCGCCTGTCGCTCATGAAGCTGCCGCTGATCATGGAGCAGACCCTGCCCTTCGCCATTCTTGTGGCGTCCATGCTGGCCTTTACCCGCCTAAACCGCCGGTCCGAACTCTCCATCATCCGCGCCAGCGGCATCTCGGCCTGGCGCTTCCTCGCCCCGGTCATCGTCATGGCCCTCGTGCTCGGCATCTTCACCACCACGCTGCTGAACCCCTTCGCCGCAAAGCTGACCGAATCCTTCGAGCTTGAACGCGCCCGCCTGCTGGATGACGGTCGCCAGACCATGGCGGTCTCCGATAGCGGCGTCTGGCTGCGCCAGGGGGACGATTCCAGCCAGATCGTGATCCATGCCCGGCGCGTCGAGGAAGGCGGCATCGTGCTCGTCGACGTCAAGATGATCGAGGAAGAACGCCTCTTCGCCGGCAACCGGCCCACCAATGACTATACATTCGTCCGCCGCATCGACGCGACCCGGGCCTATCTCCGCAACGGCTTCTGGCAGCTGGAGAACGTGGTCGAGAACGTCCCGAACCTGCCGCCGGAGCGCAAGGCAAACCTCGCCATCCCGACTTCTCTCGATGCGGTCACCCTGCTCGACAAGTTTGCCTCGCCCAACACGATCGGCTTCTGGAACCTGCCCCGCTTCGTCAGCCAGACACAGGCGGCGGGCCTCGATGCCTCGCGCTACAAGATGCGCTGGAACAGCCTGATGGCCACGCCGGCCCTGTTCGTGGCCATGGGCCTGATCGGAGCCATTGTCTGCCTGCGCCTGTCGCGGCTTGGCGGCACATCGCGCCTGCTCGCCATCGGGTCGCTGATGGCTGTCGGCCTCTATTTCTTCACCCAGTTCTCGTCCAGTCTCGGGGCCACCGGGGCCGCGCCGCCAGTGGTTGCAGCCTGGAGCCCGCCCCTGTTCGTGCTCTTCTGCACGCTCACTTTCCTGGCCTATCGCGAAGACGGCTGATCCAGTTCCGGCCTTGACAGGCGGCGCCTGCCCACTCCATCACTCCCGCCCTTGAAGAGGTGCCCCCATGAAACTTGTCGTCGTCGAGTCGCCCGCAAAGGCTAAAACGATCAACAAATACCTCGGCAAGGACTATAAGGTTCTGGCCTCCTACGGACACATCCGCGACCTGCCATCGAAGAATGGTTCGGTCGATCCGGACAATGATTTCGAGATGCTCTGGGAGGCTGACTCCAAGTCGGCCAAACGCATCACCGACATCGTGAACGCGCTCAAAGAGTCCGATACGCTCATCCTCGCGACCGACCCGGATCGCGAAGGCGAGGCGATTTCATGGCACCTGGTCGAGGCCCTGAAAAAGCGACGCGCCCTCAAGAAGGACGTGCATGTCGAGCGCGTCGTGTTCAACGCGATCACCAAGAATGCCGTCACCACGGCGATGGAACACCCGCGCGAGATCGACCAGCAACTGGTCGATGCCTATCTCGCCCGCCGCGCCCTCGACTATCTTGTCGGCTTCACCCTGTCCCCGGTTCTTTGGCGCAAGCTGCCCGGCAGCCGTTCGGCCGGCCGCGTCCAGTCGGTTGCCCTGCGCATTGTCTGCGACCGCGAGAACGAGATCGAACTCTTCCGCCCGCAGGAATACTGGAACATTGCCACCTCCCTGCGTGCCCCTGACGGGACCGATTTCGAAGCCCGCCTGCACGCCCTCGACGGCGACACGCTGAAAAAATTCACCCTTGGCAACAAGGGCGATGCCGACAAGGCGCTCGAAATCGTCAAGACCGGCGGCTATTCCGTCGCCAGCGTCGAGGCCAAGCCGGTCAAGCGCAACCCGCCACCGCCCTTCATCACCTCCACGCTCCAGCAGGAAGCCTCCCGCAAGCTCGGCTTCGGCGCCAAGCGCACCATGCAGGCCGCCCAGAAGCTCTACGAAGAAGGCCGCATCACCTATATGCGGACCGACGGCGTCAACATGGCCGAAGAGGCCTATGCCGCCGCCCGCAGCATGATCCAGTCGAACTATGGCGCGCGCTACCTGCCGGAAAATACCCGCCGCTATTCGTCCAAGGCGAAGAATGCGCAGGAAGCCCACGAAGCCGTCCGCCCGACCGACTTCAACATCCGTCCGGAAGATTATCATGGCGACGGCGACCTGAAG
Source organism: uncultured Alphaproteobacteria bacterium (assembly GCA_963973995.1). Taxonomy (GTDB): domain Bacteria; phylum Pseudomonadota; class Alphaproteobacteria; order Caulobacterales; family Hyphomonadaceae; genus Hyphomonas. The sequence continues at coordinate 63,566 of CAXBCO010000004.1, forward strand.
AAACTCTACACGCTGATCTGGCGCCGCGCCGTGGCGTCCCAGATGGAAACCGCCCTGTTCGAGCGCACCACGATCGACCTCAAGTCGAAAGACCAGCGCGCCCTCCTGCGGGCCACCGGCCAGGTCCTCGTGTTCGACGGTTTCATCAAGCTTTACACCGAAGGCCACGATGCCGGCGACGATGATGACGACGCCGAAGGCCGCCTGCCCAAGATGGAACAGGGCCAGCATGCCGACCTCCTGAAGGCCGACGCCAACCAGTGCTTCACCGCGCCGCCGCCGCGCTATACCGAAGCCAGCCTCGTCAAGCGCCTTGAAGAGCTCGGCATCGGCCGCCCGTCCACCTATGCCTCCACCATGTCGACGCTCGAAGACCGCGGCTATGTCCGCATCGAGGGCAAGGCGCTGGTGCCGGAGGACAAGGGCCGCCTCGTCACGGCCTTCCTCGAAAACTTCTTCGCCCGCTATGTCGAATACGATTTCACGGCCGGTCTCGAGGAAAAGCTCGACGTCATCTCCGACGGCAAGCTCGACTGGAAAGCCTTCCTGCACGAGTTCTGGAAACAGTTCGCTGCCGACATTGACGACACCAAGGACCTGCGTGTTTCCGCCGTGCTCGATGCCCTCAATGAGACCCTCGGCGCCTATGTCTTCCCGCGCATCGACGCCGAAGGCAACCCGATCGAAAACCCGCGCCAGTGCCCCCTGTGCAAGGAGGGCGAGCTGTCGATGAAGCTCGGCCGCTTCGGCGCCTTTGTCGGCTGTTCGCGCCACCCCGATTGCAAGTTCACCCGCCAGTTCAGCGCCGATGGCGATGCGGCCGCGATCAATCCGGACGGCAACGAGATCGGCATCCACCCGGAAACCGGCGAGATGATCTATCTAAAGACCGGCCGGTTCGGCCCCTATGTCGAGATGGCGAACGGCGAGAAGCCCAAGCGCGCCTCCCTGACCAAGGCCGAAAAGGAAAAGCCGCAGGACCTGACGCTGGAACGCGCTGTCGAACTCCTCATGCTCCCCCGCGAAGTCGGTCGGCACCCGGACGACAATGAGCCGATCCTGGCAAACTTTGGCCGCTTCGGACCCTATGTCCAGCACGGCAAGACCTATGCGAACCTGAAAGACCCGGCCGACGTCTTCGCCATTGGCCTCAACCGCGCCGTGGCGCTGATCGAGGACAAGAAGGCCAATCCGGGCCGGGGTCGCGGCGGCGCCACCGCGCTGAAGGAACTCGGCAACCATCCGGACGGCGAGCCCGTCCAGGTCTTCGCCGGCAAATACGGGCCGTACGTGAAACACGGCAAGGTCAACGCCACGATCCCGAAAGAGATGAGCCCCGACACGATCACGCTCGAACAGGCCGTCGAACTCGTGAACGCGCGCGCCGCCTCAGGTCCGGCCAAGAAGAAGGCGCCAGCGAAAAAGAAAGCCTCCGCCAACAAGAAACCAGCGGCCAAAAAGCCCGCTGCGAAGAAGAAAGAGGATTGATCGGAACCGGACCCGCAAGGGCCCGGCTCAGGCCTTTCCGCGATGAGCCCGCCGCTCCGCCTGGTCGCGCCCTACCTGCTGCTCGCCGCATGCATCGCGGGGATATATGCGCTCCAGCCTGCGCCCGTCGTGGCGCCTGCGCCCGAAGTCGTGGAGGCACTTCCTCCGCCAACGCCGACCTTCACCTTTCCCGTCTCCATGGCGCTGTGCCCGACACTCAATGTCGCCAATGCGCCGCCCAGCGATGCCAGCCTGCACATCATCGGCTATACGGCCCTGATCGAGGTGAACGCGGCCGTCATGCTGGCCCGCGCGCCCGTCGAACAAGCCTGCGTATCTTCCGGCTTTGGCGCGCGGAACGGCCAGACCCATACCGGTATCGACTATTACAACCTTGAGCCTGTCGGCATCTATGCCGCTGGCGATGGCATTGTCCGCGAGGCCGTCACACGCGCCGATTTCGGCAACATGCTGGTCATCGACCATGGCCACGGCGTCTTCACCCGCTATGCCCATCTCGACAATTTTGACGGCATGGAGGTCGGCGGGGCGGTCCTCTCGGGCCAGGTCATCGGCGTCATGGGCAACACCGCCGCCACGACAATTCCGCGCCACCTTCACTACGAAATCCTGACCGGAGACTGGGGTGAGCTCGCCGGCTCCTTCGCCTTGACGCCAATCGATCCGCTGGCGTTCATGGGGCAAAATTAGATATTTCCCTTTTTAGGAGACTTTTTAATCCTGAGATTGTATATGCCCGCTCCATGGACGAATCCGCACGCCTCGAAGAGACCATTCTGACGGCCTGTCCAGTGGCTGCCAAACTGTCACATCTACTACAAAGCCGGCTCGCCGTTCTGGTCCGCTCATTCCTTCGGGATGTTGAGTTTCGCGGCGCAGGAGGCTTCCAGCCACCGCCGAAGGCGCACCTCAAGATTGCAGCCCACGCGTGCCTCCTGCTTTTGAACCGGCAACAGGATCACTTTGATCTCGGCCTGCGCATTGTCCTTCACCCGCATGGCACCCACCATTGCCGAGAATTGGCCGATCGGCAGTTCCGGCGGGGCCGGATGGACGTGAATTGGGCCGAAATCCGCCGAGATAGCGCTGAATCCGTCGCCGCCATGTGCCGTGTCATGCACGAATTCGTCCACCGTCTCGACAGCTCCCATGTGCGTGCCAACGCGTCTCCGGCCTTGCGTTCCGCCGTATGCCACGCCACATGGGCCAAAGTGATGGAGGAGGAACGCGAGTTTCTCCGCGCAAGAATAGAGTATGGCGTCCCGACGCCCCTGACTCCCTTCGCTGCAACAAATCACGCGGAATTCTTCGCCTGCACAACGGAAGCCTTCTTTGCGCGACCCGACATGCTGCGAGACCAATTTCCCCGCGTCTACGCACAGTTGGCCCATTTTTACGGAGGCCGCGCGTAGGCATTTCCTGCAAGCCTTTCCAACAAGAATCCACTATATCCAACCACATGACATTTCCAGACAAGCAAACCGTCCTCGATTACATTCGGGACAATCCTACCGCCACAACGAAACAAGCCATCGCCAAGGGCCTCCGGGTCAAAGGCGAGGAGCGCAACGTGCTGCGCGCCATCCTCAAGGAACTTGAGGCCGACGGCGCCCTCGAACGCACCGGCAAACGCGCCTGGGCCCAGGCCGACCGGCCACCGCCCACGGGCATCGTCGAGTTCACCCGAATCGACAAGAATGGCGACCTGATCGGCAAGTCGGTCGGCGACAATGGCCCCTTCGGCCCGGACATCGTCTATGCCGGCCCCTCGGGCAAACCTAAGGGCAAGGCCCCGGGCGTCGGCGATCGCGCCCTGTGCAAGATCAACGAGCACGACGGCGAATGGCGCGCCCGGGCCATTACGATCATCGAAAAACGCCTGTCAAACCGCCTGGTCGGCCTCTATTCCACCGGCCCCAACGGCGGCAAGGTCTCGCCGTCCAGCCGCAAGGAGCGCCGCGAGTTCGTGATCCAGGAGGCCGACACGCACGGCGCCAAGGACGGCGACCTCGTGATTGCCGAACCGAAGCCCCAGGGGCGCCGCCACTATGGCCCGGAGCTTGGCGAAATTACCGAGATCATCGGTCATATATCTGACCCGCGCTCGGCCAGCCTGCTCGCGATCCACGCCCATGACATCCCGACCGAGTTCCCGCAGGCCGTGCTCGACCAGGCCGGCGACGCCGTGCCTGCCCCGTCGGAGCGCGAAGACCTGACCCAGATCCCGCTCATCACCATCGACCCGCACGATGCCCGCGACCATGACGACGCCGTCTATGCCGAAAAGCTCGACGATGGCTGGCGCGTGATTGTCGCCATTGCCGATGTCGCCGCCTATGTCACCGAAGGCTCGCCCCTCGACAAGGAAGCGCTCAAGCGCGGCAACTCGACCTATTTCCCCGACCGCGTCGTGCCGATGCTGCCGTTCGAGCTCTCGGCCGACGAATGCTCGCTGAGGGAAGGCGAGCCGCGCTGCACGCTCGCCGTCGAGATGATCTTCGACACGGACGGTCACAAGCGTTCGCACCGCTTCATTCGGGGCATGATGAAGTCTGCCGCCAAGCTGTCGTACGAGGAGGCGCAGGCCGCAATTGACGGCAAGCCCGGCGGCAAGGCCGGCGAGCTGCTGGAGACTGTCCTGAAGCCGCTCTGGGGCGCTTATGCCGCCCTCGGCAAGGCCCGCGACAAGCGTGCCCCGCTCGATCTCGACCTGCCCGAGCGCCGCATCATGTTCAAGGAAGATGGCGAGATTGACGGCATCTATACAAAGGAACGTCTTGAAGCCCACCGCCTGATCGAAGAATTCATGATCCAGGCCAATGTCGCCGCCGCCGAGACGCTGGAGCGCCAGAAAAGCCCGCTCATCTACCGCGTCCACGACACGCCGACGGATGCCAAGATCGCGGCCTTTGCCGAGTTCCTGCAGACGATCGAACTGAAATGGACGATCGGCGAGCGCCCCCAGACGCACAAGTTCAACAAGCTGATCGGCGAGCTGAAAGACGGCGAATACGACCAGATGGTCACCCAGATGATCCTGCGGACTCAGGCGCAGGCCATCTATAGCGAAGAGAATCTCGGCCATTTCGGCCTCAACCTCGTCCGCTATGCCCACTTCACCTCGCCGATCCGCCGCTACGCCGACCTCATCGTTCACCGCGCGCTGATCTCGTCCCTGAAGCTTGGGCCCGACGGCCTCAGCAAGGAAGCCGCCTCGCAGCTCGAACAAACCGCCCAGCACATCTCCGACACCGAGCGCCGCTCGATGGCCGCAGAGCGCGAAGCGACCGACCGCTACCTCGCACTTTTCCTGAAAGACCGCGTCGGCGTTGAATTCGACGGGCGTATTACCGGCGTCACCGGGTCGGGCCTGTTCGTCCAGCTCAACGGCGTGGGCGCCGACGGCTTCATCCCGATCTCGTCGATCTCCAAGGATTATTGGGTGCTGGATTCGGCCGCGATGGCGCTCTACGCCCGTGGCAGCGGCAAGACGTACAGCCTGGGCCAGATCGTCCGGGTCAAGCTGAAAGAGGTCACGCCCCTGAAGGGCGGCCTCCTGCTTGAAATGCTGTCTGAACCCATGCCCGCCCCCGAAGGCCGCGCCGAACAGCGCCGCGCCATGGACATTGGCAACGTTCCCCGCCGTAAGGGTGGACCGCCCCGCTCAGGCAAGCCTAAGTTCAACAAGAAAACGCTCCCCAAGCATAAAAGAACAAGCAAGGCTAAGGGACCAAAAAGATGAACAAGCGCCTGCCGGGTTTGAAGTCTGCCTATGACAAGGAGGATGATGGCGACGTCGTCCTCACCAACCAGCCCAGCCCCCGCCCGAAGGATGCCGCCACACTGATTCTCGTCCGGCAGGACGGCCCTGTGCCCCGCGTCCTGCTCGGCAAGCGCTCCGGCGGTCACAGCTTCATGCCGGAAAAATACGTCTTCCCCGGTGGCAAGGTCGATCCGCACGACGCCCGTGCCCCGGTTCTCACGCCCCTCTCGGCCCCGGTTGCCACCCAGCTCGCCATCGGCACCCGCCGCGCCCCCCACGCCTTCGCCCTGACCGCCATCCGCGAAACCTTCGAGGAGACCGGCCTGATCGTCGGCCGGACCGGCGAGGCCACCGGCAAGCCGCCTGCAGGCTGGAGCCGCTATTACGGCGAAGGGGTGATGCCTTGCCTTCAATCCTTCCAGTTTATCGGCCGCGCCATCACGCCGCCCTACCGGCCTAAGCGGTTCGATGCCCGTTTCTTCATGGCCGACGCCGAAGACGCCCTGATCGACGAACGCCCGCCGATCGACGGCGCCGAGCTGTCGGACCTGCAATGGGTGACGATCAAGGACTCGATGGACCTCGACCTGCCCTCGGTGACGCGCTTCATGCTGGGCGAAATCGATGAGCGTCTGGCCAGTCCCAAGGCCCCCAAAGGCCCGCCCTTCCTGCGCTGGACACGCAATGGCCACACGACAGACCGACTTTAGCGCAGGAACACTGCTTGACTTCGCCTCCGGGCCCCGTCATTAAGCCGCTTTCCAGTTACAGACGCTAGCACAAGCGAGCCAATCCCATGGCCAAACCAGCCACTATCAAGATCCGCCTCAATTCGACGGCCGACACCGGATTCTTCTATGTCACCAAGAAGAACCCGCGCACGAAGACTGAAAAGCTCGTGCTGAAAAAGTACGATCCCGTCATTCGCAAGCACGTCGAATTCAAGGAAGGCAAGATCAAGTAAGATCCTGTTTTTCGGCACGTTTTAGCAGAGCCCGTTCGCAAGAGCGGGCTTTTTGCATTTCCGGCCTCACCCGTCCGGATTGCCATCGTGCAGGTTCCGCGCCTTGCGTATCCCCGGGAAGAAGATCGACCAGGCGGCCGCGATACCAACGGCGGCATAACCCCCGGCCACAACGGTAAACACCGCGCCCCATTTGGCAGCCATGAATCCGGCCCGCGCCTCGCCCAGCTCGTTCGACGCGCCGAGGAAGATGGAATTGACGGCATTCACCCGGCCGCGCACCTGGTCCGGCGTCCAGAGCTGCAACAGGATTTCGCGGATATAAACCGAGATCATGTCGAACGCGCCGACACCGACCAGCGCCAGGATCGACAGCCAGGCCACGGTCGAGTGGCCGAACACCACGGTCGACAGGCCGAACAGCGCCACACAGGCAAACAGGATGATCCCGGCATGATCGCGGATGGGGAACGCGGTGATAACGCCGGTCACGATCAGCGCGCCGATGCCCGGTGCCGCACGCATTAGGCCCAGCCCTGTCTCGCCGACCTCAAGGATGTCGCGCGCATAGACCGGCATCAGCGCCACCGCGCCACCCAGCAGCACCGCGAACAGGTCCAGCGAGATCGCCCCCAGAACGATCTTCTGCTTCCAGACATAGGTGAACCCGCCCAGCACCATGCTCAGCGTCTTGGGCTCGATGCTCGTGCTCTGTGGCGGCTTCGGGATCGAGAAGATCAGTGCCGCAGCGACGGCAAAGAGAACCACAGCCGTCGAATAGGCGATCACCGGCGCCACCCCGTACAGCAGGCTGCCTGCCACCGGCCCGATGATCGACGCCATCTGCCACGCAGACGCCGTCCAGCCTACGGCGTTGGCAAAGTCCTCCCTTGGCACGACATTCACCGCCAGGCTCGCCGAGGCGGGCGACAGGAAGGCCCGTGCCACGCCGAACACGGTGAGAATGCCCAGCACCCACACCGGGTGGAATTGCTCCGTCGCTGCCAGGAACAGGATGCCGGCGGCGCAGGCTGTTTCCGTCAGGATCGACAGGCCCATCACCAGCCGCCGCCCGAACGTGTCAGCCGCCAACCCGGTCACGAATACCAGCAGCAGCGCCGGCAGGAACTGCACCAGTCCGATCCATCCGAGATAGACCGGATTCTGCGTCTGGTCATAGATCTGCCAGGCCACGGACACCGACACGATCTGTGCGGCAAAGGCGGTAAAGAAACGGGATGTGAAATAACGACTGTAGGACAGGTGCCGGAAAGCGGCGAAGCGGTCTGTCATGTCCGGGACCCTGCATCAGCCAATCGAGACGTGCAGGTGGCCCGCGCCGGAGACCGAGTCAATCAGGCGGCGATGCTTTCGACGCGATTCCGGCCCGCAGACTTGGCCTGGTAGAGCGCTGTATCGGCCCGCTTGGTGAGGTCCGCCATCGTGTCCTGGTCGCCCGTAATCGTCGACACGCCTGCGCTCAGGGTAATCGATATGTCGCGCCTTCCGGAACTGACTTGGAAGGGCGCGCTTGCCACCGCCCGGCGGATGCGTTCTGCAGCGGCACAGGCAAGGTCGCCGGGCGTGTCCGGCATGATGACGAGGAATTCCTCGCCCCCCGGCCGGCAGACCACGTCCATCGGCCGCACATTTTCCCGCAGGCGGTTGGCCAGTTCGACCAGCACTTCATCGCCGACATCGTGGCCATAGGTATCGTTGACCGATTTGAAATGGTCGATATCGCACATCACAACCGACACAGGTTTGCCGCCCATGACCGAGCGGTGCATCACCTGCTGCAACTGGCTCACCATGTAACGGCGATTGTAGAGCCCGGTGAGCTGGTCGATCACCGACAGTTCCAGTCCGCGGTCAACGCGCTTGCGCAACACGTCGATATAGCGCGACCGTCGCGTTTGCGTGCGCACCCGCGCCAACAGTTCCTGCCGGTCGACGGGCGAAAAGATCACATCGCTCGCCCCGATATCCAGGCCTTTGCCGGCTTTCAGGCGTTCCGACTGGTCGCAGACCAGGATGATTGAAATCGCCCGCGTCGATTCCGTCATCTTGAAATGCGCGCACAGTTTCAATGCATCGAAGGATTGCGACGAGATCGACAGGATCAGGATATCCACTCCCATCCCGGCCAGGTTCGACATGTCGCCCGCTTCCAGCAGGGTCGTCGCGATATGGCCGGCCTCGCGCAGCATGTTGGCCATGCGCAGGGACGTGCGGGGATTGTCGTCGATGATGAACACGCGAGACGGGCGGCTGAGTTCCTCGTCGCTGATCACTTCAACCGCGCCTGCCTTCAGGCCGCTCGCCTGACGCTGGCGCAGTTCGGATGCGACCGCGTTGTACCGCAAAAGCGCGCCCATGCGTGACATCAGCGCAAAATCGTCCACCGGCTTGGTCAGGAAGTCTTCCGCCCCGACATCAAGGCCCCGGACCCGGTCGTCGGAATCGCTGAGCGCCGTGACCATCACGATCGGGATGAAGGACGTGCGCGGATCCGCCTTCAGGCGCTTGCACGTCTCGTAGCCGTCCATGCCCGGCATCATCACGTCGAGCAGGATGATCTCCGGCACTTCCACCCGCGCAATATCCAGCGCCTGCTGGCCGTTCTCCGCATGGATCACGGTATAGTACTGCGCCTCGAGCTTTGCCTGCAGCAGGCGGCGATTGGCCTCGATATCGTCGACGACAAGGACGCGGGCGCTCATACCGGCTCCTTCGGCATCAGTGATTCGACCGCCTTGATGAAAGTCATGATCTGGATCGGCTTGGACAGGTAGCCTTCGCAGCCGGCCTCGCGCACACGCTGCTCGTCGGCACGCATCGCAAAGGCCGTCACGGCCAGCACCGGTATGTGCGCCACCTTGTCGTCGTCTTTCAGCCAGCGTGTAATGTCGAGGCCCGACACTTCCGGCAGCTGGATGTCCATGATGATGAGGTCTGGCAGCTCGCGCCGCGCGATCTCAACCGCCTTCGCGCCATCGCGGCACTGATAGGTTGCGAACCCGTAAGCGTCCAACAGGTCGCAAAAGAGGCGCATGTTGAGTTCATTGTCCTCAACAACCAGCACTTTTCTGGTGCGCTTCTCAGCCATAATTCCCCGTAACTGCTAATGATTCGGACGGTGGGTAACCGATCCTGCCCAGCTATACTGCAAATGCTTAACACCGCTTTACGCGGGGATGCACACTTGATTGCTCTAAAAGGCGGAACATGGCATGAACACGCCTGTCATGAATGCCCTTTGCCGCGATTGCCTGCACTTGCAGGCCGGTGCTGCCATTGCCTGTTCCAGCTGCGGACGGGGCCGGATCCTGTCGCATCCCGCGCTCACGCGGCTCAGCATTGCACATATGGATTGCGACGCCTTCTTCGCAGCGGTCGAGAAGCGCGACGATCCCAGCCTCAGGGACAAACCCGTCATCGTCGGCGGCGGCCAACGCGGCGTCGTCTCGACCTGCTGTTATATTGCCCGCCTCTACGGGGTGCGGTCCGCCATGCCCATGTTCACCGCCCTCAAGCTCTGCCCCGATGCCGTCGTGATCGGATCGAACTTCGCCAAATACCGCGAAGCCGCCGCCATGATCCGCGAAAAGATGGACGCGCTGACCCCGCTGGTCCAGCCGGTCTCCATCGACGAGGCCTATATGGACCTCTCCGGCACCGAAACGGTCCATCATGCGCCGCCAGCGGTCAGCCTCGCCCGGCTCGCCCGCGACATCGAGCGCGATATCGGCATCACCGTCTCGATCGGCCTGTCCTCGAACAAGTTCCTCGCCAAGACCGCCAGCGAACTCGACAAGCCGCGCGGCTTTGCCGTGATTGCGCCCGAAGAAGCCGAGGCCCTGCTCGGTCCCAAGCCCATCGACTTCCTGCACGGCGTCGGACCGAAATTCGCCGAGAAGCTTGCCCGCGACGGCTTCGATACGGTCAAGGACATCCAGGACACCGAGCTGAAGGCCCTGATCGGCCGATATGGCGAGACCGGCATGTGGCTGAAACAGCGGGCCCACGGCCTCGACACGCGCCCGGTGCGCAATGACGAGGAGCGCAAGTCCGTCTCCAGCGAGACGACGTTCCGCACGGATATCAGCGACCCCGGCGCGCTCGAAGACCAGCTCTGGCAGCTCTGCGTCAAGACAGCCGACCGCGCCAAGGCGGCTGGCGTCGTTGGTGTCGTCGTCACGCTCAAGCTCAAGACCAGCAATTTCCGCGCGCTCACCCGGCGGGTCTCGCTGGGCGAGCCGACCCAGCTCGCACAGGAAATCTTCCGCGCCGGCCGCCCGTTGCTCGCCCGCGAAGCCAATGGCCGCGAACGCTTCCGCCTCATCGGCATCGGCCTCACCGGCCTGGACGACCACCGCGCCGACACGGTCGACCTGCTCGACCCGAGCATCGCCAAGCGCGCTGCCGCCGAACGCGCGTCGGATGCTGCTCGCGCCAAATTCGGCAAGGACGCTGTCGTCACAGGCCGCGCCGCGCGAATTGCGAAGGCCCGCGAAAACGAGAGCTGACTTGCCCCATGCCGCGACCTGCGGCATGCATCTCCTGCAAACTCGTCGCAACCGGAGCTGATCCCTCAATGACTACGCCAGAAGACCGCCTTGACGCGCTTGGCATCGAACTGCCTGCGCCCATGAAGCCCGTCGCCACCTACGTGCCCTTCGTCATCACCGGGAACCTGCTCTTCGTGTCGGGCCAGGTCAGCGCGACTGCGACCGGCCGGATCAACGGCCGCGTCGGCGAAGACATGGAACTCTCCGCCGCCCAGCACGCTGCGCGCCAGTGTGGCATCAACCTGATCGCCCAGTGCAAGGCCGCTGTCGGCGACCTCTCCCGCATCAAGCGCGTCGTGAAACTCGGCGGCTTCGTCAACGCCGCGCCGCACTTCACCGACATCCCCCAGGTCATCAATGGCTGCTCCGATCTCATGGTCGAAGTCTTCGGCGATGCCGGGCGTCATGCGCGGTCCGCCGTCGCCTGCCCTGTCCTGCCAATGGGCGTCGCCGTTGAAGTTGATGGTATCTTTGAAATCACGGGATAATTCGCGATGGCCCGGCATTTTGACCTGACTGCTTTCACCTATGCCCATCGCGGCCTCTGGTCGCCCGAGGGGCATCCCGAAAACTCCCTCGCCGCCTTCAAGGCGGCTGCCGAGGCCGGACTCGGAATCGAATATGATGTCCGCCCGTCCATCTCGGGCGAGGTCATGGTCTTCCACGATCCGAAACTGGCCCGCATGACCGGCACCGACGGCCTGTTCGAGGCGCAGCACATGTCTGTCCTCTCGGGCCTGCGCCTTGCGGGCACCAACGAACCCATTCCGACCCTGGCGGCCTTGCTCGACATATGGCCGACTTCGCTGCCATTGCTGACCGAGATGAAGATCGACGGCAACACCGATCCGGAAGCCTTCGCCCGCAAGGTCGGCGACCAGCTGGCAGGCCATATTGGCCCGGCCGCAGCGATGAGCTTTTCCGAGCCTGCCGTCGACGCCCTGCCGGATGTCCTCATGCGTGGCCAGCTCATCCACCCCATCCATCGCACCAGCGAGACCGAATTCGACGCAAAGCTCGCCCGCGCCATTGACCGCAAGGTCGACTATCTCGCCATCAATGTCGCCGACGCCGAACGCGCCGCCGTCCTGCTCGCCGGGGAACGGCCGTTCGTGGTCTGGACGATACGGTCGATGGCAGACCTGCGCCGCATCCGCCTGCTCCACGGTGCCGCGATTGTCGAACACCTGCCCGTGCCTCTGGCATCCTGATGCCGCGCGCCCTAGATTGACGGGCATGGACGACAGCGCGCTCAAGATCACCATCGTCCCCGGCCTGGCCGAGGTATCGCCCGAAGAGTGGAACGCCGTCGCCAATCCGCCGGGCGAGCGCTACGACCCGTTCCTCTCCTGGGAATTCCTCGAAGCCATGGAAAGCAGTGGCGCCGCGACGCCGACCACCGGCTGGGTGCCGCGCCATCTCCTGATCCGCGGCGACAATGGCCGCCTGCGCGCCGCCATGCCGCTTTACGCCAAGATGCATTCACGCGGCGAGTTCGTGTTCGACCAGAGCTGGGCCGACGCCTATGAACGCGCGGGCGGAGCCTACTACCCGAAACTGCTGACCGCCGTGCCCTTCACCCCCGTCACCGGCCGCCGCCGTCTCGTGCCCAAGGGCCCCGACGAGGCCCAACTCAAGGCGGCGCTCCTGACGGGCGCCATCCAGCTCGCCGAGGAGAACAGGCTCTCCTCGCTTCACATCAATTTCGTCGATTCCGACGACGCCGAGACCCTGGCCAATACCGGCCTCCTGTCGCGCACCGACCAGCAGTTCCGCTGGGTGAATGACGGCTATGCCAGCTTCGACGATTTCCTCGCCGCGCTTTCGTCCGCCAAGCGCAAGAACCTGCGCAAGGAGCGCGCAAAAGCGCAGGACGGCCTCACCTTCGTCCACCTGACAGGCGACGCGATCACCGAAGATCATCTCGACTCCTTCTACCATTTCTACATCGACACCGGCAGCCGCAAATGGGGCTCGCCCTATCTCACGCGTCTCAGTTTCTCCCTGCTGCGCGAGCGCATGGCCGATGACCTGCTCTTCATCTTCGCCATGGAAGATGGCGAGCCCATCGCCGGCGCCATGAACCTGATCGGTTCCGACACGCTCTATGGCCGCTACTGGGGGTGCAGCGACCACCGCCCGATGTTGCATTTCGAGACCTGCTATTACCAGGCCATCGATTTTGCGATCGAACGCGGCCTGCAATATGTCGAGGCTGGCGCCCAGGGCGGCCACAAGCTTGCGCGCGGCTACGTCCCTGTCCTCACCCGCTCGGCCCACTGGATCGCCCATCCGGGGCTGCGCGACGCCGTTGCCGACTATCTCACCCGCGAACGCGACGCGGTTGAATCCGACATGGACTATCTCACAGACCGCACACCTTTCAGGAAAGACTCATGACCCTTCACGACACCTACGACCCGTCCAATATCTTCGCGCAAATCCTGCGCGGGGAAATGCCTGCCGTGAAAGTCTATGAGAACGATGCCGCCCTCGCCTTCATGGATGTCTTCCCGCAGAGCGAAGGCCACACACTGGTCGTTCCGAAAGACGTGACGGCCCGCAACCTGCTCGACATGCCACCCGAAAAGCTCGGGCCCTTCATGCTGGTCGTCCAGAAGGTCACGCAGGCTGTCGAGGCCGCCCTTACGCCGGACGGGATCGTCGTCACCCAGTTCAACGGCGCCCCCGCCGGGCAGACCGTCTACCACTTGCACTTCCACATCATCCCCCGCAAGGAAGGCATCCCCCTCGGCCGCCACGGCAGCGGCGGCATGGCGGATATGGGAGAACTGGAAAAGCTGGCCGCGCAGATCCGCGAGAAGTTATAGAGGCAGAGCCGATCGTTGCTCATGTGCCAGTCCCGAAGGCGTCGCGATGCTGTTTGCCTGCATCACCAATTTCGTCCCAGGGAGCCTTCGAGCCGACCCATATGTGGTGCGCGACTCGAAGATTCTCCCCACCTTCAGTTATCAATCCTGCAGGAATGAACATGCGCGCTGAATCGTTCCTGCCCGGAACGGAAGACCCGCAAATACGGCAAAACCAGCTCTGCCAATCGGCATCCGGTTTACTCCACATAACAACCTGATCTTCGCCGCGCAGCCATCGAAACGCGCCATTGTCGACCAGCACGACAGCAATGCCGTTGCTGCCTGTGAACTTCCGACAGATCGAACAATGACAGACAAACACGTCCGTAAGAGCGGTATCAACCTCGAAAGCGACCGCACCGCAATTGCATTCCCCTCCCGCCATCACATCCTCCTGGCATTGCTTGGATCAGCAAATTATCCTGCAAAACAGGCTGGGCGAAAGTGCGTTCGTACTCGGCCAAGGCGAAACTCTACAACCCCAGCTTCGCCTTGAGGATATCGTTCACGGCTTTCGGGTTGGCCTTGCCGCCCGAGGCCTTCATCACCTGCCCGACGAACCAGCCGAGCGTTTGGGGCTTCTCTTTGACCTTCTCGACCTGTTCCGGGTTGGCCGCGATGATCTCATCGACCACCTTCTCGATGGCGCCGGTATCGGTCACCTGTTTCAGGCCGTGCTTCTCGACAATCGCCGCTGCTTCGCCCTCGCCCGCAATCATACGCGCGAACACGTCCTTGGCGATCTTGCCGCTGATCGTCTCGTCGCTGATCAGCGCGATCAGGCCGCCCAGCGCCTCGGCCGAAACCGGGCTGTCGGCCAGCTCCAGGCCTTCCTTGTTGAGATAGCCGAACAGTTCCTGCGTCACCCAGTTGGCCGCCAGTTTCGCGTCGCGGCCCTTGGCCACGGTCTCGAAATATTCGGCCTTGTCGGCGTCCGCGATCAGCACGCCCGCATCATAATGTGAAATGCCGTACTCGGATTCAAACCGGGCGCGCTTCTGGTCCGGCAGTTCCGGCAGGCTCGCCTTGATCTCGTCGATCCAGGCCTGCTCGATTTCCAGCGGCAGCAGGTCGGGGTCCGGGAAATAGCGGTAATCGTGCGCATCTTCCTTCGACCGCATCGAGCGCGTCTCGACCTTGACCGGGTCGAACAGGCGCGTTTCCTGGTCGACCGTGCCGCCGCCCTCGATGATCTCGATCTGGCGGCGGGCCTCATACTCGATGGCCTGCTGGATGAAGCGGAACGAGTTCATGTTCTTCAGCTCGCAGCGCGTGCCGAGATGGCTGAAATCGCCCGTCTCGCGGAATTTCTCATACTGGCCCGGCTTGCAGACCGACACGTTCACGTCGGCGCGCAGGTTGCCCTTGTCCATGTCGCCGTCACAGGTGCCGAGCGCGATCACGATGGCGCGGATCTTCTTCACATAGGCGGCTGCCTCGGCGGGCGAGCGCACGTCCGGCTTCGACACGATTTCCATCAGCGCCACACCGGACCGGTTCAGGTCCACATAGGTCGAGTTCGGGTCCATGTCGTGGATCGACTTGCCGGCATCCTGCTCAAGGTGCAGCCGCTCGATGCGGCAGGTGAAGCTGTAGGCCTCGCCGCCATGCGCCGGCTCCACGTCCACGTCGATCTCGCCCTCGCCGACAATCGGGTGTGCGAACTGGCTGATCTGGTAGCCCTGCGGCAGGTCGGGATAGAAATAGTTCTTCCGGTCGAAGCGGCTGTAATGATGGATTTCCGCCTTCAGGCCGAGGCCCGTGCGGATCGCCTGTTCGACGCATTTCCGGTTGATCACCGGCAGCATGCCCGGCATCGCCGCATCGACCAGCGAGACATTGCAGTTCGGGTCGGCACCGAACGCCGTCGATGCGCCCGAGAACAGCTTGGCATTGGAGGCCACCTGCGCGTGGATCTCCAGCCCCATGACGACTTCCCAGTCGCCGGTATCGCCTTTGAGTACGTAAGGAGTGCGCGCTGACATGACCTGCCTTTATAACCGTTTCAAACCAAGCGTCCTTCTAACGGCATGCGGCCCGGCCTGTCGAGCGGACATGACCGCGCGGCGGCCTGCCGCCTTTCCTTTTTCGCGTTCCTGGCCGAGAATGCGGCACGCGCAAATGTGCACCGGGAGGAAAGCCCATGTTGTTCAAGATGATTCTGGACAATTCCGGCGACGAGGAACGCCCGATTGTCCGCGGCTTCCTGAAACATCTGATCGCCGGTTTCGCGGGCGGCCTGCTGATCGGTGCGGTGGGACTGTTTCTCGTTCTTGTGACGCTCGGCAATTTGAAACTCGACATTCCTGTCGTCTTCATCGCCGCGATGATGCTGCAATTCGGCCCCATCGGCGGCCTTGTCGGCGTCGGGATCTATCTGTCGCGCATCACCGACCGGTCGCGCGACGACGATGACGAGAATGACGAGGGCCCCGGCGGCGGCACGAAAGTCCGAGTCGAAGCGCCCGCGAGGCCGCGCGCCGCTCCGGTCCGGCTGAAGCCCGCCCGCGCCTGAACCCTAGATCTTGCCGTCTTCCTTGGCGCGCTTGTAGCGCTCACGCCGCGCCGCCATGCGGTCCGCAACCGAAGCCGATTGCGGCACGCGGGTCGGGACTTCCCCTTCCGGCGTGGGCGCTATTTCGGGTTCCGCCGCCTCAACGGCCTCTGCTTCCAGCTTGCCTTCAGCGATCAGCTTCTTGCGCCGCGCGGCAACCCGCGCCTCGCGCGCCTGGTGCGCCTCGCTCTTGCCATTGAACAGGCCGGACAGTTTCGACTTCTGCGCGCCCTTCAGCGGCGATCCGTCATGTTCCCGCTCGGCCCGTCGCTCAAGAATTCGCGAAATCCGGTACGCCACATAGGCCGCGACCAGAAATACCACGACCAGCATCATGCGCATTTCGGCCGCGAACAGGTCATACCCGTTCTGCTCCAGCATCCCCCACATCAGGGCGAGGCAGATGATGAGCATAATTCCGAAAAGGGCAAAAAAGCGTGTCATGCGTATGAGCCTACCACCAGCGGTCCGGCTTTGCCACGAAGCCAGCTGCACGTTCCAGTTCGCCGCCAACGCGGAAACAGGCCGTCTCGTCCAGCGCCTTGCCGATCACCTGAAGGCCCAGCGGCAGGCCGTTCTTCGACAGGCCGGCCGGCACCGAAATGCCCGGCAGGCCGGCAAGGTTTGCCGTCACCGTGAACACGTCGTTGAGGTACATTTCCACCGGGTCGCCGCTCTTCTCGCCAAACGCAAAGGCGGGGCTCGGGCAGGTCGGCGTCAGCACCGCATCGCAGCTCTCGAACGCCTCGACAAAATCGTTGAGGATCTTCGTCCGCACCTTCTGTGCGCGCAGGTAATAGGCGTCGTAATAACCGCTGGAGAGCACATAGGTGCCGATCAGCAGGCGCCGCTGCACTTCCTTGCCAAAGCCGCTGGCCCGCGTGCCCTCATAGGTCTGCGTCAGGTTATTGCCCTCGACGCGCGCGCCATAGCGCATGCCGTCATAGCGCGCGAGGTTTGACGAGGCCTCCGCAGGTGCCACGATATAATAGGCGGGCAGCGCGTATTTCGTGTGCGGCAGGCTGATATCGACAATCTCCGCCCCGGCGGCTTTGAGCCAGGCAATGCCCTGCTCCCACAGCGCGTCGATCTCTTCCGACATGCCGTCCATCCGGTATTCCTTGGGAATGCCGATCCGCATGCCCTTGACGCCCTTGGTGACATCGCTGCGCCAGTCCGGCGTTTCCACGTCCAGCGAGGTCGAATCCTTGGCGTCATGGCTGCACATCACTTCCAGCAGGATCGCGCTGTCTTCTACGGTCTTGGCAATCGGCCCAGCCTGGTCGAGCGAGGAGGCAAACGCCACCATGCCGTATCGGCTGGCCCGGCCATAAGTCGGCTTGATGCCCACGGTGCCGGTGAAGGCTGCGGGCTGGCGGATCGAACCGCCGGTGTCGGATGCTGTCGCGGCAAGGCAGAGGTCTGCCGCCACGGAGGCCGCCGATCCGCCTGACGAGCCGCCCGGCGTCAGGCCCTGATTGTCGCCGTCGCGGCGCCACGGGTTGATCACATTGCCGAATTTGGACGTCTCGTTCGACGAGCCCATGGCGAATTCGTCCATGTTGAGCTTGCCCAGCATGACCGCGCCTTCGTCCCACAGGTTCTGCGTGACGGTGGATTCATAGGTCGGCGTGAACTCGCCAAGGATGCCGCTGCACGCCGTCGTGCGCACGCCCTTGGTACAATACAGGTCCTTGATGCCCAGCGGCGCGCCTTCCAGCCTGCCGCCCGTACCCTTGGCCAGTTTCGCGTCCGAGGCATCCGCCATGGCCAGCGCCTTCTCCGGCGTTTCCACGACAAAGGCGTTCAGGACCCGGGCGCCCTCGATGGCGCTCACGAAGTCCTGGGTGATCTCGCGCGACGAAAACTGTTTGGCTTTCAGGCCATCAAGCGCTGCTGCGAGGGTAAGTTTGGTCAAGTCGGTCATAGGAAATCCCGTGAAGAAATCTGCCCGCCTGCTATGACGGCTTGAGGGGAAAGTTCAAGTCTCCGTGACCGCGCTTGTCAGTTTCAGGCTTGCGGCGCATCAATTCGGAGCGGAACAAATGCCGTTATTGTCACTTTTCTCGTCACGCTACCCAAAGGATATGACATGCGCCTGACCTCCCTCCTTCTCGCCTCCGCCGTCCTCGCCGCCTGCACCAGCCAGCCGGCGGGTGAGCCCAAGCCGAAAGGCGTCGCCCAGTTCGCTGGCGACCCCCGCCTCGGCGAGGAGGTGAGGAACGTCTGCTTTACCTCGACCATTTCCGGTTTTCACGACGCCACGGACGACACGGTCGTGATCTCGAAAGGCCGGGATGACTATCTCATCGAGGTCTACGGCAACTGCTTCAATCTCGACCAGGCCCAGCAGCTCGCTGTCGATTCCGCGACAAGCTGCCTCGGCAGGGGCGACCACATCATCACCTCTGATTCCATTGCAGGATTCCACGACAAGACCGGATTTGGCGTGCAACGCTGCACGATCAAGTCGATCCACAAATGGAATCCCAAGGCCGAGGCCCCAGAAGCAGAAGCGGCAGACGCCGCAGAATCCGAATAGCGCCGGCGAATGGTTGTGCTAGATAGCGGCGCATGCCCCATCCTGCACAGGCCTCGTCCGTCGAGGTGAAAAACTCTCCCTTTCACGGTCGCGGCCTGTTCGCGACCGTTGCCATAGGGGCCGGGGAGGTCATCGCCGTCTATCCGCTCCTGATCCTGTCGCAGGAGGACACCGCCACGGTGCGCTCCACCCTGCTCCACCATTATGTCTTTTACGTCGATGAGGATGCGGCGGGCGACATGCGTGCAGCGGTCGCCTTCGGTGAAATCTCGATGTGCAACCACAGCCCCAAGGCCAATGCGGATTTTGCGGTCGATGCCGTGGCACAGACCGTGACCTTGTCGGCCAACCAGGCCATCCGGCCCGGTGACGAAGTCCTCATTGACTATGAGGACTTTGCCGAAGAAATCATCTAGCTTGACCCCGATCAAGGCGGCTCCCGGTTGAGGCAGGCTATGGATGCCGCACCCTCGGCACCGAAAGCATCGGACCCGCATCATGGATCAGGCGAAACGCATGCAAATTGTGTCCATCATTGACGACGTCAATGACATGACGATCGCGACCCTTCGTCCCGACTTATATCCACAGGCGACAACGGTCAGCTACGTGAACGATGGCCTGACCATCTATTTCGGCACGTCGCCCGACTCCCAAAAGGCCAAGAACCTCGCCTGGAGCAACAAGGTGTCCCTGACAATCGACCGTCCCTACGAAACGTGGGACGAGATAGAGGGCCTCTCCATGGGCGCCGAAGTCTCGCCTGTCACTGACAGCGCCGAGTTTCAGAAAGTCGGTCAACTCATGCTGGGAAAGTTCCCCCAGCTCGCCGCTTTCGTTCCGGACGATGCATCGGGAATCGCAATCTATCGTGTGGAACCGAAATTCATCTCCCTGCTCGATTACAGTCAGGGCTTTGGACACACCGAGACATTCACACTCTAGCGCCCGGCTGGCCGCAGACTCAAAGCCGCCCGCAATGTCGTGCGGGCGGCCTTCTGTACTGGATCACGTAATCATGTGGACGGTATAGCCCGCCGGGGACGTGATCAGGGCAATGAACGCCACGTAAAACGCCGCAGAATATACCCAGGATTTTATCCGGCTTGTCAGGGTGCGGGGTTCCCGGCCCGCACCATTCCAGGGTTCCGGTGTTTCGGCATAAGTAGTTTCAATCGTCGGTATCATGTGCCTGTCTCCTTCTGTCTGGCTGATGAAGACAAGTTAAGGCAGCCCCCGGATTCCTGATACTTCAGGGCACGAAGCAATGTGCTTCAAATCATGAAGCATCGCACTTTCGTTTGGGAAGTCGGCATACCAGCCTCGCGGCCTACTGGACCGCTCCGGCCTTGACCATTGCGCGCAGTTCCCGCCGCACGACCTTGCCAATCGGCGATTTCGGCAACTCATCGACAAAATGCACCGCTCGGGGCCGCTTGTAGCCCGTCAGGCATCCTGCGCAATGCGCCTGCACCTCGGCGGCAGTCAGGTCAGGATCGCGGCGAACGACAAAGGCATGCATCGTATCGCCCGCCCTGCCGTCAGAGACGCCCGCAATGGCGGCTTCGGCAATACCGGGATGCTCTGCCAGCACAGCATCCACTTCGTTCGGGAACACATTGAACCCGCCGACCAGCAGCATGTCCTTCATCCGGTCGACCAGGTAGAGAAACCCGTCATCGTCAAGATATCCGACGTCGCCCGTCTTCATCCAGCCGGCATGGAAAGCCGCCGACGTCGTCTCAGGGCGTCCCAGATAGCCGGCCATGACCTGCGGCCCGGCAACGGCGATCTCGCCAATCTCGCCCGGCGCGGCAAAGCTGCCATCATCGCGCAGGATCGATACGCCCGTGCCGGGCAACGGCATGCCGACCGATCCGAGCCGGGCACGTGTATCCGGCGGATTCATGCTGATCAGCGTGGTCGTTTCGGTCATGCCATAGCCTTCGATCACGCTCGATCCCGTCAGGCCGGTCCATTCCTTGCGCACGTCGGGGTTCAGCGCCATGGCGCCGGAAATCGTCAGGGTCAGCTGTGGCGGATTTTCGTAGAACCACTTTTCGTCCATCAGCTTGGCAAACAGCGTGCTGACACCCGGAAACGCATTCGGACGGAATTTCCGGAACGCGGCCTTCAGGTTTGACAGCGGTTTGGGGCTCGGCACCAGGACCAGGTGCGCGGCATTGCGCAGCGCGATGATTGACGAGAACATCCCGAACACATGGTAGACCGGCAGTACAAGCAGCATGGTCTGGCCCGGCGCATCGATCATGTGCGCCGACAGGCTGGCAAACTGCTCGACATTGGTCACAACGCCCGCCTCGGTCAGGCGCACGCCCTTCGACACACCTGTCGTTCCGCCGGAATACTGGAAGATCGCGTCATCGGAGGCGTCCCGGTCGGCGGCATAGGCAGACATTGGCACGGCGTGCATCGCACCCTTCTTCAACGCCTCAGCCATCGACACATTTTCAAGCTTCAGCGGGCGGCCCATTTTCTTCACGTGCTGGAGCACGAAGTCCATCACCGCCTTTTTGACGGGCGAGAAGAAATCTGTCAGCGACAGGGAAATCACCGCTTCAACGCCTGTCATATTGACCGCATCTTCGGTCATCTCGGGGAACAGGCTGGACGTGATCAGGACCTTGGCCTGCGCGTCGCGCAGCTGCCGGCGCGTTTCATGCGCCGTGTACATCGGATTGACATTGGTCAGCACGAGGCCGGCGCGCAGGACTCCCAGCATGGCCAGGACATTGGAAATGCAGTTCGGAGCCTGCAGCGCGACGACGTCGCCCTTCTCCAGCTTCAGCTCCTCGCGCAGGTAGCGCGCCAGGTTCGCAGAATGCTTCTCGACCTCGGCGAAATTCAGCGTTGCACTGGCCCCGTTCGGCAGCGCCGTGGTGAGGAAGGGGTCTTTCCCGAAACCTTCCGCCGCCTCTTCAATCAGCTTTTCGACACGTCGCGGAATGTATTTGCCAAGGCCCGAATGAAACGCGGCGGCTTCCGGATTATAGAATTCCGGGGCTGGTTGATCCTCGAACGGAACAGGCGCGAATTGCGATACAGCAGACATAACTTTTCCGGCCCCTACAGCTTGGTCATGCCCCTTCCTGACACATTGGCTTTGAATTATGCTGAAGCTGATCGGTGAAATTTCACAGATTTCGCATTTAGCGTCCTGTAAACATTGGCTTTCGCTTTTCCAGGAAGGCCGCAGCGCTCTCGGCGGCATCCTCTGTTTCCATCAGGGTCCGGATTTCCTTGATCGCCCAGCTGCCGACATCACGCCAATCAGGGTCCAGCGTACGGCGCAGGCCGGCCTTGATCGACTGCACGGCGCGCGGCGGATTGGCGGCAATCTTGGCCGCTAATTCCAGCGCCGTCGGCAGCAGGTCGTCCGGTGCCACGACCCGCGAAACAAGGCCGATCTCTTTCGCCATCTGCGCGTCAATGATCTCGCCCGTGAACAAGAGTTCCGCCGCCCGTTCCCGGCCCACGACCTGCGCCAGGCGGCCCAGCCCCGGCGCGTCACAGCAAAGCCCGCGCTGCACGAACAGTTCACCGAACTTCGCCGCCTCGGATGCCACACGGATATCCGCCATCAATGCCAGTTCCATGCCCCAGCCAAGCGCAAAGCCGTTGACCGCCGCAATCACGGGAATGTTCGTGTAGAGCAATGCATCCGCCGCTGGCGTCAGGCCGCCCGTCCGGCGTCCGCGCGCTTTCATCTCGTCAGGGCCCTTCGCCTTCTGGCTCAGGATTTCCTTCACATCGTCGCCGGTGCAGAAGCCGCGCCCCTCGCCGGTAATCACGATCACCCGCGCCTCGCTCTCGCGCACGGCGTCTTCCAGCGCCATGTAGAGTTCGTAATTCAGGGCATTCATCACCTGCGGACGCCGCAGCGTCATCAGGGCAACATGGTCTTTCGTCTCGATTGTCAGCACGGACATGGCAGCCTCCCGGTTGTGTTTCGGAAGACTATGATGCCGGTCAGGCGTCGCAGGCAATCATCGACGCCGCGTCAGGCGGCGCCGGAATATCTAGCGCTTGAGGTGCTCAAGGCCCTTGATCGCGCCGGTCTTGAGCGACGGATTGGACGCGTTCGTTTTCACTTTTTCCGCCTTCGGCTTGCGGACTTCCTTGTTCGTCTTCTTCTGACCCTTGGCCATGATCGTATTCCTGTGCAGGGACCAGAAACTGGTCCTGACCAACAGGTGGGGAGTCATGGCGCCCTAAATAAGGCGGCGACAACACTTAGTTTGCGTATGGGGTGGTGCGCGCCTACTCGACCGATTTCGGCACGACGAAAAAGCCGTCAGCGCTGCTGGGCGCATTGGCCAGGATCTGGTCCTGGATATTGCCGTCAGTGACCACATCGTCGCGCATTGGCAGCTTGGTCGCCACCACGGCCGTCATCGGCTCGATGCCCTCGATATCCACTTCATTGAGCTGGTCGATCCAGCCGAGGATGCCATTGAGCTCGCCGGCCATCTCTTCGAGGCGCTCTTCGGGCACCGCAATCCGCGACAGGCGGGCAACCTTGCGGACATCATCCTTGGTAACACTCATGGCACGGGCTCCGGTGGTTAGGTACGTTCGGGCCCGAATACGCGATAGGCAACAAGGCTTCAAGGCGCTATGTGAGCGCTCAATGCCTGTAACAGACCTCGCCTCCCTGCCGCGCACCGGCGTCCTCATCGGCATCGACCCCGGGTCCAGGACCCTGGGCATCGCCGCCACGGACGGAATCCGCATGCTCGCCACGCCTGTTGAAACCATCCGGCGCGGCAAGGCGCTGGCGCCGTCCCTCACGCGCCTGTTCGAGATCTACGACGCGCGCAAGGCCGTTGCTCTCATCATCGGCCTTCCGCTCAATATGGACGAGTCCGAAGGCCGGCGCGCCCAGTCGGCACGCGCCCTCGCCTGGAATATCCTGCTCAAGCGCGACGTGCCCATCGTCTTCCAGGACGAGCGCCTGTCCAGCGAGGAGGCCGAGAGCGTGATGCAGGAGGCCTCCATGTCGGCCAAGCGCCGCGCCGAAATGATCGACGCCACCGCCGCCGCAATCATCCTGAAGTCCGCCCTCGACCGTCTGGAGCGCCTCGGTTGACCGGCTTTCTCTACGCATTGCTGCCCGTCATCGCGATTGTCACACTCGGCCACGTCCTGTCGTCCCGCAACTGGATCCCCGCCGAAAGCTGGCGCGCCATCGAGCGCCTCTCCTATGTCGTCCTGTTTCCGGCCCTGATCATCAGGACACTGGCCAACACGCCCTTCGAGACGGCGCCATGGCGTCTCGCGGCCGCGCTGATCCTCGCCCAGCTCGTGCTGGGCGGCATTGGCCTGGCCGCCCGCTTCCTGCCCAATATGAGCCGGCCCGCCGTCGGCACGATCATTCAGTCGAATGTGCGCTGGAACACGATGATCGGCCTGTCCATTGGCAGCCTCCTGTTCGGGCAGGAAGGCCTCGCGCTTGTCACCATCGCCGCCGCCGTAATGATCCCCACAGCCAACGTCATCTCGGTCTATGCCCTGATTGCGCATGCCGACTCACCGCACGGCCCGGCCCCCAGGCCCCTCCTCGCGCTGTCCCGCAACCCGATCGTCCTCGCCTGCATCATCGGCATCGCGCTCGCCGCTGCGAATATCGAGCTGCCCCGGCTCGCTGACGACATGCTGCGCATTCTCGGCGATGCCGCGCTCGCCCTCGGCCTCTTGTCAGCAGGCGCAGGCGTCGATCTCTCCGCCCTGAAGCGCGCCGGCCCGCGCACCCTCACCTGGTCGCTGGTCCGCCTGCTCGGCTTGCCCGCCCTCGCCATCGGCTTCGGTCTGGCCTTTGGCCTGTCCGGCATGGCCCTGATCATCGCCGCGATTTGCGCCGCCACGCCGACGGCCACCAGCTCCTACATCCTGGCCCGCGAACTGGGCGGCGACGCCCCGCTCGCGGCCAACCTGATCGCCGTCCAGACCGTGCTGGCCATGCTCACGCTCCCGCTGCTCTACCTGCTCGTCAGCGGCTGACACTTGCGAACGGCCGGAATCGCGCCTAAACCGCCACAAATCGAAAGGGCCTCCATGGCAATGGCGGGATACACTTACAGCTTCGACCACGAGCATTTGCTGGGAATCGAAGGCCTTCACCCTCTGGATATCACGCACATTCTGGACCTGGCCGACCGCTATGCGGACGCCACGCGTGCGGGAAAGCGTGCCGACCCGGTGCTGACCGGGCGCACCGTGGTGAACCTCTTTTTCGAGAATTCCACCCGCACGATGAGCAGTTTCGAGATTGCCGCCAAACGCCTCGGCGCGGATGTCATCAACATGCCGGTCGCCCATTCCAGCGTGAAGAAGGGCGAGACCCTGATCGACACGGCGATGACGCTGAACGCCATGAAGCCGGACGTGCTGGTCATCCGCCACTCGGCCTCCGGTGGCGCCAAGCTTCTTTCCCGCAAGGTCGACTGCGCCGTCATCAATGCCGGCGACGGCACCCATGAGCACCCGACACAGGCGCTGCTCGACACGCTCACCATTCGCCGCCACAAGGGCCGCATCGAAGGTCTCAAGGTCGTGATTTGCGGCGACATCGCCCACAGCCGCGTCGCCCGTTCTACCACGATGGCCCTCCACCTGCTTGGCGCCGAAGTCCACCTCTGCGGTCCGCGCACCCTGCTGCCGCCCGGCACAGACACCTGGGGCGCTGCCAGCGCCACGACCGATTTCGACGCCGCCCTCAAGGGCGCCGACGTGGTCATGATGCTGCGCCTCCAGCTGGAGCGCATGGACGGTGCCTTCCTGCCCAGCCGCCGCGAATATTTCCGCTATTTCGGCCTCACGGCTGACCGTCTCGCGCTGGCCCTGCCGGATGCCACGGTCATGCACCCCGGCCCGATGAACCGCGGCATCGAGATCGAAAGCGCCATCGCCGACGGGCCGCAGTCGGTCATCACCGAACAGGTGGAAATGGGCGTTGCCGTCCGCGAAGCCGTGCTCGACCTTCTGGCGGGGACACACTTATGAGCCTCTCGATTTACAATGCCCGCCTACTCGACCCGGCCACCGGCCTCGACGCGCCAGGCGCCATCTTCATTGACAAGGGCAAGATCAGGGACGTGGCCAAGGGCCAGTCCGGGCCGCATGCCGATGCGAAGGAAACGCTCGATGCAGGCGGCCTCTGCCTCGCGCCCGGCCTGATCGACCTGCGGGTCAAGACCGGCGAGCCCGGCGACGAGCAGAAGGAAACCCTCGCCACCGCCTCGCGCGCCGCTGTCGCGGGCGGTGTCACCAGTTTCGTTGTCATGCCTGACACCCGCCCCACCGTGGATGATGTTGCGCTCGTCCGTTTCATCCGGGAACGTGCCCGCGAAACCGCCCGGGCCCGCATCTATCCGTCTGGCGCGCTCACCGTTGGCCTCGGCGGCGAGTTCATGGCCGAGATCGGCCTCATGGCAGACGCTGGCGCCATCGCTTTCACCAATGGCGACATGCCTGTTGCCAATGCCTCGATCATGAAGCGCGCAATGGTCTATGCCGCCAGCCGCGGCGCTCTGGTCATGTCCCGTCCTGATGACCGGGCCCTGTCCGGGTCCGGCGTCATGAATGCCGGCGCGTTCGCCGCGCGCTTCGGCCTGTCCGGCATCCCCGCCGAAGCCGAATGGATCGGTGCCGCCCGTGATGTGATGCTCGCGGAAACGACCGGCTGCCGGCTCCTGCTCGACCAGGTCTCGACCGCCCGCACGCTGGAAATCGTCGCCGAGGCGCGGGCCCGCGGCGCAAAGGTCCATGCCACGGTCGCGGCCCATACCCTGTTCTTCAACGAGCGCGATGTCGGCGACTATCTCACCTATTGCAAGGTCAACCCGCCCTTCCGCGACGAGGACACGCGCCAGGGCCTGATCGCTGCCCTGAAACGCGGCGAGATCGACGCCGTCGTTTCGGCCCACGATCCCCAGCCGCCGGAAGAAAAGCGCCTGCCCTTCGGCGAAGCGGCCTTCGGCGCCGCCGGTCTGGAGACCACGCTCGCCGCTCTCATGAGCTTGGTCAACGACGCCGACCTGCCCCTGCTCGACGCACTCGCGCCCGTCACCTGCCGCCCGGCCGACCTGCTCGGCCTGCCTCAGGGACGCCTGAAATCCGGCACCCCCGCCGACCTCATCCTGTTCGATCCCGGCAAGCCATGGCTCTGCGAACGCGAACACCTGCGCTCGCGCTCGACCAACTCGCCCTTCGACGGCCGGCGCCTGCAGGGACGTGTCATGCGCACGCTCGTCGGCGGCGAAACCGTGTTCGAATTCTCGCCAGCGTCCTGACGCACAGGCAGCGGGCCATACGTCCTGAATGAAGGCAGCCCGGCCGATCTCACGCCTTCGCGATATCAGCGCGTTGACCCTGCCGCTGCATGCTGCCAAATGCATTTTATGGGGAAGCTGCGACACAGAATGAGTCGGGCGGTACTGGCGCTCGCATGTGCGCTGGCGACCAGCGCCAGCAGCCTGTCTGTCGCCGACATGGCCACCGCCGCGCCGCCGGCGCCCCCGATCCAGCGCTGCATGAACCTGAGTGGCGCCCTCGAGGCCGCCTATGAAGGTGAGTGGGGTTACACCGTGCGGCGCGAAGATATCGACCGCCTCGCGGATGCCGGCTTCGACACGATCCGCCTTCCGGTGCGCTGGTCGGCTTCCGCCGGCAATTGGGGCCGCTACAAGCTCGACAGGAAGATGCTCGCGCGCACCGATGAGATCATCGACTATGCGCTGGCGCGGGACCTGAAAGTCATCCTGAACGTTCACCATTACTACGAGCTGAATTCCCGGCCCTCGCGGCATGAACGGCGGCTCGAAGCGATCTGGAAACAGCTCGCGGCGCACTACGAATCGTATCCGGACACGCTGATCTTCGAGGTACTGAACGAGCCCAACACCATGATGACTCCCCAGCGGACCGACTCGCTGAACAAGCGTATCGTCCGCAAGATCCGCAAGACCCAGCCCGAACGCTGGATCATCCTGGCTACAGCCGAATGGGGATCCCTCGAAGGACTCCTGCAAAGCCACCCGCCATCCGACCCGCGCATCATCCTGTCCTGGCACTATTACGAACCGTTCGGCTTTACCCACCAGGGTGCGGAATTCTTCCGGCCAACCCCGCCTGTCGGCACGAACTGGGGCGATGCCGCCGACGTCGACCGCATCGCCATGGACTTCCGCCAGGCAGCAGCCTTCCGGGACAAGCACAACCTGCCGCTCCTGCTGGGTGAGTTCGGCGTATTCGACGCCGCACCGGTCGAACAGCGCGCGAAATGGATCGGCAGCGTTCGCCACCTCGCCGAAGCGAACCGGTTCGGCTGGTGTCACTGGGGCCTCTCGTCGAACTTCCGGTCCTATGATGCCGACAAGGAAGCCTGGATCGAACCGGTACGGGCGGCCTTGCTGGACGATTGATCCTTAGGCCCTTGCCGCATACGGGTGCTGTTCGTAGACCATGCACTCGGAACACAGCAGGGAGACGGCCAAATGCAAGCATCGATCGGGTATGGCGCAGCTGTCGTCTGCGGCTATCTGGCAGGCTCCATTCCGTTTGGCCTGCTGATCACCAGGGCAGCGGGCCTTGGCGACATACGCGCCATCGGCTCCAAAAGTATTGGCGCCACGAACGTCCTGCGCACCGGCCGCAAGGACCTCGCCCTTGCCACGCTCCTGCTCGACAGCCTCAAGGCAGGGCTGGTTGCATTCGCCTTCGCATATGTCTTCGGTCGCGAGATCGGTTTCGTTGCGGGCGCCATGGCCTTTGTCGGGCATTGCTATCCTGTCTGGCTCGGTTTCAAGGGCGGCAAGGGCGTTGCCACCTATGCCGGCCTCCTCCCCTTCACGACGCTGCCCGGCTTCTTCGTTGCCGCGCCGGTCTGGCTCATCGTCTTCGCGGTCACCCGAATCTCCTCGCTGGCCGCCCTGACAGCTGCCGTGCTGGTCCCGCCCGGCGCTTGGCTGCTCGGCGAGCGGAACACGGTCGTCCTCGCCGGCCTGACCCTGCTGTCCGTCTTCGTGTTCTACACCCACCGCGCCAACCTCTACCGTCTCTTCAAAGGCACCGAACCGCGCTTCGGCACGCCGAAGGCAAAACCGGAGGCATGAGTCTGGTGCCAGTCCTGCCCGACAATGAGCGGCGCGACTGGATCCGCCTCGCCCGCACGCAGAATATTGGCCCCGTCACCTTCGCTCAGCTGCTGAAACGTTTCGGCAGCCCCGCCGCCGCCCTCGACGCCCTTCCGGAGATCGCGCGCCGTGCAGGCCGGGGCCGTCCGATCGTCGTGCCGGCGATCGACGAAATTGATGCAGAGATCGAAGCGACGCAGCGCTACGGCGCCCGTATCGTGGCCAGCTGCGAGGCGGACTTCCCACCCCTCCTCCGCACCCTTGCCCCACCCCCACCCATCCTCACCCTCCTCGGTCGCGCACCCCTCGCCGCACAGCCCACGGTCGCCATCGTCGGCGCCCGCAACGCGTCCGCAGCCGGGCGCAAACTGGCCCGCGATATTGCCGCCGGCCTTGGCGAAGCGGGCTTTGTCACCGTGTCCGGCCTTGCGCTCGGCATTGACGGCGAGGCCCATGCGGCCACCCTGCGCACCGGCACCATCGCCGTCCTTGGCGGCGCCATCGACCATATCTACCCGCCCCAGCACGAACGGCTCTATGCCGAGGTCGCCGCCGAAGGCCTCATCATATCGGAAAGCGCCTTCGGCTACCGCGCCAAGGCCCAGGACTTCCCCCGCCGGAACCGCATCATCACGGGGCTTTCACGCGGAGTCGTGGTCGTCGAAGCCGCCGAACGGTCGGGCTCGCTGATCTCCGCGCGCATGGCCGGCGAGCAGGGCCGCGAAGTCATGGCCGTGCCGGGATCGCCCCTCGATCCGCGCGCTGCCGGCACAAATGCCCTTATCTATCAAGGCGCTTCATTGGTACGCCATGCGACGGACGTGCTGGAAATTCTCTCTTCGCTCAGCCACGGGCAGGTCTCGGCGCCGCTGGCCGGCGCCTACGATCCCGAATCGCCCGACGAACCCCTGCCGGAAAGCCAGATCGCCCGCGTCCGCGAAGCCCTCTCGCCCCACCCCATGCCGATTGACGAGATTGCCCGCGCCAGCGGCCTCGGCGCGGCGCGTTGCGCTGCAATCCTTGCAGAACTGGAACTTTCCGGCCAGGCGATCACCTTGTCGGGCGGTCTCGCGGCCCTTGTCGTGTAACACCACAGGCCTGTGTCGCGAAAACACCGCCCGAAGCAGGAAAATGCCGCCAGAAGCCGGCGATGGCTGGACGATGCGGGCCATCACCTCTAAGCCTCCAGTCAAATCAATGAACCCGGCGCAGGCACAGAGTGCCCGATCCATGTGCAGATGTGACTGAGGTAACCCCGACTTGGCGAACTGGCTCCTTTACGCCGCTGCATTGGGTCTGGTCACATCCGGCGCCCTGTCTGGCCATGCGCAGGAAACTGCGTCGATCGCCCAGCCGACGCCTGAAGCCGAGGAACATGTCGTCCTCGAGGCCGACTACATCTACGAAGTCCAGGACGAAAACAGCATCGTCGCCGAAGGTAATGTCGAAGCCCTGTATGAAGGCCGCGTGCTCCGCGCAGACCGGATCATCTACAACAAGACCACCGACCGCGTGCGCGCCACGGGAAATGTCGTCATCGTCGACACTGACGGCTCGCAACAGTTCGCCGACGAGATCGAGGTCAATTCGAACCTTGAAGACGGCTATGCCATCGGCTTCTCCGCGCGCCTCGCTGATGGCGCAACCGTGGTCGCCAATTCCGCGATCCGGCAGTCAGACGGAGTCAACGCGCTCGAACAGGCGGTCTACACGGCCTGCCCGGTCTGCGACGAGCATACAACGCCGACCTGGTCCCTGCGCGCCCGCCGCACCGTGCTCGATCAGGAAAGCCAGATGATCTCCTACCGCGACGCGGTGTTTGAAGTCGTCGGCATACCGGTCTTCTATTTCCCCTATCTCGCGCATCCCGACCCGACGTCCGAACGGCGGTCCGGTTTCCTCGTGCCGTCGGGCGGCGTGTCCTCGAAGCTCGGAACCTTCTACCAGCAGCCCTATTACTGGGCGCTCTCGGAATCGTCGGACGTCACGATTGCCCCGATGGTCAGCGCCAACGTCAATCCGCTACTCGAACTCGACATCCGCAAGCGCTTCTATTCCGGCGGTATCAAGATCAATACGAGCATCACCAACGAAGCCGATTTCGACAGTGACGGCGAGACGTTCGGCGACGAGAAATGGCGCGGCCACATCTACGGCAAGGGCCTGTTCGCCATTTCGCCGGAATGGCAGTGGGGCTTCGGTGTCGAGACCCAGACCGATGACCTGTTCGATCGCCGCTACGACCTCGACGGCCAGGGAGAACGGCGTGGCCTCTATTCCAGCCAGCCGCGACGCCTTCTGTCGCAGATTTTCGCGGTCGGCCAGGGCGACAACTATTATACCGATGTCGCCGTGCTCAGCTTTCAGGGCCTGCGGGAGAACGATATTGACGGTGCCCTGCCCACGGTCGCGCCCGTCTTCTTTGGCGAGAAATACTGGGACATGGGCGATTACGGCTTCGCCGCCGTGAATGTCTCGTCGGCCATGCTGACACGCGATGTCGGCGCCGACAGCCAGCGCGTCAGCGTCGGCGGCGACTGGAGCAATCTCACCGTGCTGCCGGGCGGTTTCACCTTCAAGCCCTTCGCAGAAGTCAGGGCCGACTATTACGCCCTCGACGAGGCCGTGTCGGGCGAGCCGGACGTGTCACGGGCCGTCGGCAATGCCGGCGTGAAGATTGCCTACCCCCTGATCCGTCCGGGCAAGGTTGTCGACATCATGGTCGAGCCGACGGTCATGGCCGCCTGGGGCTTTTCCAACGCCAACGATTCCGCGATCCCCAACGAGGACAGCCGCCTCTACGAATTCGACGAGGGCAGCCTGTTCGAGGCCAATGGTTTCGGCAATTAC
Source organism: uncultured Alphaproteobacteria bacterium (assembly GCA_963973995.1). GTDB lineage: Bacteria > Pseudomonadota > Alphaproteobacteria > Caulobacterales > Hyphomonadaceae > Hyphomonas. The sequence continues at coordinate 95,346 of CAXBCO010000004.1, forward strand.
GATCTCTATGAAGGCGACGGCAAGGCGTCGGCCGGCGTCACCGCCCGCGCCGTGTTCAGGAACGGTCCCGAATTCAGCACCACGCTCGGTCGCCGCTGGCGCTCCCGCGCCGACCCGAATTTCGATGTCGCCAGCAATCTTGACGGCACGTCATCTGACTGGGTTGCCGAGTCCACGGCCGATTTTGGCCGGGCCCTGCGCGTCGACACCCGTGTTCGCCTGGACGATGACGGCTTCAAGCTCAACCGTATCGACGCCCGGCTGACGACCAATTACAAACGCCTGCGCGCGGTTGGCCAATACTACAATATCAGCGAGCGCATCAGTCCGCTCGGTCGGCCGGACGAAGGCATCTTCCTGCGCGGCGAGATGCGGGTGACGGACCGCTATTCGCTGGTCTACGGCCAGTTGCGCGACATCACCGCAAATCTCAATGCGAAGCGGGAATTCGGCATCGCCTATGAGGACGACTGCTCGCGGTTCGAGATCATCTACCAGCGCTCGGAACTGATCGACCGCACGCTCGGGCCGTCGGAAAGCATCCAGTTCCGCTTTTCGCTCAAATCCATCGGAGACTTCGGATCCAGCGAATTTGACTGATTCGGCCAGCCCGACGCTCCGGGGCGGTGCCGCACGCCACACTAATTTTCTGTAACGATTCAGGGATCACTGCCCTGATCCGTTGCACCCATCGACAGGACTTGTATGGTCCGCGACTGTTGCATGAATTGGGGCCCGGCTGGGTACTCAGTGGAGAAGATACATGATCCGTCAGTTACTTGTTGCTGCTTCCCTGTTCGCCATCTCCGCCACGGGCGTGGCCATGGCCCAGGACGCGACGGACTCCAGCCGTCTGCCGCTTGAAGGCATCGCGGCTGTGGTCAATGACAAGCCGATCTCCTTTTCGGACGTGCGCCAGCGTGCCCGCCTCCTCCTGCTCAGCGTCGGTGGCCAGCAGCCGACCGCCGAACAGATCCAGCAAATCACCGGCCAGGCGCTGGAACAGCTCATCGACGAGAGCCTCCAGCTCGAGAAGGCCTCCGAATTCGAAATGGAAATCGAGGCCAGCGAAATCGATGGTGCCGTCGAGGACATGGCGCGCCAGGGCGGCACCACCGGTGACCAGCTCAAGGCCCAGCTGCTGGAAGCCGGGGTCAATCCTGCCAGCCTCGAAGAGCAGATGCGCGCCGAGATCGCCTGGAACCGCGTGATGAGCGGCCTCTACGGGTCACGCATTCGGGTGTCCGACAACCAGGTCGACGACCAGATGGAGCGCATGCGGTCCGCGTCGAAGACAACCCAGTATCGTGTGGCCGAAATCTTCCTCTACGCACCCGATGAAGAGACCCGCGCGCAGGCAATGACCGCCGCAGGCGCCGTGCTTGAACAATTGAAGCAAGGCGCCGACTTCCGCGTCGCTGCCCAGCGCATCTCGTCTGCCCCGACGGCCGCAACAGGCGGCGACATGGGCTGGGTTTCCCAGGAAGATCTCGCACCGGAACTGGCCGTGGCCGTGACATCTGCCCCGCAGCCCGGCCTGCTCGACCCGATCGAAGTGGAGAGCGGCGTCTATATCATCAACCTCGTCAACAAGCGCGAGCCCAGCCAAGCCGTGACCAAGGTCAATCTCAAGCGCCTTTATGTGTCTGACGGGTCGGAAGCCGACCTTCTGGCCGCCATGGAAGAGATCAAGTCCTGCGACGATGTCCAGAGCGTGGCCAATTCCAAGTCCAATTTGCGTGCGGCTGACCTCGACGAGATCAATGTAGATGAACTGGGTCCCGAAGGCAGCGATCTGGTCAAGGCAACCGAGGTCGGTCAGCCAACCGCCATCTTTGCGGCCTCCGGCGGCCTCGCCGTGATGTATGTCTGTGACCGTCAGGACGGTGCCGAAGCGCTGCCCTCGCGCGACGATCTCAAAGGCAGCCTGAAGAACCGCGAACTCGGCATGATCTCGGAGCGCGAGCTTCGCAACCTCCGCCGCGAAGCCACCATCATCTACCGATAGGACTTGCACAGGCGGACGTTTGCAACCACACCTCCGCGCGTGAGCCAGGAACCTGTTCTGCCCCTTGCCCTGACCATGGGCGACCCTGCCGGGTGTGGCCCCGCCATCACGGCGGCGGCGTGGCGCCAGCTTCGCGCAGACCCCGGCCTCTCATTCTACGTCATCGGCGCGCCGGAGCTCTATGCTGCAACTGTGCCCGTCCGCGAGATCGCCTCGCCGGATGAGGCCCGTGGCGTCTTTGCCGATGCGCTGCCGGTCCTCGCCCTTTCCGGCGTGCCGGACATCCGCCCCGGCGAACCCAATGCCGACGCCGCCCCCGCCATCATCCGCTCCATCGCGCTGGCCACGAGCCACGCCCTCGACGGATTGGCCGGCGGCCTTGTCACCAACCCGATCAACAAGGCCCTGCTCTATGGCGCCGGCTTCGCCTATCCCGGCCATACGGAATATGTCGCCCACCTCTGCGCCGAACCGAATGCCCGGCCGCCGCGCCCGGTCATGATGCTGGTCGGCGGTGGCCTGCGCGTGGCGCTGGCCACCATTCACATGCCCCTGATGCAGGTCGGCAAGGCCCTGACCGTTCCGGATCTCGTGGAACTCGGCCATATCGTGGCGCAGGCCATGACGCGGGATTTCGGCATCTCGGCCCCGCGCCTCGCCTTTTCCGGCCTCAATCCGCATGCGGGTGAAGACGGCACCATCGGCCAGGAAGAAATCACCATCATCAATCCGGCGGCTCACGCGCTCCGGCTCGCGGGCGTCGACATCTCCGACGCGCGCCCCGGCGACACCGTCTTCGCCGAAGCCCTGTCCGGCGCCTATGACGCGGTCATCGCCATGACTCACGACCAGGGGCTGATCCCGGTCAAGACGCTGGACTTCTGGGGCGGCGTCAACGTCACGCTCGGCCTGCCCGTCGTCCGCACCAGTCCCGACCATGGCACGGCCTATGACGCCGCCGCTGCGGGCACGACACGCCCTGACAGCCTCATTGCCGCCCTGCGCCTCGCCGCCGCCATGGCCACCGCCAGAAGCAAATCCGCATGACCGACACACACCGCCCCGACCTCACTGACGCCCCCGCCCGCAAGGCGCTCGGCCAGCATTTCCTGTTTGACCCCAGCATCCTGCATCGCACCGCCCTCGCCGCCGGTCCGGTCAAGGGCCGCGTGGTCATCGAAGTCGGCCCCGGCCCCGGCGGCCTGACCCGCGCCCTGCTCGACGAAGGCGCCGGCAAGGTGATCGCGATCGAAACCGATCCCCGCTTCGCCGAAGCGCTCCTCCTCTGGCCCGAAGCCAAGGACGGCCGCCTCATCGTCCTCCAGAAGGATGCCCGCAAGGTCAATTTCGAACAATTGGTCATCGAGGCGGGCGCGACCGAGCCCGCCATGATTATCGGCAACCTGCCCTACAATGTCGGCACGCCGCTGCTCGTCGGCTGGCTCAAGGCGGGTGACTGGCGCGGCGAGATGGCGCTGATGTTCCAGAAGGAAGTCGCCGAGCGCATCTGCGCCGCGCCGGGTACGGACCATTATGGCCGCCTCGCGGTCCTCGCCCAGTCGGCCACCCGCCCCCACATCGCCTTCACCCTGCCGCCGGGTGCCTTCACCCCGCCGCCCAAGGTCGACAGCGCCGTCGCCGTGCTCGAGCCGCTGCCCGCCGACCAGCGCTTCGAACATATCGACCTCCTCGAACAGGTCACCGGCGCCGCCTTCGGCCAGCGCCGCAAGATGATGCGCGCCGCCCTCAAACCCTTCGCCAAGAAGCACGGCCTGAAAGCCGCCGACTGGCTGGAAAGCGTCAACATCGACCCCACCGCCCGCGCGGAAACCCTGTCCCAGGATGACTTCCGGAGGCTGGCGGCGAGTCTGGCGAAATAGGGCGCTGCCTATCCCCCCTCTCCCCTGGGAGAGGGGCCGGGGGTGAGGGGCCACAGGAAACACCGCAAACGCCGGACTCGCCGATACGCCCGCTACCCCTCATCCCCAACCCTTCTCCCAAGGGAGAAGGGGGCAATCATTGGACATCGTGAAATGTTCGGCTAAACCACTTTGGGCAGCAAGGCCAAATGGTGGGTTCGGAGAACAAAATTGCCAGCTGAAATCAGGACCTTAAGAATTGAATCTAAGCGAACTGTTTCGAGCGAATTGATTTCTTGTTTGGTTGGCTTACTGCGTGACTATAATATTCAGTGTAGTGTATATTTTGCACGGTCTGAAATTCCAATTTTGTCATCGCTTCCATTTATTCCGATGGTTTTTTTGGATTGGATATCGAGAACGAAGCAACCCCAGATATCAAGTCTCAATGCAGAAGGAATATTGAAATCGGCGATCTTGGGGAAATTGGATGTCATATACTATGAAAAGGATTGCTGCCTAATTTGGCCGATTTCGGATTCATTAGTGTACTTCGCTCATCCAAGAATAGATGAATCCAGCTTTTCGAAGCTCGGAATTACGGCCAATTACGCGGGGGCCCTTTCGGAGTTCGCTCAAGATCAATTTTTGTGAGTGCATAATATTTTGGTAGCTAGAAGAGGTAATCTGGCCCCACGTGGAAGCGATACCCCCAGCGCCCTCTCTCCACCCCCTTGTCCAACCCATATCCCGCTCGCGCTATACTGCGCCGCATGAGCCATCCGCCCGACTTGATCCATCACGGTCTCGAACAGGCCCGCCTTGCGCTTTGGGCGGTGATCAACATGACCAACGCGCACCTGCGCCCGCTCACGCTGAAGCGCAGCCTCAAGCAACGCGCCTCTGGGCGGCTGAAACAGCTCGAAATCATCGTGCGGCGGCTGCTCACCCTGATGGCTTTGGCGCTCACCCTGCCAGCGGTGCGTCCACGGACGTGCCTCACCCCTGCCACCCCCACGCCGCTCCCCGAGGGCACCGAACGCGTCACCTTCCCGGCCCCGTACCGTTTCGCCCTCTCGGGACGGGTGCAGCCCGCCGTGGACCCCGAAGCCTCCGGGCTGTTTCCGGGCAGCGTTCGTGCATCCGGCCCGGTCCCCGCCGCACCCTTCCTCGCGCGCGTCAGCGCGCTCTACAAGGTGCTCGAAGCGCCGGAGCTCCACGCCAAACGGCTCGCGCGCAGCCTCGCCCGCCAGCGCAAGCGCGGCGACCCGAAACCCGTCGCCCTGCCCATGGCCAGCGCTTACCGGTTGCGCCCTGAACTCGGTGCCATCGCCACGGCCCTGCCGGGCCTGCTCTCCGCCGCGCTGGAAAAGTGGGACAATTCAAGCTGAATCCCCACCTCAATCAGACCAGTGGCCGGGCATTCTGCGGAGTGTGCGGGCGCGTTCGCATCCCGTGTTCCCGGCGGACGCCGGGACCTCAGGCCATTGGAGAACGGGACAAAGCCGCACGAGGCCCCGGCCTGGGCCGGGGCTGCGGAAACAAGCAGACCCTACTTCCCGTCAAACGGCTCGACGACGATATCGGTGACCTCCTCGAACGTGCCCGAGCGATCCAGTCCGCCACGCATGACATACCAGGCGACCAGGACGAGCGCGGCGAATGGCAGGAGCCAGAGCAGCCACACGGCACGCGCCTTCGGGCGCGAAGGGGTTTGCGGCGAATCGGGCGCCTGGCCCTCCGTCTGCGGTTCATTGTCATTTGTCATGCGCGGGCCTTTTCAGGGAAGACTTGCAGAACGGTGGTACGGAACGGGTCGGAATCAGGTCGTGTCAGGCCTCGCCGAGGAGGTACCTGACATGGTCGTCAAGGTCCAGCTGGCGCAGCCGTTTCAGGCGCTCGACCAGCAGGATCCGGCGCAGGCGCTGGTACGCCTCATCGAGATTGTCATTGATGATGGCATAATCATAGCGCCGCCAGTGCATGATCTCCCGGCGAGCATCGACCATCCGGCGCGCCACGTCTTCCGGCGTCGACCCGGGACGCGCGGCAAGCCGGGCTTCCAGTTCCTCGATGCTGGGCGGCAGGATGAAGACCGAGACGACATCGTTCGGCATCTCGTCGTGCAGCGCATCGGCGCCCTGCCAGTCGACATCGAACAATATGTCCTCGCCGCTCTCCAGTTTCGCCACGGTGTCGGCGCGCGGCGTGCCGTAATACCTGTCGAACACATGGGCCCATTCGAGGAATTCTCGCCGCGCGATCATCGCCTTGAAATCGTCGACCGACCGGAAATGATAGTCCTGCCCGTCGACCTCGTTCGGCCGCGGCGTCCGCGTCGTCGCCGAGACCGAGAGATTCACGTCATCGAACTCGTCCAGCAGCTTGTGCGACAGGGTCGTCTTGCCGGCGCCCGACGGGCTCGACAGGACGAGCATCAGCCCCCGGCGCTTTCCCATTTGCTCATTCGACATTCGCGGCCTGCTCCTTGAACTGGTCAATCACCCCTTTGAGGCCCAACCCCGCATTCGTCAAATCGAGGCTGACCGATTTCGAGCAGAGCGTATTGGCTTCACGGTTGAGTTCCTGTGCCAGGAAATCGAGTTTCCGGCCCACCGGCGAGCCGCCCGCAAGCAGGTCCCGCGCGCCGGCAAAATGCGCCGCCAGCCGGTCGAGTTCCTCGCGCACATCGGCCTTGGCCGCGCTGAGCGCGATTTCCACGGCAGCCCGGTCGGCATCGACCCGGCCTTCCGCGTCAAGTTCGTCCAGTTGCTTTGTCAGGCGGGCCTTCAAAAGGCCGGGTTGGGAGTCGGCCAGCCTGGCGGCGTTGGCCGCAAAGCCTTCCATTTCGCCGACAAGGCCGGTCATGATCCCCTCCAGTGAAACGCCCTCCGCCCGGCGCGCGACGGCCAGCTCCTTCAGCGCGGTTTCAGCCGCCTCGGTCAACAGCTCGACCGCCGCCGCATCCTGCGCCAGGTCCCGCAGCGAGCTGCCGCCGGTCTCGACCACGCCCTTGAGCGTCATCAGAGTGGCAATCGCTTCGCCCGACAGGCCGGCGCCGTGGATGGCCTGCGCCGCATCGGCCAGCGCCGTCAGCAGGCCTTCGTTCACGGTGACCGTCTCGTCGCCCGTGCTCATGTCGATGCGCAGGGAGACCTGCAGCGAGCCACGATTGAACAGTTTCGACGCGGCCGCCTTCACGGACCGCTCCAGCGCATCGAATCCCGGCGGCGTATTCACGCGCACGTCAAGGCTGCGCCCGTTGACGCTCTTGGCCTCCCAGGCCCAGCTTCCCCATGCCGCTTCCCCCGCGACGCGGGCAAAGCCGGTCATGCCGGACAATTCACTCATTCCTCAGCCCTCTCCCGCGCAATCTCCTCGCGCTCATATTTCCGGTAGGCCGCCACATTGCGATTGTGCTCGGCCAGCGTCTTGGCGAAGAGATGCCCCCCTTTGCCGTCAGCCACAAAGAATATGTACTCTGTTTCGGGCGGGTTTAGCACGGCAGCAATTGCATCTCGTCCCGGATTGCAGATCGGCGTCTTCGGCAGGCCGTCGATCTGGTAGGTGTTCCAGTCGGTCTTCCGGTCGATTTCCGAGCGATACAGGGTCCGGCGCTTGCCGGCCTTGTTGTACAGCGGCTCGCCCTGCGAGATGCCGTAGATGATGGTCGGGTCGCTCTCCAGCCGCATGCCGCGCTTCAGGCGCGTCGTGAACAGGGCCGCCACTTCGGGGCGCTCTTCCGCATTGCCGGTTTCCTTCTCCACCACGGAGGCAAGGATGATCGCCTCTTGCTCATTGGCCAGCGGAAGCCCGTCCTGCCGTTTCGGCCACAGCTCTTTGAGCAGGTCGTCCTGCGCCTTGGCCATCTGGGCAACCAGCTTCGCCCGCGTCATGCCGCGATGGTAGAGATAGGTATCGGGAAGCAGGCTGCCTTCGGCCACCGGCAGCTCCGGCATTGGGCCGATCAGGACCGGGTCCGCCTCGATCAGGCGCAACAGCTGCGCTGTCGTGCGTCCTTCCGGCAGCGTGATCTTGTGCATCACCGCTTTGCCTTCGACCAGGATGTCCAGGACTTCGCCGAGGCTGGCCTGTGGCTCGATAGTGAATTCGCCGGTTTTCAGCGCCGTCTCGGTGCCATCGATCCGCGCCTTGAGGCGCATCAGCCAAGCCGACCGGATAATACCATCCTTCTCGAGGCGCGCCGCGACGCTGAGCATGCCTTCGCCGGGTTCGACGACCACGATGGTTTCGGCAGGCAAAGGCCCGTCCTTGGCCACTTCATTGCCAAGCCAGATCCAGCCGGCACCGGCAACGGCGCCCGCGAGAATCACGACCGCGACAACAAGCGATAACAGGCCTTTGATGAACTTCATGAAACGCCTCACACGAATCCCGGCACCGCCAGCTTACATGCCCGCCCCTGCCCGGCGATAGTGGCCTATTTCACTTCCCGGATCACGAGCGACGCATTGGTGCCGCCAAAGCCGAAACTGTTCGACATGGCAGCCCGCACGCGGCCCTTCTTGGCCTTGTGGGGAATGAGATCAATCGGCGTCTCGAAGCTCGGATTGTCGAGGTTCAGAGTCGGCGGCATCACCTGGTCACGAATGGCCAGTGCGCAGAACGCGGTCTCGATGGCACCGGCAGCGCCCAGGAGGTGGCCGACAGCGGACTTGGTCGACGACATGGACAGGTTCTTGGCATGGTCGCCATAGGCCTTCTCGACCGCACCCGCTTCGCCCTCGTCGCCCTTCGGCGTCGATGTCCCGTGGGCATTGATATAATCGACTTCGGTCGGATCGATTCCGGAATTCTTCAGCGCCATTTTCATGGCCCGGTAGCCGCCTTCGGCGCCCTCGGCGGGTGCCGTGATATGATAGGCGTCGCCGGTCAGGCCATAGCCCGACACTTCGGCATAGATCTTCGCACCGCGCGCCTTGGCGTGTTCGTATTCTTCCAGCACCAGCACCGCGGCGCCGTCACCCATGACAAACCCGTCACGATCCTTGTCGTAAGGACGCGAAGCTTTCTCCGGCGTGTCGTTGAAACCTGTGGACATCGCCTTCGCCGCGCAGAAGCCGGCAATGGCAATGCGGCCAATCACGGCCTCGGAACCGCCGGCCAGCATCACGTCGGCATCGCCGTACTTGATGAGACGCGCCGAGTCGCCGATCGCATGAGCGCCCGTGGCGCACGCCGTCACGACCGCATGGTTGGGGCCCTTGAAGCCGTGCTTGATCGAGACCTGGCCGGAGGCAAGGTTGATCAGCGCCGACGGAATGAAGAAGGGGCTGACCTTGCGCGGGCCATGCTCGTGCAGGGTCACGGCTGTCTTGTAGATGGATTCCAGTCCGCCAATGCCGGAGCCGATCATGACGCCTGTGCGTTCGCGGCTTTCGTCATCTTCCGGACGCCAGTCAGCGTCCTCGACAGCTTCTTCCGCTGCCGCAATGGCGTAGAGGATGAATTCGTCTATCCGGCGCAGCTCCTTGGGGGAGACAAACTTGTCCGGATCAAACGCATGGGGGTCGCCTGACCCACCGCCGCGTCCGTTGGTCCATGGCACCTGGAACGCGATCTTGCACGGCATGTCGTCCGGATCGAAGACGTCGATGCGTCCCGCTCCGGATTTTCCAGCAATCAGGCGTTCCCAGGTTGCCTCGCGCCCGAAAGCGAGCGGAGAGACAATCCCAATACCCGTTATAACAACGCGGCGGTCAGACATTCAGTTTCCGCCCCGTCTTAGACGTGGGCTTTGATGTGAGTCACCGCGTCACCGACGGACCGGATCGATTCCTGCACATCATCTGGGATTTCGATATTGAACTCTTCTTCGAAGGCCATGACCAGCTCGACAAGGTCAAGCGAGTCAGCGCCGAGATCGTCGATGAAGCTCGCGCTTTCAACAACCTTGTCGGCATCCACGTCGAGATTATCGACTACGATTTTTTTAACACGCTCAAGAACGTCAGACATGAATACCTCTCTAGAATATGCCCGATAGCCGGCTCATTTCTGAACCATTGTGTTGCGCCTAGCACACACTTGGCAAAAGCGCCAAGCCCTAGCCGCAACGGTTACTGTAGCGAAATCAGATCATTGCCATACCGCCGTTTACATGCAGCGTTTGCCCCGTCACGTAAGAGGCCTCGCCGGATGCAAGGTACACTGCGGCTGCGGCGATGTCTCCACCCTGCCCCAATCGTCCCGCAGGGATGCCCCCGAGAAGCGCCTCTTTCTGCGCGTCCGGCAGTCCGTCCGTCATGGGCGATTCGATAAAGCCGGGTGCAATCGTGTTGGCAGTGATTCCCCGGCTGGCAACTTCCTGGGCGATGGATTTGGTAAAGCCGATCATTCCCGCCTTGGACGCGCAATAGTTCGTCTGGCCCGGATTCCCCGTCACGCCGACAATCGATGTAATGCCGATAATGCGGCCATAACGGCGCTTCATCATCCCCCGAACGACGCTCTTTGTGAGGCGGAAATAGCTGCCGAGATTGACCTGCAGCACGTCATTCCAGTCATCATCCTTCATCTGGATGAGCAGTTTGTCACGCGTGATACCGGCATTGGCGACGAGGATGTCGAGCGGCCCTATGGCGGCCTCTGCGCGGCCCACAAGACCATCTACGGCGTCAGCATCGGACAAATTGCACGTCACGATGGCGCTCTCGCCCTTCAGCGTGCCTGCGACCTCCTCAAGCACGTTCTCGCGTGTGCCCGACAGCGCAACTTTTGCGCCCGCCTCTGACAGAGCCGTTGCGATCGCGCGGCCGATGCCGCCCGATGCGCCGGTAACCAGGGCCGTCCGGCCGGTGAGATCAAACATGGGCTTCTCCCTTGATATAGGCTGCGAAGGCTTCGATGTCCTCGGGCGTCCCGAGCGTGAAACCGTTCAGTGATTTTTCGATGCGGCGCTGCATCACGGTCAGCACCTTGCCTGCGCCCGCTTCGGCGGTCGAGGTGACTCCCTGGCCGACCATGAACTGAACGCTTTCGGTCCAGCGCACCCGGCCGGTTACCTGATCGATCAGGTTCTGGCGGATCACATCGGGATCAGACGTCGGCGCGGCTGAAATATTGGCCACGACCGGCACCACAGGCGCGCTGATCGAAACGCCGGACAGCGCTGCGGCCATGGCATCAGCGGCGGGCTGCATAAGCGAGCAGTGGAAGGGTGCCGACACGTTCAGCGCCATCGCCTTCTTCACGCCATTGGCCTTCGCATGCTCGCAGGCCGCATCGATTGCGGCTTTGGAACCTGACAAGACAAGCTGGCCGGGGGCATTGTCATTGGCGATCTCGCACACGCCACCGGTCGCACGGCCTGCGACACAGGCGGCCTCGGCCTGCGCCACATCAGCGCCGAGCAGCGCCGCCATGGCGCCCTCACCGGCCGCAACGGCGCCCTGCATAGCATTGCCGCGTATCCGCAGCAGGCGGGCTGTGTCGGCCAGGCTGATCGCCCCGGCAGACGCCAGCGCTGAATACTCGCCAAGGGAATGGCCTGCCACGAAACGGGCATCGGCGGCCGACAGGCCAGACGCTGCCTCCAGCGCCCGCATGGCCGCTACGCTGTGCGCCATCAGCGCGGGCTGCGTGTTCGCCGTCAGGGTCAGTTCCGCAATGTCGCCGTCCCACATCAGTTTCGACAGGTTCTGGCCCAGCGCGTCGTCGACCTCCGCGAACACGGCTCTGGCAGCGGGAAACGCATCAGCAAGGGCTTTGCCCATGCCGATTTCCTGGCTGCCTTGCCCAGGGAATATGAACGCCAGTCCTGTCATCGAGATTTCCTCCGGATTTTTGTCGTGCCTACTGGGGGTCGCCAATGTGTGCAAGCGCTTGAAATCTGCACCGATATAGGCTTAAGACGCCGGTTCACACGCAGGAATGCGGTCCTCAATAGCCCGGAATGAGCCGGACGAAGAGGGGCCATCGCCAGTCAGTTTCCCGCTGTCTTGCGCCGCATACCTCATTTTTGGGAATAAAAACATGGCACTATATGAGCACGTCGTGATCACACGACCTGACATTTCGCCGGCACAGGTCGATACATTTGTCGAAGAACTGTCCGGCTTCCTCAAGGAAAAAGGCGCAACTGTCGGCCGCACCGAATATTGGGGCCTGCGCAACCTTGCCTATCCGATCAAGAAACAACGCAAGGCGCACTATTCGCTCCTGAACATCGACGGCCCTGCCGCGGCGATCCACGAACTGGAACGCCGCCTGCGCATTTCCGACGATGTGATGCGTTACATGACGATCCGCGTCGAGTCGCACAGTGACGAGCCTTCGGCTGTCCTGTCGCGCAAAGAACGCCGTCGCGACTAGAGAGGACAGGACACATGGCTCAGAAACTGAACATCACGAACATTCCTGCCCGCCGCCCGTTCGGCCGCCGCCGCAAGGTGGACCCGTTTACCGGCGAACACGCCCAGGAAATCGACTACAAGGACGTGAAACTGCTGCAGCGCTATATCTCTGAAAAAGGGAAAATCGTGCCCAGCCGCATCACGGCCGTCAACCTCAAGAACCAGCGCAAGCTTGCACAGGCGATCAAACGCGCCCGCATGCTGGCCCTGCTTCCGTTTGAAGTGAAGTAGGAGACACCGACATGCAAGTGATTCTTCTTGAACGCGTCGAGCGCCTTGGAAAGATCGGGGACGAAGTCTCCGTGAAGAACGGCTTCGCCCGCAACTTCCTCATCCCGCAGGGCAAGGCCCTTCTCGCCAACGACAAGAACCGTGCGCGGTTCGAATCCGAGCGTGAAGCGATCGAGCAGCGCAACGAAACGGCCCGTGCCGCGGCCCAGACAGATGCCGAAAAGCTCGAAGGCGAGATCTTCACGATGATCCGCCAGGCTGGCGACACCGGCCAGCTGTTCGGCTCGGTCACGGCGCGCGACATTGCCGAAGCCGCCAATGAGGCCGGCTTCAAGGTGCCCGTCAGCGGCGTGCGCCTGGACAAGCCGATCAAGGCGATCGGCCTCTATGACGTTGCCATCCGCCTCCACGCGGAAGTCACCGTCACCGTGCAGGCCAACGTCGCCCGCTCGACAGAGGAAGCCGACCGTCAGGCCAAGGGCGAGGACATTGTCAGCGCCCTCCAGGAAGCTAATGCCGCGTTCGCATCCGAACAGGCCAGCGAGCTGAAAGAGGCCGCGTCCGAACTGTCCGACATGATCGGCGGAATGGACGAGGACTAGTCTCCTTTCGCTCCGGCGATCCAAATCAAGAAGCCGCAGCTTTTCACAGGCTGCGGCTTTTTTTGTGAGTCGCACCGGCCCAAAGGCAGAACGCTGCCAGATGTATGAAGCCATCGCGCCCAAGGTGGGCTAGAATTAACCAATGCCTCTCGACGATCACTCCCCCGAGCCGAACATCATCGCCCCGAACAACCTGTCGGCCGAGGCCGCCGTTCTGGGCGCGATCCTGTTCGACAACAATTCCTACCAGCGTGTGGCCGATATCCTGCGCCCGTCCGACTTCTATGCCCCGGCGCACCAGGAATTGTACGACGTCGCGGCGACGATGATCCAGCAGGGCCGGGTCGCAGACGGCGTGACTTTGCGCGAGCATTTCGAGAAGGCGGAGAAGCTGACCGAGATCGGCGGCGCGCGCTACCTGGAGCAATTGCTCGACAGCGCCGCGTTCGGGCCGGAAGTCTCCGACTATGCCCACATGATCCGCGACCTGGCGATGCGCCGGGCGCTGGTCGATATCAGCGGCGAGCTGAAGGGCCGGGCCCTGACGCCGGGCCCGGACGAGAGCGGCGAACGCCAGATCGAACTGGCCGAGCGCCAGCTTTTCGACCTCGCCGAGCGCGGCGCCACCGGCCGGGGCTTTACCAGCTTTTCCGAGGCGCTGGTCGAATCGCTGAAGGCCGCCGAAGCCGCGTTCAAGCGCGAAGGCAAGATTGCCGGCATCCCGACCCTGCTGCGCGACCTCGACGAGAAGCTGGGCGGCTTCCACCGGTCCGACCTCCTGATCCTCGCCGGGCGCCCGTCGATGGGGAAGACCTCGCTGGCCACGAACATTGCCTATAATGCCGCCTCGGCCTACCGGGCCGAAGTGCAGGATGACGGCTCGAAAAAGACGATGGAGGGCGGCATTGTCGGCTTCTTCTCGCTCGAAATGTCGAACGAACAGCTGGCCACGCGTATCCTCGCCGAGCGGACCGGCATTACCACTCACCGCATCCGCCAGGGCGATCTCGACAAGGCGGACTTCGAACGCCTGCGCGAGGCCACCGAAGAGCTGCAGAACCTGCCGCTCTATATCGACGATACCGGCGGCATCTCGATCAGCCAGCTGGCCGCCCGCGCCCGCCGCCTGCAGCGCTCGGTCGGGCTCGACCTGATCGTCATCGACTACCTGCAGCTGATCACGGTCAGCAATAGCGGCTCCAACACCAACCGCGTGCAGGAAGTGACCCAGATCACCACCGCCCTCAAGGCGCTGGCCAAGGACCTCAACGTGCCGGTCCTGGCCCTGTCCCAGCTCAGCCGCGCGGTCGAACAGCGCGACGACAAGCGCCCGCAACTCTCGGACCTGCGCGAATCCGGCTCGATCGAGCAGGATGCCGACGTCGTCATGTTCGTCTACCGGGAGGAATACTACCTCGCCCGGTCTGAGCCCGGCGCCGACCCGAACGATCCGTCCTCGAACGAGAAATGGACCCAGTGGCGCGCCCGGATGGACCAGATCTACGGCATTGCCGAAGTCATCATCGGCAAGCAGCGCCACGGCCCCATCGGCAAGGTCGACCTCGCCTTCGACGCCAATATCACCCGCTTTGGCGACCTCGAACGCAGCCGCCACCTGGAAGACACGAGCGAATAGGCCTGCACTTGCGGCCGCAGGCCTGCTCAAGGCCTCCGGCAAGGATGCAGGTTTTAGAGGCAAGGGGCGCAGGCCTAGGACGTGTCGATCCCCGGGGCGGGCCAGCCGTGCACGGAGCGTGCCCGAACACTGCCCGGAAAAACCCCGGACAGGCCCGGATGCCCGAACGCGCGCGCGCCGGGGCACGGAGCGGCCTGTTCCGCCACCGCGACGCGCTGCCAGGCCGGCTCGCGCGGGACCACAGGCCGCCAGGGCGCGGCCGCCACCGGGGCATCTTCCACGAAGGCCACACGGATACGCCCCGAGCGATGACAGACCCGCACCAGCACCTCGCGCTGCTGCCGGTTCATCCAGCCAAACAGCACGACCAGCTGCAGCCAGACGAACGGCCACAGCCAGACGGGCACGGAACGGAAAATCTGGGTGATCGCCTCACGGTTCATGCAGCGCATTATACGGCAGGATGCGAGGGGGGAGGATAAGGGGGGGCTTGTCCTACGCTTTGGGTCGGCGCAATCTCTCCAACTGCCGCGACACTCAGTTTTGGTCTCGTCATCGAGCAAGCGGACAAAATCTGGTCTAACTACCTCGTCCGCTACGAACACCTCCGAGAATCGAGCTCTAACCGCCTCCTGCTCAAAGTGCCTTATAGAGTGATCGAGTTCTCCGTTGCATTGACTCGTCCGCTACCGCTAGATGACATCGGTGGGAGCTGAGACGCGATGGAAGAACTTGAGCAGATCGTTCTAGAAGTACTGGCGCAAAAATCCGGCGTTCAAGTAAAGGAACTTGAGACGCTAACTATGCGCGCGTTGGGGAGACCCATCGACAGCTCTGCTTACAAGGACGCATTAAGTTCTCTTCAAGCCAGAAAGCTTCTCTCCATATCAGGATCTGACGTTCGAAGAACCGAGCCGGACTTTCCCGAGCGCCTCTTAGAAACGCCAGTGGAGCAGTTTTTATCATCCAAAGACGCATTCTCGTATCTTCGGCTAGAAGCTGATTTCACTGTTTGGCAGCGTACTGCACGAGGAGGTCGCGCCGGCACGGGTATTTGGTCGCGTCCAGATTTCACGATAGCGACTATCCGACGCCGCAAATACGACCCGGTTCGCCACCTCGACCTCATTGCTTTGGAGTTGAAGAACTTAGCAGGCAGTACTGTGGTCGCCGTCCACGAGGCGCTCGCACACACTCGGTTTGCGCACTATGCTTATCTCGTTTGTCCTCGTTCTGTGATGACTGTTGGAGTCCACACAGCCATCGAGGATTCGTGTCTACAGCATGGTGTCGGACTAATCACATTTGAAACATCCGTTGGACCAAACGATACGCCCAACCTTACGGACTATCAGTTCGAAGTTGATGCTCGGCGTCAGTCTCCCGAGCCTGACACGGTGGACAATTATATTGATGATAGACTCGACGATGAGAACAGAGCACGACTCATAAAAATCGCGGCGGGTTGAAGCATGGGACTGGTTGTTACAATTGCAAACCGAAAGGGAGGCGTCGGCAAGACGACTCTCGCGATAGCACTGGCGGAAACATTTGTATTCGAGCACAAAAAGAGCGCTGTCATTGTCGATCTTGACCCTCAGTCGAGCGCGAGTGAAATCCTGCTATCTGAGCGAGAGTACGCTGATCGGCTAGAGCAGCAAAACACCCTTTCCGGTTTCTTCAGATCCGGTCTTTCAGACAACAAACTCAACATCTCCCGCGTCTTGTCTCACGCCAAGCATAGCTTGAGCGGTCGAGGTACTGTTGATCTCGCGGTGGCGGTAAACTCGCCAGAACTTTGGGACCTTGAGTACGACGTGCTTCGGTCTAATCAGGAGGTCGAATATAGGACGGCCGTTAAGCGAGCAATCGGTCAACTGTCGGAGACCTTTGATGTCGTGATTATCGATTGTCCGCCGGGGAAAATGATGGCTGCTGAAGAAGCCGTTTTGTCTTCGAATATGGTACTTTGTCCTATCGTTCCAGAGCGCTTGTCCGTGTGGGGTATGGACAAAATGAAGGACTACTTCTCGGAACTTTCGGTAAATCACACCATACCGCCTTGGCGATTTGTCATCTCTAGATTTGTGGGAACCACAACAGAGGCCAAGCGCCAAGTTGAACTCATCTATGAGCAATACCGGGAACACTTTCTTACTGAGATGCAGGGATTCGTTGGGTTCAGACGCAGTGAATTTATCGGTCTGGACCGCGCTGAGATCGTCGTGAAGCGTATCGCGATGTTCAGAGACAAACCGGATGACATTCGCACGCTTGAACAGTTTTACGGTCCTGCGATCACAAAACAGCTTCGAACAATCGCAAAGAAAATAGAGAGCACACACGCACAACATGGTTGATAGAGTAAAACTCGTAGCAGAGCTTGGCGCGCTTCCGCTTAAACTGACGAGCACCGCAGAGCGTGGCTTGGAGAAGACCTTGAACAAGGCCATCAGCCAGATGCTGACTGGACTGGAGCTCGATACAGCAAAGAGCGCGCCTGGGTCGGTGAGGCAGCATGTGGCTCAGAGCTTAAGTGACGCACTTACGATGGCCGAACTAAAAAAGGTGTCCAAACTGTGGGAACCGAAACGCACGGTCACTGCAGGAGTTGCGCACGCAGAGCTTGCGCGTGACTTGGTGGAACTTTTAGAGGGAAGACGCTCACCTTTCGTGCCAACAAAACTATCTCTTCCTCAGGCAAGATCACTCGGTGGTGCCGCCAAATCTGAGCTTGCATCTGGCATTCAGCACTTTTGCACTCCGCCACAACTGAAAGCTTTGCTCAAGAAATGGGACAAGCATTCGGATATCAATAAGGCTTCGGATATGAACTCTATCCGTCATCGACTACTGGCTTTGTTGTCGGGGGAGGTCGTAGCGGCTCCAGCTCCCCCCAAACCTAAAAAGTAGCAATTCGCTGAGCGGGAAAAGCTCTGTCATGGGAGTCAAAAATGACGCTATTCTTGTTGGCTATGGTCGTTGTGCTACTCGCCATGCTGGTTGGCACAACTCAAAATACGGATGATGCAGTGACCGAGATGTTCGGTGCACTCATTCTTGCTGCGGTCGGCGCGGTAGTGCTTCTTTTCGTTGCTTGGTTAGCTGTGCAAGTCTTATGGCCACTTGCTCTGGTTTTGTTCGCATCGCTTTGGTCGGCTGTCATGACAAGATTTGGATAGTCTCGCTCGCTAACGCCAACCGAGGTTACCGAAAGACTTGAACTTTGTCTTTTTCGTTCGTCTCTGGACTCGCAGTAGCGGACGAGTTGTCTTCTCGAAAGTTGAACACTGGCGATATCGTAACGTTAGTAGGCATCAGTTTTTGGCACTCGTCCTCGTTGGCCAGAGCGGCGATTGCTTCCAAAACTTGGGTTTGATCTCGATGCTCACGCGTAGACGCCAAATAAGTCAATGTGATTGCTCCAACTACTACAACAAGCGCGCGAAATGACCACGTCAAAACTTTTTCGATTTGCTGCCGTTCAGCAGAGGGTACAGCACGTGAGGCGGTCCTAGCGGCGGAAATTGGAGTGGATAAATCAGATTCACTGTCGTTGGCACGTTGTTCCAATTCTAAAAGGTCGGGGATGTCGGATAGCGCAAATTTGCGGGTTATTTGTCCTCGTTCATAACTCGAACCTTTCTGACCAAAGATGCCAGGCGTCGACTTTCCAAAAGTCACAGAGCCGTTTTCAATGCTGCCACCGAATACATCGTAAGCTGATAGAACAATCCCTCGGAACCACTTTTCAACATTCGCTAGCAAAATGGCGTTGGTTAAAAGTTCGGCCGGGTAGGCAACAACAATTTGAAGAACACCGTCGGGAATTACAAAGCTCGAAATATGCGGTTCGCCGAGGACGTGGACCTGTCTGATTTCTGGAAACTCAGTTTTCAAACGCCGATCTATGTTTCGCGAAAGTGCAAGGAACTGAGGCACACCCTGCGGAATTCTTTGACCTGTCACATCGCGTTCGACTTCTGGCACGAAAAGCGATGAACTCAGGTCAATGTGCAATTCAAAGGGGATGTCGACGACGTCCATATTTTTCTCCTACGATTGTAGTAGAGCGTGGAGCGCTGTCGTGAAGTAGGTTCGCCTTAGTGGGGAACGCCCCAACACGCGACGCCTCAAAAACGAACCATTCTGAGACCGCTATTCGTTCTCAGCAATATGCTCATTCCGGCATCAAAACAGCGTCTGGTAAGCCATCTCGAAAAATCCGCGCGCGCTGTGCAAGCGCAGGCAGGCACCAGAAGCAACTATCAGCCCCCCCTCATACAACTCCTCACCCCCCAGACCATTCCGCCGGGCGTTTGGCGAGGAAGGCGGCGATGGCTTCCCTGTAGTCGGGCTGTTTGACCATGGCGCTCATCAGGGCGTTGGCGTCGCGCACCGAGGCGCCGACATCGCGGTGGAAGTCGAGATAGGTCTGGCGCTTGGTCTGGCGCAGCGCTTCGGGGGAGACGCGGGCGATCAGGTCCAGCGCATAGGCGCGCGTTTCGGCGATCAGCTCGCCTGGCGCGACGAGGCGGTGGACGAGGCCGATGGCATGGGCCTCGTCGGTCAGGAACTTGCGGCTGGACAGGAGCAGTTCCATGGCGCGCGCCCCGCCGATGAGGCGCGGCAGCAGCCATGACAGGCCGTATTCGGCCGGCAGGTTGAGGGGGCCGTGCGCCGTGGTGAGCTTGGCCCCCGGCACCGCGAAACGGATATCGGCATAGCAGGCGAGCACGAGGCCCGCGCCCGCCGCCGCGCCGTTGATCGCGGCAATGACCGGCTTGGACAGGGCGAAATGATAGGCGAAGTCTTCGGCGAAGGGCGCGAAGGACGGGTCGCCCGGCGTGACGAGGTCTGCCGGCGTGCCGGCGTCATAGGCGCCGGATTTCGAATGGCCGTCGAGGGCCTGCGAATCGCCGCCGACGCAGAAGCGCTCGCCGCTGCCGGTGACGAGGATGACCCGCACGGCGGGGTCGGCGTCGGCCTCGCCCAGCAGGTAGCGGTATTCGGCATGCATGCGGCCGGTCCAGGCATTGCCCCGGTGGGGGCGGCTGAGCGTGATCGTCGCGATCCGGTCATCCACGGCATATTCCGTCGCCTTCAGGTCCATGGTCCGCTCCTTGCCTGCCGCTTGCCGCGCCCGGCAACTATTGGCGACATGGTGGCAGAAGTCCAACGCCGCCGGGAACTGCCCCTGCGTCAGGGCCCCGGCGGGCGGATTGCCCCTGCCCGGAAAAGCCCGCATGGTGGGGCCAGCGAAACTGAAAAAATGCAGGATGGACACCCATGACGGACCTCAACAGCGAACTCTTCGAACTCAGCATGTCGGAAAAGGCCAAGCCGCTGCTTGAGCGGGTGATCAAGCATCTCGAAGAGAATGTCGCCCCGTGGCGCGACGAGTTCGAGGCGCTGAACGAGGAGAAGGAAGACCGCTGGACGTGGCATCCGCGCCAGCTGGAACTGATGGAAGCGGCCAAGGCCAAGGCGAAGGAAGCGGGCCTGTGGAACTTCTTCCTGCCGGACGCCGACACCGGCGAGGGCCTGAGCAATCTCGACTATGCCTATGTCGCCGCCGAGCTGGGCAAGCATCCCTATGGCTCCGAGACGATGAACTGCAACGCGCCCGACACGGGCAATATGGAAGTGCTGGAACGGGTCGGCACGCCGGCGCAGAAGGAACAATGGCTGAAGCCGCTGCTGGCGGGCGAAATCCGCTCGGCCTATGCGATGACCGAGCCGGGCGTGGCCTCGTCGGACGCCAAGAATATCAGCACGACGGCCGTGCTCGACGGCGACGAGTGGGTGATCAATGGCGAGAAATTCTACATTTCCGGCGCCGGCAACCCGCGCTGCAAGATCATGATCGTGATGGTGAAGACCAGCCCCGACGCGCCCGCCAGCAAGCAGCAGTCGCAGATCCTGGTGCCGATGGACACGCCGGGCGTGAAGATACTGGGCGCGATGGAAGTGATGGGCGAGGACCACGCGCCGATCGGGCACATGCACCTGAAGTTCGATAATGTCCGCGTGCCGAAGGACAATATCCTGCTGGGCGAGGGGCGCGGCTTCGAGATCTCGCAGGTGCGCCTCGGCCCGGGCCGCATCCACCATTGCATGCGCTCCATCGGCAAGGCGGAACTGGCCCTGGACATGATGGTCCAGCGCGCCGGAACGCGCACCGCCTTCGGCCAGAAGATCGCCAAGCTGGGCAAGAACCTGGAAGTGATCTCGCGCGCCCGGATCGAGATCAACGCGATGCGGCTGGCCGTGCTGCAGGCCGCCAAGGCGATGGATGTGCTCGGCAACAAGGAAGCGCGGATCTATGTCAGCGCCGTGAAGGCCATGGTGCCGGAGAAGGTCTGCCTGATCATCGACCAGGCCATGCAGATGCACGGCGCGGCGGGCATGTCGCAATGGTTCCCGCTGGCCCGGATGTATGCCGACATGCGCCACCTGCGCTATGCCGACGGCCCGGACGAGGTGCACCATATGGTGGTCGGCCGCGCCGAGGTGCAGAAGCACGGCCTCTGGTAGGCTGGCGCGCTAGCTGGGCCGGGCCCGCTGCGCCGGAATGACGGCGACGGTGAAACGGCAGATGCAGACGAGGCGGTCGGATTCATCCGTGATGCGGATGGTCCAGACCTGCGTCGTGCGGCCCAGCGCTTCGGCTTTGGCGGTAGCATAGACAAATCCGTCTTTCACGGGGCGGACATGATTGGCGTTGATCTCCAGCCCGACGCCGACGCTCTCGGCTGAATCAAGCGCGAGGTTCGCGGCGATTGAACCAACGGTTTCGGCCAGCGCAACCGAGGCACCACCATGCAGGCGCCCGTGCGGCTGGAGCGTGCGGTGGTCGACCGGCATGCGCGCCGTCAGCGTATCCTCGCCGATGCCGACCAGCGTGATGCCGAGGACGCCGCCCATCGTGCCTTGCTGGGCGGCGGTGATTTGCTCGAGGTCGATATTCGTTTGCCGCCAGATGGACATGCGCAAGCCTTTCCAGGTTTCGAAAAGGGGATGCGCAGGCCCGCGTCCCCGGATGTGACCGGCCCATCTGGCACACCCGCCGCCCGCCCCACAACCCGCCGGGGCCTTGCCGTTGCGGCATGTCCGCCGGGCCCGCGAACCTCGTAGTTTCCCCTATTGCGGATCGCCGCCTGGCACGCCGTAATCGCCTTCCCGCCCCGGCAAAGGGAGAGCGACATGGATGGCAGCTTTCAGGTAACGCAACCGGACACCCGGACCGCGGCGGACGGACGTGCCGGTCCCGCCTTCCGGGCCGAGGTGGATGCTTTTCTTGTCGACGCCCTGACCGAGGACCTGCGCGCAGCGGGCCGCGCGACGACCGGGCTGAAATCCGCACCGGACGCGTGCCGGGCCTGGCGGGACAAGCTGCATGGCCGCGGCTGGTACGCGCCGACCTGGCCGGTGGAACATGGCGGAGCCGGCTGGAGCACGGCGCAGCGCCTGTATTTCGAGAATGCCTGCGCCGCGCGCGATGCGCCGTTGCTGATGTCTTCGGGTGTCCGCACCATCGGCCCGCTGATCATCGCCGAGGGCACCCCTGACCAGCAGGCGCGCTACCTGCCCGCCATCCTGCGCGGCGAGCACGAATGGTGCCAGGGCTTTTCCGAACCGCAGGCGGGCTCTGACCTGTCCGCCCTCTCGCTGAGGGCGACGCGCGACGGGGACGACTTTGTGCTGACTGGCAGCAAGCTGTGGACGAGCTTTGCCCAGTACGCCACCCACATGTTCCTGCTGGCGCGGTGCGACCCGGAATCGAAGGGCGGCGACGGGCTGGTCTTCCTCCTGGTCGAGATGGACCGGCCGGGAATCGCGGTGCGGCCGATCCGCTTCATCGACGGCGAAGACGAGACCAATGAGGTCTTCTTCGACAATGTCCGCACGCCGGCCGCCGACCGGATCGGCGAGATCGGCAAGGGCTGGAAAGCGGCCAAGCGGCTGATGGAGATTGCGCGCTCAAACAACACGACGACAGGGCTGCTGAGGCGTGCGCTGCGCGCGGCGCAGCGCGGCGCGGCCGAGTCGGGTGCGGTGGACGCCGCCGGTCTGGCCCGCCTGTCCGGGATGGCGCGGCGGATCGACGAATTCGAGGCGCTGGAAGCGCATGCGTCTGCGGGGCGGATCGGCGTCGCCGCAGCGCCGGCGACGTCCGCACTGAAGCTGCTTGCAACCGAACTGCACCAGTCGATTACCGAAATCGGGCTGGAACTGGCCCCCGACAGCACCTTCGCGCAGGCCAAGTATTTCGCAACGCGGGCGGCGACGATCTATTCGGGCACCAGCGAGGTGCACCGGAACATCCTCGCCCGCGCGATTGGCTGCCCCTGACGGTGCACGCCGCGCGGCCCTACAGCCCGCCGAGCCAGTCGAGCAGCAGCGTGTTGACGGCGTCCGGGCGTTCCTGTTGGGTCCAGTGGCCGCAGCCTTCGAGCAGCGTGGCCCCGCGCAGGTCAGACAGGTTTTCCTTCATCGCGGCCAGCATGTCGCCGGGCGACATTTTCAGGACGAGGTCCCTTGTGCCGCCGATATAGAGCGAGGGCTGGGCAATGGTCATCGGCGCGGCATGGCCGGTGAGAAAGGCATGGTCGCGGTGCCAGTTGCGGTAGCGGTTGAGCGGCCCGCGAAAGCCGGACTGGCGGAACTGGGAGTCGTAATAGGCGACATCCTCGGCCGACAGCCATGGCAGGGGCATGGGCGGCTCCGGCAGGCGGTGCAGCAGCGTGTCGCCATGCTTCTTGTCGGTCGGCCATGTGCCGTCCGGCGCATCGCCGGAGATGGCATAATAGAATTTGCGGATCGTCTCGGCCGGATCGTTTTCGAGCTCCGCCTCGGGTGGGCCCTGGTCCTGGAAATAGACCTGGTAGAAGAACAGGCCCCGGTCGGTGAAGAAGGCGTGCACGGCATCGATGAACACGACCTCGTTCGGCGGAATATAGGGCACGGAGAGGCCGGCCACCGCGCGGAACGTGTCCGCGTGGAGCCGGGCCGTGTTCCATGCAATCGGCGATCCCCAGTCATGGCCGATCACGACGGCCTTTTCACCCGGTGACAGGGCATGGGCGAGACCGGCAATATCGCCGGTCAGGCTTTCCATGTCATAGGCCTCGACGGCGTGAGGCCGGTCGGACCCGCCATAGCCGCGCACGTCGGGCGCCGCGACGCGGTAACCCGCCGCCGACAGCGCCTTGATCTGGTGACGCCAGGAATACCAGCTCTCCGGGAAGCCATGCACAAGGATGACCAGCGGGCCATCGCCCGCTGTCGCCACACGCAGGTGCACGCCGTTCGTCTCGACGCGCTGAAGGTCCGGCGTCATGTGAGGCTAGTCCTTGCCGCCGATCCATGTGAATTCCGGATCTTCCCACCAGGGGAAGAAGTTCGGCATGCCGTCCGACACTTTCACCGGATAGACCGGCTTGCGCTTCTCGAGGAAGCTCATCACGCCTTCCTTGGCGTCCGGTGTCTTGCCGCGCGAATAGATCGCCGCGGAATCGACGATATGCGCCTCCATCGGGTGGCTGGCGCCCAGCATGCGCCACATCATCTGGCGCGTCAGCGTGGTCGAGACGGCTGCCGTATTGTCGGCAATCTCGCGGGCCATGGCCTTGGCCACGTCGAGCAGTTCCGCCTGCGGGTGGACCGAGAGGACGAGGCCGCCATCGAGCGCTTCCTGCGCCGGGAAGACGCGGCCCGAATAGCACCAGGCCAGCGCCTGCTGGATGCCGACCAGACGTGGCAGGAACCAGCTGGAAGCCGCTTCCGGGTTGATGCCCCGGCGGTTGAACACGAATCCGAAGCGCGCATTGTCGGACGCGATGCGGATATCCATGGGCAGTTGCATCGTGACACCGATACCGACGGCTGCGCCATTGATCGCGCCGATCACAGGCTTGAGGCTGTCGAAGATGCGCAGGGTGACGCGGCCGCCGCCATCGCGCTGGATGTCGACATCGGCCGAGCGGCCCTCTTCACCGGTTGATGCGCGCGCATCATAGTCGAATGTCTTGGCGCCCTCGGACAGGTCTGCCCCGGCGCAGAATGCCCGGTCGCCCGAACCGGTGACGATCACGGCGCGCACGCTGTCATCGGCATCGGTAATATCGAACGCCTCGATCATTTCGTACATCATCTTGCCGGTAAAGGCGTTCATCTTTTCGGGGCGGTTGAGCGTCAGGATGGCCACGCCGTCCTCGATATCCAGGATAATCTGCTCGAACTTCTTTGGCTGTGCCATCATGTATCTCCCTTGGGGCAATTGTTGGCCCCACACTGCCCGCCCGGCCGCAGAGGTCAAGCGCGTCGCAGGGGAAACCAGTGCCCGGCTTGACCGCCCGGCGATTTCGCCCTGATAGTCGCGCCAAATCCCACCTTACAAAGGCCGTTCCCATGCAGTTTTCCCGTCTCGTCCTCGCCGGTGCCGCCATGCTGGCAGTGGGCGCAGCCGCTCATGCCGCCCCGGTCTATGTGAAGGCCGGCAGCCTGATCGATCCGGGCAAGGGAACTGTCACGAAGGACGCCGCCCTTGTCGTGGACGGGGGGAAGATCATCGCTGCAGGCACCCAGCGCGCCACGAAAGTGCCAAAGGGTGCGACGGTGATCGACCTTGGCAGCGAGACCGTGATGCCGGGCTTCATCGACATGCATACGCACCTCACCGGCGACGCCGAAACGGGCGCCTATGAATCGCTCGGCCTGTCAGACGAACGCATGGCCATTACCGGCGTCAAGAATGCGCGGCTGACGCTGCTATCCGGTTTCACGACCGTGCGCGATGTCGGCGCCGAGAGCTACAGCGACGTCGCCCTGCGCAATGCAATCAATGAGGGCGACGTACCCGGCCCGCGCCTGTACGTGTCCGGCCCGCCCGTCGGCATCACCGGCGGCCATTGCTCCGACATCAACCTCCTGCCGCCCGAATACCACTTGCAGGGCGAAGGCGTTGCCAACGGCCCGTGGGAAATGCGCGCCAAGGTGCGCCAGAACATCAAGTATGGCGTCGACCTGATCAAGACATGCTCCACCGGCGGCGTGTTTTCCAAGGGCACCAGCCTCGGGGCGGCGCAGGGAACGCTTGAAGAACTGACGGCGATTGTCGAGGAAGCCCATGCCCGCGGCCTCAAGGTCGCCAGCCACGCCCACGGCACGGTCGGCATCCGCAACGCCCTGCTTGCCGGTGTCGACACGATCGAGCATGCCAGCATCCTCGACGATGAGACGATTGCACTCGCCAAGGAGAAGGGCGCCTATCTCTCCATGGACATCTACAATACCGAATACACGCTGGCCGAAGGCGAGAAGAACGGCGTGCTGCCGGAATCCATCGAGAAGGAGAAATCGATCTCGAAGATCCAGCGCGCCAGCTTTACCGCCGCCAACAAGGCCGGGGCCAAAATGGTGTTCGGATCCGACTCCGGCGTCTATCCGCATGGTGACAATCCGAAACAGTTTTCGCGCATGGTCCAGTTCGGCATGACGCCGATGCAGGCGATCACGGCGGCAACGGCAACCGCTGCCGAAGCGCTAGGAAAGCCCGGCCTGCTCGGATGCCTTGACGTCGGTTGCGCGGCGGACCTCGTCGCCGTCAGCGGTGATCCGCTCAAGGACATTTCCATTCTTGAAAAGGTCGGCTTCATCATGAAGGATGGCCACGTCTACAAGCAGGACGGCATCGAAGCCGTGGGAATCCGCTGATGCCACCCGAATGGCTGTCAAAGATCGACCCGACGACGCTTGCCGCGCCGCTGTTCATCCTGTCGGTCATCTGGGAGTGGTGGGCGGTCAAGACAGGCCGCGCCAAAGGGCGCTATGAGACCAAGGACGCTTTCGCCTCGATGGCAATGGGCACCGGCAATGTCGTCGTCAACACGCTGACGGGCTTTGCCACGCTCTGGATGATGATGCTCGTCTGGCCCTATCGCCTGGCAACCATTCCGTTTGCCTGGTGGAGCGTCATTGCCTGCTTCGTGCTGTATGATTTCACCTATTACTGGAAGCACCGTTTTGCCCACCGGGCGCGCTGGTTCTGGATGGAGCACGTTACACACCATTCCAGTACGCACTACAATCTCACAACGGCCCTGCGCCAGCCCTGGTTCGGCCCGTTCACCGGATTGATCCTGGTCGGCACGCCAATGGTGTTCATCGGCTTCCATCCCTATGTCATCTTCTTCGTCGGCGGCCTGAACCTGATCTACCAGTACTGGATTCATACCGAAGCGATCGACCGGATGCCCGGCTGGTTCGAGGCGGTGTTCAACACGCCCAGCCACCACCGCGTCCACCACGCCACCAATCCCCGCTATCTCGACACCAATTATGCCGGCGTGTTCATCACCTGGGACAAGATGTTCGGGACATTCGTTCCCGAGTTGGACGAGGACAAGCCGGTCTATGGCATCGTCAAGCCGGTCGGCAGCTATAATCCGTTCGTCATCGCCTTCCACGAGCTTGGCGGCCTGCTGCGCGACTGTGCCCGCGACGGCCTGCGCCCCGACCGCTGGATCCGCCGCGCGATCAATGCGCCAGGCTGGAGCCCCGACGGCGCGCACAATCGCTCCGTCGAGCTGAAGGCCGCCTATGTCACGGCGCATCCGGAACATGCCGGGACGCCCGGCCTGCCCGGGGCCTGACTTTCCCCTGCGTCGCCAGTGGACGCGGGCGGCAGGTCGGATAAGTTCGGCGAAACAATCCGGCAGGCCCCGCAAGAGGCGCCGCCCCCCAATGGAGCGAGACGACAATGCATCCCTTCCATCATGCCAAGTCCCGGCCTGATCACCCCGCTTACACGATGGCCGGCACCGGCGAGGTCGTCACCTTTCGCCAGCTCGACGAGCGATCCAACCAGATCGCCCACGCCCTGCGCGAGGCCGGCTGCCAGCCCGGCGACACGATTGCCTTGTTCGCGGAAAATTCGCCCCGCTATTTCGAAGTCTGCTGGGCGGCGCAGCGGTCGGGCCTCTATTTCGTGTGCATCTCGTCGCGCCTGACGACACCGGAAGTCCAGTACATCATCGAGGATTCCGGCGCCAAGCTCCTGATCGCCGACGCCCACAAGTCGGCGGTCGCGCAGGACGTGAAATCGGTCACCACGCTGGACCATTACTGGTCGATCGACGGCGACATCCCTGGCTTCGCTGCACTGGAAACGCTGCAGAGCAAATATCCTGTCACGCCCGTTCCGGACGAGATGGCCGGCACGGACATGCTCTATTCGTCCGGCACGACCGGACGGCCCAAGGGCATCCGCCCACCGCTCGAGCGCGGCCTGCCGATCGATGCCGACAATGTGCTTGTCCAGATCTGCCGCGGGCTCGCCGGGGTGACCGAGGACTCCATCTACCTGTCGCCCGCCCCGCTCTATCATGCCGCGCCCCTGCGCTGGAGCATGACGATGACCAAGCTCGGCGCGTCCCTGGTGATCATGGAAAAGTTCGACCCGGAAAACTATCTCCGCCTCGTCGAGAAATATCGTGTCACGCATTCACAGCTCGTGCCGACCATGTTCGTGAAGATGCTGAAACTGCCGCCCGAAGTGCGCGAGAAATACGATGTCTCCAGCCTGCAATTCGCCATCCATGCGGCGGCCCCCTGCCCGATCCCGATCAAGCAGAAGATGATCGAATGGTGGGGACCCATCATCGATGAATATTATGCCGGTTCCGAAGGCAACGGCATGACCTGGGTGCGCAGCCCCGAATGGATGACCCACAAGGGCACGGTCGGCAAGCCGGTCCACGGCGTCGTCCATATCTGTGACGAGGAAGGCAATGAAGTGCCGGTTGGCGAAGAAGGCCAGGTCTATTTCAGCGGCACGGTCGCGCCGACCTACCATAACGATCCGGAGAAGACCAAAGGCGCCCTTCATGCCACCCGGCCCGACCTGTCATCCCTCGGTGACGTCGGCAAGCTGGACGAGGACGGCTTCCTCTACCTCACCGACCGCAAGGCCTTCATGATCATTTCCGGCGGGGTGAACATCTATCCGCAGGAATGCGAGAACATCCTGATCACCCATCCCAAGGTCGCCGACTGCGCCGTGATCGGCGTGCCGGACGAGGAATTCGGCGAAGCGGTCAAAGCCGTTGTCCAGCCCGCCGCTGGCGTCGCCCCGTCCCCCGAACTCGCTGCCGAGCTGATGGCCTTCTGCCAGGCCAACCTGTCGAAGATCAAATGCCCGAAATCGGTCGACTTCGATCCGGAGCTGCCTCGCCACCCGACCGGCAAGCTCTACAAGCGCCTTGTCCGCGACCGCTACTGGGGCAAGACCGGCAGCCGCATCGTCTGAAACTGGCTCGAAACGAAAACAGCCGCTCCTTCCGGGGCGGCTGTTTTGAATTCGGGTTCCGTCTGGCGGCCTAGAACAGCCAGCTGCCGGGATTTTCGATTGGCTGGCCAGTCGACAGCGCCTGCATGCCTTTGACACAGCGAACGATGTACCAGACCAGCGTGGCCAGTCCCGTGAGAATGCCGAGCCCCAGGATGGGGATCAGGATCAGGCTGACGACCGAATACAGGAGCGCCTTCCAGAAGATGTTGATCTGGTTGTTGTAATGGCTTTCCAGAACGGCATCGCCCTGGCCTTTGCCGATATAGGCCATGACCACACCGACAATCGCGGTTACGCCGACAACAATGCCGACAAGGTAAAGAATGTAGATGAGGTTCGCGTTGCCCCGAGTGTTCGGATCAACCGAAATCTGGTTTGAATCTGTCATGATGCGTCTCCCAATTCAGCCCATCAGAGCAGTATTTGCGAGAATCACCCTCAGGTCCAGCAAATTGACGCTCGGGAAACCTTGCCGGACCGCCTTGCCCACGCCAGAACAGGGGCCAGCAGAAACCCTGGAGGAACTCCCCAATGGCCAACCCGAAAAAAGTCGCTTTCGCCGACCTCGAATCCCTTGCCGGCACCGAAGTCGGCGTGTCCGACTGGCATCAGATCGATCAGGACCGCGTCAACAAGTTCGCCGACGCGACCGGCGACCATCAATGGATTCACGTCGACGTCGAGCGCGCCACCAAGGCGATGGGCGGCCCCATCGCGCACGGCTTCCTCACGCTCTCGCTCCTGCCGATGCTCGGCTCGGAAGTGCTGAACGTGTCCGGCGTCACGCGCGGCATCAATTACGGCTCCGACAAGGTCCGCTTCACCAACATGGTGCCCGTCGGCTCCAAGGTCCGCCTGCGCCAGAACTGCAAGTCCGTCACCGAGAAGTCCGGCGGCAAGCAGATGATCATGGAAAGCACTGTCGAAATCGAAGGCCAGGAACGCCCGGCCCTCGTCGCTGAATCGATCACCGTGCTTTACGGCTGATTAGCGCCTATATTGGGAGGGAACCAGGATATGGAGCCCTCCCGATGACCCAGACCAAGATCGACCGCTCAGACCGCGAATGGCGCGAACTGCTCACCCCGGAAGAATTTCGCGTTGGCGTGAAAGAAGGCACCGAGCGCGCCTTCACGCCCGGCAATTACGAAAGCGAGAAGCGCGAAGGCCTCTACCATTGCAAGGGCTGCGGCACCGCGCTCTGGTCGTCCGAGCACAAGTTCGAGAGCGGCACCGGCTGGCCGAGCTATTGGCAACCAGCCTCCGAAGGCGTTGTCGCCACCAAGACCGACTTCAAGATGATCATCCCGCGCACCGAGTGCCATTGCGCTACCTGCGGCCTGCATCAGGGCCACGTCTTCAAGGACGGCCCGCCACCTACGGGAGAGCGCTGGTGCATCAATGGTGTGGTCCTCGAATTCCGCCCCGCAGAATGAGGCTGGACAGGCCGCGCCCGGCCTGATCCATTCCCCGCATACTCACCCCCTGAAGCCAAAAGGAGCCGGCCTCATGCGCCTTTCATTTCTCCTCGCCAGCGCAGCAACGGCTGCCCTTCTGACCGGATGCACCATGACTGACCAGACACTCACCGACGCGGCCGCGACCACGCCCGTTGCCACAACCTCGCCCCAGCCTCCGGTCGCGCCCCGAATCGATAATGAGATCACGCAGGCGAACCGCACCCGCAACGACCCCTATCAGTGGATGAAGGATGACAACTGGCAGGAGGTGATGCGCGACCCGACCGTGCTGCGCGCCGACATCCGCACTTATCTCGAAGCCGAGAATGCCTACACCAAGGCCGTGCTCGAAGACCCGACAACCGCGCTGCGCGACGAACTGTTCAAGGAAATGCGCGGCCGCATCAAGGAAGACGACAGCACCGTGCCCGAGATTGACGGGCCATACGCCTATTACACGCGCTACCGCCAGGGCGGCGAATACCCGATCATCGCGCGCCGCGCGGCTGCGGATGCCTTCAATCCCGACGCCCCCGAGACGATCCTGCTCGACGGCGACGCGATGGGGAAAGGCAAGGACTATTTCTCCTTCGGCGGCATCGACACCAGCCCCGACCACAAGCTGGTCGCCTATTCGACCGATACGCAGGGCAGCGAGTTCTACCAGATCCACATTCAGGATATCGAGACCGGCGCGGAAACCGCCGCCGTCATCGACGATGCCTATGGCAGCTTCGAATGGTCGGCGAACGGACAGGCCATTGTCTGGGTCCACCGCGACGAGAATGCCCGCCCCGACGCTGTCTACCAGCGCAACCTGGCGACGGGCGAAGACACGCTCCTCTATGAAGAGAAAGACCCCGGCTTCTTCGTCGGCGTCGACAAGAGCGCCAGCGAAGAGGTGATCTTCATCAGCGCCTCCGGCCACACGACATCGGAAGTCCACTGGTTCAAGGCCGATGAGCTGAACCCCACTCTGCGCACTGTTGCGCCGCGCCAGACCGACAATGAATATTCCGTGGTCCACTGGGATGGCCAGTTCTACATCTCGACCAATCTGGATGGTGCCGTCGACTTCAAGGTGATGAAGGCCCCGATGGACGCGACCTCCCGCGACCAGTGGGAAGAGGTCATCCCGCACCGCCCCGGCACGCTCCTACTCGGCATGCAGCCGCAGAAGGACTATCTCTCCCGCATGGAGCGCGAGAACGGCCTGCCCCGTATCGTCGTGCGCGCCCGCGCTGATGGTGCCGAACACGCGATCAGCTTCGACGAGGCCGCCTACGATCTCGGCCTCGACAGCGGATACGATTACAACACGCCGATCCTCCGCTTCGACTACGCGTCCCCGACCACGCCGGACCAGGTCATCGACTATGACCTGGCGACCCGCGAGCGCACCCTGCGCAAGACCCGCGAAGTGCCGTCCGGCCACAATCCGGACGATTATGTCTCGGAACGCGTCATGGCCCCCTCATGGGATGGCGAACTGGTGCCGGTCACGCTGCTGCGCCGCAAGGACACGCCGGTCGACGGCACCGCGCCGCTGCTGCTCTATGGCTATGGGTCCTACGGCATCACCATCCCGGCAGACTTCCGGACTGGCCGCCTCAGCCTCGTCGATCGCGGCTTCGTCTATGCCATCGTCCATCCGCGCGGCTCGATGGCCAAGGGCTATCAATGGTATCTCGACGGCAAGCTCGAGAAGAAGACCAACACGTTCAAGGACTATATCGCGGCCGGCCACTACCTGGTCGACCAGGGCTACACGTCGAAGGGCAAGCTCGTCGGCCATGGCGGCTCGGCAGGCGGCCTGCTGATGGGCGCTGCAGCGAACATGGACCCGGAACTCTTCGCCGGCATCATCGCCGCCGTGCCCTTTGTCGACGTTCTCACCACGATGTCGGACGCCACATTGCCGCTGACGCCGCCGGAATGGCCCGAATGGGGCAACCCGCTGACCAGCGAAACCGACTATGACACGATTGCCGCCTACAGCCCGTATGACAACGTGACCAACCAGAACTACCCGGCCATGCTGATCACCGGCGGCCTGTCGGACCCGCGCGTGACCTATTGGGAGCCCAGCAAATGGGCTGCCCGCCTGCGCCACGACGCGCCAGACGGCGGCCCCTACTTCCTGCGCATCAATATGGAAGCCGGTCATGGCGGCGCCTCGGGCCGTTTCGAGGGCCTGAAGGAAACCGCCGTGGAATACGCCTTCGCGCTGGCCGCTGTCGGCAAGACGGACGAGCTGGACCTTTCCGGGGACGACTGAGCATCTTCTGGCGGCCCGGAGCTCAAGCGCTACCGGGTCGCCGACTTTTATCCAGCCGCGAGAAAGCATGGTTGGATAGCTTCGCATAGTTGGAAGGCTTGGGCTGCTTCCGTTGTCGGAGCGGTGGCCCCATGCGGTCGCTACCGCCGGAGCCGCTTCACGCTCCACACAATGAGCGACAAAGCGATTGCACCAATGACGATGATTGCAAGGAACTCATAGAAGCCTCGCCAAACCAGATAACCCATGAGTGCGAGTGCGAGAACCAAGCGCAAGTGGAGTGATCTCTTGGCTGAAGTTGGGAGCATCAAAAGGACTCCGAACAGCATAACCCCCGCACCAAAGGCAACTGATACTTCCAGTCCATGCTCTAGCCCAATCACAACCATTGCGACGCTCAAGAGTAATGCGATTGTCCATTTAGGGACCATTATTTCCAACGTTCCTGATATGCTGCTGAATCAGTGCCCCATAAAGCAGAGACCGCCCTTCGAGCATGAGGCAGCGGAATGTGCAATGGACTGCTTAGGGCGCAGGAGCAGGCAAAACTATTTGATTCGGCGCAGTTTTCTGATCCGGCTCTTAACCCGCTCCGACGCACTTGGATGGACTTCCAAATCTGAAGGCACCTTCAGAATTGAGTTAATCAAGTAGACCATACTCCAGCCATAGCCTGTCGCAACGAATATGAACCAAGCGAGAAGGTCTTTTCCAACGTCCTCCCAATCGTTTTTTGCTTCAAGTCCACGTTCAAAAAGCCCCAAAATCGCAAGTGCTCCAGCCGCAATCGTCCAATAGAATATTTGCTTGATTGAAGGCTGCTCTGCTTTGGGAATTGCATTCAATCGGTCTACATTGCTTAGAAGCACTACAATATACAGCGTGAACATGCCGCCAGCTGCGCTGGGCAAAAAATATGGGTTCAGCTCAAATGATTCCATGCTTGGGAGTTAAGGGTGCCCCAGTTCGTTTGCAACAAAATCGGAATCCGCAGCTAGAATCAAAACACTCTTGCGTCCGCTTTCGGGATAAAACGATCAAATTACATCTTGCGGACCATGCCTCCTACTGACCCATGGCAAATATTGGAAAGCCCTGAGCCCGGTTCATGTGAGGCCCAAAGGGCCGATACGGAACCAGAGAAAAATGGTCGGAGCGATAGGATTCGAACCTACGACCCCTCGCCCCCCAGGCGAGTGCGCTACCGGGCTGCGCCACGCTCCGACTTGAAGCGGCTTGTAGCCAAGCCACCGGCCTTCCGCAATCGCTTATATGGGTTTAGGCAGCCCGCTTGTCGCGCATCGCGTCGAGGCGGGCCTTGAGGTCGGTCAGGCCCACCAGTGCGCCTTCGAGGCGTTCCTGGCGCTCTGGCGCCGTCTCGGACGAAATCTCGGCGTCGAACGCCTTGGCGACCGTCTGCTGCAGCTCGCGCGCCGGGCTGCCGACCGTGCCATTGCCGAGGGTCGCCGCGCCGGACAGCACGGCCTCGAGCCCCTGTTCGGCCATCAGCGATTTCGCGCCCTTCAATGTCAGGCCGCGCCCGTGCACGAGAATCTGGATGGCGCGCAGGGCGTCAATATCCTGCGGGCGGAACAGGCGGCGGCCATCGGCGCGCTTCACCGGTTTCACATCGCGCGGAAATTTCGTTTCCCAATAGCGAAGGACATGCGTTTCAAGGCCCAGTTCTGCGGCTGCCTCGCCAATCGACCGAAAGGCATTTGCAGATTTCTCGACGCGGTTCCTGATGGCAGTCATGTCGCTATCCTTGTATTGGCTCAGCCCTTGTCGACGCGGGCCTTGAGCATGGGGGATGGGCGAAACGTCACCACGCGCCGGGGCGCGATGATGGCTTCTTCGCCGGTCTTGGGGTTGCGGCCTTCGCGGGCGGATTTCGACCGCACCACGAAATTGCCAAAGCGGGAGAGCTTCACCTCGTCTTCATGCTCCAGCGCCTTGCCGATCATGTCGAGCGTACGGTCCAGAAGGTCCGAGGATTCCTGACGTGTCACGCCCACTTCGCGGACGATCGCATCAGTCACTTCGGCACGGGTCAGGGTCTGGTTGCTCATGAGGTTCTCTCGCCTTTCGTTAATGGATAGCGAATGAAACTTAACGGATTCCTAGCGAAACCGTCAGCTTAATTCGTTGAGATGGTTCGATTTGTCCGATTCGGCGCAAAATCTGTGGATCAAAATGATACCTGTCGCTTAAAGGCGGAACAGGCTCGCGCCCCAGGAAAACCCGCCGCCCATCGCTTCCGACAGGATCAGGTCGCCCGGCTTGGCCCGGCCGGTGCGCACGGCATGGTTCAGCGCCAGCGGGATCGAGGCCGCCGACGTATTGGCATGCTCGTCGACCGTGATCACGACCTTCTCCTCGGGAATGCCGATCTTCTTCGCCACGCCGTCCAGGATACGCTTGTTAGCCTGGTGCGGCACGAACCAGTCAATATCGTCCGCCGTCAGGCCCGTCTCGGTCAGCACGGCCTGGATTGCCGACGAGATATTCGTCACCGCATGCTTGAAGACGCGATTGCCCTCCATGCGCACATGGCCGATCGTCCCGGTCGAGCTGACGCCGCCATCGACATAGAGCAGGTCGGACTTCGTGCCGTCGGTGCGGATATGGTGCGTGATGATCCCGGCATCGTGGGCGCCGGTCCATTCCACGGCCTCGATGACAACCGCGCCGCCGCCATCGCCGAAGAGCACAGCCGTGCCCCGGTCAGACCAGTCGAGGATGCGCGTGAACGTCTCCGCGCCGATCACCAGCGCCCGGTTGAACAGGCCCTGTTTCAGCATGCTGTCCGCCGTCGCGAGCCCGAACAGGAAGCCCGAACAGACCGCCTGCACGTCAAACGCCGCGCTCGGGCCGCACCCGAGCTTTGCCTGCACAGCCGTTGCTGTCGCCGGGAATGTCTGGTCGGGCGTCGTCGTGGCGAGCACGATCAGGTCGATATCGGTTGCATCAAAACCGGACGCCTCCAGCGCCTGGCGCGCGGCCGCCGTCGCGATGTCAGATGTCAGCTCGCCATCGGCGGCGACATGGCGGCGCTTGATTCCCGTGCGCTCGCGGATCCACTCGTCCGACGTGTCGAGCATGGCCGACAGGTCCTCATTGGTGAGCACCTTCTCCGGAAGGTAGCCGCCTGTACCGCGAATGAAACTGCGACGTGTCATAGAAATCCTTTCCGTGCCGGCCTGCCTTAATCGGCAGCCAGGCCGCCTTCCCTGATACGTAGCAGGTTGGCAATTATCTCGTCCTGATAGTGGCTGGCGGCGAGGTCGGCGGCCAGCAGGCAGGCCTGCGCAAATCCGCGCGCATCGGTGCCGCCATGGCTCTTGACCGAAACGCCGCCGAGGCCCAGCAGCACACCGCCATTCACATTGCTCGGGTCCATTTGGGCCCGCAACTGTTTCAGCCCGCCCGACGCGAACACGGCGCCAAGCTTGGTCATGATATTGGCCGTGAAGGCTTCGCGCATCCGGTTGCCCAGCATCCGCGCCACGCCTTCGCCGGCCTTCAGCGCGACATTGCCGGTGAAACCGTCAGTCACCACGACGTCGACGGCGCCTTTGGAAATGTCATTGCCCTCGACAAAGCCGCGATAGTCCATGTCCAGCTTGGCCTCGCGCAGCCATTCATGCGCCTCGCGCACCTCGTCATGGCCCTTCATCTCTTCGGAGCCGATATTGAGAATGCCGATCGACGGCTTTTCGATGCCCAGCGCCGCACGCGCATAGGCTTCGCCCATGATGGCAAAGCTGACGAGCTGCGCCGCATCCGCTTCGAGATTCGCGCCGACGTCCAGCACCACGGTGCGGCCGCGCATGGTCGGCCACAGGGCGGTCATCGCCGGGCGGTGGACGCCGTCCATCTTGCGCAGGATCAGCATCGAAATCGCCATCAGCGCGCCGGTATTGCCCGCCGACACGGCAGCCGCCGCCTCGCCGTTCTTCACCGCCTCGACGGCGTTCCACATCGACGATCCCTTGCCCCGGCGCAGCGCCTGGCTCGGTTTCATGTCGCTCGTGATCACGCTGTCGGAATGAACCAGCTGGCAGCGGCCCGACAGGACGGGATGCGCTGCCACGAGAGGGGCCAGTAAGGTTTCGTCGCCATGCAGCAGAACGGCAATATCCGCGCGGTCGGCCAGCAGGATCGCCACGCCGTCAACCACGACACCGGGCGCAGCATCACCGCCCATGGCATCAATCGAAAGAATTGTGCCGTCAGCCATTCGGGCCTTCCAAATCAGTCGGAAACGCAATGATTCCTGATGCGCGGTGTTTACGGCGCGTCACGGGGGTTGGCAACGCCGCGCCTGCGCCTGCTACAGCACTTCGCTGGCCGGAACCCAGTCGATTGCTCCAGCCAGTATTCCAGCATCGTCCTGCTGCTCCAGGCGCATCGCAATGGCGCACAGATAGGCCGCAAGTGCGGCTCCACGGCCCTTTTGCGTCACGCCATTGCGCTCAAGCACCGCGATCACGGCCGATTCCCCGCCATCGCTGTCCAGTGCCTGCGACAGGGCGGTTCCCAGCCCGTAATGCGCCTCGGCCAGTTTTCGCACTTTCCGCGCGATCGAGGAATCGCCGACGCCCTGTTCGCGAAAGGCCGCGTCAAACCCGTCCAGCACGCGCGCACTCAGCGCCGCAGCGATTTTCGCGGATTCTGCGCCCGGAAGGGCGTTCATCCGCCGGATCGCCAGCGCCGCATGGACGGTGACCATCTGCGCACGCCCGTCGAACGTGTCGGCAACGTCGCCCGTCAGGTAGAAATCCGGCGCCAGCGCCGCTTTCATCAGCCCGCCATAGGCTTTTCCGGCAGCAGCCTTCCGGGCCCGTCGCCGTCCCAGCCAGCCGATTGAAATTCCCGTCACCATGTACTCCTGTGTTGCCAAGGGGGGGCTGCAGCCGCTAGGTCTTTCGCGAAGCCTTATCAGGAGTTTCTCCATGTCGCGACGTGCGATTT
The DNA here is from genome assembly GCA_963973995.1 of uncultured Alphaproteobacteria bacterium. Lineage (GTDB taxonomy): Bacteria > Pseudomonadota > Alphaproteobacteria > Caulobacterales > Hyphomonadaceae > Hyphomonas. Next base: position 133,122 of record CAXBCO010000004.1, read on the forward strand.
TGGCCATTGGCCTTCTCACCCTGCCCCTCACCGCGTGCCTCACGCCGGCACGGGATTTCCACGGCTATGTGGCGGACGACGCCCAGCCGCGCGACATTAAGCCGGACGAGGACACACGCTCCTCCGTCCTTGCCCAGCTCGGCAGCCCGTCGACGGAAAGCGTATTCGACAACAAGACCTGGATGTACATTTCCGACGTGCAGGAGCGCGTCGCCTTCCTGAAGCCGAAAATCACCAAGCGCTCGATCACGGCCATCCGCTTCGGCGAGGACGACAAGGTCGACGAAGTCCTCGAATACAGTGCCGAGGACGGCGAGGTCATCAATTATGCGGCCCGCGAAACGCCGACCCGTGGTCGCGAACTGGGCCTTTGGGAACAGATCTTCGGCACGGTTGGCGGCGTACGCCTGCCGAATTCGGACGAAGCCACGCCTGGCAACCCGACCGGCCGCCGCCAGTAGCGCAGGCCGCCTCCCGAAACAGACAAGCCCTGGAACCCCGGTTCCGGGGCTTTTTCGTTGGTGCCTGAGCCAATTTCGCCGGGCTGTCCGTCCCTGCCGTGTGTTCAGGGTCATCCGGCCTGGCTCGTGATTGCGATGCGTCAAACCGCGTCACATAGAACCGCCCTATAGCTCGACTTCATAGAATCGATTGGATCAATGGGTACAGGAACGATAGCTTCCCTTATCAGGCGATAAGTGCCGAACGATTTCAGCAATGGGAGAGCAATATGGACGGAAATGATATGAGTGGCGCCGGCAAGTGCCCGGTCATGCATGGCGGGATGACTTCAATAGGCAGGACGGTCATGGAATGGTGGCCCAATGCGCTCAACCTGGACATCCTGAGCCAGCACGACACGAAGACCGACCCGATGGGCAAGGACTTCGACTATCGCGAAGAACTCAAGAAGCTCGATGTCGCAGCGCTCAAGCGCGACATGACGGCCATCATGACCGAGAGCAAGGCCTGGTGGCCGGCTGACTGGGGCCATTATGGCGGCCTGATGATCCGCCTGGCATGGCATGCGGCCGGCTCCTACCGGCTGTTTGACGGTCGTGGCGGCGGCGGCACCGGCAACCAGCGCTTCGCGCCCCTCAATTCCTGGCCGGACAATGGCAACCTCGACAAGGCGCGCCGCCTGCTGTGGCCGATCAAGAAGAAATACGGCAACAAGGTTTCCTGGGCCGACCTGTACATCCTGGCCGGCAATGTCGCCTACGAATCCATGGGCCTGAAGACGTATGGCTTTGCCTTCGGACGCGAAGACATCTGGGCGCCCGAAAAGGACGTCTACTGGGGCTCGGAAAAGGAATGGCTGGCCGAAAGCGTCCAGCGTTATGCCAACGCCGAAGACCCGGCCTCGCTCGAAGCGCCGCTCGGCGCCGTCCATATGGGCCTCATCTACGTCAACCCGCAGGGCCGCGACGGCAAACCCGACCCGCTCAAGTCTGCCCAGGACGTACGGGTCACCTTTGCCCGCATGGCGATGAATGACGAGGAAACCGTCGCCCTCACCGCTGGCGGGCACACCGTTGGCAAGGCGCACGGCAATGGCCTGGAATCCAATCTCGGCCCTGCCCCCGAAGCCGCTCCGATTGAGGAGCAGGGTTTCGGCTGGATGAACCACAAGACCCGCGGCATTGGCCGCGATGCCGTGACCAGCGGCCTAGAAGGCGCCTGGACGACCCATCCGACCAAATGGGACAATGGCTATTTCGACCTGCTGCTCAACCATGAGTGGGAGCTGAAGAAGAGCCCCGCCGGCGCGTGGCAGTGGCAGCCTGTCGACATCAAGGAAGAAGACATGCCCGTCGATGTCGAGGATCCCTCGATCCGCTGCATGCCGATCATGACGGATGCCGACATGGCCATGAAGATGGACCCGGAATACCGGAAGATCTCCGAGCGTTTCTACAACGATTTCGAGTATTTCTCGGAAACCTTCGCCCGCGCCTGGTTCAAGCTGACCCACCGCGACCTTGGGCCGAAGGCACGCTATTTCGGTCCGGAAGTGCCCGCCGAAGACCTGATCTGGCAGGACCCGATTCCCGCTGGCAAGACCGGCTATGACGTCGATGCCGTGAAGGCGAAGATCGCAGCCAGCGGCCTGAGCCTGAGCGACATGGTCTCGACGGCATGGGACAGTGCGCGCACCTATCGCGGCTCTGACATGCGTGGCGGTGCCAACGGGGCCCGCATCCGGCTAGCGCCGCAGAAGGACTGGGAAGGCAATGAGCCGGCCCGTCTGGCCCGGGTCCTGAAAGTGCTCGAAGGCATTGCCGCCGAGACAGGTGCCAGCGTGGCAGACGTGATCGTCCTTGCGGGCAATGTCGGCGTCGAGCAGGCCGTGAAGGCGGCAGGCTTCAATGTGAAAGTGCCGTTTGCACCTGGTCGCGGCGACGCGACGGCTGAGATGACGGATGCCGATTCCTTCGATGCGATGGAGCCGATCAATGACGGCTATCGCAACTGGCAGAAGGCCGACTACGACGTCAGCCCTGAAGAACTGATGCTCGACCGGACCCAGCTCTTGGGCCTGACGGCACCGGAGATGACGGTCCTTGTCGGCGGCATGCGTGTCATGGGCACCAATCACGGCGGCACCAAGCATGGTGTGTTCACCGACAAAGTGGGTGCACTGACGACCGATTTCTTCGTCAACGTGACCGACTCGGAAAACTACTGGCGGCCGTCCGGCAACGGAATCTACGAGATCCGCGACCGGAAGACGGATGCCGTGAAGTGGACGGCGACTCGCATGGATCTCGTGTTCGGATCGAACTCGATCCTTCGCGCCTATTCGGAAGTCTATGCCCAGGACGACAACAAGGAAAAGTTCGTGAAGGACTTTGTCGCCGCCTGGACCAAGGTGATGAACGCGGACCGATTCGACATCGCCTGATCGGCATCCCTACCCCAAAGGAAAAGGCCCCGGCGCTTGCGCACCGGGGCCTTTTTTGTTGTCGGACTGGACTGGCCTAGTGGCCGGCAAGCACCGCGAGCATCAGCAAGGCCACGATGTTCGTGATCTTGATCATCGGGTTCACAGCCGGACCGGATGTGTCCTTGTAGGGATCGCCAACCGTATCGCCGGTGATCGCAGCCTTGTGGGCTTCAGAGCCCTTGCCGCCATGATGACCGTCTTCGATATACTTCTTGGCATTGTCCCAGGCACCGCCGCCCGAGGTCATCGAGATGGCCACGTACAGGCCGGTCACGATCACACCCAGCAGCATCGCACCGACAGCCGACAGGGCCGCGCCGGCACCGGCAATCAGGAAGATCACGCCGAACAGGACGATCGGTGACAGCACTGGCAACAGCGACGGCACAACCATTTCCCTGATCGCGGCCTGCGTCAGGATATCCACAGCGCGGCCATAGTCAGGCTTCACTTCGCCTTTCATGATGCCCGGCATTTCGCGGAACTGCCTGCGCACTTCCTCGACCACGGACTGGGCTGCGCGCCCGACCGCCATCATCGACATTCCGCCGAACAGGAACGGCAGGAGGCCACCGAACAGGAGGCCGACAACCACGTACGGGCTGGAGATCGAGAAATCGACCACGACATTGTGGAAGAACGTTCCCGGATCGGCCTGCGCAATGAAGTATTTCACGTCCTCCGAATAGGCCGCGAACAGGACCAGCGCGCCGAGGCCCGCCGAACCGATGGCATAGCCCTTGGTCACGGCTTTCGTCGTGTTGCCAACAGCGTCCAGCGCATCCGTCGTCTTGCGGACGTCAGATGGCAATTCGGCCATTTCCGCGATGCCGCCGGCATTGTCCGTCACCGGACCGAAGGCGTCGAGGGCAACGATGATACCGGCCAGCGCCAGCATGGTCGTCGTGGCAATGGCGATACCGTAGAGGCCTGCCAGGTTATACGTCAGCAGGATGCCCGCCATGATCGAGATCGATGGCAGCGCCGTCGACTCGAGCGAGACGGCCAGGCCCTGGATCACGTTCGTGCCGTGGCCCGACTCGGACGCCAGGGCGATCGAGCGGACGGGACGGAACTTGGTCTCGGTATAATAGGCCGTGATGTAAACGATCAGGCCGGTCACGACGAGGCCGGTCACACCGCAGAGGAACAGGTCGAGGCCTGTTATCTCACCCGTCATGCCGAGGCGCGCAGCCGCTTCATTCAGCACACCGAAGCCGTTCGGCAACACGCTGTTGATGGCGATGGCCAGGCCACCTACCGACAGCACGCCGGTCACGATCAGGCCCTTGTAGAGCGCCCACATCACATCCGTGGAACCCTTGCCGAGGCGGACGAAGAACGTGCCGATGATGGAGGTGATGATACAGACGGCGGCAATCGCCAGCGGTAACATCATCACAGCCGAAATATCAGCCGACCCGGAGAAGTAGATACCGCCCAGGACCATCGTCGCGACCAGTGTCACGGCATAGGTTTCGAACAGGTCAGCCGCCATGCCGGCACAGTCGCCGACATTGTCGCCGACATTGTCTGCGATGGTGGCCGGGTTGCGCGGGTCATCCTCGGGAATGCCGGCTTCCACCTTGCCCACCATGTCGCCGCCGACATCCGCACCCTTGGTGAAGATACCGCCGCCGAGACGGGCGAAGATCGAGATCAGCGACGCGCCGAAGCCGAGCGAAACGAGGGCGTCGATGACTTGCCGTTTATCGTCGCGAACCGAAAGGTCCAGATCGAGCGGGCCTGTCAGGAGGCCGTAATAGAGAACGATACCGATCAGGGCGAGACCGACGACCAGCATGCCGGTAATGGCACCCGACTTGAACGCCAGCGCGAGACCGGCGCTGAGGCCGCTCTTGGATGCTTCGGTCGTGCGCACATTGGCCCGCACCGACACAAGCATGCCGATAAAGCCGGCTGCGCCTGACAGGACGGCGCCCAGCACGAAACCGAGTGCAGACTTCCATCCGAGCAGGACGAGCAGGATCACGGCGACAACAACGCCGACCATGCCGATCGTGCGATATTGGCGCTTCAGGTAGGCGTTTGCGCCCTCCTGAATAGCCTGCGCGATTTCACGCATACGCTGGTCGCCCGACGGGGCCTTCATGATCGAGTTGATCTGTAGGTATCCGTATAGAACCGACACAACGCCTGCGGCGAGTGCGAGATAAAACCACATGGGGATTTCCTTCCTTCCCTGAGCCTTTGAACGGGCCCGGGTTGGCCCCGGGTCTCCAAAACTTAGTTATTATGAGCCTTTGCCTGCCAGTCGCTCCTTGATGAGGCAACCCGCCTCGCTTTAGGGGCGAGTCACAGGTGACCCGACTCATCCATGCTCGAACCCCAGGGTTTCGGGGAGGTTAATTTTTTTGCCCTTCAACCCCAGCGACAAGCCTGATCCGATTATAATTTTCCCGATTCGGGCGAGTTGTATGCCCCGATCACTCGCCTCATGCGCGATCTGCTCTGACAGGCTTTCCGCGGCCGTGAACAGGACCTGGTAGTCATCTCCCCAGGTCGCGAGCTTCAGCATTTCGGCTTCGTCCGCCGCCCCGCCGGCAAACGGCACCGCGCCAAGGTCAATATCGAGGCCCACCCCGGAGGCCTCTGCCAGCGACCGCGCATCGATCAGCAGGCCGTCAGAAACATCCATCGCCGCGCTTGCGTGGCGCGCGACGAGGCCTGCGGTGGCAAGCGGCGGCAGGGCCGGAATCCTGTAGGCGTCGACCCACGGCCCCGAAACGCCCCCTTTGCCCGGATGTGCCGCCCCCTCGGAAAGGACGCGCCACCCCCTCGCCGCCCCCCCGACACACCCCGTCAACCACACGAAATCGCCCGTTTTCGCCGTTGTCCGGCGTACCGGGGCGGTGGACAGGCAGCGCCCCGTCAGGGTGAGAGACAGGAACAATCCCTGAGGATTGGTGACGGTGTCTCCGCCGATCAGCTGCGCGCCCCAGGCGGCCAACTCATCGCCCAAAGCTGCTGCAAATGCTGCGATTTCAGCTTCACCGCGCACCGACGGCCACCCGAGCGTGAGCAAGGCTTCGGCCGGCTCCGCGCCGCTCGCCAGCAGGTCCGACACGTTCGCCCGCACCAGTTTGCGCGCCACGGTATCGACAGGATCCGAGGCCAGGAAATGCACCCCCTCCACCATCGCATCTGTTGTAATGGCTACAGGACCCGACGTCCCGAGCAGGGCCACGTCATCCTTCAGGCCCGCCGCACCCTGCCCCTGTGCCAGCGGCGCAAAGTAACGCGCGATCCAGTCCTTTTCCGCCATGCTTAGTCTTCCAGCGGCCGCTTTTCACCCGCCAGCACGACGCCCCAGATCGGAATTCCGGTCCAGTTCTCCCCCGCCACATCCAGTGGATTGGCGCCGAGGATCGTGAAATCGGCCCGCTTTCCGACCTCGATGGAGCCGATTTCGGCCTCTAGACCGACGGCCCGCGCTGCATCAAGCGTTACAGATTCCAGCGCTTCGTAGGGCGACAGCGCCATGGTTTCCTCATAGACGCCGCCTTCGCGCGTCGCCCGTGTGATATGCACGCTGGCTGCCCGCAACGGCTCCGGCGGCGCGAGCGGCGCATCGGAATGCACGGTCACCGCCACACCGGCCTCGGTCAGCGCGCCCAGCGGCGAAATCCAGCGGGCCCGTGGCTCGCCCAGCGGGTCGGCATACGTGTCCGCCATATAGTAGACATAGTGGCTGGCCGCAGAGACGTTGGCCTTCAGCCGGCCGGCTTCCTCCACCTGGTGCGGCGAAAACAGGCCGCCATGCTCGATCGTGAAGGAATTGTCGCCGCCGCTATTCCGCAATGTTTTCAGCGCCATGAGCGTCGCACCCTGCGCGGCGTCGCCATTGGAATGGATGTTCACGCCAAGGCCGGCATCCCAATAGGGCTGGATCGTCGGCGCGATCTCGTCCGGTTTCATCACCCACAGGCCTTCACTGCCCTTCGACTGCCCCGAAAGGTAGCCCGGCGGCGAAAGCCGCATCGTCTGGCTATAGAAAGCGCCATCGGTGAAGAATTTCACACGCGGCAGCACCGGCGCGGCGGCCGGGCGGACGCCGCTGACCAGATCGCGGACAGACTGCACCCTGTCCTCGCCGAACGAGCGCTGCAACGCCCGGTATTCCGGCACGAGGTAGAGATTGTATCCCGCCGACTGGGCATCGCCCCAATTGCTGCGGATGTTCGCGTCTTCCATCTCCCAGCCGAACAGCCCGTAGCCCATCTCGACCGTTGTCGTGACACCGGCCTCGCGCAACATGCGGGAGAAGCCCTGGAAACCCGCGCTGACATTCTCCGGCGCCAGCATCACGTCAGAGAAGGCGCCCAAAACGGCAATTGCGGCGTCCTCATAAATCCGGCCCGTCAGCTCACTATTTTCATCAAGGTCGACGCCATGAAACTTTTCCGCCAGCGCGGGCGTGAAGCCCGCCCGCTCAATGGCGGCGCTATTGAGGTAAAAGTCGTGGCTGGAATAGTGCCAGATCACCAGCGGACGCGTGGTCGATATCGCGTCGAGATCGGTACGAGTCAGGTCGCCGTGGACCAAGTTGTGGTAGCCATAGATGACGGCTGGTTCGCCGGGCGCCATTGACGCTTCAATGGCGGCAACCTCCGCGAGGAACCCTTCGCGAGTACCGATCCCAGCCCGCATCCCGTGCGGCGTCGCCATTGGCCAGGGCGGCGTCAGGGGGAGATTGTATTGCAGGGCGCCCAGCATGACGTGGACGTGCGGATCGATCAGGCCCGGCACGATGACCATGCCTTCAAATGTACGGTCGACACTGGCTTCTGGCAGGGCGTGCGTCAGTTCCGCTTCCGTGCCGGTTGCCAGGATACGTCCGTCCTTTACCGCCACAGCCGAAGCGACCGCATCCGTCGCAGCCATCGTGACAACGCTTGCCGCTGGGTAGATGACAGCGCCGTCGCCAGCAGCCGCCGCATCATCTGCGCCGCCCCGGGAACAGGCCACGATCAGCAGTAACGCCCCGCCAATTAGGATATTTCGCATGGATAGCCCTCTATCGATCTAGCGCGCTAGCCTGACCGTTCGGGCGAATGATTACAAGCAGCGCCTAAGCGATCTCGCGGCCAATGGCATAGAAACGATCCCGGCGCTGGCGACGCAGTTCCTGCGGCGACAAGCCCTCAAGGTCCTTCAGTGCGGTGTCCAGCGCCTTGCCAGCAGCGGCCATGGCCCGTTGCGGGTCGCGGTGCGCACCCCCGACAGGCTCCTTGACGACGCCGTCAATCACCTTTGTTTTCAACAGGTCCGGCGCGGTAATCTTCATCGCATCCGCCGCGTCCCGGGCCTTGGCCGGGTCACGGTAAAGGATCGAGGCGCACCCCTCTGGCGAGATCACCGAGTAGATCGCGTGCTCCATCATCAGCACCTTGTTCGCCGCCGCGATGCCAATGGCGCCGCCCGACATGCCTTCACCGATAATCAGGGTCACGAACGGCACGCCCAGCGACAGGCCGCGCTGGGTGCCGCGCGCAATCGCTTCGGCCTGCCCGCGCTCTTCGCCGCCCTTGCCGGGATAGGCACCTGCGGTATCGGGGAAGCTGAGGACGGGCAGGTTGAACTTCTCGGCCATGTCCATCAGGCGGACGGACTTGCGGTAGCCCTCCGGGTGGGCCATGCCGAAATTGTGCTTCAGGCGTTTCTCAGTCGTGCGGCCTTTCTCATGACCCATAATGACCACCGAACGCCCCTTGAACCGGGCGAGGCCGCCGATGATCGCTTCGTCATTGCCGAACAGCCGGTCACCAGCCAGTTCCTCGAAGTCCTCGAAAATTGTTTCAATATAATCAGACAGGTGCGGCCGGTCGGGATGGCGGGCAACTTGCGTTTTCCGCCAGGCCGAAAGATCGGAGTAGATGTCTTTCAGTTGCTTGGTCGATTTGGCCTTCAGCTTGTTCAGCTCGTCCTTGATGGACGGCCCGCCCTTCTGGCCGGAGAGGGCTTCGAGCTCGGCAATCTTGGCGTCGAGTTCGGCGATGGGCTTTTCAAAATCGAGATATGTCGTGCTCATGGTGCAATGTCTAGCAATCCATACCTGACTCGCCTAGCGCCGATTTCACTACAGTACGCCCTTGAACATCACGACCGCTGGCAACGTCAGCACGCCCAAAAGCACGGGAAAAACAAAGAAAACCAACGGAAGCGTCAGTTTCGCCGGCAAAGCCATGGCTTTTTCTTCGGCATAGAGGATCCGGCGCTGGCGCATGTCGGCCGAAAAGATGCGAAGGGTCTGGCCAAGGCTCGTCCCCATTTCCTCTGCCTGACGCAGCATCGTCGCCAATGATCCGGCCTCCTCGATGCCCATCCGGTCGGCAAAGCCGCGCCAGGCGGATTTGCGCGCCCGCCCTGCCCGCAGCTCCAGCGACAGTGTCCGCATATATCCGGCAATGATCGGGTGGCGCAGTTCGAGTTCCTCACCAACGCGCTGGACCGATGCATCGAGGCTGAGCCCCGCTTCCACGCATGCGACCAGCAGGTCCATCATGTCGGGAAAACCGCCGGAGCATTCCTGCCGGCGCGACTTGGTCCGTTTGTCGAGATACATGCCCGGCGCAATGAGGCCGATCATGACGAGCATCACGGAAATCACGAGCGGTGTCGTGCCCGGCAGGTTCGAGAGATAGGGCAAGGCTGCCAGCAAGCCGAGCTGCGGCAGGACGATGCACACCAGGCGCACGAAATAGTACCGGCCAACGGCAGACGGTCCGACGAAGCCTGCACCAGCCAGCCGCGCCTTGGCCGCACTGACACCCTGTTCGTCATCGCCGGGCGCCATCTGGTCGGCCAGCCCGGTGACCGCCTTGCCGATCCGGCTGGGGTTCCGGCGCTGTCCCGTCTCAGCGGACACCGGCCCGCGGCGCGCCAAACGGCGCTCGACACTTTCGATGTCACGGCGATTCCTGAGGAAAGTCAGGATGCTTGGAAACAGCAGCGCCAGCGCTGCGCCCAGCATCAGCACAGGCGCCCACATTCCGGGGAAAGAGGAAGTATCCACGTTCACTGGCCCGCCCTACATCTTGAAATTGATCATTTTGCGCATGACCAGGTTGCCGATGAACATCCACACGAACAGTCCTGCAAATCCGTACCGGATGAGCGGGTCATGGATCACGTTGCCGTAGAAGCTTGGCTGGGTCAGATGGATAGCCAACATCACCATGAACGGTGCCGACGTCAGGATCAGCGCCGACATCCGCCCTTCCGACGAGGCTGCGCGCACCTTGAGGCGCATCGTCTGGCGTTCCCGGATCGTTGTCGTGTTCGCCTTCAACAGGTCGCAAAGATTGCCGCCCGTCTTCTCCTGCAGGCGCACCGTAGCGCCGAACAATTCGACATCCGGATCACCGGACCTTTCGGCCATGCGCTGTACCGCATTCGTCAGTGAGAAACCGTAGGACACTTCATCCGCCGTCATGCCAAATTCCGTGCCGATCGGATCCGGCATCTCGCGCGCGACCAGCGACACCGCCGTGGCAACCGGGTGGCCTGCTTCAAGGCTGCGGCAGACAATCTGCAGCGCGTCGGGCAGCTGTGCCGCCAGTTTCTTGCGGCGTTTCCCTGCAACATGCTTGAGCACAAAGATCGGACCGACGAGAAAGACCACCAGGCAGATGCCGAGCGCCGGCATCCAGCCGCCGACGAAATGTATATAGGCGCCTCCCGCAACCACTCCGCCACCTGCCGACATTGCCACCCATTTGAGGGGTTGGTAAGGAAGTCCCGATCTGACGACCAGGCGATTGAAGCGCTCCAGCGGCATAGCGAAATTGCCGTCTGCATCCAGGCCCCGGCTCTTGCGCAGCTCGACCATGGCCTCGCTGGTACTGGCAAACCGGTCCTTGAACTGCAATCGGCGGTTCACGATCCGCTGCGTCTGCGCCTGCATGACAAGCCCCATAGCAGCTTGGATCAACAGGAAGAATGCCCCCGCCGCCATGATCGCGCAGATCAGCAGGAACATGTTGTAGCCGGTTATGTCTGGTAAGCTGAACACGTGCGGAACGCCTAGAACACAGTCGCTGGATCGAACATGCCAACGGGCATATGAACGCCGCGCCGCTCCATCTCATCGAGGAATTTGGGACGCAGGCCCGTCGCGACAAATTTGCCGATCACTTTCCCGTCCTCCGATGTTCCCGAACGCTCGAACTTGAAGATCTCCTGGATCTGGATGATCGACCCTTCCATGCCGGTGATCTCCGCGATCGACACGACCTTGCGCGAACCGTCTGACAGGCGCGTGGCCTGAACGATGAAGTTCACGGCGGACGCGATCTGGCCCCGAATGGCTTCCTCCGAAATCTTCATGCCGCCCATCATCACCATTTGCTCGAGACGGGTGATGGCATCGCGGGGATTGTTGGCGTGGATCGTCGCCATCGAACCTTCGTGGCCGGTATTCATGGCCTGAAGCATGTCGAAGGCTTCCTCGCCACGCACCTCCCCGAGGATGACTCGGTCAGGCCGCATGCGCAGCGCGTTCTTGACCAGTTCGCGCTGGCGGATCTCGCCTTTGCCCTCAATGTTCGGCGGGCGTGTTTCCATGCGCGCAACGTGCGGCTGTTGCAGCTGGAGTTCAGCCGCGTCCTCGATCGTGATCATGCGCTCCTTCGGACTGATCGCGGAAGACAAGGCATTCAGGAGCGTTGTCTTGCCCGAACCCGTACCGCCCGAGATCACCGTGGACGCCTTGCACTTGACGGCGCCGAGAATGAATTCGGCGACCGGCCCCGGAATGGCACCAAAGCCGACCAGCTTGTCCATGGTCAGCGGCGACTTTGAGAATTTCCGGATCGAGACGAGTGGACCATCGATAGCGATCGGTGCGATGGCCGCGTTGACCCTGCTGCCGTCCAGCAGGCGCGCATCGACCAGCGGCTGGCTCTCGTCCACGCGCCGGCCAACGGCCGACACGATGCGCTGCACGATGCGCAAGAGGTGGTCATTGTCAGCAAAGCGCACGGGCGCCAACTGCAGCTCGCCGTTGCGCTCGATATAGACCTGATTGTAACCGTTGATGAGAATGTCCGCGATGGAATCGTCCTTCAGCAACGGCTCAATCGGTCCGAGACCAGTCATCTCGTCCATGACCGCATCGGCAAAGGATACTTCCTCGACCGATGACAGCGCCATTTCTTCCTTGCGGATGATTTCCGAAATGATGCCGCGGACGCGCTGGCGCATTGTGTCGTCATCGAGCTTCTCGAGCGCAGACAGGTCGAGTTCGTCAATCAATTTGGCATGCACCCGCAGCTTCGCGTCCAACAAGTCGAATCCGGCGGGTTCGCCTTTGCCTTTTGCGAGTGCCGGCGCCGGCGAGAAGTCAGCCGGTTTCGTCGACGGCATCACAAGCGGCGCGGCCGCTGCTACGCTGGATTTGAATCGGCTCATTTCGTGCGTCTCTTATTCTGGGGTTTCGCCTCATTGGCGATAGCTTCATCGGGCAGCAGACGGTCGATGAATTGCTGAACGTCCAGCACGAGCTGGCTCTTGGGCTTCACGTCAGCGATTGGCTTTCCAAGATTGACTGCCGTACGCGCCGCATCCCAGTCGGATGCAATCGTCGTATGGATTTCCTGTTCGATGGCCTGCTCTGCCTTGTCGACGGCAAACTCGGCACGGAAACGTTTCTTCGGGAACATGCGGTTGAGCACAAGCTTGGATTTGTTGCGATCACGCCGCAAGATATCTGTCTCTCGACACAACTCTGCTGCAGCGTGCAGGCTCGGTACTGTCAGCTCGCTGACGACAATGGCCTCATCGACTGCGCCGAGGATGGACTTGGTCCACGGCGTCATGTGCCGGGGCATGTCCACTAAAACATATTCGAATGTGCTGCAGGCGACATCCAGAAGGCGCAACATTGCCGGCTCGGTCGCCAGGGCATCCGCATCCGGATTGCGCGGCGCGGCGATCAGCGAAACACCGTCGGCGTGCTCCCAGCACCATGCCGCCAGCAGTCGCTGGTCCAGACGGTCAGGCGCATCCACCAGCGCCTGCAGGTCCAGCTTCGGCACCGCTTCGAGGAATGACGTCGTCATTCCGTCAGCCACATTAAGGTCGACCAGGCACACCTTTCCCGGCCCAACCTTGCGGGCAAGGCTGAACGCGCTCTCTATTGCGAGTGTCGAGACACCCGCGCCGCCAACAGCACCGCGAAAGGCCCAGCACTTCGACGTCGCGCCCGACCCTTGAATGGACTGGGTCTCGCGCAATTGTTCGGCAGCATCGATTATTTCCTCGATCCCGGCTGTCGCCGGAACAATGTCAGAAGCCTCAAGTTTCATCAGGGCTCTGACCATATGACCGGGCAACTGGTCGGAGACGACGATCACCGCGGTGTTCGGACGCTCCACAGCGAGCGTCAGGATCACCTGATCGTAACCGGCCACGCCCTGTTCGACGAGTACAAGACCTCCGCCATGACGCAATACGATCTCGGACGCCGAAAGACCCGACAGGTCTGCCAACTCCGCGCAGCATGCCTTCAGCATTTCCATTCGCTGAGGATTGACCAGCACGGCAAGCGACGGGATGACCCGATTTGACGGCAGTTGAGGAGGATCTGACTTCTGAACGGGTTCAAACATGTCAGCTACCGGTCCCGCCAGCCGAGGCCTGACCCAGTTCCTTCTGCTTGCCCTCGTTCAGCGCCTTGACCGCATTGGCGGCACGCACGCCCGAAGTCGACTCGACTTCCCTGGAATTAGGCAGGTTCACGTCACGCACCGCCTGGGTGGCGATATTCATCGCGGTCGCTCCGCCCAGCAAGCGGACATCCTGATGATCGTGGCTCGCGCAGGCGGCAAGGTATGAAAGGGCAACGGCAGCGCCAGTGGTCTTGATGAGATTTTTCATTATCCGGCCTCCCTAGTTTGCCAGTGGAACGGTTGCCGTCTGGTCCAGCAGGAACAGTTCGGCTTCCGTCGGCTCAGCGAATGCATCCAGCGGCGTTCTCAGCGCATCCGGGTGTGTCGCCGGCTGGACGAGACGCGGCGTAACAATGATTACAAGCTCGCTCTCGCTCTTCTGGTAGCGCTTGGACGAGAACAACATGCCGAGAATGGGCACGTTGCCCAGCCAGGGCGTCTGGCGCACGTCGTTGGAATAGTCATTCTGCAACAGGCCCGCGATGGCGAATGCCTGGCCGTCATGCAGTTCGATCGTCGTATCGGCCCTGCGCACCGAGATGCCCGGAATTTCGATGCCCGCAGACCGGATGCCGTTGCCGCGGTCAAGTGCCGACACTTCGGGCCGAACGCGCAGGTTCACGAGGCCGTCGCCCAGAACAGTCGGCGTGAATTCGAGGCTCACGCCGAATTTCTTGAATTCGACCGAGATCTGGTTGTCCTTGCTGGCAACCGGGATCGGGTATTCACCGCCCGCCAGAAAGCTCGCCGTATCACCCGACAGTGCGACCAGGTTTGGTTCGGCCAACGTACGGATGACGCCCTTCTGTTCCAGTGCGCGCAAGGTGACGTCGATATTTTCGTTCCCGACATTCGTGAATAGCGCGATCGTCTTTTCGGCGATGCCGGAAATCGTTCCGCTATCGGTCACGCCAACAACATCATTCGCGCTAATCTTGTTGCCGAAGCCGATCTCCTTGACCGCACTGCGGCTGGCCTCAACGAAGCGCACTTCCAGCAAGACCTGCTGGCTCTGCCCGACCGACAAGCCGTTCGCCACACCGCCCGGCACATGGCGCTCGGCCAGTTGCAGCGCCATGTCGGCAGCGGCGGCGGTGGTGAGCTTGCCGTCCAGGAACACCCCATCATGCACGGGATACACATTGATATCCTCGCCCGGCAGCAGGTTCTTGAGGTCCGTACGAAGTTCATCCAGTCCCAGTTCGACTTCGATATCGATGAGTTCGGCAATCTCTCCGGCCGCATTGTAGATCAACACAGTTGTCGCCCCCGGCTGCTTTCCACGCAGGAAGAATGAGCGGTTCGACGTTGCCATCGCATCGGCAATTTCGGGATCGGCAACGACGAGCGTCGCGAATCTCAGGTCGGCTTCAACAACCGTCGAGCGGCCTTTTTCCAGAACGAGTACGCTGGCACCGTCAGGCGCGCTGCGCTCGGTCCACGCTCCGGCGACGGGCGCGCCGAGAGCCACAATCGCCAAGCATGCTGCAAAAAATCTGTGGGACATGTTCATTTGCTGGTTCCTCCCGCTGGCGCTGTGTCCCGGGCGACCGGTGTCGTGACTTCGGTTTCTGAGTCCCCGTTGATCACACGGATGCGAGTGGTCGTTGGTGCCCGCGCCACTCGGGCACGCGACACGACACGCACCGGTGCCGGCGATTTGCGGATCTCGGCAACAAGAGCTGCCTCCTCGTGACGACCGATCAGCGAGAGGCCAAGCGCTCCACGCTGGCTTGCTGCGCTCAGCGCCAGCGCGTCGTCCGGAGTCACTTCAAGCGTTACGGTGCTCGACGGGCGCGCCCCTTCAAGACCTGCTTCAAAAGACTGGTCGATCGCCAACACGTTCACATTCTTTAGGACCGATCGCGCGATCACGTCACCCGAGACGCGCTCGCCCTCGCGGGTCGAGCTGCTGCCAGCGTCCTCGCGCGGGATGAATTCGTTCACGTCCACGCGGTCGCCCGGCAGCACAAAACCGGCCACGCCTGTATCACTGCCAACGACAACCGAAACGGCGCGCATGCCCGGCGTGATTGATGCCGCAAGCGTCAGGATCGCGCCGGTATCGTCGAGCTTGGCGCGCATCAGCGGTTCACCGGGCACGATCAGGCCGCGCGCATAAACGGTTTCTTTCAAGTCATCAAAGCTCCGAAGCGCATCCGCCGGCACAGCGTCTGCCGGCCAGGGTGCCGACTTCAGGCTCGAACGATCAATCAGGTCGCCGGTCTGGATCACCGAGGTTGCAACGAGCACGGATGACATTTCCACAGCGGGTGCGAGACTCGCCGCGGAGGCATCGGACGTGCTGGACGTCATATAGCTTCGGCCAAGAAATACAGCGCCTGCGCCCAGGATGAGCGATAGGCCAAGGCTGATCAGGGTTGTTAGCTTCATTGTCGGAGCCCTCGTTCCCAAGACCGTGTCTGGTCAACGTGGGACACTAGAGGTTAGGCGATAAAGTCTCTTGAAGAGTTGCGCCCAAATCTCGGGCAGCGCCCGAACGCCCTGTTAACCAAGAACCAATCTTGATTAAGCGCTTTTGAATCATCCCGTTACAGGCGGATCATTGCACCGAAGCTGAGGCTTTTGAGCCCAGCCGCTTAGCTATGAAGGAAGCGAGGCGCCGCGCCGGGCACCAGAATCGCAGCCGTCAGGCGACCGCCAAAAACCGCACCCGTATCGACATTTATCCGTCGCCCGTCTGCGGCCATGTCGGGCAGCGAATCCAGTGTTGGCGAATGCCCATGCACCACTGTCTGGCCAATCAGGTCGGGCGCGGTCCAGCAGCGCGTATCGAAGAATTCCTTCCGGCGCGTCCACATTTGCACCCGCTCGCCACAGGCCGGAAACGTATCCGGGTCGACGCCCCCATGTACGAAGACCAGCCCCTGCGCCTCGTCCCGGAATATCGTCGGCAGACCAAGCAACCAGTCGAGGTGATGGTCCGGCGGGCCATCCAGGCCCCGCCGCCGGTAGCTGTCCATGGTTTCTTCACCGCCCCATTCGAGCCAGCTGCGGCGCGAAGCCTCATACTCCAAGCGTACCGATTCAATCATCAGCTGCTCATGGTTTCCGCGAATGTTCACACATCTCGGCCCGCGCCGTGCTTCCATGTCCATCAGATAGTCCACGACTCCGCACGAATCCTGCCCCCGGTCGATCAGGTCGCCAAGGTGAACGAGCGTCACTTCGGCGCCACCGAGTTCAGCCTCGGCATGGAAGCTGACCATGTCATGCAGCTCTTTCAGGCGATCAAGTTCGCCATGGATGTCGCCGATGGCGCAATAGACAGGTTGGGTCATGGATCACACCTAATGCCAGAGTGCGCTCAAAAAAGGGCTGTGACGCCGAAAAGGCTCAAGGATCGGAATGCCAGTGTTCCGGCCTCAGGCCGATTCCGACAGCCCGGGCGGTCAAGCCGCGGAGCGGCGGAACCGCATTCAGCGCTTTCAGGAAGAAGGGCGCTTTGGGCGCTACGCCCATTGTCAAAGCCGGCACCAGCACCCTGTTCTGAGCCAAGACCTGAGCGCGCTGGGTCATCCGGGTCGGCCAGTTGCGGCGCTTCTGAACAGCAGCCAATACATGGTCGGGTGCCTCACCTCGCCGAAGCGACGGCGCGAGAATCCGCGCGGCAGCCGCTGCGTCCTGGACCGCGAGATTAATCCCGATGCCTCCGACTGGCGACATCGCATGCGCTGCATCACCAATGCAGAGAAGGCCCGTCCGCCACCATTTCTTCAGCCGGTTGACCTGAACCGTGAGCAGTTTGACATCGTCCCAGCTTTTGATGGCGTCCGTAACCGGCGCAAGACTCGGCGCCAACCGTCCGATACGTGCCCTGAAGGCGTCCAGCCCTTCGGCACGGATCGTGTCTGCGCTGCCTTTCGGAAAGGGTAACGCGCATTGCCAGTAGTCGCCGCGATTGATCAGCACGAGAAACCCGTCGGCTCCGACCCGACCCAGGGATTCACCGGATTCATCGGGCGTACGCGGCAGGCGCATCCAGAACACATCGATCGGTGCGCTAAGGTCTTCCACTACCAGGCCTGACTGGTCACGCAGGCGCGAGCCACGACCATCCGCGGCAATCGTCAAAGTACTGCGAATCTCCAGCGGCGCGTCCTTGGCGTGGCCACGCAGGCCGGCCACTCGGCCATCCTCCTCAATCAGCTCATCGGCTTCGGTCGCCATCAACAGCCGGAAGTTCGGCAACTCCCGTGCCGTGTCCGCCACGAAATCCAGCAGGTCCCATTGCGGCATCATTGCGATAAAATTGTTCTGGACAGGCAGGCGGGTGAATTCGGCAACCTTGTAGGACGCGCCGTCAATGCTCACCGATAACCGTTCCGTCTTCTGATACGGACGCGATAATAGCCCGTCCAGAAGGCCAAGTTCTCCAAACAATTGCAGCGTCGAGGGGTGCACCGTGTCGCCCCTGAAATCACGCAGGAAATCCTCATGCTTCTCCAGCACAATCACCTCAACGCCCGCGCGCGCCAACAGGTAACCCGTCATCAAGCCAGCAGGCCCGCCACCGGCGATACAGCATTGGCTCGTCAGCACACTCATGCGGATGCTCCTATTCGGTATCGTGTCCCTCTTAACTTAGAGGCGCTTGGATTTCTTTATTGCTCGCCCTGTCGGATCACATCGGCGAACACGGCAGCATCCACATTTCCGCCGGTCACAACCACCCCCACGCGCCCTCCGCGCATCTCCTCCGGCACCCCTCGCAGCACCGCCGCCAGAGCCGCTGCGCCACCCGGCTCGGCCACGATTTTCAGGTAGCGAAAAGCAAATCGCATCGCGGTGCGCACCTCCGCGTCGCTCACGGCCAGACCGCCCGCCAACAGGCGCCTGCCGAGCGGGAAGGTCAGTTCACCCGGTGCCGGCGTCAGGATCGCGTCGCAGAACGAGCGTGTGCCCGGCGCGTTGGCGATCACCTCGCCCGCCTCCAGTGAGCGCGCCCAGTCGTCATGGCCTTGCGGTTCCGCCGCCCAGGTTTTCGTGTCACCCGACAGGCCCTCGAATGCGAGCGCCACGCCGGTGATCAGGCCGCCGCCGCCAGCGCAGCACACCAGATGGTCGAGCGGCGCGCTCATGGCCTTTGCCTGACGCGCGAATTCAAGGCCGAGAGTCCCCTGCCCCGCAATGATATCGACATCATCAAAGCTCGGCACCACGATGGCGCTCCGCGCGGCGGCGAGTTCCTGTGAGATCGCCTCACGGCTTTCCGTATCGCGGTCATAGAGATGCACCTCGCCGCCATCGGCCAGCACACCGTCGACCTTCACCTGCGGCGCATCGGACGGCATCACGATCAGCGCCGGCATGCCCAGAAGCCGCGCAGCGCGCGCGACGCCCTGCGCATGATTACCCGAGGAGAAGGCCACGACGCCGGCCTTGCGCCGAGATTCGGGAATTTGTGACAGGCGATTCATCGCGCCGCGAATCTTGAAACTGCCGGTGACCTGCAGGCATTCCGCCTTGACCAGAACTTCCGCGCCCGCTGCGGCGTCCAGTGCCGGATGCGTCAGGACAGGTGTTTCACGCGCGACGCCCGCGACGCGCTGTTCAGCGGCGAGGACATCCTCAAAAGTCGGAAGGGAACGTGTCTGGATCATCGGCATAGCCCTAGCCGGTCACACGGAGGCCTTCAAACCCAAAACGCGATCGAACTCCGATCAGGACAAGCAGAATGCCTTCAACTGAAGACCGTCTGTTTGCCGCTACAGTGTGGCGGCCAACTTCCGGATCAGTTCCCGAGCGCCTTCGGCGGTCTCTTCATTGTCGATGGCATGAGCCATGACGGCTTCGAAATAGCCGAGCTTGGACCCGCAATCATACTCACGCCCTTCGAATTCGTAGGCGTAATAGTCCTGGGTTTCCATCTGGCGCACCATCGCGTCGGTCAGCTGGATCTCGCCGCCTGCTCCCGCCGCCTGGTCGGCGAGCAGACCGAAGATTTCCGGCTGCAGAATGTAGCGGCCTGTAATTTTCAGGTTTGACGGCGCCGATTCCATCGGAGGCTTCTCGACCATGCCTGACATTTCGATCAGGCGGCCATTGCGGGATTTCGGTGCAATCACGCCATAGGAGGACACACGCTCCATCGGCACAGGGTCAACTGCCACGATATTGCCGCCGACTTCGTCATAGGCCTTGACCATTTGCGCGAGGCAGGACGGAGCGCCCTTGACGATCACGTCGGGCAGCAGGACAGCGAAGGGCTCGTTGCCAATGATATCGCGCGCGCACCAGATCGCGTGGCCGAGGCCGAGCGGCGACTGTTGGCGCACAAAGCTCGCGGCGCCGGCAGGCAGCACCGTCTGCTGCAGTTGCTCCAGGATTGCGCTCTTGCCCTTGGACTTGAGCGAGGCTTCGAGTTCATATGAAATATCGAAATAGTCTTCGATGGCGCCCTTGTTGCGACCGGTCACAAAGACGATGTGCTCGATCCCGGCTTCGAGGGCCTCATCGACGACATATTGGATGGCCGGCCGGTCAACGACAGGCAGCATTTCCTTCGGGATGGTCTTGGTCGCGGGCAGAACCCGTGTGCCCATGCCTGCAACTGGTAGAACGGCTTTCCTGACGCGCATGGGCGGCTCCTGTTTCATATTGCATTCGCGCGACCCTATCGCCCAAAATGGACGCCAAAGCCAGAGGGGACGCCTCGATCAGAGCGCCGCGTAGAGGATGAAAACGGCAAGCCAGGTCGACAGGCTGAGGACGAGCAGGGTCGACATGACCCTGCGCAGCGACATGCGTTTGGGCCTGGTCAGTTCCGCAGCAAGACGGGCCTGAAGCGCGTGCGCAGGCGATGCGACATGCTGGGGCGAGTCATGCGCCTCCACCGCCTGAACGCCAGACGCGCCGGATGTGGAAGTCACGTCCGGCTGTTCCGCTTCCCGCGGCGACTGATTGTGTACAGGCTGTGCAGCCATCGGACTCTCCGGTCATTTCCCGGCGACCTATGGCAGACAGGCCCTAAGTTTTACCTAACGGGCACCTGCAAATGGTTGCGAACGAGCTCACTCGGCGGGCTCAAATACGCCGTCCCCATTGCGGCGCACGGCGAACACACGGGCCAGGCAGGCCGCATCAAGGGCCATATCCGGTGCCCCATCGGCAACAACACGCCCCTGATCCAGAACGATAATCCGGCTGCAGAACCGCGATGCGAGGTCAAGGTCGTGCACAGCTGCAACGACGGCACGTCCGGTGGCACATTCATCCTGCAGGACCTGCATCAGGCTGAGGCGATGTGCGATATCCAGCGCCGCGCCGGGTTCGTCCAGCAGGAGGGCGCGTGAAGGAGTGGCAAGGGTGCGGGCAAGGTGGAGCCGGGCCTGCTCGCCGCCCGACAGCGTATGCACGGGACGATGACGGTAAGGTGTGGCACCCGCCCGTTCGAGCGCATCGTCAATGACCGCCTGATCGGCCGGGCCGCACCGGTCATAGGGCGACGGGCTGGTGACGAATCGGCCGAGCGCGACAAGATCCTCGGCGATCAGGTTCCACGCGACGGGTCGCACCTGAGGCAACCAGGCGATCAGCAAGGCCCGTTCGCGATGAGTCAGCGAGGAAATATCCGCATCACCGAACGCGACCTTGCCGGAACGTGGCGCGAGCAGGCCCGCGATCACACGCAACAGCGTGCTCTTGCCAGCGCCATTCGGGCCAACAAGACCGATGAATTCGCGCGGCGCCACGCTGAGCGACACATCTGCCAGAACCGGCCGGCCGCCGAGATCAACATTGATGTCGGATACATTGATCATCGGGCGCTTCCCCCCAGCCGTGAAGCGATCCAGATAAACACAGGCGCGCCGAACAAAGCGGCTGCCACACCGAGCTTCAGTTCCTGAGCAAACGGCAGGACGCGTATCAGCACATCTGCGCCGAGCAGCATGGCACCGGCCGCCAGCGCCGAGGGAAGCAGTACGCGTTGCGGATCATGCTTCACGAGAGGGCGCACGATATGCGGCGCAACCATGCCGACAAATCCAATCGTGCCAGCCACGGCCACGCTCGCTCCGGCAAGCAGCGACGTGCCGACGATGATCAGCAGACGAGCCCGCGCCGGGTTCGCACCGAGAGTTGCAGCGGTCTCTTCCCCGAGGGACAGGACCCGGAGTGAGGGCCCCGCCATGATCACGGCTGCCGCACCGAGCGCCCAGGCCGGCAGGGCTATGCCAACATCCACCCACGACCGGTTCGCGACCGATCCGAGCATCCAGTTTATCAGGTCGGACAGGCTGTAGGGATTCGGCGCGAGGTTCAGCGCGAGCGAAGTCAGCGCGCCCGCCAAGCTCGAGAGTCCGATGCCCACCAAAAGCAGTGTCACCGTGCTTGCGCCGCGCCCGGACGCGAACAGGAGTAGCGCCACGGCAATGGCGGAGAAGAGAATTGCGGCCAGCGGCACCGCGAAGCTGCCTGCGGCCGCCAGCCCGAAATAGATGGCGATCACCGCACCGAGCGAGGCGAAGGCGGACACACCGAGCACGCCGGGGCCTGCGAGGGGGTTCTGGAGCAGGCCCTGCAAGCCAGCCCCAGACAGACCAAGCGCCGCGCCAACACCGAAGGCCGCTACGGCACGCGGCATACGGATTTCCCAGACGATGATGCGGGCGGCCTCTGTGCCCTGCCCCATCAGGGCGGACAATGTGGCCTCAAGGCCGAGATCAGCGCTGCCGACAAGGGCCGAGAGTGCGATCAGGAAAAGGCAGGCAAGCGCCAGGATCAGCGAGAGATGTTTCATGGCGCGGCGTCCAGCGCGGCGGCAACATCATGCGCCTCATCCGCCACGAACCAGGCGGGACAGGTCAGCCGGCTTTCGGTCATGGCCACCTGGTCGGCGTCCTTCAGCGCATAGGCAAGCGCCGGATGGCGCGACACGCTCCACTGGTCGAAGGCATAATCGTCAAACCCGAAAAAGGCCGTCAGAGCGAGACCGGGCGGCTGCATCACGAGCGATTCCAGCGGAAGCGTGTACCAGCCGGTGCCGGTCGCGGCATTCTCGAGGCCTGCCCTGTGCATGATCGCATCCACCATCGTTCCCTTGCCTGCGCTCACGCCGCCGGGCGTTACATAGAGCGCAGTGCGGCCGGTTGGTGGCGCGGCATGCGGCATGGCGGCGACAAGCGCTTCGCCACGATCCGTTTGCCCAAGCGCAGCAGCGACCTCACGCGTCACGCGCGCGGCTCCGTCCATGTCGGACGCATAACCGATCTGAACTGTCCGTATGCCCACGCGTTCATAGAATTTCAGGGCACGTGCATCGCCGCCCCAACTGCGAACGACGATATCGGGCTGGAGCGCAATCACGTCTTCGGCCAACGCCCGCACCCGAGGCAGACCTGCCGCCCGTTCGCGCAGGAAACTGAATGGGCGTTCGGCATCTTTCGAGAGCGCACGGACCTGTTCGCGATCGGCCAGGCCGAGCACAAACTGGTCCGCGCAATAGTCGAGCGAGACAACCGTCGGGCGCACCTCGTCTGCTGCCGCCACAGGGGCAGCCACAAGGAGGAAGAGGAGCGCCCAGCGCATCATCGCAGCTTCAGTCCTATGAATACCCCTGCGCCCGGCGTTTCATAGCCGTACACGTCTGTCGCAGTTTCATCGAACAGGTTTTCGCCCCGAAGCGTCAATGCCATCCGCTCGGTCAGCGGAACTTCGAAGCTGGCCGAGAACAGCGTGTAAGCGTCCAGCGTCACCCGCCGCGCCGGGAAACTTCCGAAGTCGAAGTCGTCCTGCTCACCAACATAATCGAGTGCCGCGCCGACGCGCAGTCCGTCAGCATCCGGTTGCCAGTCGACCGAAAGTGACGCCGTCGAGCCCGGCACGCGGATCTCGTCGCTGCCATCGTCGCTCTCACTTTGCAGGAAGGTCGCTTGGCCCGCGAAAGAGAGTGCGCTGGTGGCGTCCCAGCGTCCTGACAGTTCGGCACCACTGCGCTTGGACTTGCCGGACCGATTGAGCGCGGTTGAATTGGAGTTGACGTCGAAAGCCGTATATATCTCGTCCTCGAGATCAGCCTGGAAATAGGTCGCTGACAAAACCGTCGGGCCAACCTGCTGGTCCCATCCAATTTCCCAACTTGTCGACTGTTCCGGTTCGAGGTCCGGATTGCCGATGAAGCTGCCGGGGAAGAAGCCAAACAGTTCCGTGAAGGTGGGGTTCTTCACGCCTGCGCCAACCGAAGCACGCGCCCGGCCGTTCACTGCGTCAAAGCCATAGCCTGCACCGACACGCCATGTCGTGGCATCGTCGAAACGGCCATCATTGTCGTCGAACCGACCGGATGCGCTCAGATCGAGTGCACCGAAAGCCACGCGGTATTCAGCTGCAACGCCGACGCTTTCGAACGTCTCCGAGGCGTTGGTGAATCCACCATAGACGACATCCATACGATCATAATCTTCCTTCTCATAATCCACGAGGCCGATCAGTTCCTGATTGCCGAATGTAATCGCCGGGCTCCACGACGCTTTCAGGCGTTCGCCGGTCGATTCGTCCGTCTTGGCACCATCGGTCGTGTTTTCGCGGGCAACTTCGTTGAAGCTGGCGCGAAAGACATGATCGACCTGCCCCGTGACCCCGGCGAGCGAAGCGCCAACCAGGTATTGGTCGGCCTCCGTTTCCTGATCGGTATTGTCGAGAAGTCCATCATAATCCGTGTCAGAGTCGAGATCGGCCGTCGAACGGCGAGCAATGGCCAGACCGGACAGGGTCCAGTCCGCGCTGAGGTCAAGTGCTCCCCGCGCGATGCCAGCGAAAGCATTCGAACCATCCTCTTCGCCGTCCAGTCCCGCCACATCGACGCCGCCCGTTGCGAAGCCCGAAAGACCGGCACCAAAGCGCAGGCCGCCGGTCTGGCCGGCAAAGGTTGCACTGGCGCGGGTCGTATCCTGCGTGCCGACTTCACCAAAGGCCTGCACGCCTTCTGCCGCTTCGGTCGAAAGGGACACGACTCCACCAATGGCATCGGAGCCATAGATCGACGAGGCCTCACCGCGCAGCACTTCGATACGCGTCGCCCCAATACCTGTCAGCAAGCCGAAATCGGTTTCGCCGTTGACCGGGTCGGACACTTCGATCCCGTCGAGCAATACCAGCGTGTGATTCGCCTCGGCACCGCGCAGGCGCACCTGGCTGAGCGCACCGACGCCGCCAGACCGCGATATGCCGACGCCCGGCACGGCGCGCAGCTGGTCGGCCACATTGGGCGACCGGCGGACCAACAAGTCGTCAGCCGTCAGGACGCTGACGCTGGCCGTGACATCGTCCACCGGTTCGGCCCGAAGGCCCATGACAGAGACGGTTTCCAGATTCAGGTTCGTTTCCTGCGCCCACGCGGCACTGGAGACAGCAAGCAAGGCAGCGCCGGCCAGAAGGTATTGTTTGAGCATCGCTCACACTCCGTTTGTCCCGGCACACTGGCCGGGCGTTACACCAAAAGTGTCGCGTAGACGGAGTATCAGCCTCCGCTGCC
This sequence comes from uncultured Alphaproteobacteria bacterium, assembly GCA_963973995.1. Taxonomy (GTDB): domain Bacteria; phylum Pseudomonadota; class Alphaproteobacteria; order Caulobacterales; family Hyphomonadaceae; genus Hyphomonas. The sequence continues at coordinate 158,257 of CAXBCO010000004.1, forward strand.
ATTGGCCTGAACCCGGACCAGGGCAAACGACCGCAAGAGGCAGGTCTCCTGACTTGCGGATCGATGGAAAAGACCGCCTTCCCGGGTTGCCCCAGTGGCTTCGTGGCCTAATCCCATCCGCTTACAGTTGCGGGCACAGCGCCGGATTTTAACCGGCTTCCCTTTTCACCTGCGATTAAGCAGGCACCTTTTGCGTGAGGTGGCTTTAGTCTGCCGATTTGCGAAACGCAAGATCAAAGCGGGTGCAGCAAATGTCCGCCATCGACCACGATCGTGGATCCGGTCATGTAGCTGCCGGCGTCGGATGCGAGCAAAAGGAGCGCACCGGACAATTCCGGCAGGTCCCCGATCCGGCGCTGGGCGATGCGCTGGATCATTTGCGCACCCGCCTCGGATTCCAGGTAGGAATCATTGAGCTCCGTCTTGAAATATCCCGGCGCGATCGCGTTCACCCGCACGCCAAAACGCGCCATCTCCAGCGCCATGTTGCGCGTCATGTGGTCGACCCCGGCCTTTGACACGCAATAGGCTGTCGACATCATTTGCGTGCGCATGCCGGTGATCGAGGCAATGTTGATGATAGAGCCTGGCACTTTCGCGGCGGTCATCGCATTCGCGCCATGCTTGGCGACGCGCCACACGCCGGTGAGATTCGTGTCGATCACCGCATTCCAGTCATCTTCGGCCATTTTCGTGAACCAGCCTTCGCGCGACATGCCGGAATTGTTGACCACGATGTCGCAGGGCCGACCGAGCGCTTCCTTTATCTCTGCGAATCCCCCGGTGACGCTTTCCTCGCTCGTCACATCCATTTCGACCGGCAGTGCCTTGCCTCCGCGTTTTTCAATCTCTGCTGCAACGGATTCGAGACGATCCATCCGCCGCGCTGCGAGGACGACATGGGCGCCAGCCTCGGCCAGGACGCCCGCAAAATGGCGACCCAGACCACTAGACGCGCCGGTAACCAGCGCCGTTCGATTAGCCAAACTAAACATACCCATGCCTTCAATCTCCAAATTTCATGTTGCGTCGCGCAATATTTTGCCTCTATTTCTGCCTCATGAAAATATCAGTGCTGAGGGAGCGACGCTCCGGTGAGACCCGTGTGGCTGCAACACCGGAGACCGTCAAGAAATTGGTTGGTCTGGGACATTCCGTAACCGTCGAGGCGGGTGCAGGGGTTGTGGCAGGCTTTATGGACGAGGCCTACAAGGCCGAAGGGGCGACGATTGGCGGTAATGCCGCCGACGCCGCCAAGGGCGCCGATGTGGTGTTCAAGGTACGCGGGCCGGAGGTCGCCGAAGTGGCGGCCCTGCCGGACGGCGCGACCCTGCTCGCCCTGATGGACCCGTTCGCGCTGGAGCCCGGCCTGCTGGACGCGCTCAACGCCAAGAAAATTGCAGCCATGTCCATGGAATTCACCCCGCGCATCTCCCGCGCGCAGTCCATGGATGCCCTTTCGTCCCAGTCAAACCTTGCCGGCTATCGCACCGTGATCGAAGGCGCCCATATCTATGGCCGCGCCATGCCGATGATGATGACCGCCGCCGGTACCGTGGCCCCGGCCAAAGTATTCATCATGGGTGTCGGCGTTGCCGGCCTCCAGGCCATCGCCACCGCCCGCCGCCTCGGCGCGGTCGTTACGGCAACCGACGTGCGCCCCGCCGCCAAGGAACAGGTCGCCTCGCTCGGCGCCAAGTTCATCGCGGTTGAGGATGAAGAGTTCAAGGCGGCCGAGACTGCCGGCGGATACGCCAAGCAGATGTCGCCCGAATACCAGGCCAAGCAGGCCGAACTGACGGCGAGCCACATCACCAAGCAGGACATTGTCATCACGACAGCGCTGATCCCCGGACGCGCCGCGCCGGTTCTCGTGACCGAAGCCATGGTGAAAACCATGAAGCCCGGTTCGGTCATTGTCGACATGGCCGTGGCCCAAGGCGGCAACTGCCCGCTGTCCAGGCCAGACGAGATTGTCGATGTCGGCGGCGTGAAGATTGCAGGCTTCTCCAACCTGCCAGCCCGCCTGCCGGCTGATTCGAGCTCGCTCTACGCCAAGAACCTGTTCGCCTTCCTGCCGTTGGTAACCGCCGAAGACGGCGCGCTCAACCTCGACACAGACGACGAAATCGTCACCGCCATGTTGCTCACGCGCAATGGTGAAACCGTGAATGACAGGGTGAAATCATGAAACGCCTCAGCAGCCTCGCCGCAACGGCGTTTCTTCTCGCCGCACCCGCCTTTGCAGAATCCGGCGGTGTAAACCCTACCATTTTCCTCGCCGCGATCTTCGTGCTGGCCTGTTTCATCGGCTATTACGTGGTCTGGAGCGTCACACCTGCGCTGCATACGCCCCTGATGGCTGTGACCAACGCCATCTCGTCGGTGATCATCGTTGGTGCCCTTGTTGCCGCTGCCGCTGCAGGCCTGACGGCCGACAACTGGACGGCCAAGATTCTTGGCGGCGTCGCCGTCATGCTCGCCAGCGTCAACATATTTGGCGGCTTCCTCGTCACCCAGCGCATGCTGGCCATGTATAAAAAGAAGGGGGAGTAGTCTGATGGACAGTTTCCACTCCACCTGGGCACCTGCCCTTTATCTCGTTTCCGGCGTGCTCTTCATCCTGGCGCTGCGCGGCCTGTCGAGCCCGGCCACCAGTCGCAAGGGTAACCGTAATGGCATGATCGGCATGGCGATTGCCGTCGGCACGACCATTGCCCTGCTCTGGAACCAGCTCGACCCGGCCACCTGGGGCATCATCATCGGCGGCGTTGCCATTGGCGGCACGATCGGCGCGGTTATCGCCAAGCGGATTGCCATGACGGCCATGCCGCAACTTGTCGCCGCCTTCCACAGCCTGGTCGGCCTCGCTGCCGTCCTGGTTGCTGCCGCTGCGCTGTACGCGCCCTTCGGCTTTGGCATTGCTGACGCTGAAGGCATCCATGTCGCTTCCCTGATCGAGCTTTCGATCGGGTCGGCCATCGGCGCGCTCACCTTCACGGGCTCGCTCATCGCTTTCGCCAAGCTCAATGGCAACATGGGCGGCGCGCCGATCATGCTGCCCGGCCGGCACATACTCAACTCGGCCCTCCTCCTCGGCATCATCGTGCTTGTAGGCATCCTGATGGCCAGCCATGGCCATGCGCACTGGGCCTTCATCACGCTAACCGTGCTCGCCCTGATCCTTGGCATCACGCTGATCATCCCGATTGGCGGCGCGGACATGCCCGTCGTCGTGTCAATGCTGAACTCCTATTCCGGCTGGGCTGCCGCGGCCCTCGGCTTCACGCTCGGCAATTTCGCCCTGATCATCACCGGCGCACTGGTTGGTTCGTCGGGTGCGATCCTGTCCTACATCATGTGCAAAGGCATGAACCGCAGCTTCATCTCGGTCATCCTTGGCGGCTTCGGCGGCGACGATGCCGCAGCGGGCGACGCCGGTGCGCAGGCGGACCGGCCGTTCAAGCGCGGCTCGGCAGAGGACGCTGCCTTCATCATGAAGAACGCCTCCAAGGTCATCATCGTGCCCGGTTACGGCATGGCGGTGGCACAGGCCCAGCACGCCCTGAAGGAAATGGCTGACAAGCTGAAGGAAGAAGGCGTCGAAGTGAAATACGCCATCCACCCCGTTGCGGGCCGGATGCCGGGTCACATGAACGTCCTGCTCGCCGAAGCGCAGGTGCCTTATGATGAAGTCTTCGAACTGGAAGACATCAACTCCGACTTCCGCAATTCCGAAGTGGCTTTCGTGATCGGCGCGAACGACGTGACCAATCCGGCCGCCAAGACCGACAAGACATCGCCGATCTACGGCATGCCTGTCCTTGATGTGGAAAATGCCGGCACGGTGCTCTTCATCAAACGTTCGATGGGCTCAGGCTATGCTGGCATCCAGAACGAACTCTTCTTCCGCGACAACACCATGATGCTGCTCGCAGACGCCAAGAAGATGGTCGAGGATATCGTCAAGAACCTCTAGGGCGCGACCGCCGCCCGGATCGTCATCGACGCGTCCACATCCATTACGCAATCATCCGGACGGCCCGCAGCTTCAAGCTCGCGGGCCGTTTGCCTGACAGGCTTGCCCGCCACTTTCGTTTCCGGCGCGATCTCGGCCAGCGGCATCAGCACGAACAGGCGCTCCGCCATGCGCGGATGCGGCAGTGTCAGCGCCTCGCTCTCGAGCGTCACGCCGTCCATCACCAGCACATCGATGTCGATCACGCGCGGGCCCCAACGCTCGCCCGCCGTGCGCCCCAGGGCCTGCTCGATGCCTTGCATGGCGGCCAGCAGGTCCGGCGGGGCCAGCCGCGTCTCGACGAGCACGCAGAGGTTCAGGAAATCGCCCTGATCGGTCCTGCCCCAGGGGCGCGTCCGGTAAACGGACGAGACCGAGACGAGCGAACAGTCAGGCCGGGCGTCAATCGCCTTCAGGGCGGCGGCGAGAAAACCCGCCCTGTCGCCCAGGTTCGAGCCGAGGCTGAGCGCCGCCTCAGCCATCGCGGCGACGCGTCACCGAGACGCCCACATGGTTGACGGCATATTTGATCGGCGCCGACGGCTTGCGCACGGTAATGGTGACGGTCTGCACCAGCGGGAACTTCACGAGAATCGCTTCGGCCAGTTTGTGCGCCAGCGTTTCAATCAGGTTGAACACGGTCGCCGCAGAGACTTCCGTGGCGAGATCGCACAGTTCGCCATAGTGGACCGTGTCACTCATCTGGTCGGCGGCATCGGCGGGGCGCGCAATCGCGCAGTCGATATCGACCATGAACCTCTGGCCGAGCGACTTTTCCGCATCCATGACGCCGTGATGGCCATGTATGTGCAGGTTCGAAACGAAAATCCGGTCGGTCATCCTGCCTCTTCAATCGCTTTGCGCATTTTCAATGCGTCCGCATGGGCGGCAACATCGTGCACCCGCAAAATGGACGCCCCTCTCTGGACGCTGGCAAGGCCCGCCGCAAGGGTGCCGGCCAGCCGGTCGTCCACCTCCCGGTCCAGCAGGCGGCCGATGAAAGACTTGCGCGACACGCCCACCAGCACCGGCACGCCGTAATCGGCCAGCACGTCGAGCCGCGCCAGCACGCCGAAATTCTGCTCATACGTCTTCCCGAAGCCCACGCCGGGATCGAGGATCACGTGCGCGCGCGGGATGCCCGCTTCAGCCGCCATGGCGAAGGCCCGGTCGAAGAAGGCACGCATGTCGTCGACCAGGTTGATCGCCGCGTCCGCCTTGCCCCTGTTATAGGTCACGACCACGGCGCTGCTCGTCGCGGCCACTGCCTCTGCCATGGCCGCATCGCGCGTCATGCCCCAGACATCATTGATGATGACCGCGCCGGCCTCTGCCGCCGCATGGGCGACGCTGGCCTTGTAAGTGTCGATGGACACGATCCGGGCCGGATCCTCGCACAGCGCCGGGATCACGGACAGGACACGGGCCATCTCGTCTTCGGCGCTGACGGGCGCAGCGCCGGGGCGCGTTGATTCGCCGCCCACATCCAGGATGTCCGCCCCCTCGGCCAGCAGCGTGCCAGCCTGCGTCAGGGCCGAGGCGGGATCGTCGAACCGGCCGCCATCGGAGAAGGAATCCGGCGTCACATTCAGGATCCCCATCAGCAGCACCCGCCGCGCGGCCTCCGCCAGGACCGCGTCGCGCAGGCTTGTCCTGTCCTGTGCCGCCAAACTCATCTGCCTCGCCGCCTTCGCCTCTGGCTGCTTATAGCGATCCGCAGCGCGCCTGAAAGGCCCGTCTGCCCGGACGTGCGTCCGCATCCATGGGTTTCGGGCCGGTCCATGGGTTTGCAACGGGAGTCACTTGGGTTGCGGACGGGTTTTTTCGGGGGGGGGACAGAACGCGCCCGGTTCTATGGCCTGTCCTGCACGCCAGGGGCCGTGCGCAGGCTGGAAAATGGGGGATATGGTGTGCCCAGCAGGGTTCGAACCTGCGACCTACTGATTAAAAGTCAGTTGCTCTACCAGCTGAGCTATGGGCACGCCGAACGCGCCATTTAGGCAACGGCGCTTCCCGGGTCAACCGCTACCTGCACAGGCTGGCTTGATGTCGCCATATTTTTCGCATCACGCTACACTCATGAACATGAAAATCCTTTGCCTTGGCGCCATGCTCGCGCTTGCAGCCTGCGCCAGCACCTCGACGACAACACAGTCGACCAGCAACGCTGCCGATCCCTCCCTGCGCGAAAATATGGGGACGGCAGCTGGCAGCGCGGTCGAGCAGACCCGCGAGGGCCTGCCAAACGCAGCGCTGTCGCCTCTGGAGGACTTCAACCTGCGCCGCACGGAGATTCCGCCGCTGCTCGAAGGCATCGAGAGCCCCTATGACCTCTCTCCCGTCCTCTCATGCGAAGAGGTCGAGGCCCAGATTGCGAAGCTCGACCTCGTTCTTGGCCCCGATTGGGACACGCCGAACCCGGACGAACGCCTGCGCACCGAGATCCTGGCCGATTCTGCCTCGGAAGCGACGCTGGACATGCTGGCATCCGAGGCCCGGGGCTTCATCCCGTTCCGCGGCCTGATCCGCAAGGCAACGGGCGCCGAAAGCCATGAAAAGAAATACAACAAGGCCTTCAAGATCGGCGCCCAGCAACGCGCCTATCTCAAGGGATACGGTCTCGCCAAAGGCTGCCCGCCCCCTGCCCGGCCGGATTTCCTCGCGATGCCCTTCGGAAATGACGATATCCTGTTCAAGGGCGACTCGCCTCAGCCCCTTCCCGAGCCTATCCGGCTGTCTCCGCCTTCGGCGACGACTTTGTCCCAGCCCATGCCGTCGACAGTCGAGAGCGAAGGGCTTCAAACCGTCCCTCCTGAATACTGAGACGGATCTCGGCCATCAGCGCCTGGAAGAAGGCGGTGTTGTGCCAGCTGAGCAACATCGGTCCCAGATACTCTCCCGCCTTGAACAGGTGGTGGTAGTAGGCCCGCGAATAGTCGCGGCTGGCCGGGCAGTCCACAGCTTCGTCAATCGGCGACAGGTCCTCGGCGAATTGCGCGTTCTTCACGTTGACCGGCCCGGCCCAGGTCCAGGCCTGCCCGTGACGGCCTGAACGGGTTGGCAGTACGCAGTCGAACATGTCGATGCCCCGCGCGACGCTCTCGACGAGATCGATCGGCTTGCCGACCCCCATGACATAGCGCGGCAGGTGGCCCGGCAGATGCGGCACGGTCATGTCGATGCTGGCGCACATCTGGTCGTGTCCCTCGCCCACGGCGAGTCCGCCCAGCGCGATCCCGCCAAAACCCTGCCCCACGACGCCCTTGGCCGACTGCTCGCGCAGGTCGGCAAAGTTCGATCCCTGGACGATGCCGAACAGGGTTTGTGTTTCCCGTTCCCCGAACGCATCGAGCGAGCGCTGGCCCCAATCCAGCGACAAGGTCAGACTGCGTTCAGCTTCGGCGTGGGTGCAGGGGAAATTGGTACATTCGTCGAGCTGCATGGAAATGTCGGCGCCCAGCAGGTCGGCCTGTATCTCTATGCTGCGCGCGGGTGTCAGGCGGTGCGTCGAGCCGTCGATATGGCTCTGGAAGGTCACTCCGTCAGCGTCCATCTTGCGCAGCTGGGCAAGGCTCCAGACCTGGAAGCCGCCGCTATCGGTCAGCATCGGGCCGCTCCAGCCCGAGAATTTGTGGAGGCCACCGAGGCGCCTCACACGCTCTGCGCCCGGCCGCAGCATCAGGTGATAGGTATTGCCGAGGATGATATCTGCCCCCGCCGCCTTCACCTGGTCCATGTAGAGGGCCTTGACGGTGCCCGCCGTGCCCACGGGCATGAAGGCTGGCGTGCGGATCTCGCCGCGCGGCGTGGTCAGCGTGCCGGTGCGGGCCGCACCTTCGGTCGCTTTGATCTGGAAAGGGAATGTCGCCATGCGCGAGGCCTATAAGCGTTGCGCCGCATCATGCCTAGGGTTCCGATGCGTCACGGCTTGTCGGGATGGCGCGCACATCGCATGCTGAAAGAAAACGAGGGACGGAAATGAAAGATCTGGCTGGCAAGACGGCATTCGTTACGGGCGCAGCATCAGGCATCGGTCTGGGCATTGCGACCGCCCTGGCGCAAGCGGGCGTCAAAGTAATGATGGCCGACATCGAGAAAGACGCGCTCGACAAGGCGATCAGCGATCTCAGGCTGACCAATGCCGACGTCGAGGGCGTCATCGCCGACGTCTCGCTCAAGGACCAACTACAGGCCGCAGCTGACGCGACCATCGAACGCTTTGGCAAGGTCCACATCCTCGTCAACAATGCCGGCGTCGGAGGTGCAGGCGGCTATGGCCAGTGGAACGATGCCGCGTGGGACTGGACCATCGGCGTCAACCTGATGTCCGTCGTCTGGGGGTTCGAGATTTTTGGCCCGCTGATCGAATCGCACGGCGAAGGCGGCCAGATCGTTTCGACGGCCTCCATGGCCGGACTCGTCGCCGCTGTCGCGCCCGCCTACAATGTCACGAAGTATGGCGTCGTGGCCCTGTCAGAGGGCCTGCGCCCGGAACTCGCAGCGCGCGGCATCGGCGTGTCAGTACTCTGCCCGGGCTTCATTCGCACGAAAATCATGGAATCGGGACGAAACCTGCCGGGACGGTATGCCAGCCAGATCGATGTCGAGGCCGCCGCAGCGCAAGCAAACGAATCCGAATTTGCCAAGATGGCAGCCGACCTCATCAACAAGGGTATCGATCCGCTTTATGTCGGCGAACTGGTGCGCGAGGGCATTGAGGAAGATTGGGCGTACATCTTCACCGACAACATGTTCGAATCAGGTGTGGATGAGCGTTTCGCGGCCATCAAGGCAGGTTTCGATCGCATTCGCGACCGGACACCCCGGCACTAGAACTCGATTTCAGCGCCAATCAGTTCCGGCAATTGCAGGACGATCAGGAGGTCGCGCATTTCCTGGCGCGCGGCCACATGACTCATCGTGAAGGATACGTTGGAACCCTTCTCGGTCAGGTCGAGCAGGGTCAGGCCTGCGGGGAAGAGTTCACGATAAATCACGCGCTCGGAGAGGCCCGGCGCAAGGCGGAAGCCGATGCGTTTGGACAGGTTCTCGAGTGCTTCGCCGACGCGTTCCTTGTTCTTGGCCGCCAGCGGCGACATGCGGTTGCGCATCACGATCCAGTCGATCGGACGGCGGCTCGCCTGGGCCTTCTTCTTGCGGCACGACCAGACCATTTCCGAATAGAAGCTGGGCCGGATCACTTCGAGTGTCTGCGGGTTCACGTCGCCGAGCAGGTCAAAATCGACGAAGCTGTCATTCAGCGGCGTGATAAGGCTGTCAGCGCTGACATGGGCAAGGCGCGACAGGAATGTGTCACCGCCGGGCGCATCGACCAGAACGAAGTCACAGGCCTTTTTCAGGCGCGCAAGGCTGGTCAGGAAACGCTGGGTTTCTTCGGCTTCCGCCTTGTCGAGATCCCGCTCTGTGCTGGCATCGACGCGGATGATCTCCGGCATCGGCAGCTTGGCGCCCGTAGAGGTCATCCAGCGCAGGCGATTCTCGAGATAGCGGGTCAGGGTACGCTGGCGGACATCGAGATCGACGATGCCGACTTTCTTGCCCATGCGCATCAGCGCCACAGACAGGTGCATGGAAACGGTGGACTTGCCGGCGCCGCCCTTTTCGTTGCCGACGACGATCACCCGCGCATCGCGTTGCTGCACTGACATGTCCGGGACACCCACCTGACTTACCGGGGCAAATCCATCAGCGGGCATGTTGGGCGACTCCACACGATCTCAGTGGTTGAAACGACAAGGAACGAATCCTCAGGCGACGCGCGAAACTGCTTCCCCGCCGCGACGGACAAGAGCAGGCATGAAGGCTGGCTGATCTTCAAACAGGTCAGCATCTTCCATCGGAGCCGGGCCATAGCTTGCAGCCATGGGCTCGCCCTCGAAGAGCATCGCATCCGCGACCATTGCGCCGAACGGCACGCCTTCGGGCATCATGTCCATCACGGGCGCATGCGTCGAAATCTGTGTGAGCAGTGACCGCAATCCGCTGAGGGCGCCCGATACGCGCGACATCTCGCGGGAGAAGACATAAGCCTCTGCCGAAACAGGCGTCTCGCGGCGGTCGAACATCCACTCGTCGGACATATGGTCCGGGTCAATTGACCGGATTCGCGGCTCCGGGGCCGAAGCTTCAAGCATTCTGGACCTGCCAGCAGCCAGGCGAAGGGCTGCAGAAAGCGCGAAAGACTTAATCGGAGCAAGGATGCGGTGTGTCATGTCTTGGAAAATCCCCTGTTTGGGTTAACAACACGTTTACTTCATAGCCAGTCGGGGCCTTTTCAAAGTGAATTCGAGTACAGGTAAACCGGTCACGGTTGTGAGCACGCGCGCCCAGTTGGGGCAGCATATCCGGACATGGAAGCAGGCAGGCGAGTCGGTCGGATTCGTGCCGACAATGGGAGCCCTGCATGCAGGCCACCTGTCGCTCGTTGAAAAGGCACGGGAAAAGGCTTCCAAGACCGTCGCGAGCATCTTCGTGAACCCCACGCAATTCGCCCCGGGAGAGGATTTCGACACCTATCCACGCGACTCCGAGAAGGACATCGCGAAGCTCGCTTCGGTCGGCTGCGATTTGGTGTATTTGCCATCTGTCGAGGAGATGTATCCGCCCGGCAACACCACGAATGTGCGCGTCGAGGGCATGTCGGACCTGCTCGACGGGGTCTACCGGCCCCACTTTTTCTATGGCGTCGCGACGGTCGTCGCCCGCCTGTTCCTGCATGTTCAACCCGACGTCGCCGTGTTCGGCGAGAAGGATTACCAGCAGCTGCAGATCATCCGCCGCATGGTGCGTGATCTCGGCTTTCCTGTGGACATTCTCGGCGGCGCGACAACCCGGGACGCCGACGGGCTCGCCCAGTCGTCGCGCAATCTCTACCTGACGCCGGAGGAGCGAATCGCCGCCGGCGCCCTCCATGCCGCCCTGCATCGCGCTTCGGTGCGGCTGTCGATTGGTGTCGCGCCGTCGGTTGCGCTGGACGAGGCCCGCACCCTGGTCATGGCATCCGGCTTCCGCAAGCTCGACTATGTCAGCCTGGTCGATCCGGACACGCTGATCGACCTGCCGGATGCACCGCTGGCGCCGGGTACGATTGCCCGGCTGCTCGGGGCGGCCTGGATGGGCAAGACACGGCTGATCGACAATATCAGCGCGACGCGGTGAAATCCTCTAGGGCGACGAGCACAGCTTCATTGTCTTCCGCCGAACCGACGCTGATCCGAAGGCGTGTCGGCAGGCCGTAACCGCTAACGGCGCGCACAAGGATGTCGCGATCCTTCAGGAAGGCATGGGCGGCCGCAGCGCGCTCAATCGAACCGAAATCGGGGATCACGAAATTGGCGTGCGAGACCGGCGTCGTCAGGCCCATCGCATTGAGGGCATCGGTCAGCTTTTCGCGCCAGAGCGTATTGTGCTCGCGGCTCATGACGATGAAGGCCGGGTCGCTGATACTGGCAATACCGGCGGCGACCGCAAGGCTGTTGACGTTGAACGGGCCGCGAATGCGCTGGAAAGTCTCGGCAATCGCCTGCGGCAGGTAAGCCCAGCCGAGCCGGGCGGCCGCCAGGCCGTGGATCTTCGAGAAGGTTCGCATCATCACCGTGTTGGCGCGCCGGTCGACGAGATCGCGGATCGCCGCTTCATAGTCCGGGCCGACATATTCGGCATAAGCGCCATCGATCACGAACAGGACGTGAGGCGGCAAGGCATCCTGCAATTGCGTCAGCGCCTCGACCGGCATCATCGTGCCGGTCGGGTTGTTCGGATTGGCGAGGAACAGGATTTTGGTGCGCTCGGATACGCCGCCGAGGATCGCGTTGGCACCCGCTGTCAGGTCTGTCTCGGGAACCGAAATACAGGCCGCGCCATGGGCGGTCGCCGAAACGGCGTACATGGAAAAGGCATGTTCGGTCTGCAGGATTTCATCGCCCGGCCCGGCATAGCATTGCGTCAGCAAGTGGATGATCTCATCCGAGCCGGACGACACGGCGATCCGGTTCGCATCCTCGATGCCTGCCTCGGCTGCAATCGCTTCGCGCAGCGCGCCATAGGCCGGATCGGGATAGACGTGCACGCTGGTCGCCGCTTCGCGCATCGCTTCGATGGCCAGCGGGTTCGGCCCGAACGGATTCTCGTTCGAGGCCAGCATCACGACCGGTCCTTTGGCGCCGGCGAGCTTGCCGCCGGGCACATAGGGTTTGGTCTTCAGGATGTGCGGAAGCGGGCGAATGTCAGTCATGCCCGGCGGTTACACCAAAGTAGGCCACCGGGAAATCCCGTTCTTTGCCGCGCCGCCAGTGAAAACAGGCCGCCTTGTGGGGGCGGCCTGTGTCAAATCGGGAGAGTGGAACGCTCAATTCACCGAGCCATACTCGGCCCCGGCCTCTGTGAAATAGGCCCGCCAGAACGCTTTCACATCGGCCAGCGGCAGGTCGTAGATCTGGCGCGGAACGATGCGGGCGACCACCTGGACCTTGTCCATATGCGGCTTGGCCTGGCCGAGTTTCGAACCGAGATAGGCATCATAGTCGGCGCCGACCTTGTAGAAGGAAAAGCCGTCCGAATGTTGCATCAGGTCGGACACGACGACGACACGGCGGTTCTCGTTCGATGCCTGGAAGTCGGCCCGGTCCGCGATCGTGTACAATGCCTCGAACAGGGGCGAGCTTGGCTGGCGGGTGTCCTGGAGCGCGGTTTCGATCTCGGCGATCAGCGGCTTGTAGAAGTCGGACTGCCAGACCTGCTCAATCATTTTCGGATTCTGCGTGATCGGGTTGGCATCAGCAACGCTGCCGGGCGAACATTTGACGAAGATGACCTTCGGATCATAGGGGCTCGCGGCATTCGGAGTCATCACAGTGAGGCGCCCGTATTTCGGCAGGGCCCGGGCTTCGTTGTCGACGAACTCATGCACCCAGTCGAGGTCGTTCGGATTGAACGGATCGGACTGGTCGAGCAGGATAACCGTGTGCGCCGGATCCTTGCGGTCCATGCGGCAGCTGGTTTCCGCCATCACCGATGGCGGGATGTTGAAGGCGACCAGCGCAAACAGGCCGAACACGCCTGACAGCATCAGGCCGATCATGCCGCGCCAGAACCAGGGTCCTTTTTCTCGTCTTCTAGCCATCGTCTATTCTCCTGGCCCCGCCCTCAGGCGCGGCGCGCCTCGTCCACGGATACGAAGGCCTTGCCGGATGTCTTGCCGTCACGGACCTTCTCGATTTCTTCGCCCACTTTTTTCTCGATGCTCGAGAGGCCCTTCTGGACCTGCTGGATATGTGTCTCCAGCCATTCACGGGTCATGTTCAGGGCCTTCAGATTCTGGTCGATGGCCTTGATCGCCGTGTTCGCCTGATCACGCTCTTTCGTGTAGTCGAAGGGCGGCAGTTGCGGCGTGACAATCTCGTCGAAATAGGCCGGGCATGCCGCCTGCTCGCCGAGCTTGTCGCGCAGCTGGTTGCGATGGCGGCGGTGGGCCTGGCGGTAGGCAACCTTGAGCGAACGCTCCTGGTCAGCCGCCTTGGCCGCAATGGCAACAGCGATGTCGCGGCGCGATTCGAGCTCGTTCATGGCTTTCTCGATTTCACGCTTGGCGGCCGCATGGCGCGAAAGCTGGGTCTCGAACCACATGCGGCACTGGGTGAAATAGTCCGACAGGTCATCGCGCACGCCATTGCGCACCTGCTGGCGGCGTTCATAGGCCTTCCGCTCCTTGCGCCAGACGCGGCCATAGCCGGGATAGCTGTCGGAAATGCGGTCATAGCCTTCATAGACGGCGAGCCCGAAGACGGTGAGCCCCATGAACAGGAGGCCCATGGCAATGAAGCTATCAAGGCCAATGATGTTCGGGAACATGCCGGACATCACCGACGCGGGCGAAATGTCGAACATGGAGAATTCGCCCATCGTGCCGGCCGCCGTCGCGGCGATCAGGCCGGTCTCCACGGCATCGCGGAAATGGGCGACAAAGAAGTTCAGGAACAGGCCGCTCAACAGGCCGATCGCCATGATTGTCCCGCCAAAGACGCGGGCGGCGATGTGGGGATGATTGAACGCGTAGCGAATGCCGAAGAAGCCGGTGACCACCGCGACACAGACGTTCACCGCGCTGACGGCGAAGGCGATCATCAGGCCGCCCATCAGGCCGGACGACTGGGCATCCTTGAACAGGAGCGCATTGAAGCCGCCTTCGAGCAGCATGATGAAGACGAGGATCGCAACGGTTTGCTCGACATTCTTCTTGATATCGGGCGTCCGGTCGCCGATCCGGTCACCATGGCGGGCGCGGAAAGTCTGCAATTCGATGATGGCGGCGTCGTGGCTTTCTTTCGCCTCTGACCGGTCATCCATCTCGTGGTGGCGGTATTCGTTTTCTTCCGACTTGATCGCTTCGCGCAACTGGTCGGGATAGATATCGACCGGCGTGCAGTCGTGAATGAAATTGCGGACGCTGGCGGCGGTCGTGCTGAGCCAGGTGGTCAGGCCACGGCGCACGGTTTCGGCGCGCTCGGCGATCTGCTGTTCGCGTTCGCTCCACTGGTCCTGCGTGATCGCATCCGAGGCCGGAATGGCATCAGCCGCGTCATTCTTGGCGTCGCGCTTGGTCAGCGCGCGATTGAAGCCGAGTTCGCCCTGGGCCAGCTTTCCTTTCAGGCCGAAATCCGACAGTTCTGCTGTGGTCTCCAGTGGCTTGATTTTCGACTGGCATCCAACGTCTGCACCCCAGCGCACAGTTTTCTTCAGCATTGTATTACCTCTTAACAACGGACGGCTTGGTATTAACCTTCGCTGACAATGCGCCGGACGCGTAAACAGAGCGTGAAAGCCGGCAGCTTCTTGCAGATAGGTAATGTTGGTTAACGCCGCCCCTGCCGTGGCGGGGAGCGGGGTTAATTTCCCGAGACTATTCAAGCGCCTGAGTTAACCGGAATGGCCGCAGCCGCGCCCTCGGGAGCGGCTGCGGCCGCTCAGCATTTTAATAATACTGCAGGCAGCCTGTTGCCGTGGCCCATGCGCAACACTTGCTGCAGGCCGGTCTTGCGGGCCCTATTCAGCCGGTGCCGGTGAGGTGATTTGCGGCACCTCGGTGAAAGGCGCGATGCCGAAATAGGGGTAGATCTCGCTGGGGAAGTAGACGACGCCGTCCTTGGCTACGAGTTCGATCGTCTTGATCGCCTTCAGGTCCTCGACCGGGTTGCCGGGCACGAGGAAGAAGTCCGCCTTCTTGCCGGGCGTGATGGAGCCCAGCTCGTCGCCAAGATTCACATAGTCGGCGGCCTCCTGCGTCGCGCGGGCGAGGATCTCGGCCGGGGTGAAGCCGACTTTCTGGTAGAGCTCGAGTTCGCGGTGCAGGGTGAACGATCCGCCCATGTCTGTGCCCATGAGAATGAGAATGCCGCGATCCTTCATCTGCTTCAGCGTGCCCGTGATCTGGTCGAAGGCGCCGGCATAGGCGGCGTCATCTTCCGGCGTCTCGATATTCGACCACGCCGCGCGGGCATCGCGCTGGACGCCGACCGGCATGTTATCGGCATAGTCCGCCATGCCGGCCTGGACTTCGCCATTGCGTGACAGGAGCAGGGCTTCATGGATGGCATAGGTCGGATCGATGGAGACATTGTTGGCGACCATGAGATCGAGCGTGTGCCGGACCTGTTCGCTGTCGAGATCGACCTTGGGCAGGCGCTGCAAGGCGGTGAGGCGCAAGAGGGTGCGGGTGTCTTCGCCCGCTTCGAGCACCCAGCCAAGCATGACCTGGTTGATATGGGTCATCTCGTCATAGCCGGCCTCGATCATGGCATTGGCATTGGTGAAGGCCGGGACGTGGCCGGTGACGCCGAGTCCGCGCTTGCGCGCTTGTGCGACGACGGCGGGCACCCAGGCCGGGTTCATCGAGTTGTAGATCTTGACCTGGAAATAGTCGCCCTGGTCGGCATACCAGTCGACGGCGGCGACGGCTTCTTCCTCGCTGGAGACAAGGATGCCGTTATTGGAATTGAACGGGCTCTTGCCCTCGATGAATCCGTTCCGGACGATGCGGGGACCGGCGAGTGTTCCGTCCCCGATCTTGCCGATCAGTTCCGCCAGCTTGGCATTGTCGTTGCCCATGTCGCGGATCAGCGTGACGCCGGCGGCGATATTGAGCAGGGCATCGTCCTGACCGACATGGCCGTGCATGTCCGCGAGGCCAGGAACGAGGGTGCCACCCTGGCCGTCGATGACGGTCTCGTCGGGATGGCTGGCATTGGCGGCCTCGATGGCCTTGATCGTGGTGCCTTCAACGCGGACCGAGACCGGGCCGGTGAGGGCCTTTTTCGCCGGATCGAAGATGCGGACGTCGGCAATGCGGAGCGGGCCGTCGAACTTGTGGGCGGTTGCTGCCTGGATGGCCTCGTAACGGGCCGAGGCGAGGCGGACGGCCAGCGCGGTCAGCTCGGCCTCGGCGCCCTCATAGCCCTTGCGGACGATCACGAAGCGCGGCGAGATCAGCGCGAACAGCTCGTCTTCGCCGTCCATCAGGAAATAGGTCGGGTCGAGGCTTTCGCCGGTCAGGGCATAGGCCGTGGCGGCGATGGGGTCCGGGCCGCCATCGACGATGACGTCTTCGAGCGCTTCAAGGCGCAGGGCGCCGGCCGGCCAGGCGGGCAGCGTCTGGTCTGCGTCGGCGAGCAGGGCCTGGGCATAGACCGAGAGTGCATAGGGCGAGGCGTTCTGGGCGATATAGATGCGCGGCTCGGTCGCCGGCTCGCTGCCCGGACCGGTCGTATCGACCCAGCTGGCCGTTCCGTCGTCAAGGGCGAAGGTTTCGGCGACCTTGTTGCCGAAAGTGGTGTTGCCATCGATGGTCCAATGGGTCGGAAGGCCGTCTGCGCCGAGGATGATCGTCTCGGCCATTGTCGGGCCGCGGCCATTGTTGCGGTATTCATAGTCGACCTGGATGTTGGCGCCGGTCGTGGTGGCGGTGAGTTCGCCGATATCGGCGCCGAACAGGCGGACGGTATAGGCCTCGGTGACCGGTTGCGGCGCGGCAGGCGCTTCGACAAGGGTGTCGGGCGCGACAGGCGCATCATGGGTGCAGGCCCCGAGCAGGAGTGCGCCACCCAGCGCTGCCAATGTGAGCCGGTTGATCATCGCGCGTCCTCCAGAAAGCCAAACGCCGTTGCGACGCCATCAGCGGTCTAGGTGGCACAGATGATCCGGGGAATCCAGAATGCGGGGCAAAAGTTTGCGACGCCTGTGAGGGCGCTTCGCGGGTGGGGTATGGGTGTCCTGAGGTGGAGGTAGGGGTCAGGTGTCGGGAATCTTGGCTCCGTATTCCCGGCGAAAGCCGGGATCGCGTGCGGCACGTCCTGTGTGTGCGGCTCTGGGTCCCGGCTTTCGCCGGGATGAGCGGACGAGAGGGAAAAGCGGGTCTTCACCCGAGAGGACCCGTCCCAGCCTTCCTGACACAGGTGCCCGGAAACAGCCCGGATGCGGCCCGGAGAGATCGTCGGACAATTGCAGCACGACGACGCGGCCATTCCACATCACGCCCCAGAGCATCTGGCTGCCCGGACCGCCTGCATCGCGGAACCACGTCTTCAGGCGCTGGATGCGCCAGAAGATGAGCGGCCAGATCGGCAGCAGGTACCAGGGCAGGCCCGGCATGGGGGTGAAGAGGGAGAAGGCAGGCATGGCGCGCATTATAAGCCCGGCGCGGTGGGGTGTGGATAAGGCAGACGCTGGCCTTCAGGTGTCCGCCTATTGATTCATCGCAAGTCCGGGCGACAGGCCCGGGGATATACTGCCAAAAGGCGCATTCTTCGTCGCCAGCCACACCGAGCCGAAATCATGAAGCTCAACGCAAACAAGTTATTCGTCGCTGTTTCACTGGCCGTAGCAATCGTCTGGCTGATCTGCGTGGCACTGGTCGGACTTGCCCCCGGGAGCATGATGACCATGAGCGGGCACATGATGCATTCCGATTTCCGCGGCATGTCCTGGACGCTGAACATGACCGGCATCGTCGCAGGCCTGTTCATCTGGAGCCTGTCAGCCGGAGCGCTCGCATGGCTGGCGGCCACGATCTACAATTACCTGCATAAGGACGAAACCTAGCGCACCGACATGACGTCAGTCGTCAGACTGGCACAACAGGAGCCCAACCAGATGACCATCCCTTTCCGAACAACGACCTTAAGACTCGCCGCCGCCGGACTGCTGTGCCTGTCGGCAACCGGAGTGGCATCCTGTGCCTCCTCGTATCCGAACCAGGCGCAGATGCAGCATACCGAGCAGATGGGGCAGACAGACCAGGATGCGACGCCCACGCAAGCCGACTGCATGGCGATGAAGCAGCACATGATGGCTGATATGCAAGGCGGGGACAAAAGCGCCATGTCGCCCGAGATGATGGCGACGCATCAGGCCTGCATGGACATGATGCCGGACATGATGAAGGACTGCCCCAAGATGGAATCGGGCATGTGCACCATGATGAAGTCCGATGATGGATCAATGATGCCGCAGACCGGCGAATAGATCGCCGCACCAAGGGGGACGCATGCGGGGAGAGCGATTGTGCTCTCCCCGTTTTGCTTCAGGCCATTTCGATGATCGTGACGTTGGCGACGCCGCCGCCTTCGCACATTGTCTGCAGGCCCCAGCGCTTGCCCCGGGCTTTCAGGCCGTAGATCAGCGTGGTCATCAGCTTGGTGCCGGTAGCGCCCAGCGGATGGCCGAGCGCGATGGCGCCGCCATTGACGTTGAGCTTTTCCGGGTCGGCGCCGGTATGCTTGAGCCAGGCCATCGGGATGGAGGCGAAGGCCTCGTTGACCTCGTAAAGGTCAATGTCGCCGATCTTCATGCCGGCGCGCTGGAGGGCGCGGTCCGTGGCGAAGAGCGGCTCTTCCAGCATGATGACCGGATCACCCGCCGTCACGGTGAGGTTGTGGATGCGGGCAAGCGGGGTGAGGCCGTAGCGCTTCACGGCCTCGGCCGAGGCGATGAGGACGGCGGAGGCGCCATCGCAGATCTGGCTCGACGTGCCGGCCGTGAGGATGCCGCCTTCGGCCATCGTCTTCAGGCTGGCGAGCGCCTCCAGCGTGGTGCCGGGGCGGATGCCTTCATCGACCGTGTGCATTTCGATCTCGCCTTCGGGCGTGACGATTTCCACGGGCACGATCTCGTCCGTGAAGGCGCCCGCTGCGGTAGCGGCGGCTGCGCGGCGCTGGCTTTCGACGCCGAACGCATCGGTGAGATCGCGGGTGAAGCCATGTTTCTTGGCGACCATTTCGGCGCCCGCGAACTGGCTGAAACCCTTGACGCCGTATTTCTGCTTGATCGTGTCGGAGATGGGCGAGATGCCGGAGCCCGGCAGGTAGTTCGAGCCCATCGGCGCGCGCGACATGGACTCGGCGCCCGCCGCGATGATGACATCCTGCGTGCCGGACATGACGGCCTGCGCGGCGAACTGGATCGCCTGCTGAGACGAGCCGCACTGGCGGTCGATGGTGACGGCAGGCACGCTGTCGGGCAGGCCCGAGGCGAGCACGCACATGCGGCCGAACTGGCCGGCCTGTTCGCCGGCCTGCGTGACGCAGCCGAAGATGACGTCCTCGATGACCGAGGGGTCGATGCCCGCGCGGGCGACGACGGCATCGAGCGCCTTCGCGCCGAGGTCGTTTGCGTGGATGCCCGAGAGGCGGCCATTGCGGCGGCCCCCGGCGGTGCGCACGGCGGCGCAGATATAGGCTTCAGCCATGGGGTGTTTTCCTTCGTTTGCGCCGCCGGGCGGCGGTGTTCATGAGTGATGGAAGGAATGTAGGCAGGCTTCCCTAAGGGCGGACAAGGGGGATTTGGAATGACGTTTACGTGGGGAAGGCCGTTGGACCCCCACCTAGCCTCCCCCTTGCAGGGGGAGGAACAGTCCGCCCGGTGTGGAATGGTCAGTGCACCAAAAAAGAAACTCCTCCCCCTGCAAGGGGGAGGCCGGGTGGGGGTCAGCACAGGTCGCGCTGGGGAACGGTGGGTATCGCGGCGCTCAACCCATCCTACTTTTTCTGAATTGCCCCAGTCGACCGAGTCGTGGGTGACACTTTACCAGTCGAAATCAATAGATTTCCAAGTAAGTTTTGGAGCACTCTGGTTGGGTCCAAATTCAACAGAGAACGTGCCGTTCGCCGCCAAAATTTGCATTTGCAGAAGTGATACAATGATTGACAGTTGAATCCTTGGCAGATTTCGAGTGGCGGGACTGACTTCATTCCCATTACCATCTGACACTTTGATCGAATTCGAATCAACGAAACCCTTCATCTTATCTGGAAGAAGAGATCGTAGTTCCTGGACATGCTGTGCAGTCAGCTCATTTAGTTTGCCGTGTGCAAATTTATTTCGCAGCGAGTTTATTTTCCCGCATGGATTAAGCAGACTGTCTGGTGCCGAAATCAGACGCAACAGTCGCAAGCAATGCGCCGTGTCCAGCCGATCTCCGTAGACTTTTTCGACATCGGGAAAAAACTGAGCGCACTTATCCACGAGACACCGTTCGATAATCAAATGCCCCCGCAATACGGCGCCAATGTCATCAGGAGTCTTCAACATCTCTTGGAGAAGAGAGATATCGTACGGAATCGAAATCATTTACCCAATCCCCTAAAGCGGAATGTTGTCGTGTTTCTTCCAGGGGTTTTCGAGCTGCTTGGTGCGCAGGGTGCGGAGGGATTTGGCGATGCGTTTGCGGGTGGAGTGGGGCATGATGATGTCGTCGATATAGCCCTTGCGGGCGGCGACATAGGGATTGGCGAAGTTGTCTTCATATTCCTTCGTCAGCTCGGCGATCTTTTCCGGGTTGCCCATCTCCTTGCGGTAGATGATCTCGACCGCGCCCTTGGCGCCCATCACGGCGATCTCGGCCGTTGGCCAGGCATAGTTGACGTCGCCGCGCAGGTGTTTGGAACTCATCACGTCATAGGCGCCGCCATAGGCCTTCCGCGTAATGACGGTGACCTTGGGCACGGTGGCCTCGGCATAGGCGAAGAGGAGTTTCGCGCCGTGCTTGATGAGGCCGCCATATTCCTGCTTGGTGCCCGGCATGAAGCCCGGCACGTCGACGAAGGTGACGACGGGAATGTTGAAACAGTCGCAGAAGCGCACGAAGCGGGCTGCCTTGCGCGAGGCGTCGATGTCGAGCACGCCGGCCAGCGTCATCGGCTGGTTGGCAACGAAGCCGACCGTGGAGCCCTCGATACGGCCAAAGCCGCAGATGATGTTGGCGCCGAAATTCGGGCTGATCTCGAAGAAGTCGCCTTCGTCGGCGACCTTCATGATCAGTTCCTTCATGTCATAGGGCGTGTTCGGATTTGGCGGGATCAGCGTGTCGAGGCTGTTCTCGACGCGCTCGATTTCATCATGGACGGGGCGCGTTGGCGCGTCTTCGCGGTTTGACAAAGGCAGGAAATCGATGAGGCGGCGCATTTGCGTCAGCGCCTCGATATCGTTTTCGAAGGCGCCGTCGACAACGCCGGATTTGGCGGCATGGACGGAGGCGCCGCCGAGAGTCTCGTGAGTGACTTCCTCATTGGTGACGGTTTTGACGACGTCCGGGCCGGTGACGTACATGTAGGACGTGTCCTTCACCATGAAGATGAAGTCTGTCAGGGCGGGCGAATAGACGTCGCCTCCGGCGCACGGGCCCATGATGACGGAGATTTGCGGGATCACGCCGGAGGAGAGGACGTTTTCCATGAAGATGTCGGCATAACCGGCGAGCGAATCAACGCCCTCCTGGATGCGCGCGCCGCCCGCATCGAAGATGCCGACAACCGGCGCGCCGTTCTGGACGGCCATTTTCTGGACCTTGACGATCTTGTCGGCATGGGCGCGGCTGAGGCTGCCGCCGAAGACGGTGAAGTCCTTGGAGAAGACGTAGACGAGGCGGCCATTGATGGTGCCCTGGCCGGTGACAACGCCGTCACCGGGGATTTTCTGGTCCTGCATGCCGAAATCGGCGCAACGATGTTCCACGAACATGTCGAATTCTTCGAAACTGTCCTCGTCGAGCAGGACGGCCACGCGTTCGCGGGCGGACAGTTTGCCCTTTTCGTGCTGTTTCTCGATCCGGGCGGCGCCGCCACCCTGACGGGCTGCTTCGCGGCGTGCTTCCAGAGCTTCGATAACGTCCTGCATTCGGGGCCTCTCCCTGCCATAAACCTGTGGCTGAGACTGATAAACGGCCCGTCAGCAATGGCAAGTGTGGCAATGGGTGACGGCGCGGCAGCGATGGCCGGGGATCGGGCACGAAAAAGGCCCCGATCCGGAGACCGGGGCCCCATGTTCCAGACGCCGTATCAGTAGCCGCGATGGCCGGAATGGCCGCGGCCGCGATCATTCCGGGCATTCCGGTAGCCACGGTGGCCTGCGGCCGGGATACCTTCGATATCGACCACATGGCCGCGCCGCACCGAACAGGTCACGTCGCTTTCCCGGTCCCGGCGGCGCGCTTCGAATTCGACATCATCGAGGCGGACGCGGAAGTCGTACGGGCCGGTCTGGCGGACGCGGCGGTCATCGTCGAAATCCACGTCGCGATAGCCGATACGGTAGGCATCGTGCGCGACCGCGCGGCGGCAGGCCTGGACGGCGTCCCGGCGCAGGCCGCGGACGTCCCGTTCGGACTGGCCCCACTGGTTGAGGCGGTAGCCGCGGCGATAATCGCGGTTGTCGCGATGGTCGCGCTGATAGCGGTTATCGTGGCCGACCTGAAGGGTGAGCGATGTGTCAGCCCCGAGCTTGTGCTCGAGTTGCACGATCGCCCCGCGAACCGGGTCTGCGGCGGCAGGGGCAGCGAAGAGCGCCGGCACAGCAAACGCTGCAGCAGCCACTCGGTAGGTCATGATGCGCTTTATCATGGGTGCAGGAAAACACGCAGGCCGGGAACCGGGGCTGAAGCCGGTGTTCATCCTGCGTTTTTTTGCAGTGGGCGGAAAATGGCCGGGTCAGGCCAGCGCGCGGAACCAGACGCCGAGGGCCTTGGCTTCCAGCCGCCTGGCCTCGGTGGCCGCCTTGGCTTCGGCGTCCTCGCCCCAATGTTCGGCCTGCCAGGCTTCGTCGATGCGCGAGACTTCATAGGCGTCCTCTGCGCTCATCGCTTCCTGCTCCACGGCCAGCGCAAGCAGGGCCGAGCCGTACAGGCCGGCGCCATAGACGAGGCCGGTGAGACGGAAGGCGTCGAGGCCGAGCGCATGGTCGCGGGCGGCATCCAGCGAGGCGTCCGGCTGGGGCGAGGCGACGATGCCGACCACGGGCACAAGGTTGACGCCAAGCGTGTCGCCGGCCCAGTCGCGCACCGGCGCCCAGTGGGATTCCTCGCTCTCGGCGAGTTCGTCGGGCGTTTCGGCGATATGGCAGATCAGGTCGGTCTCGCAATAGCGGGTGAGTTCGTCGGCCATGTCGTCGCGGGCCTCCTCTGTCCGGTCGATGGCGACATTGGCGAGGCGGGTAAGATGCATGGCGAGCAGATCGATATGCTCTTCCTGGGCGTTCCACTCGGCGGCGATGGCCTTGGCAAGGCGTTCGCTGGGCAGGGTGAGCGCGGCGCGGCCCGGCGTCTTGATGGTGCGGCCATCGAGCGCCACGGTCCAGCCGCCTTCGATGGGCTCGATGGCAGCCTGCTTGTAGAAACGTTTGGGTTGGTCGGAACTAGTCATGCCGCAGGCTTTAGGCCCGCTGGCGGCCTGTTCCAAGTGGCATTTCAGACTTTTGGCTGTGCGGGGCCGTTCTGGGCCGAGACAAAGTCTGGCGCCATCAGGTGCAGGACGTCTGCAACCCGGCGCGTCTCGGGTTCCAGCAGGACCAGCGTCTGGCCGTAACGCACGGTTCGGAGGGTCTCGTCCTTGAGGCTGGTTTGGACAATCACGCGAAATTCTGCACCGAGGGCGGGAATATAGGCCGGCAGGATCTGGCCGCGCTGGATTTCTTTTTCCAGCGGTGAACTGCGCAGGCAGATTTTCTGGGCGGCAAGCCCGACATCGCAGGTCTCGCTGCCGACCTTGAAGCCCCGGTCGAAGACATCAAAATCCGACTGGATAAAGTGACTGACGGGCGCAGGGCCTGACTCGGCCTGACGCAGCAGGACCACCGTCAGGAAGGTGGCAAGCGCGATCGCGCCAGCGGCGACGATGCCCGCTTCGAACTTCCATGACATGTCTGAACTGTCTTTTTTTGTGTTGCGCTTTTCCATACAGGCCCAACGCGGCGGGCGGCTGTCAGTTCCCGGTATTCTGGCCGAACCGGGCCAGGCTGTCCTGCAGCGTGGTAAACGAGGCATGAACCTCGTGGGCGCCGACCGCTTCCAGTTCGCCCGCCGTGCCGAAGCCCCAGCTGACGCCGAGTGTGCGCACACCGGCCGCGTTGCCCATATTGATGTCGTGAATGGCGTCGCCGATCATCAGGCTCTGGTGCGGCTCAGCGCCCAGCGCGCCCATGGCCTGTTCGACCATGAACGGGTGCGGCTTGCCGGGGCCGTCATCGGCGCACCAGATCGTGTCGAAGAAAGGTTCGAGCGGGTGCATCTCGAAGATGGCCCGGATGCCGCGATGCGACTTGCCTGTGGCCATGGCGATCAGCCAGTTGTCGTCGCGCAGCTGCTGCAGGGTTTCCATCGCGCCGTCATAGAGCGGCTCGAGGAAGCCGGGCTCCGTGCGGCGCAGGATGAAGGCATCGCGATAGGCGGCGACGAGGTCGTCGAGCTTGCCGTCCGTGATGTCGTCCGGCGCTAGGATGCGGCAACCGTCATGCAGGCTGAGGCCGACGATCTTGCGGGTCTCGTCATGCGCCGGCGGGGCAAGATCGCAGGTCTCGAAGGCGCGGGTCATCGCCGTCAGGATGACGTCACGGCTGTCGACAATGGTGCCGTCCATGTCCCAGATCGCGAGTTTCAGCATCAGACGAAAGGCGCCAGCGGGTTCTTGCCCGCCTCCTGCTCGAGGAAGCCGAGGGTTTCGAACGTCTCTTTCATGTGCGGCGGCAGCGGCGCGACGATGCTGAGCGGCTTGCCATGTTCGCGCGGGATGATCAGCGCGCGGGCGTGCAGGTGCATGCCATGGGCAAGGCCATTGGGCACTTCACGGCGGCTCTTGTACTTGAAGTCGCCGAGGATCGACGTGTCCATTTCCAGCATGTGGAAGCGCAGCTGGTGCATGCGGCCCGTCAGCGGCTTGAGGGCGACCCAGGCGGCCTTCTGTCCGGCGGTCGAGATGACGGCGTAGTCGGTGATCGAATGCTTGGCGCCTTCGATGCCCTGGGAGCTGCGGATCATCCGCTCACGGTCGGCGTCGCGGTGCTTGATTTTCGGATTGACCGGACGCCAGCCGCTTTCCTCACGGTCGTCGGGCACGCCCTTGACCATCCAGCAGCGGATCTGGCCGAAGGGCGGGTTGGGCACGCCGACGGTGACGGCCCAATAGACCTTGTCCATTTCGCGGCCCCGGAACAGGTCGCCCAGGCGCGCGGCAGCGGCAGGGTATTTCGCGACGAGCAGGACGCCGGACGTGTCCTTGTCGAGCCGGTGGACGAGAACCGGGCGGTGCTGGCCTTCCGACAGGGCCGGCAGCATGCCGTCGATATGGCGCCCCTGCCCCGAGCCGCCCTGCACGGCGAGGCCGGCGGGCTTGTTGAAGGCAATCATCTCGTCGTCTTCGTAAATGATCAGCTCTTTCAGGAAGTCGCGGTCTTTTTGCGTGGCGTTCGCCGCCGGGTCGCGCTGGCGCGGGGCCTCGCCGTCAAGGATGGGCAGGCGCACGGCCATGCCCGCCGACAGGCGCATGTTCGCCTTGGCGCGGCCGCCATCGACGCGGACCTGGCCGGTGCGCAGCCATTTCTCGACCTGGCCCTGCGTGACCGGCACGCGGCGCTTGATCCAGCGGTCGAGGCGCGTGCCTTCTTCCTTGTCGGTGACGGTTTCGGTAATGATCTGGCCGCTCATGCGAGCACCTTCCGTGTAATGTAAAATGCCGCCATCAGCGCGAGGACCGAGACGATGACAGAGACGAGCGCATAGCTGAGCGCGCGCATGTAAGCGCCGGATTCCATCATGATGACGACTTCGCGTGAAAAGGCGGAGAATGTGGTGAATCCGCCCAGCAGGCCGGTGCCGAGGAACATCAGCCAGGCGCCCTGTGACGGGCCCTGCCGGTGCATCAGCCAGGCCATCAGCACGCCCATCAGCGCGCTGCCGACAATATTGACGATCAGGGTCGCGCCCGCCGCGCCGCCCATAGGCATGCGCACGGCGGCATATCCGACGCTGTGCCGGAGCATGGCGCCGAGGGCGCCGCCTGCTGCTACGAGTAAAAATCCGTTCATGCCGGGCCTTCTACGCCGGACGGCGGCGAATCGCCAGCGGCAATGGCAATGGGCCTTGCGCGGGCCTGTTTTCCGGCTCAAATGAGCGCGGCGCGCGGGTGTAGCTCAATGGTAGAGCAGCAGCTTCCCAAGCTGAATACGAGGGTTCGATTCCCTTCACCCGCTCCAGACGCCGTTACTCGTGATCGATCCGGAAAGTCTTGCCGGACCGGGTCTTTCGCCGGACCGCAGGCGACCGCGCATGCCGGATGGTCGCAAGGTTGTTGAGGTGAGGTAAATGGAAGAAGCGGGCATTCGCAGAAAATGCCCGCCTCCATGAGGCCGTTCTCCTGACACTGCCAGTGCAGCGGCCTCAATACGGTTCGTCAATGCGACCCATTTCAGCTGATGCGAATGCGATCAATAACATCCTGAACGCCGGGCGCGGCCCACGCCGCCTGCTCGGCGACTTCACGATCGTGCCAAGTGTGAACATTGCCTTCCAGTGTGACCTTGCCATCCTGGACCGAGACGCGAATGGTCTTGGCTTCCAGTTCCGCATCGCGCTTGAGCGCTTGTTCGATCTGCTCCTTGACGTCCTTGCCCGAGACTTTCGGCTTGATCTGGATCAGGTTGCTGACGGCCTTCACGCCGGGCAAGCCGTCGATCTTGTCCCGGGCGCGATTTGCCTGGTATCGCCAGTCCACTTCTCCGGAGAGCGTCACATGGCCATTCTGGACCTTGACCTTTATGGCGCCACTCGGAATCGCGACGTCCCAGTCCAGGACGTCAAGGGCCCGCTTCGCGATCCGGTCATCTGCTTCTGTGTCCATGCCAGCAAAGCGAACTTCAAGCTCCTGGGCGATCGCACGTACGCCCTTGACCCGGCTTACTGCGCGCTCGGCCGCCATTTTCTGGGTAAAACTGGACACGTAGCCCATCAAGGTGACGACACCGTCCTCGACGCCGACCCCGATATCGGTCGCATCAACGCTCGGTTCCCACTCCAACTCTTCTTCAACGAGATCCTTCAGAACTGCATCATCCATATTCCTGCTCCTATCCGTACCAATTGAAACGTGCGCCCCATCCCACTTGATCAGTTTAGCCCAAGGCGTGAGGCAGACTCTTGTTCCAAGTCAAAGCAGGTTGCCCGAAGCGGTCATTCAGGGAATGCAGGCCAGCGGTCAGTCGCCCGTGTACGTCCCCGTTCAGGGCAACCGGGAGACGAGCACGGCGACCATGATGCCGTAGATGGCCATGATCGACACGGTCTTGGCGACGGCGCTCAAGATGTAGGGCTTGAGATCGTCCCACGAGGCCTGGCGGGCAATGTCGGCCACGGCTTCGGCGACTTCCTTGTGCAGTGTCGTGCGGTCGTGGCCGGCAAGAGAGATGAGCAGTTTGTGCGAACGCGGCTGGGGCTGGGACTGCGCCTCTGCCAGCACCTGTTCGAACACGAGTGCCGCAACGGTTTCGCGCAACGCGCGCAGGGGATGCCAACCGTTTCGCACCAGCGTGCTGATGACGTAGCGGGCAGTCGGGTAGATCACCCAGGCGTCGCGGATCAGGAAGGCGACGAGCGCGGTGCCGACGGAAATGGAAATCGCCTTGTCGCTGAGGCCGTGCGCGCGCCAGACGATCCAGAGCGTAGCCAGAATCACCGCTTTCACGCCCGTCGCAATGGCGAAATGGCGGAAACTCGCCGTCAGGAATTTATGGGCTTCACGCCGGATGCGGATGCGCGCCTCCTGGGCGGCGGCCTCGATCGCCTTGTTCTTGCGACTGGTCACTTCGCCTGACAGGAATTTGCGCCCGAGCGCGACGCCCGCTGTCAGCGCGGAGACAATCAGGAAAACCGAGCGCATGTATCTCCTGCCTGCGTGGGGGACTGATCCAACCGGGGAGTCAATCCCGGTCAGAGCAAGCCTAGCATGAAACGCTGCGCATGGCGCGCGACACCGGCAGGATCACGCACGACAGAGTAACCCGCGACCATTGCCAGCGCCGCCACGGTAAGCGGGCGCTTTTCAATGATCGATTTTATCGCGTCGAATGGCAGGTCTGCCAAGGCATCGGCGGCCGCGTCTTCGATATTGTCCACTTCCTCGGCCGAAGAGCGTTGGGGCTGGAGAAAGAGATAGAGACAGGCGCAGGCAGCCGATAGCAGGAGCGCCGCTACGGTGAAGCTGGCGCCGACAATGCCCATGATGCTGGCAAGGGCGAGCGTCATAGCGACCGCAAGCGCAAACACGCCGCCAAGACCGAAAACGATCCCGGCGACGGCCGCGAAGAGACGAAGTTTCGTCGTATCCATGGATACCTAGTTCCGGCGCAGCAATGCCAGCATCAGGCCGGCACCGAAGGCAATGCCGATGGCAGTCAGCGGGTTTTCGCGGATACGCGTCTCGACCGCCGTCTTGGCTTCTTCAACCTCTTCACCGGCCTTCTTGGCCAGTTCCGCGCCTTTTTCGATGCCTGCCTGAGCGCGCACGCCGGCGAGGCTGCGCATGTCCTTGACGACTTCGCGCAAGTCGTCACGCAGGGCGGCAATGTCGCCCTTCAGTGCCTCGACATCGTCATTGATCTCTGATTTCAGCGCGGCGCTGGTTGCTGTCTTGGTGTTCATTCTGAGCTCCTTTGATATTGGCGTCCTATTAACGGTCGGGGGGGCGCTATGTTCCATACTGACCTTCGCAGGGGTGCTGAAAATACGCGGAACTCCCTAGTCCTGCAGGCGCCACGCCCTGTCAGGGCCCAAAAATGGCCGGTTCCGGGCAGCTACCCCGGCATGATCTCTGACATCTGCCAGTTGCCCAACGGCCTGGCACTGAACGCCGTACCATCGAAATCGTGCGTCTCGACCGAGAGCGAGGATTCGGTCAGCTCCAGGCTGTTGAAGGCCGGAAGCGCGTTGCGCAGGCGCGTGGAGAGCGTGCCTGCCGAGATGGCGATATAGTTGCCTGTTGCTTCGCGGATCAGTTCGGCGTGGGGCGTGTGCACGTGCCCCGTCAGGAGCACCGCGATATCGCTGGCGGCCAACATTTCGCTGGCCCGCACACCGCGCCGGGTTTGCGTCCTGAGCGGCGCACCTGTCGGCGACCGGAAGGGATGGTGGCAGGCGAGCATGCGCAGCGAGTCAGCTGGCGCATCGCGGGAGACAATCTCGGCGAGATGGTCAAGGCGGACAGAGCCTTCCGCCCAGTTCGACCGCGCCTGCCAGCCCCGCGCCGTGTTCAGGCCGTCAATGCTGACATCCCCCACCTGGAGCATGTCCGTCCGGACGGGAAAATAGGAATGGTGGCGCTTGAACGGCCGGCGCGCGCGCGACAGCATGTTCAGCAGCGGCGTATCATGATTGCCCGGCACGATCAGGGTCGGCCGGTTCAGCGCATCGATCCAGTCGCGGGCGGCCTGGAATTCCCGGTGCTTGCCGCGCTGGGTCATGTCGCCGCTGACCACGATCACGTCCGGTTCCAGTCCATCTATCCGCGACGCCGCAGCATCGATGGCGCGCGGGTCCTCGGTGCCGAAGTGCAGGTCTGCCAGCTGGACAATACGCATCAGGCTGGCCGGGCGCGCAGGACGTTCGCGGCGTGGCGTTTGAGGCTGATAGCCGTGCCGCTCGGCATGGTCACGGTCTCGCCGTCAATGGTTGCCGCAAATTCAATTCCATCCGCGTCGGTAATCACAACGGTGTTCGTCTCGTCGATCTCGATGGAGTCCGCATCGCGCCAGCCATTCGCCAGCGCGTCCAAGGCAATGGCCATCCAGTCGAACGTCGACTGCGGGTGAATCGCGGCGACCTCCAGCCTGGGCGCTGAACCGCCGCCAATCACCACCGCAGCCGCAACCGCATCGAATGTCTGGTTTCCGGATGCGTGCGCCGACTCGAGGCGCAGGCGCCGGTCGAGCGTCAGCGCATCCGAACTGACCGCCAGCTGGGCGGCCTTGAGCAGTTGCCCGTGCCGGGCAGCCTCGCGCGATTCCGCCAGAGCTGTCACTTGACCCATCATGGCGGCCACGAAGAACAGGTGTTCCGAGACACACCCGGCAGAGAACGGTTCGGACGCGGGCGCGCCCAGCGCGCTGGCCAGTATCCTTTTCCAATCCATATCCTCGCCGTGCAGGCGCTTGTGGACAAGGTTCATTGTACCGCCCGGGAGCGCGAGCACGGGCGGGCCCGACGGGCCACTGGCCGACAGCGCGCAGGCCACGGATCCGTCACCGCCCCAGACAATCAGGGCATCTGGCCCGGACGCAATCGCGGTCTGGACGGCCGAATTCAGGTCACCGGCGCCAACCGGGACAATTTCCGCGACAAGGCCGAGCGCCTGCAGCTCTGCCCGCAATGCGTCTTCGGAATTGTTTGGCGTTGAGCCGGACTCGGCATTGATCAGCGCGTAGAGTTTCAACGTATGTTCCTTCGTGTCGAGACGGCCCTGACGCACGCGCGCCACCAAAGCAACGCCGCTGATCGAGCGAAGGTTCCGCCTGAATTTTTCCGGAACCATTCGAGCGGCGCCCGAGTTGATTATGCAACGGCGCCGCAAGCCGGACACAAACACAAGGAGACACATCATGCTCGGTTGGGCACTCGCATTCTTCATTTTCGCCATTATCGCCGCCGCACTTGGTTTCGGCGGCATCGCCGGGGCTTCGGCCGGGATCGCGCAGATCCTGTTCTTCGTCTTCCTGGCCCTTCTGGTCCTGACATTCGTGGTTCGGGCCGTACGCGGAAAGAACGTCGTCTGACATTCCGGCGACTTACAGGTTCAAAAAAGGGCGCTGATGCTTCAGCGCCCTTCTTGTTTTCCGGAGAGACTAATGCGCCGCGGCAGGCCCTGTTGCGGGATTGGGCTTCCGCAGGACGAAGACAATCAGGAATGCCGCAGCGGACGCCATGGCCATCGCCATGAACAGGTTATTGTAGGTCATCACCAGGGCGTCCATCTGGACCCGGTGGCCGAGCTCCATCATCGCCGCGCCCTGCGGATCGGCCACGCCCGCCGCCTGCAGGCGCGCCGCCTCCTGACTGAGCCATGCCTGGACCGCCGGACGCGCGATGCTCATTCCCGCAGAGAGTTCCTGCTGGTGGAGCGAATTATAGTGCAACATCAGCGTGTTGAGGAAGGCGATGCCGACGGCGCCGCCAAGGTTGCGGCAGACGGTGAACAGGCCTGACGCGTTCGCCACCCGCAGTGGCGGCAGCGTGCCGAGGGCGAGATTTGTGGTTGGCACCATGGTCATGATCAGGCCGACGCCACGAATGGCCTGCGGCCAGAACAATTCGTTGAAGCTCGATTCCTGCGTCATCTGTGCATTGCCCGCGACACCGATCGTGATCATGACCAGTCCCGTGCCGAGGATGAGGCGCGGATCGAACCGCCGCGTCAGTGCTCCGGCGATCGGCCCGCCAAAGAACATGGCCAGCCCCGACACACCCATGATCTGTCCGATCTGCAGCGCGGAATAGCCCTGGACCTGCCCAAGGAAGAGCGGCAACGCGTACACTGATCCATACAGGACGAATCCGACCACGATCCCGACGATTGCGCCCGAAGCAAAGTTCCGGTCGCGGAACACGGTGAGATCGACGATCGGATGTTCGACGCGAAAGGCGCGATAGAAGAAAATACATGTGGCAACAATGCAGTAGAACGTCCAGCGGACGATCATGCCGCTCTGGGACCACCCTTCTGCCGGGCCTTCTTCGACGATCCATTCAAAGGCGCCCAGCATCACCGCCATGCTCGCAAGCCCCACCAGGTCGATGCGGCGCAACAGGTTCGCCTCGCCCTTCTGGCGCGGAATGAACCGCCACACGAGTACGACCGCAACAATCCCGGGAATGACATTGAGCAGGAATAGCCAGTGCCAGCTCATGTGCCCGGTGATCCAGCCGCCCAGGGTCGGTCCGATGGATGGCGCGAGCGTGGCGACCATGCCGATCATCACCTGCTGCGTCATCGACCGGCCGCCGGGGAACAGCGTGAAGGCCGCCGCCATGGTCGACGGCACCATGGCAGCGCCGACAAAGCCCTGGATGCACCGGAAGAAGACGAGGGAATCCAAATCCCATGATACGGCGCACAGCACGCTGGACACCGTGAACGCCGCTGCAGACATCATGAACAGGCGGCGCAGGCCGAACACACGGTTGAGAAATCCCGAGAGTGGAATACCGACGACTTCGGCGATCAGGTAGCCTGTCTGCACCCAGGCGATTTCCTCGCTGCTGGCCGAGACGCCCGCCTGGATCTGCCGGATCGAACTCGCGACGATCTGCACGTCGAGGATCGACATGAACATGCCGATGACCATCGCAAAGAAACCGACATGCAGTGTCCACGGCACCTTGTCGCTGGCAGTCTCAGCCGGAGGACTGGTCGCCTGCGTCGTGTCGGACGTGGTCATCTCACGACTTTGCCGGCTTGACGGTGACGACCGCCTCGACCGACAGGCCGGGACGCATCAGGCCGGTATCGAGCGCGTCCTTCGAGATGGCGACGCGTACGGGCACGCGCTGGACAATCTTGGTGAAATTGCCGGTGGCCGTATCCTGCGGGATCAGGCTGAACTGTGCGCCCGAGGCTGGCGCGAGCGAGTCCACAATGCCGTCGACCCTGAGATCGGGATAGGCGTCGACATGCAGCGCGACCTTCTGGCCGGGGCGCATCTTCTCGACCTGCGTCTCCTTGAAATTGGCAATGACATAGGCCTGGTCGACCGGAACGATCGAAAGGGCCTGCTGGCCGGGGCTGAGCAATTGTCCCTCCGATACGACACGGTTGGCGACGACGCCGGAAATCGGTGCACGGATTTCCGTGCGGCCTGCCTCGAGTTGGGCTGCGGTCACACGGGCGCGCGCAGCTTCGACCTGCGCGTCTGCACCTGCAACGGCTGCTTCGGCGGCGATAATGTCCTGACGGGCTCGCGCAAGACCGGCCTCGGCAACATGCAGTTGGCTCTTCTGGGTCGTGACCGCAGCGGAAGCGCGGTTCGCTTCGGCACCTGCGGCATCGGACTCGGCCTGCGCTGTTTCCAGACGGGCGGCAGGATAGTGTCCTTTGCCCGCAAGCTCTGTGTAGCGTGTGAGATCGTCGGTCGCGAGTTTCTCATTTGCCTTCACGGACTGAACCGTCGCGCGCGTTTCGGCGAGCCGATCCCTTTGAGCTGATATCTCGGCCAGTGCAGACGCTTCGAGCGAGCGCCTGGACGCGACTTCGGCGCGCGCCTGCGCGGCCCGGGCCTCTGCCTGTGACAGGGCGGCTTCAGCTTCCGACAGGCGCGCGGCGTAATCTGCGCCCTCGAGCACGACCAGAAGGTCACCCGCCGTCACGGCCTGATTGTCCTTCACCGCCACGGTTTCGACATAGCCCTGGATCTTGGAGGCAACCGTGGTGATGTCCGCGCGGATATAGGCATTGTCTGTGGTCACTTCGAAACGGCCGGTTGTCCACCAGTCGGCGCCCTTCCAGACAGCGAACAACGCGGCAAGCGCAATCGCGGCATAGGCGGCATAACGGCGGTAATTGACGGGCGGTGCGGTGGTCGCGGCAACGGCATCATTGCTTGCAGTCTGGACCTCGCCCCGGTCGGGTTCCTTCACCGGCTCGACGACTTTCGGAGCAGACGGAAATGGCTTGAGCGCCATCTGAATACCTCATCATTGTTTCGCCAAGACAGAGCACGGTAAGTGTAATATTGATTACACTCGAAAAATGTGTAATGTCAATTACGGTTTCAAGTGGTTATCTTGGAATTTGGCAGAGACAGGACCCAAGCAGGCATGGACACAGCCGGCACGACGGATACGCAAGACACTGAACCGGTCAGCCGGGGCGACAAACGACGTGCGGCTTTCATTGCGGCAGCGCGCGAAGTGTTCCTTGAGCAGGGTTATGAAGCCGCCAGCATGTCGGACATCGTCCTGCGCGCTGGCGGGTCGCTGTCGACCCTGTATTCACAATTTGGCGACAAGCAGGGCCTGTTCCTGGCCATGCTCGACGAGCGTATCCGCCAGATCACGGCCA
Organism: uncultured Alphaproteobacteria bacterium; assembly: GCA_963973995.1. Lineage (GTDB taxonomy): Bacteria > Pseudomonadota > Alphaproteobacteria > Caulobacterales > Hyphomonadaceae > Hyphomonas. The sequence goes on from CAXBCO010000004.1 coordinate 192,649, forward strand.
GCATGGGGGTCGAATTGTCGGCCCATGCCCCGGTCGCCGACGGCCTGCGCCGGATTGGACAGCAATTCACGAGCAAGTTGCTCGAACCGGAATCTCTTGAAATGTACCGGCTGATACTGGGGCTTGCCCGGAAATTCCCGGAGATTCCCCGGGAATTCGCCCGCCGCGGACCCGACCGCCTGCGTCAGGCGCTCGCCGACTACCTGATCGACCGCGTCGACGCAGGCGAGATCCAACTCGAAGACCCCTACCGGGCCGCCAGCCTGTTTCTGGAAATGGCGCGCGCCGGCCTGGTGAACCGCGCGCTGATGGACGACAGCATTCGCCCGAGCCCGGAAGAGATCGAGGCGTCAGTCAACGTGGTCGTCGACGTGTTCCTGAACGGTGCGATCCACCTCAAAAAATAATTGCTCCCGTCAGCGAAAATACGGGAACCGGGTGTCAGAGCGTGCGTTGGGTCTGAAGGTTAATTGCACGGAGACTGATAATGAAAAACGCACTCAAAACGGCTGGTGCCATCGGCGCTGCTGCCATGGTCCTGTTCCTCACGGCCTGTAACACTGTCGAAGGTGCCGGCCAGGACATCGAAGCGGCTGGCGACAAGATCGAAGAAACGGCTGACGCCAACAAGCCTGAATAGGCTGGGCCTCACGGTCTGGTAGACATGAAAAGCGCGCTGGTCCTGCCAGCGCGCTTTTTTCATTTCGCCTGAACGCCAGGCACAAAAAAACCCGCCTCACGGATGAGACGGGTTTCTTTATTTGGGTGCGGGAACAGGATTTGAACCTGTGACCTTCAGGTTATGAGCCTGACGAGCTACCGGACTGCTCCATCCCGCGTCAACTGTATGAGCATTTAAGGCGCTGGGCCCTGAAATGCAAATCCGGCCCGCCATTTCCAGGCTGAGGCCGGACAAGAGCCGTGTGGACCGAGGTCCGTCACGGCAAGCCGTCGCGAGACGGCTGTTCGAAGTAATGGAAAGATTGTGTCTGCAAGAGGCATTATACTTACTGATTTCTGCGGACCCGGCAGCGACTTACTCTCCCGCGCCTTAAGACGAAGTACCATCAGCGCAAGGGGGCTTAACGACCGAGTTCGAGATGGGATCGGGTGGGGACCCCCTGCCATAACCACCGGGTCGGCGGAAATCAGCAAGGTATAATGCAATATGAAACCAAAATGTCTTTTCGAGGCCCAAGTATGAGCGAAAGCGATGCGCTTTACACTACACACGAGTTTCACGATCAAGCCTATCGAGCAATTAGTACTGGTTAGCTCCATGCATTGCTGCACTTCCACACCCAGCCTATCGACGTGCTGGTCTTGCACGGCTCTCAGGGAGACCTAGTTTTGAGGTTAGTTTCCCGCTTAGATGCTTTCAGCGGTTATCTAGTCCACACATAGCTACCCTGCAATGCGGCTGGCGCCACAACAGGTCCACCAGAGGTGTGTTCATCCCGGTCCTCTCGTACTAGGGACAAATCCTCTCAAGTCTCCAACACCCACGGCAGATAGGGACCAAACTGTCTCGCGACGTTCTGAACCCAGCTCACGTACCACTTTAATTGGCGAACAGCCAAACCCTTGGGACCTGCTCCAGCCCCAGGATGTGATGAGCCGACATCGAGGTGCCAAACGATGCCGTCGATATGGACTCTTGGGCATCATCAGCCTGTTATCCCCGGAGTACCTTTTATCCGTTGAGCGATGGCCCTTCCACTCGGGACCACCGGATCACTATGACCGTCTTTCGACTCTGCTCGATCCGTCGATCTCACAGTCAGGCAGGCTTATGCCATTGCACTCAACGAGCGATGTCCGACCGCTCTGAGCCTACCATTGCGCGCCTCCGTTACACTTTAGGAGGCGACCGCCCCAGTCAAACTACCCGCCACACAGGGTCCCGGACCCCGATAAGGGGCCGCGGTTAGACATCAAAGAAGACAAGGGTGGTATTTCAAGGTTGGCTCCACACGATCTAGCGACCATGCTTCAAAGCCTCCCACCTATCCTACACATATATTCTTTAATGCCACTGTGAAGCTGTAGTAAAGGTTCACGGGGTCTTTCCGTCTGACCGCGGGTACCCCGCATCTTCACGGGGAATTCAATTTCGCTGAGTCTATGTTGGAGACAGTGGGGAAGTCGTTACGCCATTCGTGCAGGTCGGAACTTACCCGACAAGGAATTTCGCTACCTTAGGACCGTTATAGTTACGGCCGCCGTTCACCGGGGCTTCAATTCAAAGCTTGCACTTCTCCTTTTAACCTTCCGGCACCGGGCAGGCGTCAGACCCTATACGTCGCCTTACGGCTTCGCAGAGCCCTGTGTTTTTGATAAACAGTCGCAACCCCCAGTTTTGTGCCCCTCAGCACTGGTTGCCCAATGTGAGGCCTCCTTCTCCCGAAGTTACGGAGGTAATTTGCCGAGTTCCTTCAACATAGTTCTCTCAAGCGCCTTGGTATGCTCTACCTGACCACCTGTGTCGGTTTCGGGTACGGTCTAATAGGGAGGCTATTTCCTGGGACTTCCAGGCTGCACCCTCAATCCAATAAGAGGATACAACTTTCGAAATCCGTCACTCATCCCTTGGCCCACGAATATTAACGTGGTTCCCATCGACTACGCCTTTCGGCCTTGCCTTAGGGGCCGGCTAACCCTGCGCAGATTAACTTTACGCAGGAACCCTTGGTCTTTCGGCGAGAGGGTCTCTCACCCTCTTTGTCGCTACTCATGTCAGCATTCTCACTTCCGATACCTCCAGCAAACCTCACGGTTCACCTTCACAGGCTTACGGAACGCTCCGCTACCGCTCATTACTGAGCCCGCGATTTCGGCGTATAACTTTAGTCCCGATACATTTTCCGCGCAGAGGCGCTTGATCAGTGAGCTGTTACGCTTTCTTTAAAGGATGGCTGCTTCTAAGCCAACCTCCTGATTGTCTCAGCACCTCCACATCGTTTCGCACTTAGCTATAACTTGGGGGCCTTAATCGGCGGTCTGGGTTGTTTCCCTCTTCACGACGGACGTTAGCACCCGCCGTGTGTCTGCCACGCATAACTTCTGGGTATTCGGAGTTTGAGAAGGTTTGGTAATTCGGTGAGAACCCCTAGCCCATTCAGTGCTCTACCCCCCAGAGTCTCATCGTGACGCACTACCTAAATAGTTTTCGCGGAGAACCAGCTATCAGCAAGTTTGATTGGCCTTTCACCCCTAGGCACAGGTCATCCGAGAGCTTTTCAACGCTCAACGGTTCGGCCCTCCAGTGCATGTTACTGCACCTTCAGCCTGCCCATACCTAGATCACTTGCCTTCGGGTCTAATGCTACGTACTCATTCGCCCTATTAAGACTCGCTTTCGCTGTGCCTACACCTAACGGCTTAAGCTTGCACGCAACACTAAGTCGCTGACCCATTATACAAAAGGTACGATGTCACCCCTAAGGGCTCCATCAGCTTGTAGGCATCCGGTTTCAGGATCTGTTTCACTCCCCTCATCGGGGTGCTTTTCATCATTCCCTCACGGTACTTGTTCACTATCGGTCGGTAAGGAGTACTTAGGCTTGGAGGGTGGTCCCCCCATGTTCAGACAGGATTTCACGTGTCCCGCCCTACTCTAAAAGGTCTTCATTTTACGGCTACGGGGCTATCACCCACTATGGCGCACCTTCCCAGATGCTTCGCCTTGTTTCAGACCAGGCCTGGTCCGCGTTCGCTCGCCACTACTAACGGAGTCTCAATTGATGTCCTTTCCTCCAGGTACTTAGATGTTTCAATTCCCTGGGTTTGCTTTTTAACCCTATGTATTCAGGTTAAAATATCTCACTAGTGAAATGTTAGACAGGTCGAGCGCCGAAGCGCTCGAATTATCCAACATCTCGGAGATGGGTTTCCCCATTCAGAAATCACCGGATCAAAGGGTGCTCTCGCCTCCCCGGTGCTTATCGCAGAGTGCCACGTCTTTCATCGCCTCTTACCGCCAAGACATCCCCCGGATGCCCTTTTGACGCTTGATCGTTTTTGAAACCCATGTGCAGTGAAAAACGCATACGCGCTCGCCACAAACATGGATCTCGATCAGACATGTTGGTTTCTTGCAGACTGACCCTTTACCAATACCACGCATTGCTGCGAGGCCGGTTATTCGGCTGAGGCTGGTGACGCACGCCCACGAGGGGTGGCGGCCAGCCGGATCAATCTTTCCCTTACAATGACAAATATCCCGGAGCCCATAAGGCCCGGAAACGGTAAACTTCTTTCGTTCGTGTTGTATAGCGGATGGTGGAGCCTAGCGGGATCGAACCGCTGACCTCCTGAATGCAAATCAGGCGCTCTCCCAGCTGAGCTAAGGCCCCAAACCGGGCATCCGCAAGCGCGCTCCCATAACCTGCCGGAACAGGCTTCGATGGTGGGCCGAGGAAGAGTTGAACTTCCGACCTCACGCTTATCAGGCGTGCGCTCTAACCACCTGAGCTACCGGCCCCTGACCAGCAACTCGGTAGAGCCACACAGTCAAAGTCGAAGACAGGCGATAACAAGCGCCCGCGGGGCTCGCTTAATGTTCGGGTCGCTGCGAAGCAACCCGAAGTACGAACGAAGGAAGAGAAACGAAGACGGCGTGAAAGCCGCTATAGTTTTGCCCCTCAAGGGGGCGATATGTTCTTTGGAACATCAGAGCCTGGCGAACCAGACAATCCGACGTATCCTTAGAAAGGAGGTGATCCAGCCGCAGGTTCCCCTACGGCTACCTTGTTACGACTTCACCCCAGTCGCTGACCTTACCGTGGCCGGCTGCCTCCAGATAAATCTGGTTAGCCCACCGTCTTCGGGTAAAACCAACTCCCATGGTGTGACGGGCGGTGTGTACAAGGCCCGGGAACGTATTCACCGTGGCATGCTGATCCACGATTACTAGCGATTCCACCTTCATGCCGTCGAGTTGCAGACGACAATCCGAACTGAGACAGTTTTTGGGGATTATCCCATTGTCACTGCCATTGTAGCACGTGTGTAGCCCTACCCGTAAGGGCCATGAGGACTTGACGTCATCCCCACCTTCCTCCGGCTTGCCACCGGCAGTTTCCTTAGAGTGCCCACCCAAACGTGATGGCAACTAAGGATGAGGGTTGCGCTCGTTGCGGGACTTAACCCAACATCTCACGACACGAGCTGACGACA
>CAXBCO010000005.1:0-184150 GCA_963973995.1 uncultured Alphaproteobacteria bacterium
ATGACTGGGCCGGTGCCGGTCTCGTCAAGCCGGCCATCCGCATGTACGGCCAGCCTGAGGATGAGACACGCCCGACGCTTCTATGGGACGGCGAGTGGGAAATCACCTATGTCACCTTCCGCGACATGGGGCTGGCCTTCGGCGTGGCCCTGGTCGGCATCTACATCCTGGTCGTCGCGCAATTCGGTACCTTCCGTGTACCACTCATCATCCTGACGCCGGTGCCGCTCACCCTGATCGGCATCATGATTGGCCACTGGATATTCGGGGCAGCCTTTACGGCGACGTCGATGATCGGATTCATAGCGCTGGCGGGCATCATCGTGCGCAATTCGATCCTGCTGGTGGATTTTGTAAGGCACAGGACCGATGCCGACACGCCGCTGAGGGACGTTTTGCTGGATGCCGGCGCGATTCGGTTCAAGCCGATCCTGCTGACGGCGCTCGCCGCCATGATTGGTGCATCGGTCATCCTGACGGATCCGATCTTCCAGGGTCTCGCGATTTCACTGCTGTTCGGTCTGGCATCATCGACGGCACTGACCGTATTGGTCATTCCGGCAATCTATATTGCATTGCGGGGGCCGGACTGGACTCCGCTGGGAACGCAACCACCCAGCGATGCTGAGATCAAAGAATTGAAGGAAGTCTCGACCTGATGCCGAAATCGAAACCGATGAGTCCCGAGGCATTCCTGCACAAGTCAGAGCGGGTGGCTCAAGCTGCGGACGTTCTGAAGGCGATGGCGAGCGACACGCGACTGAAAATACTGTGCGCGCTGAACGAAACCGAAATGTCTGTCACCCAATTGGCGGAGCTGACGAACCAGTCCTCCTCTGCCGTGTCTCAGCATCTCTCCAGACTACGGGCGGCCGGACTGGTCGCGTCGCGGCGTGACGCCCAGACGATCTACTATCGGTGCAGTGGCGGCATCGGCAGCGCTTTGGTCAACACACTCTGCGATTTCTACAGGTAGAGCCAAATACTGCAGGCAGAATTGTGTTGGACTGACACCACCCGCGACCAGACCTGGAGCTGATCGTGTTCTGGATCGGATGATTGCCAATGGTGGCAAGCATTTTGATTCACTCGCGACTCTATTTCATTTTAACATACGTGCCTGGTGCATCACCGATTACAGGCAAGCCGGATTCCGGCGCACCTATATGCGGCGGAGATGTCGCTTCACCGGAGTGTTCTGCCAACCATCTTGACCATTCCTGCCACCACGAACCAATCTTCTCGTTGGCAGCATAGCGCCAAGTGTCAGGATCTTCATAGACATCCAGTGGCGCTGAGGTCCCAATTAGATAGTGACGCTGCTTATGGCCCGGCTCAGAGACGATACCGCCATTATGCCCCCCGTTGGTGAGCACAAATGTGACTTCTGATTCGACGAACAGGTGAATCTTGAAGACAGAACGCCAGGGCGCGATATGATCTTCGTCGGCGCCGACAGCAAAAATTGGCACCGAGATGTCCTTGAGCGCAATGGGTGATCCTTTGACGGTAAACCTGCCGCCAGCCAGTTCATTGCCCATGTAGAGCTTGCGAAGGTATTCGGAATGCATCCGGAACGGCATTCGGGTTGTGTCCGTGTTCCAAGCCATGAGGTCGAACATTTCAGCCCGTTCACCCATGAGGTATTCGCGCATGTAACGCGACCAGAGAAGGTCATTTGAGCGCAATAACTGAAAGGCGCCCGACATCTGCCGGGCATCGAGAAATCCTTGCTCCCACATCATGTCTTCAAGGAAGGAAACCTGGTTTTCCCCGATGAAGAGCAACAGTTCACCTGCCTCACTGAAATCGGTCTGTGCCGCAAGCAGGGTGACGGAGGCCAGCCGGTCATCTCCGTCGCGCGCCATGGCTGCTGCTGCGATCGATAGCAGCGTGCCGCCCAAGCAATAACCAGCCGTGTGCACGCGATCTGCCCCTGTGATCTCCTGGACGACATCCAGCGCTTCCATCAGGCCGAGGCGCCGGTATTCATCGATGCCGAGATCCCGGTCTTCCGGGGTCGGATTGCGCCAAGAGATCATGAAGACGGTAAAGCCCTGCTCCACCATATATTTGACGAGGGAATTGTGCGGGCTAAGATCCAAGACATAATATTTCATGATCCAAGCGGGTACAAACAGGATCGGTTGAGGGCGGACAGAGGCAGTCTGCGGCTCATATTGAATCAGTTCAATCAGGTGATTGCGGAAAACAATCTTGCCGGGCGTAATGGCGAGTCCTTCTCCCACCTTGAACTCTTCAGCAATCGCTGGCGCTTTGCTGGCGATAGCCAGTTCGGCGTCTTCCATGAAGTTCTTCCAGCCCCGGAGGAAATTCGCGCCGTGGGTTTCCTTAGCGCGCTTGAGTACTTCCGGATTCAGCCAAGGGAAATTAGAGGGAGAACATGTATCAAGTATCTGACGGGTGATGAACGAGGCGACCTGTTCATCATGGCTCGACAGGCCCCGGATGCCGGTTGTCGCATTATGCCACCATTGCTGGGTCAGCAGGAATGACTGGTAGATCAAGTTGTAAGGCGGCTCCTGCCAGCTCTCGTCATTGAACCTGTGGTCCTGCGGCAGGGGAGAGATGCAGGGTTCAGCGGCTCCTTCCTCAAGCGCGCTGGCCATCGCGTAGCGGGCAAGACGGCTCGTTTTCCGCACAGCTTTCTGGGCCAGCAGCATGCGCTTTCCCGGCGCTGCAGAGAGGTGGGTGGCCCAGTCAAACCATATTTGTGACAGGGCCAGAGGAGCGACGCCATTCGTGAAGCGGCTGGTCCAGGCCCGCAGGGACCGATCAATAATGTCGGACAGGGCGTTGGCGCTAAAGGTATCGATCTCCGGATCAAGGCTTTCCGGCGGAGGCGTATAGGTTGAGTGTTTATTATCTTTCGGCCGTTTCCGGATCGGTACGTTTCGATCCCGGAGGCCTGACCCATCGGTGGCATTTGTTGGCATGTCTTATCCAGTCTGGCTCTGATAAAGCTGCCTCACATTCAACGACACAGGCTCAGCGTATATTGATCAATCTCATGCATCGCCAATTTCTGCATTTTCACATATGCGGCCGTACGTCCGCCTATTTCAAGATGCCGAAAGCCTTACGGTTCATGTGGCAACCGAGTCCGCAGCACACAGACTCGGAACCTTTCCCAATATTCTGCGTCTAATTTTCCTATGTACGCCTAGCTGGATGATCTCGGGCGATGTTTTGAAGTAGCGAAACGGGCTCTTGGCCATACTAGAAGGCTAATCTTCAGGATCTATCACCTCAAGGCCGTTTGCCCTGACTACGCGCCTCTGGCCATCCCTGATGCTGAGCGAAATTGTCCCTTGCAAACTGTTGGGAGCAGCCCTTGTCGCCAGGCATGGTGCCTTCCAAGTTGGCTCAACAGTATAACAGGCAGTTCGTTGCCGACCTTTGACCGTCGACACTCGATCTATTGCCAATGTTCAACATCATTCTATTGAAAAAATGAAGGTAGATCATGCGAGAGAAAGAAAAGTCTGAAGCATTCTACGACAATGTAAAAAAGCGATTCCAGGAAGAACGAGACTTGCGTCTGGCTTACCGACCCGAGGGCACAGCGCAGTATACGTCTGAATTTACCGGAGATCTGGCAGGTTATGCCGTTGATCCATTCCTGAAACAACAGGATGATCGGGAGCCGCTGAGCGACTATTCGGAAGTTGTGTTCATTGGGGGCGGCTTTGCAGCGCTTCTTACCTCCGTGAGGTTGTTACAAAAGGGCGTGACCGACATTAGAATCGTGGAGCGTGGCGCAGACGTTGGCGGCGCCTGGTACTGGAATCGGTATCCCGGCATCGCCTGCGATGTCCTTTCCTACGACTATCTGCCATTGCTGGACGAAATCGATTTCATCCCCAAGCGGAACTACTCCAGCGGCAAGGAAATACTCAATCACTGCCAGACCATAGCCAGGAAGTACGGGCTCTATGATAAAGCGGTGTTCAATACCACCGTGACTGAGACCGTCTGGAATGAAGAGGAACAGATTTGGTATCTGCATACGGATCGGGATGATTCCTTGCGCGCCAAATTCGTTATCTGCGCTAATGGCACCCTGTCACAGCCAAAGTTGTCCAAAATTGCAGGCATGGAAACGTTTCAGGGTCATTCGTTCCACAGTTCCCGTTGGGATTATGAGTTCACGGGACGAGACCTGGAGAACCTGAAAGACAAGGTCGTGGGCGTTATCGGGACGGGCGCAAGTGCCGTGCAGATCGTGCCCGCAGTCGCCAAGGTTGCGAAAGAACTTTATGTTTTTCAGCGCACGCCGTCGTCTGTCGATATCAGAGCCGAAAAGGACACTGACCCGGATTGGGCAAGTTCGCTTCAGGCAGGATGGCAGGCAGAACGGAGAAAGCAGGCCATTGAGCTTTCGAACATGTCGCTGTTTCAAAGGATGTCCACAGCCTCGGAAGTGAACTCAGTTGACTACTTCGACAAAGCCAAGACCGCGATGGAGAATGACGCGCACGCGAAGCTCCCCCGTGAAGAAAAGATTCGCGAGATGGAGAAGGCCAATATCAACTACATGATGGGGATCCATCGCCACATTGATGAGGTCGTAAAAGACAAGGAAACCGCAGACGCGCTCAAGCCCTGGTACATGTTCATGTGCAAGCGCCCGTGCTTTTCCAACGATTACTTGCCGTCCTTCAACCTGCCCAATGTGCACCTTGTGGACACACATGGAAAAGGGGTGACCCGTATTGCTCCGGAAGGTCCAGAGCATGACGGAAAAATCCATCGCCTGGACTTGCTGATCTATGCAACAGGGTTCGAGATTCAGAAAACGGGAACGTATAACAGGATTGTTGGGGAAGCAGGTCTGGACCTGAATCAGAAGTATGCGACAGGCGTCCGCACACTGTTTGGAGTTCACACGCATGGCTTCCCGAATTTGTTCATCATGGGTGGCTTGCAGGCAAGCTACCAGTTCAATCTGACCGACATGTTGCAGACCCAGGGGGATCACATCTCTGAGTGTATCAACCATGTGAAGCAGAACGGATACCACACCATTACCCCGAAGCTGGAGTCCGAAGAGGACTGGGTACAGCAGGTCATCAAGCACCGCGGAAAAACCAGTTACAACGAAGAATGTACACCGGGTTACTACAATTTCGAGGGCGCTTCGATGCGCCGACAAGATGGCAATTACAACGGAACATTCAGTCGGTATTTCCAATACCTAAAACAAGCGGAAGCGAACATGGGCGGGAGCTTCTCCTTCACATAAACCACGCGATATCCGCGCGAGCAATCATTTGGCGGGCTAGAAGCAGGTTTTTTTTTGCTTTTCCCGCTGAGAGCACAAAAGGGAATATATCAGGTGCATCCAGGTGAAATAGCAGCAGAAACGCCCAACAAACCGGCTTATATCATGGCGGGTAGTGGAGATGTGGTCAGTTACGGTGAACTGGAGGCGCGCGCCAACCAGGGTGCCCATCTGTTCAGAAGCCTCGGGCTGAAGCGGGGCGATCACATCGCCATCATGCTTGAGAACCATCCGCGTTATCTGCAAATCTGCTGGGCGGCGCAGCGTGCAGGCCTTTACTACACGCCTGTGAGCTGGCGGCTTCAAAAGGAAGAAGTTGCCTACATCGTCAACAATTGTGAAGCGCGCGTCTTTATCAGCTCAGTTGCCGTGAAGGACGTTGTGAAGCCTTTGTTGGAGGTAACGCCCAACGTCATCTGCCATTACATGCTTGATGACGTCATGGACGGTTTCGTAAGTTTCGAAGAGGCGTTGTCCCGGATGCCTGAAACGCCGATCCCGGACCAGAGCGAAGGCGCCTTGATGCCATACTCCTCTGGGACGACGGGCGTTCCCAAAGGAATAACGCAGACCTTGTCGGACAAGGAATACGGTGATGGAGAAGTGTTCGCCGTCATGACGGAGCTTTACGGAGCAACAAGTGACTCTGTCTTTCTGTCACCCGCGCCTTTGTACCATTCGGCCCCACTTGGATTCTCCATGACCAGCCTGCGCCACGGCATCACGGTCGTGATTATGGAGCACTTTGATCCAGAGCTCGCGCTGAATTGTATCCAGACTTATGGCGTTACCCACAGTCAGTGGGTTCCGACCATGTTCGTACGCATGTTGAAGCTGCCGCCTGAGGTGAGGTCACTCTACGATGTCAGCTCTTTGAAATATGCGGTACACGGAGCGGCACCTTGTCCGGTGCCGATTAAAGAGCAGATGATCGAGTGGTGGGGAGAGGTCCTTTACGAATACTACGCAGGCAGTGAAGGCAATGGCTTCGCACAACTCAACAGTACCGAATGGCTTGCTCATAAAGGTTCTGTAGGAAAGCCATTGGGCTGCGAAATCCACATTTGTGACGACGCCGGTAACGAACTCGCTATTGGCCAGCGCGGAAATATCTATTTCGGTGGTGGGAACAGTTTTGAGTACTACAAGGATAGCAACAAGACAAAGAAAGCGCAGCATGCCCGCGGCTGGACCACCCTGGGCGACATCGGCTACCTCGATGAAGACGGATACCTGTATCTGACTGACCGCCAGCACTTCATGATCATTTCGGGCGGCGTCAATATTTATCCTCAAGAGACAGAGAATGTTCTCATCATGCACGAAAAGGTACTGGATGTAGCCGTGTTCGGTATACCGAATGATGAGTTTGGCGAGGAGGTGAAAGCGGCCGTCCAGCTCAAGGATCCAGATGATGCCAGCGCAAGCATGGAGGCGGCCCTTATCACATACTGCCGTGACAGGCTTTCACATATAAAGTGCCCGCGCAGTATCGACTTCCACGAATCCCTGCCACGCCATCCTACCGGAAAGCTTTATAAGCGCCTGCTGAAAGACCAGTACTGGGCACCCCGCGGCGCCGAGGAAAGAATATGACCCGACGTAGTGAATGCCTGGAAGAATACGGGTTGGATTCCGAAAAAGTCGAACTGCTGCTCAATCGTGTTCAGCTGGAGGTGGATAAGGGACTGTTACCTGGCGTTCAAGTGGCACTGGCACGGTATGGGAAAGTGGCTGTGCTGGAGAGCTACGGCACCGCCAAACACGACTCACTGATTTGTATTTTTTCAGCCACCAAAGCCATTGTTTCAGCCGCCACCTGGCTATTGATTCAGGACGGCAAACTTGCTGAAAATGAAGATGTCGAGAATATCATTCCTGAATTTGGAAGCCATGGGAAAGACCAGGTTACGGTTCAGCAGCTGCTCACCCATACGGCAGGGTTTCCGCACGCGCCTTTCGGGCCGTTGCAATGGCAATCGAAAACTGAAACCCTTTCCCGGTTCGCGCAGTGGCGATTGAACTGGGCACCGGGCTCGAGAGTTGAGTATCATCCCTCTTCTTCAATGTGGGTTATTGCGGAGATTATCGAGCGGCGGAGCGGGCTGACTTATACCGATTTTATCCGCACGCGCATGCTTGATCCACTGGGCTTGCGCGATCTCTTCGTGGGGGTGCCGGAAGCAGAGAACCATCGCGTCCTACCTATAGAACACTGTGGCTCCCCCATGACGCCTGAAGATTCCAAAAAGGTCGGAATAGCATCGTTCCCGGAAACCGAGGTGACTGAACAGGCGCTTCTGGCATTCAATCGACCCGACGTACGTGCTTTGGGCATGCCGGGGGCGGGTGGCTTCTCGAATGCCCATGACCTTGCCTTGTTCTATCAAGCGCTGTTGCATGGGGGCCTGGGTGAGACGAAACTCTGGACCGAGAACACATTGATGGACGCGCGCAAGATTCGCACAGGCAGTCTTTCGGAGTCCATGTTCAACAAAGCCGCAAACCGCGGCCTCGGCATCATTGTCAGCGGGGATGAGAACAGGACCTTCCGAGGATTTGGGGACGCCAACTCACCGCGGGCTTTTGGGCATAATGGGGCTGGTTGCCAATTGGCCTGGGCCGATCCATCGACAGGTATCTCCTTGGCATATCTGACGCCGGGCCACGACCGAAACATTGCACACCAGTGGCAACGCTCCATGGATATCGGTCATCTTGCGGCTGGGTGCGCGCGCTAGGGATTTCCTATTACGATTTCGGTCGCGCAACAGGCATATCGCATCACACGATCAGGGCGACGTGAGCGCAATGCGCGGTGGTGCACAAATACAAAAATCAGTACACCTATCGATATTGGCCTCACAATTGATGGCCGGTCAGGCCCGCCCTACGCTGATTCGCAGCAGTCGCAGGCGAGACTATGTCAATTCAACGTGGCGCCTTTTTGAGCGAATTTGTCCCGGTCAAAGTGTTGGGAAGTGCCCTTGTGGGTGCCTCCGGGTCTTTTGTACTGTCGCTACATAATCAGCGAACAGAGTGAGGATCGACCATGAAGTCAGTTATCTATGCGCGCACCGGATTGATGATGGCGATACCCAGCCATGCGGATAAGCGGCCAGAAGTGCGGGAAGAAGTCGAAGGCGCCCGGAGCCTTCAACTCGCCCGGCTTTCCACAGCTTGCTGCGGGGAGTTCTGATCATGGCGACTTTTGACCTGTTGCTGAAGGGCGGCACCGTAATCGATGGAACGGGGGCTCCCCGCTTTCAGGCTGACATCGCAATTCGCGATGGAAAGATTGTCGAGATTGGAAGCATTTCCGGTGAAGCGGCCGAAACTGTCGATGCAGCCGGTTTGATCGTGGCACCTGGAGCGCTGGATCACCATACCCACTATGATGCCCAGATATTCAGAGACCCAACTTGCGCAGACAGTGGACAAAACGGTGTCACATCCGTAGTGATGACCAATTGCGGTTTTGGATTTGCGCCTTGCCGCACTGAACATCAGGACCGCTATATGGTCATGATGGAGAATGTGGAACAGATCCCGGTTGCTCACCAAAGAGCGAGCCTGCCATGGGATTGGCAATCGTTTCCTGAGTTCATGACATCGCTACGCGGGACAAGAAAGGCGGTCAACGCCATGGTCTATGTGCCGATGAATGCGTTGTTGATCTTCGTCATGGGGATCGAAGAGGCAAAGAGCCGTCCAGCAAGCAAAAGTGAACTCGCCGAAATCAAGCGCCTGCTGAATGACGCGATGGACGCAGGCGCTATCGGTCTGTCTTGTTCCTATCTCGGACATAACAATGTTCATGTCGACTTCGACGGTAGCGCGATGCCGTGTGATGTCATGGACCTGGATCAGCTGGTCGAGATCGCAACAGTGCTGAAGGATCGAGGCGAAGGTGTCATCCAATGCCTCTCTGGTCTGGCTGGCCAGGATGCGACAGTTGAAGCTTCGGAGCGACTTGCGCGCGAGACCGGCCGTCCGGTTTTTCACAATGTCATTGCGACCAACGACGATTTTCCGATCCATACACCGGGTCTCGCCTGGCTGGATTCCATGCGCGCGGAAGGATTGGATATGTGGGCAGCATCTTTCTGCCATCGCACCTGGGCCGAGATATCGTTGACGACTCTCACATTGTTTGATTCTGATGAGACGTTCCGGGAGCTGACGTATGCAGGGTCCAGCGCCAAGGCACTGGAATTGCTAAGAGACCCGGAATACCGGAAGCGGCTCCGGGTTGCTTATGAACCCGAGAAGTTCATCATCGTTGGAGGTGATCTTGATCGGTTCATCGTACTTTCGGTAGCCGACAGTTCCGAGCACAAGGACGTCGAGGGGCAGCTGTTGGGCGCTGCCGCAAAGTCCTTGGGGGTGAAGACTATTGATCTGTTTGCAGATGTAATCCTCAGCTCAAACGGCGCTGCTATCTTCAGGTCGCCCAACGCCACCGCGACGGATCCGGACATATTGCGGGAACTGTTTGCCCATGAACGGGTCATTCCTGGCGGATCTGATGGTGGCGCACACCTGAAAATATTCAGTGGCGGTCATTGGGGCACCGATTTCCTCGTAAACATGGTGCGCGACCAGAATATCGTGAGCCTGGAACAGGCGCACCACAAGATGAGTGGCCTGCCAATGAAAGTCTTTGGCATTCAGGATCGCGGAACGATCAAAAAGGGCATGGCCGCTGATCTTGTGGTTTATGATCTGGATCAGCTTTATTCGGATACGGACGCCTACAAGCACGCCTTCGATCTGCCTGATGGTGACTGGCGCAAGCAGGCGCGCGCCGGCGGATACGACCTCATCTGCGTCAATGGAAAGGTTACCTTCCGCAATGGACAATTTACCGAGGAAGTGCCGGGAGTGGTCGTCTCGTAATTACGCCAGCGGATACTGAATGGATCTGCATTGCGAACGCCAACACAGGATTGAAGAATGAAACTCAATGAAAAAGTAGCCATAATCACCGGAGCGGGTTCCGGCATCGGTCGATCTCTGGCTCAGAGGTTCGCGGCCAACGGGGCCCGGGCGGTGATCTGCACAGACCTGAATGGAGTCAGGGCTGACGAAACTGCGCAACTGATTGGTTCGCAGGCGTCCGCAGAGACACTTGACGTCGCCGATGAGGCTGCGATCAACGCGATTGTCGCCCGGGTGGAACAACAATATGGCGGCATTGATGTTTTCGTGTCCAATGCAGGGTATGGTCGGCCGGGGGGGCTGGAAATGCCCACGGTGGAATGGCAAAAAATGATGAATGTTCACACATGGTCTCATCTTGCCGCCGCGCGTGCAGTCCTGCCAGGGATGCTGGCTCGTGGGAGCGGATATCTGCTCAGCACGTCCTCCGCCGCCGGCCTGCTGTCCCAGTTCGATTCGGGTGCATACGCCGTTTCCAAGCATGCTGCTGTGGCACTGGCTGAATGGCTTTCCATCAACTATGTAGAACAGGGTATCGGCGTTTCGGTTCTGTGTCCGCAAGCCGTCCGCACCAATGTGCTTGATTTCATGAAGGATCCAAATGCCCTGGTGGATGTCGTCCAGGCAGGAGGAGATGGCATCCTCGAACCGGAAGTTGTGGCTGACCTTTGTATAGAGGCCATGGCTGACGGTCGTTTTCTCGTGCTGCCACACGCGGAAGTGCAAACCTATTTCCAGCGCAAGGCCACCGACTATGATCGCTGGCTGTCGGGTATGCGCCGTATGCGCAACCGTTTTCTGGGAGCGACGGCCGGCTGATCTTTTTCGTTTTCAGATACGCCAGAAACACCAGCGGCGCTCAAGCCTTTCGAGCGATACGCGACATTCACAAAACAGGATACGCAATGAGCATAGTTGTTAAAGACGAAAACTGGCTGAGTTCTGTAAAAGAAGACATTGTCGACCCTGATCGGC
The DNA here is from genome assembly GCA_963973995.1 of uncultured Alphaproteobacteria bacterium. Classification (GTDB taxonomy): domain Bacteria; phylum Pseudomonadota; class Alphaproteobacteria; order Caulobacterales; family Hyphomonadaceae; genus Hyphomonas. The sequence goes on from CAXBCO010000005.1 coordinate 11,222, forward strand.
GCATTATTGATTCACACCATCATTTGTGGCGCACGGGCTTGGTATACCAGGTTGACGACCTGTGGCGTGACACTGAATCCGGCCACAACATTGTAAAAACCGTTTTTGTCGACTGCGAAGCAGAGTATCGGACAGACGGTCCCGAACATTTGAAATGTCTGGGCGAGACCGAGTTCGTGGTGGAACAAGCCAGGCTCTCGGAAGCCGGCAGTAATGGTGAGGCCGTCGTTTCAGCCATTGTCTCGCGTGCCAATCTGGAGCTGGGTGACGCTGTCGGAGATGTTCTCGATCAGCATATCGAAATAGGTCAGGGCCTGTTCCGCGGCATTCGCCTGGCCGCCGCGCGCGATCCAAATCCGGAGACGCTGGCTTTTCCAGCTCAGGCACAGGAAGGCTTGTATGGCTCACCGAGCTTTCGGCGCGGCATGAAGGCGCTGGGCGACCGGGGACTCACCTATGACGCATGGCACTACCACCATCAGAATCAAGATTTCCTGGCAATGGCCCGCTCGGTGCCTTCCACGCAAATTGTTCTGGACCATTTTGCTACGCCGTTAGGTGTCGGGGCCTACGCAGACCAACGCGAAGAAATATTTGAACAATGGAAGAAGGACATTGAGGAGATTTCGCAATGTGACAATGTGGTCGCCAAGCTTGGCGGGCTCTCCATGCCAGACAACGGATTCGGTTGGGATAAGCGCGATACGGCGCCTACGTCCGACGAATTTGTCGCCGCTCAGAGTCGTTATTTCCTGCATATGATCGAATGCTTCGGGCCAGACCGGTGCATGTTCCAGAGCAACTTTCCAGTCGACAAACTATCCATCGCTTATCCTGTGCTCTACAACGGGCTAAAGAAAATTGTTGCCGATTTCTCCGAGGACGAAAAAGATGCGATGTTTTACGGTACGGCGGCACGTATTTATCGTATTGAATGACCACGCAGGCTCGTCGTGTCTTGATGACCGATCAGTAAGCGTGACAGGTGGCAATGGCGGTGTCTTTCCAGGCCGCGTGGCTCGCGCATGATTGCTCAAAACAACGACCTGATCGCACTGATGCCGAAGGCGGACTTGCTGTCGCTTATCGCGCAATCAACTTATGATATGGATCATGTCCCGGAACTGCTTGATCGAGCAGCTGCGCTATCTCCCTTGGTTTCAAACAGCGATGACTATGTCGATGTGGGCATGGTTTGGCATCTGCTAATTTCCATTGGTGCAGAAGTGGATGATGAGTTTCTGGGACTTAGCGGCCAGCGCGTGCCTCAAGGGAGTACCGAGCTCATGGTCGCACGCGCCATGCAGGAACCCACCTTGGGTGAGGCGATGCGTGCCTTTGCGCAATCCTTGAATATCCTCTGGCCGGAAGTTCATGCTGAAATCAAGATTCGCCTCGATGAGCTGCATTTCAGCATGACCTGCAAAGGTGAATACGAGGAAGCCCGCCAGATATTCCTGGAGATAGCGTGTGTACCTTTCTACTGCATTTTCGAGTGGTTGGCGGATTCGAGGTTTCCGGTTCTTCGGTTTCGCATTGATAGCAATCGCCATTCTGGTGCCGTGCATCAGCTGGCAGTCTTGGATTGCGGAGTGCGCTTCGAAGGCAAAGGCGTGGATATCGTTTTCCCAAGAAGTGTTGAAAGCCTCGTTATACCGAAAAGGAGCCTCGCCGGCTGGCAGCACGAAATCTACCAGATATTTCTGGACATTCTCGAGCAGCGGAAAAAGATCTTTTCGAGATCTCCTTTGCAGTCTTACGTAATCAAGGCTCTGCGGTGTGGCCTTCGGAGCCAACAGCTGGTGGCCGCTTCAGCCGGCATAAGCGTGGCTACGCTACGCCGCAATTTGGCGATGGAGAGAACCTCGTTCAGTGAGATCAGCGATCATGTGTTTCGCGAAACAGTCTCCCTGCTCATTGCCTACGGCGAGTCCGTTGAGACGATTGCCGCTCAAATGGGATATGCCGATGCCCGCAGCTTCAGACGCGCATTTCAGCGCGTCTTCGGCGTCAACCCGTCTACCTTCAGAAATAATTCGCTTTCCGACTTGGTTTGAATCCAACAGGTCACCTGGGCTCTGCTTCAGTGTGGATATGTGGAGGTTCCGGTTTCTTCAGCGCGGCTGAGCCGTTGGCCTCGGCAATTGCCGAGTGGAAAAAACCCCAATCAGCATAAGCAGTCGTTGATGGTTCAGTCAGGCGGCTCATTTTGCGATTGCGCTTATTCCGGCATCCATAGCGGGGTATACGGAATGACGAACTGCGCTCAGAAGAGTTTTTACAGGGCCGAAGCTCAGGAAATTCTGGCGGTCATGCCGCGTTTGCACAAGGCGTTGAGCGCGAGACGGGGCGCACTGCAGGATCCGCCCAGTGGAAGATGGTGCAGCGAACGAGCACATGAATGACTAAGGTGATGCCGCTGAAGAACGGTCGGCGCTGCTTGTTATAGGCTATGCCTTCTGGTCGCAGTATTTGTTCAGGCACCTGACCATGTCGCGTTCACATCACACACGCCTGTCTTTGCCCTGTTCGAAACGATCGCGGCGACTTGGCAAGTGCCATTAGGCCAATACCTCGTGATGCTTAATACTCACCCGCCACCGTGAGCGAAATTGTCCCCGTCAAAGTGTTGAGCGAGGTCCTTGTTGGCTTGCGAGGCCCCCCCTAATCTGACGCTGCGTAAATAAATAAAAATAAACAAATAAATATAAAAAGGGGAGTGAAGAATGCTGAATAGTACCGCGCTATGCCGTTTATCCGCGTTGATTGCAGCTATTGCTGGGGTGACCGTTTCGGCCCCTCTGCAGGCGGCTGGAGAGGAACGTATTCTTGAGGAGGTCGTTGTCACTTCCACACGTCGAGATCAAACCGTAAGTGAAGTGCCTTTGGCCATAACCGCTTTCACTGGGTCCGATTTGCAGAACCGGGGCATCGGTGACCTGCAGGATTTGTCCGGCGTTTCTTCAAGCCTGATCATTACCACTGGACCTTCAGAACTTGCGGGTACCGAAATAAGGATTCGCGGCGTGGGCACGGCCGGCGCCAATCCGGGCCTGGAACCTTCTGTGGGCATATTCGTGGACAATGTGTACCGCAGTCGCACAGGGATGGCAGTTGGAGATTTGCTGGATGTTGCCTCAGTGGAAATCCTGCGCGGACCGCAGGGCACCCTCTTTGGACGCAACACGTCGGCGGGCACTGTCAGCTTGAACACGCTCAAACCCGACTTCGATTGGGGCGGGTATGCTGAAGCGACTGCGCAGAATTACGACGGCTACATGTTTACCGGCGGTCTCACAGGCCCCTTGGCAGGAGACACACTGGCGTTCCGAATCGCCGCCAGCTACAATAAGCGAGACGGGTATGTTACTGACAGCCTGGTCCCGTCCAGAGATATATATGACAGAAATCGCAGCTCTCTCAGGGCCCAGTTATTGTGGCAACCGAATGCTGATATTGATGTACGCCTGATCGTTGATGGACAGCACAAGGACGAAACCTGCTGCGCTCCAGATTATTCGATTTTGGGTCCCACAGCTCCGGTCTTTACCTCTTTGGGTGCGGTCGTCAAAGCCGACCCGTTTGCTTACAAGGCACAGCAAACATCCGACCCTGAGGATCAGCTTGACGAATGGGGCACCTCCCTTGAAACAAATTGGGCCATCAAGGAAGATCTCGATCTTACCTGGGTTGCGGCCTACCGGGACGCAGACGCCTATTCCAACCTTGACCCTGACAGCTCAAATATTGACGTTGTGCAGGGCACCGACTGGAACCAGGAAAACAGCTTTATGAGCCAGGAAGTGCGGCTCAATGGCGAAGCGGGGCGCGTCGACTGGTTGGTGGGAGCCTACCTTTACACTGACGAAACATCGGTTGACTGGCAGGTGACCTACGGCGCGGATTTCGGCGCTTACTTCAACTTGCTTACCGGTCTTCCGAGCGCTCTTTTTCCTGAAGGCGCTGGCGACAGGTCCCGTAATTTTCATCAGGATGCCAAGGGTTGGGCGATTTTCTCGCACAACATTATCGAGCTTAACGACGATTATGACCTCGTTGCAGGATTTCGTTGGTCCGAGGACAAGAAAGATGCTGAGGTAAAGGTAACCAACTTCAATATTCACTGTGGTTTGGTACCTTCGATTCCCTACTGCCCAGTAGCTGACCTGCAAGGTTCCCGCACTGAATCCGAGCCTTCAGGTACGGTCAAGCTGGTCAGAAATCTCGATGTCGGCAATATCTATATCGGTTACTCACACGGTTATAAGGCCGGAGGGTTCAATCTTGACCGGGACGCCGGAAATACAAGTTTCGAGTTTGACCCGGAGACAGTGGACGCGTTCGAAGCAGGGCTGAAATGGTCTTCTTCCGACCGCACACTGGATATCAGCACCGACCTTTTCTACAGCATGTTCAGTGACTATCAAATTAACCAATTCGACGGCGTGGCGTTCACGACCACCAATGCCGCCAAGGTTAAATCTACGGGCGTGGAATTGGGAATAAGCTGGCTGCCTCTTGCGGACCTGATGATTGATGGCGGTGTTACCTGGAGCAATACTGAGTTCGATGAGCACCCGGTGCTGAACAATATAGGTAAGCCGCTAGAAGGTATGCGTCTTCCCTTTTCTCCGGAGTGGGCGGCGACCGGGGCAGTCTCCTATGAAAGACCGATCGGCCGCTTTACCGGATTTGGGATCGTGAACGCGTCTTATATGGGTGAGCACAACATAGACACGAATCTTGATGACGAATCAAACGTGGGCTCACACACCCTGGTCAATGCCAGGATAGGCTTGAGGACGGATGATGAGAACTGGGAGCTTACGTTGTGGGGGAAGAATGTCTTCCAGGAGGAATACAGAACCATTCAGTTCCCGTCGCCCCTGCAACAGGGCAGCTGGAGTGCCTTTCGGGGCGAGCCACGGATGTACGGGGTGAGCCTTCGCTATATGTTTTAGACAGGCAATCGCGATCGACCATGGACGATAGCCCCTGGTTTCCTCGCAGTCTGAACCGCACCATTTTTCAGAAACCCTGATCACCAGCACGTGGCTGGATGATCGGGAAGAAACAAGGACCTGCTTACATCTCTGATGTGTGCAGGAAGGTGGTTCGGACGAGCTAATGCCAACACCCGGCCCGTTTCCTCCAATTCTTCGGGTGTTCCTGTGCCCGCCAGTTCGAGAGAACTGCGCGGGCACTTCTTTTCTGAACCCGCGGCGACAGCCTCAGATCAAGTGGTCTTGAGACAGGGTGCTGTCAGTCTATTGCGAACCCGTCTCCGATATTCGTGGACGAGCAGGTGCTAGGCGACGAGAAGCTCGCGCCATTCGCTAAGCGCGGCATCTCGTTTCTGTTTGAATCGAATTCGGGAGTTGACGTGCCTTTCGAAGTAGAAGTGATTGTACACTGACGAATGAATTGAGACGAACGTCTGCAGACTTCGCATGCGACGAAATAGCGACATTTCTCGCGCTTTTCGTCGAAACGGCAGGTGGGAATTCTCGGCGCGATTGTTGAGATGCCGGCCAGTCTCCTGGCGGCTCTCATTTCCAATCACTTCCATCGCCGCTCGATATGAAGGACATTTATCCGTCACGACGACCTGCGGATTGCCATACCTCTTCATTGCTTTCTTTAGGAATTTCAACGCCGCGACTTTGTCACGCGCCTTCGTGACAAAGGACTCCAGAACTTCTCCTTCGTGGTCAACGGCCCGCCACAGATAATGCCGCTCACCCTGGATTTTCACGAAAACCTCGTCCAAGTGCCAACGCCATTGCGGGCTCCGGCGCATCGCCTCGGACCGACACTTACGGATCTTATGCGCAAAATACGTCCCGAAGCGGTCCACCCAGAGCCTGACGCTTTCATGGCAAATGTCGATGCCGCGCTCGTGGAGAAGGTTTTCCACATTTCAAAGCGAGAGCGGGAAGCGGACGTACATCATCACACCGAGTTGGATGATTTCGGGCGACGTTTTAAAATAGCGGAATTGGTTCTTGGCCATCTATCAAGGCTAAACGCCAGGATACATAGCTTCAAGGTCGTTTTCCCTGACAATGCCTACGGGCGAACTACTAGGCGGGAAACGCGCGCGATTGCGGGGTCAGTGGCGGGGTTGAGATAGAGGGCGATTTATTGATTCGAACAATCACAATGCACTAATGGCTATTAGTGGCGGAGGAGGAGGGATTCGAACCCCCGGAGCCCGCGAAGGCTCAACGGTTTTCAAGACCGCCGCATTCAACCACTCTGCCACTCCTCCGGCGGGCCGTGTTTGGTATAATGACCGGTGGTTTGCAAGAGCCGATGTGCGGCGCGCGTCAGGTTTGACCGGCAGGGAAAGTGTTAACGTGTCCTTGCCGGGTTCGGCCAATACGGGATTCCCGGTTCACCGTGTGTGCATTTTGCTGTGGTAACCATACAAATTGAAGGCGGCAGAACAGCCGCTCAGGAGTGACCTAAGGTCATTTCCGAAGCCGCAGAATGAGGTCTACTTTACGCGATGCGTTTTCCGACACAGTGCCACTCCATCAAGATTCGATCCGTTCTGGCTGCGAGCGCTTTCGCGCTTGTCGCAACCGGACCCGCAGATGCGAGCAAACGAAACCCTGCGCCGATTGTCTATGCCGGGCAGGGTGGAACAATAGACCCGATCCGCAATGCGCCTGTCGCGGCGACGACCCCGAGCCGATCGTCTGCGCCCGCACCCGGCGAGGAGGGCAATCGCATTGCGTTCCGCTACCCGGGACAGGCTGCCATGCGCCAGCCCGAACCTGCCGCGCGGGAATATGCGAGCGTGAGCGCGCCACAAATGTCTTCACCGCAACAGGTGACGGAACAGGCGATGACGCCCAACAGTTTTGATGCGCAGGCCACAGCGGCGCAGATTGCGGCGGCGCGTGAGGCGCAGATCGTGGAATCGGAGCCCCTGGTCGCAGTCGAGCCGATGCCGCAAGCCGAAGGGCAGGGGAGGATGGCACCTGCCCCGCTGGCCGCCGTGCCGGCGAATGCGTTCCTGACATCGCCTGAGGCTGCACCCGTGTTCGACGAAACGGGCATAAGCGTGACCTATGGCGACGAATTTGCGGGCCTTCCAACAGCGAATGGTGAAGTCTTCGAGCAGGACGGCATGACGGCCGCGCACCCGACATTGCCGCTGCCAAGCCTTGTGCAAGTGATCAATCTCGACACGCAGAAGCAGGTTGTCGTCCGGGTCAATGATCGCGGGCCTTTCGAAGACGGTGCGTCATTGCAACTGTCAAAACGCGCGGCGAGTGAACTGGAATCCGGTGCGGATGGCCGCGCGAACGTGCGCGTCCGCTATCTTGGCCCAGCCCCGGTGAACCATCAAACGGTGGCCTACAAACCGTCCATGGCGTCCGAGCGCGTGACCCCGGCAAGCTATGCCGTTGGGAACCAGGCACCGGAGCAAATGCCGGTGATCTATGCGTCTGCAAGCCAATCGGCCGCTCCTGTGTTCACGGACGCCGCTCAGACGGGGCAGGGTGTCTATTTCGTGCAGGTCGGTTCTTTTGCCGATATCGGCAACGCACAGTCCTTCCGGCAATCGCTGGGATCTGATCTTCCGGTTTTGATCGTGCCGGCACGCGTGAACGGATCTGACTATTTCCGGGTCAGGGTCGGTCCGCTCGACAGCCGGTCATATGCCGCCGAGATGCGCGACGACCTTGCCGATCGCGGTATCGCGAATGGCCGTATCGTCTCCGTCGACTAACCGATACGGCACAACGCCCCATTGACGCTGACCACAAACCGGCCCTTTTTCCCCATTACACGGGAATGAGGGCCGCACGTCGTCTGGCCGTCGTTCAATTGCAATGGAGGCCCTGGCCACATGAAGTGCCGAACACCTATCCTCGCCACGATCGCACTCCTGTCCTTTCTGGCTGCTCCGGCAGGGGCGCAGATGATCGATACACCGGCGCAGCATGCTGTTATCCTGGACAATACGACCGGCGAAATCCTGTTCTCGAAGGATGGCGCCGAACCGATGATTCCGGCCTCGATGACAAAGATGATGACCGCCTACCTGGTCTTCGACATGGTCAAGCGTGGCGAGTTGAAGATGACGGATCGCCTGACTGTCAGCGCCGATGCCTGGCGACGCGGCGGGTTCCCTTCCGGCACATCGACGATGGGCCTTGTGCCGAAGGATACGCCGACAATTGAAGAACTGCTTCATGGCGTGATCATCATGTCGGGCAATGATGCCTGCATCGTTCTTGCGGAAGGCATTTCAGGCTCCGAGGAAGCGTTTGCCAAACGCATGACCCAACTGGCACATGAGAAAGGCTTGAAATCCGCGAATTTTCTCAACTCGACCGGGCTCGAGGCCGTGGGGCATGTCATTTCCGCCGAGGACCTGGCGCGGCTTGCCAAGCTCACGATCGACGACTTTCCGGAATATTATGACTGGTACGACCTTCCCGCCTATTCCTGGCGCGAATACACCCAGCCCAACCGCAACCCCTTGCTGGGTATCGAAGGCGCAGACGGATTGAAAACCGGTCACCTCGAAGCGTCAGGTTACGGCCTGACCGGGTCCGCCGTGCGGGACGGCGTCCGGCGTACGATTGTCATCAATGGCATGGAATCCATGGCCGCACGCGCTGCAGAGGGCGAACGGATGCTGCGTCTGGCATTCCAGAGTTTCGACCTGAAGACGATCGCGCCAGAGAACGTTGCGCTTCCAGAACAAAAAGTCTGGCTGGGGCAGGAACGCACCGTCCCGGTATCCCTCGCAGAGCCCATGCTGATTGCTGGCCACAAGGCGGCTTTCGACAAGGCGAAGACCGAAATTGTGCTCGACAAGACATTGGAAGCGCCGGTCAAGAAAGGCGACCATGTCGGACGCCTTGTCGTGACATTGGACGGCCGGCCACCCGTAGAGGCCCCCATTATCGCTGAAGCGGATGTCAAACGGCTCGGCTTTTTCGGTCGGGCAGTGGACGGATTGAGCGTATTGATCTCGGGCAACGATGGCTGATACGGCGCGCGGACGGTTTATCACGCTCGAGGGTGGTGAAGGCGTCGGGAAATCGACGTTGCAGCACACGCTTGCCGAGCGGCTGGAGAATGCCGGCTTCGGAGTCGTCACGACGCGGGAGCCCGGCGGGACCCGGCTGGCTGAACGCCTTCGGGAACTGGCGCTTCATCCATTGAATGGAGAGACGTGGTCCCCAATGGCCGAGGCGCTGCTCATGAACGCGGCACGGGTCGACCATCTCGACAAGCTGATTCGGCCCGCCCTGGCGAAAGGCCTGTGGGTGATATGTGATCGCTTTTCTGACTCGACGCGGGTCTACCAGAGCGTCGGGGACGGTGTGCCGGAAGATGTTCTGATCGCCATCGAGACGCCCGTTCTGGGCGATACCCGTCCAGACCTGACATTGGTGTTGGATGCTCCGCCTGCGGCGACCGAGGCCAGGCGGAAGGTTCGCGATGAACGCAAGGACGTGTTCGAAATGCGGCCTGACACGTTTCATTCAGCGGTGCGTCAGGCGTTTCTGCGTTTGGTGAAGCTCGAACCCGAACGCGTGAAATTGATCGACGCGTCGCAAGACGTAAACGCGGTGACGGACGATGCGTGGCGAGAAGTGCAGGCCTTATTCGCCGCACAAGGCGGCGTTGGTGGGGCCGGATGACAAGCGCTCTGCCCCTTGTCGGTCATGCCGAAGCAGAAGCCGCTTTCCTTGCGGCAAATGCGAGTGGCAAACTGCATCATGCATGGTTGATCGAGGGGCCTGCAGGCATTGGCAAATCGCGTCTTGCCCAGCGACTGGCCGCCTTCATGCTTGGCGCACGCGGACCGACTGACGCGCCACTTGATGCGACGAGCGATGACCCGGTCATGCAGACATACCTTGCCGGAGCACATCCTGATCAGCGCGTCGTGCAGATTGAGCTCAATGACAAGGGCAAGCCGAGACAGGATATTACCGTTGACCAGGTAAGGGCGTTGAACCACTTTTTCACGCTGAGACCGGCCATGGGCGGCTGGCGGGTCGGAATTATCGATGCGCTGGACGAGTTGAACCGAAATGCTGCCAACGCGCTGCTCAAGACTCTGGAGGAGCCGCCGGGCTCAAGTATTCTGTTCCTGATCAATCATGGCTCCCGGCCGATATTGCCCACGATCCGGTCCCGCTGCAGGACACTGCGGCTGAAGGCCTTGTCAGACGATGACACGCTGGGTGTCCTGAAACTGGTCGGCGCTCCGAAAGAAGCTGCCGGACTTTCCCGTGGGCGCCCCGGCCTGGGCATCCGGCTCTCCAGCGCGAATGGCCTGCAAGCTGCCAATGCCGCGCGGGCGCTGCTCAGGTCCATGCCGAAGCCGAACGATGCGTTGCTCACGGAGGCAGTCCAGGCCGCTAACATGGACGCGATTGCACTGGAGGCGTTTAGCGAGGAAGTGCTCGGCTGGTTGGCAGACAGAGCCGAAGCAAATCCGGCCGCAGCAGATGCGTGGCTCAAGACGTCGCGCCTGCTCGGAGAAGCCAGCGCACTGAACATGGAAGCTTCGCAGACAACGGCCAAGCTGATCGCCGGGCTTTATTCCTCGGTCGGGCGGGGCTAAGGCGTCGCCATGTTCGATACGCATGTGAATTTGCACGGCGACGTGTTCGCCGATGATCTGGACGATGTCCTCGACCGCGCCCGCACCACCGGTGTGCGCCGGTTCCTGGCAATTTGCGACCGGTTCGACAATTTCGAAGCTGTCTACGCGATTGCCGCCGCCCATGATGACATCTGGTGCTCTGTCGGCGTCCACCCGCATCATACCAAGGATTTTCAGGATATAACGGTCGAAGACCTTACAATGGCGGCTGCGCGTCCGAAGGTAGTGGCGATCGGTGAGACGGGGCTGGATTTTCATTATGGCTACAGTCCGGAAGACGCACAGGTCGAGAGCCTCCGGAAACACATTGAAGCGGCGCGGCAAACCAGCTTGCCCTTGATCCTGCACACACGTGAAGCAGACGACATGATGGGCGATGTGCTGGAAGATGAATTCAGGAAGGGGGCGTTCCAACCGCTTCTTCACTGCTACACAGGCGGCGCGCGCCTTGCGCAGCGAGGATTGGCTCTCGGCGCCTATGTGTCCGTATCCGGCATCCTGTCGTTCAAAAGTGCGAGCGCGGTCCGCGACGTGATCGCCGACGTTCCGATGGACCGGATCATCCTGGAAACCGATTGCCCGTTCCTGGCGCCCATGCCGATGCGGGGACGCCGCAACGAACCCGCCTATCTCGTGCATGTCGCCGAAGCGCTGGCCAGTCTGAAGGGACTTGCTGTCGATGAGGTGAAACAGGTGACCGAAGCAAATGCGCGAAGACTTTTCGCCAAGGTCGACGCATGACCGTCGCTGACCACTTCCTGACCTTGCTCGGCACCGGCTCATCGGGCGGCGTGCCGCGTGTGGGCGGCGACTGGGGCGTGTGCGACCCAAACGAGCCGCGCAACCGACGCACGCGCTGTTCTGTTCTTGTCGACCGGATTGATGGAAGCGGTGCAATGACGCGTGTCCTGATCGACACGTCGCCAGACATGCGCGAGCAATTGCTGGCTGCGGACGTACGGCACCTGGATGCGATTGTTTATACGCACGACCATGCTGACCAGACCCATGGCATCGATGATGTCAGGCCGCTAGTTATCGCGATGCGTCGTCCGATACCGACCTATATGGACGCCGCGACGCGAACATCGCTGCACCAGCGATTCAGATATTGTTTCGAGGGCATGGGCGGGTATCCGCCGATCCTGAACACGATGACGGACATCACGGCCGGAGAGACCTTCACGATAGAAGGAGCTGGCGGTCCTATCGCTTTCCTGCCGATCGACATGGAACACGGGAATATCCGCTGCTGCGGGTTCCGAATAGGGGGCCTAGCTTACTGCAATGATGTGAACGCATTACCGGATGACAGCCTTGAGCGCCTCAGGGGGCTGGACACCCTGGTTGTTGATGCGCTGCGCTACACGCCGCATCCGACACATGCCAATCTTGAACAGGCGTTGCGATGGATTGCGGACCTGAAGCCGGCGCGGGCCGTGCTGACCAATATGCATGTGGATATGGATTTCGCGACATTGCAGCGGGAACTGCCGGACGGTGTGGAGCCCGGCTATGACGGCATGGTCCTGCCTTTCCAGCTCATGTCACCAGAAACCTAATTGCCCATAATGATGATTATGCGACTTGAAAATTAAGACTTTCGGTGGCGCCTGTGATCCGTCGAGTTTGTTTGTTTCGCCCGTTGTCCGGGCCGCTTAGGCTGCCTGAATCTGTGGCCGTCAGACGGAATGGATGTCCAGCTCTTCAGCGCAGATGCCGATAAACACGTTGTTAACAGATCGGGCGCGCAAAGGCCCCTTCCCTCGCAGGCGCTGTTCAGTGAGCCAGGATCAGCTCCAGCGCTTCGGCCAGTTTATCATCCAGCATTGGCTTATAGATGACATCCGCGAAGCCTTCCTGTTTCGCCAGTTCGAAAATGTCCTTTGACTCCCAGCCGGTAATCATGATCGCAGGTACGATTTCGCCTCGCGCCCGCAACTCGCGCAAGAGATCGAACCCGTCGTGAGGTGACATCTTGAAATCGATCAGGAGACAGTCGAAACCTTCCGACCCTTCCCTGCCGAGAAATGCCAGGCCGCTGTCGAACACCGAAACGCCATAGCCCTTCGAACGCAATAATAGCGACAGTGACCGGCAAACAGCCTCATTGTCGTCAATAACCGCGATTCGGGCGCGATCTTTTGGTTGGAGTGCTGGGTTCATGTTGTGCCGTCGACAAAATTGAGTTTGTCGAAAAATGGATCAGCACTGCGGTAATGTCTGTAGGTAGATGCCCCTAACCGGCGCCATCCATGCCGACACCCGCCGCAAAAGCGATCCGCAAAACGCTGGAAAGGCTCGGTGCGTCGAGCTTTTCCATCAGATTCGCCCGATGTATTTCGACCGTGCGGGGCGAAATATCCAACGCTTCGGCAATCATCTTGTTGGTGAATCCGTCAACAAGTCCGATCAGGACATCCCGTTCGCGCGGCGTAAGGCGCTCGATCCGGCCTTTGGCTTCATCGGTCAGAACATCCTTATGACTGCGCGCCTCAAGACGTTCAAAAGCGCGCGTCAGAGCGGACACAAGCGTTTGTTTTTCATAAGGTTTCTCAACGAAATCGACGGCGCCGGCTTTCATTGCCTTGACGGCGACTTCGACATCACCGTGCCCGGTCAGCACAATAACAGGCAGGGAGATACCAAGGTCGTTGAGACGTTGCTGGACTTCGAGGCCGTCCATGTGCGGCATTTGCACGTCAAGCAAGATGCACCCGAGGGCGGCCTGTTGCGCGCTTTCGAGGAATGCCACGCCATCAGAATACGTTTTTACGGCAAATCCTGCGTGCCGCAGCATGAAACTGGCGGAATGGCGCACAGCCTCGTCATCGTCGACCAAATGGATCATGCGCGTTTCGCTCATGCAGGATGCATAGCCGGATCGGATCGAAGTGTGAACCGGAAACACGTACCGCCATCGGGAGCCAAATCAGCGCAGATGGTGCCGCCATGGGCTTCGACAATGGTCTGGCAAATCGACAGGCCAAGCCCCATGCCGCCCGACTTTGACGTGGTGAAGGGCTTGAAGAGCGAGTTCTTGACGTCCAGGTCGAGGCCCGGGCCGTTATCACAGACCGCGATATCGACGAGGCCGTTCGCTCCAGGTTGCGCAATGATCTGGATATTCGGACTTGCCGTCGACGCGAGCGCCTCCTGAGCGTTGCGGACCAGATTGATGACAACCTGCTGCACCTGAATGGGATCCGCCAAGACGCGACCAACATCGGGGGCAATGCGAAGGAGGACGGGAACATCACTGGAACTCATCGACATGCGCGCAAGTGCGGCGGCGTCTTCGAGTAGCGGCCCGATTTCCACCGAGCGCGCGTCAATTTCGCCGCGTGATACATAGCCGCGTAATTTGCGCACGATGTCGCCCGCGCGGACGGCCTGCCGGGCCCCTTCATCCAAAGCTTCGCGCAATATCTCGCGTTTGTCGTCCCCGGGGAGATCCAGTAGGTCACGCCCGGCCTCAAGGTAATTGGCAACAGCTGTGAGGGGTTGGTTGAGTTCATGGGCCAGTGCTGATGCCATCGTCCCCACCGCGCTCAGCCTCGAAAAATGGACCAGTTCAGATTGCATCTCGCGCATTCTCATTTCTGCCCGCCGCTGGTCGGTCAGGTCGCGCACGAAAGCCGTGAACAGCCAGTGATCGCCGATCTTGGCTTCGCCTATTTTCAGATCGATCGTGAACAGGGTTCCATCCGCCCGGCGCGCCGTGACGACGCGGCCAATGCCGATGATCCGGCGTTCTCCTGTATCGAGATAGTTCTTGAGGTACTGATCGTGATTCATCTCATCGCGTCCGGCCATCAATTCGCTGACATTGCGCCCGATGATCTCCTTGGCCGTGTACCCGAACAGAAGTTCTGCAGCCTTGCTGAAGGCAAGAATCAGCCCGGTCTCGTTGATGACAATCATGCCGTCCGGAACCGATTCCAGGATGGATACGAGATGGGATTGAAGTGTCGCGAGATCCGGCGCCGACAATGGTGTGGCAGCAGAACCATCAGCTGAATCGGTCATAGTCTGGTTCCTTTCGAACGCAGTCCAGTTCCATATGCGCATGCTTCAAGGACGATGCGAGCCAAGAAAAGGCGACCGGGCGAACTGATCGCGATCAACGTGCGCCAGATCTCGCCAGAGTCGGAGGAACGAACCAAAGCGCCGTTGCCGCGAGAATCATCACGGCTCCCGAAAATGCCACCGGGCAACCCCAGCAATGTCCATTGAACATGGTCGCCCAGAATGCTGGCGCGTGACTGGCAGACGCAAGGCCATCCGGACCACAGCGTACAGACAGGAAAGCCTGCAACGACTGCGTATGCGTCCACACCTTTGCGGAACCAACCAGCAGCAATACTATTCCGGGCACGAAGACGGTAAATCTGCGCATCTCATCCTCCATGACTGACGTGTCATTCTAGGAGCCGTGCGACAGTGCGGCCCATCCGTACTTACCCGTATACCCGGCCTCGCCGGCTCCCGGCATTTAGCGCATAGTACGCAATAGGTAAAACAGGGGCAGAATCAGTGAGCACAGTCACAAAACCGCGGTCGTCGGTTTCTGGCAGCATTGCCAGCGTCGCGACACTCGTCGCCATTGCATGTCTGGGGGCCTTGCTGATCGCAGCGAATGCGGTCGATCCCCTTATGGAAGCGCATGCCTGGGTGTTCTTCTTCCTCGCCGCCTTCGCGTTGGTGGCAATCGGCATCTGGGCTGGCGGATTGCAGGGGCGAAACCCGTTCGACGAAACCTATTATGAGGACACGATCGTCAAATTCGGCGTCGCTGCCGCCATGTTCTGGGGCATCGCAGGCTTTCTCGTCGGCCTGATCATCGCACTTCAGTTGACCTGGCCGGGCCTGTTCTACTTCCCTGATCTGGGCTGGACGAATTTCGGGCGTCTGCGGCCGCTGCATACGTCGGCCGTGATCTTCGCATTCGGCGGCAACGTTCTCATCGCCACGAGTTTCTATGTTGTGCAACGCACCAGCCGCACGCGGATCGCAGGCGGTCTGTGGCCCTGGTTCGTGTTCTGGGGCTACAACCTGTTCATCGTGATTGCCGGTACTGGCTATCTGATGGGTGTGACCCAGTCGAGGGAATACGCAGAGCCTGAATGGTATGCGGACCTCTGGTTGACGATCGTGTGGGTGGCATATCTCCTGGTTTTCCTGGGCACGCTCTGGAAGCGCAAGGAACCCCACATTTACGTGGCGAACTGGTTCTACCTGTCATTCATCGTGACGATCGCGATGCTGCACATAGTCAATAATTTGGCGGTGCCGGTGAACCTGTCCGGCTCGAAAAGCTATTCGCTATTCGCGGGCGTCCAGGATGCCCTCACCCAGTGGTGGTATGGTCACAACGCTGTCGGGTTCTTCCTGACAACGGGCTTCCTCGCCATCATGTACTACTTCATTCCGAAACGTGCACAGCGTCCGGTCTACTCGTATCGCCTGTCGATCGTTCACTTCTGGTCGCTGATCTTCATCTATATCTGGGCGGGGCCGCACCACCTGCATTACACAGCGCTGCCACAATGGGCCCAGACTCTCGGCATGACCTTCTCGATCATGCTGTGGATGCCGAGCTGGGGCGGGATGATCAATGGCGTGATGACCCTGTCAGGCGCGTGGGACAAGCTGCGGACCGATCCGGTCGTGCGCATGATGGTCGTGTCACTGGCGTTTTATGGCATGTCGACCTTCGAAGGCCCGCTCATGAGCGTGCGTGCCGTCAATGCGCTGTCTCACTATACCGAGTGGGGAATCGCGCATGTGCATTCGGGATCGCTTGGCTGGGTCGGATTCATCTCGTTCGGCGCACTTTACTGCCTCACGCAATGGCTGTGGAAACGGCCGGCCCTGTATTCGAAAAACCTGGTTGAATGGCACTTCTGGCTCGCGACGATCGGCATCGTCTTCTACATCGTGGCGCTCTATTTTGCGGGCATCATCGAAGGCCTGATGTGGCGTGCATACAACGAATACGGGTTCCTTGAGTACAGCTTCATCGAAACCGTGGAAGCCAAGCACATCAACTACATGATCCGCGCACTTGGCGGTGGCATGTATCTGATTGGTGCGATCGTCATGGCATATAATCTTGTGCGCACCGCGCTTGGGCACGGCGCCGCTGCAGGCGTTGTCGAACCGGCGCCGGCGCGCGCTGCCACACTCCAACCTGCCGAATAGGAACTGAACAATGGGATTGTTCCAGAAACACAAGGCAATTGAACGCCACTCGCTGCTTCTCACGGTGGGCATCCTGCTGGTTGTCGCCGTCGGCGGCATCGTCGAGATCGCACCCCTCTTCTATCTGGAAAATACGATCGAGAAAGTGAAGGGCATGCGGCCTTACACGCCGCTCGAATTGACTGGACGAAACATCTATATCCGCGAAGGCTGCTACACCTGCCACTCCCAGATGGTGCGACCGCTGCGTGACGAGGTGGAGCGCTACGGCCACTATTCGCTGGCTGCGGAGAGCATGTATGATCACCCGTTCCAGTGGGGCTCGAAACGGACAGGCCCCGATCTTGCCCGCCTTGGCGGCAAGTATTCCGATGAATGGCATGTCGATCACCTCAAGGACCCACGCTCCGTCGTGCCGGAATCGGTGATGCCGCCCTACGCATTCCTGTCGGACAATTTGGTCCATTTCGATGACATTGCAGATCACCTGAAAGCGCTGCGTTTCGAAGGCGTGCCCTATTCAAACGATATGATCGAAAATGCCAAGGCCGACCTGGTCGCCCAGGCGGATCCGAATGCCGACTATGACAATCAGGATGCACTGGTTGCGCGATATGAGGAGGCTGCAGGACGACAAGGGACGGTGATCCTCGGGGATTATGACGGCGACCCAACACGCCTCACCGAGATGGATGCCTTGGTTGCCTATCTTCAGATGACCGGAACGCTCGTCGACTTCTCCACCTACGAAGCTGATGACCTCAGCAACCGACGCTAGGAGCCTGACATGTACGAAACGCTTTCGAAATTTGCGCAAACCTGGGGGCTGGCCTGGTTCGTCGTGATGTTTGCTGTCGCTGTTGCCTACGCGCTCTGGCCATCGAACAAGGCAAAATTCCGCGAGGCAGCCCACCTGCCGCTCGAAGACAAGGAACCTGGTGATGAGTGATCAACAAAAGGAAATCGATGCGCACTCCGGGGTCGAAACCACCGGGCATACCTGGGATGGTATCCAGGAACTCAACAATCCGCTTCCGCGCTGGTGGCTGATCGTCTGGTACATCACCATCGCCTGGGCGTTGGTTTATATGGTTCTCATGCCGGCCATCCCGGCCCTTCCCGGTTTGGGGGGTGCAAATACGCCGGGGCTTCTAGGCCAGTCAGACCGCGCGCTTGTGGCGGAAAAAGTCGTTGCCATGAACGCAGAGCGCGGTGTCGCCTCGCAGCGCCTGATGGCCGCCTCGCTGACGGAAATCCAGAACGACCTGAACTTGCAGCAATTCGCGATGGCAATGGGTGAAAGCGCCTTTGGCGACAATTGCGCAACCTGTCATGGTGCTGGAGGACGCGGTGCAAAAGGCTATCCAATGCTCGCCGATGACGTGTGGCTCTGGTCAGGTACGCTTGACGGGATCGAGCAGACTATCCGGCATGGCATCCGCCATGATGGAGACGATGCGACGCGTTTTTCAGCCATGCCGGCCTTTGGCCGCGACAAGCTTTTGACGTCTTCGGAAATCGATGACCTCGTCCAGCACGTGTTGAGTTTCTCGGGACGTGACACGGATGCCGCTGCGGCCGCGCAGGGTGCAACCATCTTCGCGGTACAATGTGCGACCTGCCATGGCGCGAATGCCAAGGGCGATCGCAGTGTCGGCGCGCCAGACCTGACCGATGCCGAGTGGATCTTTGGCGGGGAACCTTCTGACATTGAGGCGACCATCGCCAATGCTCGCAATGCCCACATGCCGGCATGGCAGGGCCGTCTGGACGACCCGACGATTAAGGCACTTGCCGTTTACGTCCACTCTCTCGGCGGTGGTGAATAATCACGACCATGAACCATGTCGCGAATGCTCCCAAGGCCCCGACGCCGCCGCCAGCTCAGCCGTCGCTCTATGAGCGTCGCAAGCAGATCTATCCGAAGCTGGCGCACGGCAAGTTCAGGATGGTCAAATGGGTGGTCATGGCACTGACGCTCGGCGTCTATTATGTCGTGCCATGGATTCGGTGGCCGCGTGGCGAAGGCATACCGGACCAGGCCGTCCTGGCGGATTTTGCGGGCGAGAAATTCTACTTTTTCTTCATCACGATCTGGCCGCAGGAAATCTTCTACCTTGCCGGCTTGCTGATCGTCGCAACATTCGGCCTGTTCCTTGTGACGTCGCTACTCGGGCGTGTCTGGTGCGGCTATACCTGTCCCCAGACCGTGTGGACGGATCTCTATATCTGGGTCGAACGCGCCTTTGAAGGCGATCGGGCTGCGCGGATGCGGCTGGACAAGGCCCCCTGGTCGCTGAACAAGGCCGCGCGCAAGATCGGCAAGCACATTGTCTGGCTGATTATCGCCTTCCTGACCGGTGGTGCCCTTATCCTGTACTGGCATGACGCGCCTACGATTGCGCGCACGTTCTTTACCGGTCAAGCGCCGCTAACGGCTTACTTCTTCGCGGGCATGCTGACGCTGACCACTTACTTCCTTGCCGGCTGGATGCGCGAGCAGGTTTGCACCTATATGTGCCCGTGGCCCCGCATCCAGGGCGCCCTGACAGACGAATATGCGTTGAATGTTACCTATCGCTACGATCGGGGTGAGCCACGTGGCCCTCTGCGCAAGGAACAGGGCTTTGAGGGCCGTGGCGACTGTATCGATTGCAAGCAATGCGTCCAGGTCTGTCCGATGGGCATCGATATCCGCGACGGCGCCCAGCTGGAGTGCATACACTGCGCGCTCTGCATTGATGCCTGCGATGATATCATGACGCGCGTGGGACGCCCGACCGGCCTGATTGCCTATGATACGGACCTGGCCGTGGCGACACGTGCAGCGGGTGGCAAACCGGTCTACAAGCTGCTTCGGACGCGTACGGTACTATATGCGGTTCTCATGCTCGCTATCAGCGCGCTAATACTCGTGGGCCTCGCCAACGAGCCCACATTCGAAATCAATGTGCTCAAGGACCGCTCGCCGCCTTTCGTCCAGTTGGCCAATGGTGATGTCCGGAATGGCTACACGCTCAAGCTCGTCAACAAGGCGACAACGGCACGCGACACGATGGTCTCCATTTCCGGCCTGCCGGGCGCTGAATTCGAGATTATCGGCCTGTCCAAGCCGGATGACACTCAAGAGATGAAACTTCCGCTTGAGCAATATGGCGTTGATCGGTTCCGTCTGCTCGTCACGGCCCCCGGTGCATCGCTGCCGCACAGGTCGTCGCTGGACATCACCGTCCTTGATCCAGTGACGGGTGAAAGCCATACCAGTTCTGCCGCCTTCATGACCGCTGGAGCCAAATGATGCCAACACTTTCGCCCCCACTGGAAACCGATGGCAAAACCCTCAAGGGACATCACGTCCTGTTTTGGCTGTTGGGCTTCTTCGGCCTGATGTTCGTCGTGAACGGCGTCTTCCTGTGGGCGGCGCTGTCGTCCTTTCCGGGAGAGGATGTACGCCACTCCTATCTGCAAGGCCTTCAGTTCAACAAGACAATCGCATCGCTCGAGCACCAGGAGGACATGGCATGGAAGGCGGAACTCGGCCTGGTCGAGGCGCCAGACGGCGATGTGCTTGTGGCGCGCATTCTCGACGCAGACGGTCGGGCCCTGCCGTCCCGCAATGTCTCTGCGGAGCTGCGCCGCGCCGCAACACAGAACAGCGACATCGTTCTGGACATGGAGCCCGTCGGGTCCGGCGAATACCGTGCCGCGCTGCCTGTCCTGGCCAAAGGTGCCTGGCATGTCGCTTTGAACGCCGAGATCGCAGACGATGATGGGAGCACCGAATTCAAAGCTTCAAAGGTCGTCATGGTCAAATGACCCATGTGGAGAGCAATCTGGTTGCCGGATGCCCAACGGGCCTCGCGCCGCCCGAAGCATCGAGCGCGCCAGACCCCTCTGCCTTTGTCCGCCGCGTCAACGGACAGAACCGACTGAGCCTGACAATACGCGGCGCCAAGTGTGGCGCGTGCATCAATCGGATCGAGTCGGCCGTGAAAGCGCTCCCGGGCGTGGAAACAGCACGTCTGAACCTGTCGACAGGCGGGCTTGAAGTCGCCTGGCGTGGCGGGCTTGCCGCCATTCCCATTGTCCAGGCGATCAGTTCCCTTGGCTATGGCGTTGCGCCGCAGGATCAGGGCAACGGCATGACGGATGAGCAGCGCGAGGAACGCAGCCTGCTCGTTGCGTTGGGCGTCGCCGGCTTCGCGACTGCCAACATCATGCTCCTGTCCGTGTCGGTGTGGGCAGGCAACGGGGAAATGGGCGACTCGACCCGGATGATGCTGCATGGCCTCTCCGGCCTGATTGCATTTCCGGCCATCCTGTTTTCGGGACGTGTCTTCTTCCGCTCGGCCTGGAGCGTCCTCAAGCACGGCCATGCAAACATGGACGTGCCCATCTCACTGGCGGTGATCATCGCGTTTTGCGTGAGCGTGTCGGAAACCCTGCGGGGCGGTGAACACGCCTATTTCGATGCGTCGGTGATGCTGCTCTTCTTCCTCCTGATCGGCCGCTTCCTCGACGCGCGCGTCCGCCGGAAAGCGCATATGTCTGCCCGTGACCTGGCGGCGATGGCGCATCGTAGCGTCACACGATTGGGCGAGAATGGCGAAGCGCGTTCCGTTCGCGCCGGCGAGATCCAGCCGGGCGACCGCATTCTCCTGGCACCCGGCGAGCAGGCGGTTGTCGACATGCAGGTGGAAACGGGCCTCTCGGAAGTCGATGAGAGCCTGGTGACCGGAGAGAGCGTTCCGCGTACCGCAACCCAAGGCATGAACCTGCTGGCCGGCACCGTAAACCTGTCCCAGCCGCTCACGGGCCGAGCCATCGCTGCTGCAAGTGACTCCCTTCTGTCAGATATTGCCCGCATGCTGGATGCAGGCGAACAGCGCCGCTCGACCTATCGAAAAATCGCTGACCGTGCGGTCTCACTGTACGTGCCCTTCGTGCACACGTCAGCGCTGCTTGCTTTCATAGGCTGGCTCATGGCGGGCATGGGCGCGAATGAGGCCCTACTGATCGGAGTTTCGACACTGATCATCACCTGCCCCTGCGCGCTGGCACTTGCTGCGCCCGTGACTCAGGTCGTCGCGTCGGGACGCCTGTTCCGCGCGGGCACATTCCTGAAGTCCGGAGACGCGCTGGAGCGGCTGGCGCAATGCGACTACATCATCTTCGACAAGACAGGTACGTTGACGCTTGGCACGCCACAGCTTGCCGGCGACGTCTCGCCGGATGTGCTCAGCGATGCGGCGCAACTGGCGCGGGCCAGCAGGCATCCACTATCCCGCGCGCTCGTCGAAGCTGCGGGCGCAGGGCCCGTCGCGTCTGACGTCCGGGAATTCCCGGGTCTTGGACTTGAGGGCGTGATTGACGGCGTCACCTGCAGGCTTGGTTCGGCTGAATGGGTTGGTGCCGACCTTGACGTCGCTTCCAGCAGTTCTCTCTGGTTCGCAGAAGGCCATGGTACGCCTGTCCGGTTCCGTTTCAATGACCATATTCTCGACGATGCGACCCAGACGATCCGGGCCTTGCAGCAGGCCGGATATGGGATGGAAATCCTGTCGGGTGATCGCGCAGAGGCGGTCGCTGGTGTGGCCGGGAAACTGGGAATCAGCGACTGGACAGCCAAGGCGTCCCCGCGCGACAAGGTCGAGCGCCTCGAAGCATTGCAGGCGGCGGGTCATCGCGTGCTGATGATCGGGGACGGGCTGAATGATGCCGGGGCGCTGGCGCTAGCCAATGCGTCCGTCACGCCGGGCGGGGCGATGGATATCAGCCGGTCGGCCAGCGATGCGGTTTATTCCGGCGGCCTTGCCGCCCTGCCCCGGTTGATCGCGGTCGCGAAGCAGGCGCGCGCGGTCATGTTGCAGAACTTCGCCTTCGCGGCCGCGTACAATCTTGTGGCCGTTCCTGTCGCTGTCAGTGGCCATGCCACACCGCTCGTCGCGGCCATTGCGATGTCGGCTTCTTCCATTCTTGTGTCGCTGAATGCGCTTCGCCTGAATACGATGCCGGAGCGCCTCTGATGGCCGGGCTGTTGTTTCTCATTCCCATCGCGCTCGGCATGGGGCTGATCGGCTTGATCGCCTTCCTGTGGGCCGCGCGGTCCGGCCAGTTCGACGATCCGGAGGGCGCGGCCAATCGCATCCTCGTTGATGAGGATCGCCCGCTTCCGCCTAGTGAAAGTCGCGACTCCGGGGAATGATCCTCACATTTCGCGGATGCCGGTGCATGTCGCCATGCTCGCCCGGACCGCGCCCTTCCTGAACCGCTCGCGTCACTTCATCTGCATGGGACAGCACGCCTTTCAACGGGTCGGACATGTGGTCTTCCGACAATAATGTCAGGTCAGCGGTTCGGTCGACCAGCTGCTCGGCGACAATGTGCGTGACATTGTCAGCCGACTGCACGCGCCCGCGCACGGACAGGATGCGCGCGCCCATGACGATCGGCCGGAAGCGTTCCATGACGCGTTTCCAGACAACCAGGTTGGCGATGCCAGACTCGTCCTCGATCGTGATGAAGACGACCCCGCCGGCCGAGCCAGGGCGCTGGCGCACGAGCACCAGGCCACATGTCTCCACGCGCCGGCCATTCGGCATGCCAACGGCCTCGGCGGTCGTCAGGATGCGCCGGGAATTGTAAAGCGGTCGCAGGAATTGCAAGGGATGGTCCTTAAGTGACAGCCTTGTTGTCTGGTAATCCTGAATGACCTGCTCGGAATCGGGCATCCGGGGCAGATACGTTCTGATGTCTGTGCCCTGCTCGGCCGCGTCTGCCGCCGTGAACAGGGGCAGTGCCTTTCCGGCAGTGTCGCCCCTGACCGCCCACAGGGCCTCGCGTCGGGACAGGCCAAGCGAACCGAAAGCATCCGCCGCAGCGAGCAATTCCATCGCGCGCCGTGACAGGCCCGTTCGCCGGCGCACTTCTTCCAGTGTATCGAACCCTTGCCCGCGCGCGCCCATCAGCGCCTCCATCTCGTCCTCGCGTAAGCCATCGACCTGCCGGAATCCAAGCCGCACGGCGGTCAGGCTATCGCTGGCACCCAGAGGCTCCAGCGTATTGTCCCAGTCAGAGTAATTCACGTCGACGGGGCACACCTCCACACCATGCTCGCACGCATCGCGGACGATCTGGGCCGGCGCATAGAAGCCCATCGGCTGGCTGTTCAGCAATGCGGCGCAGAACACGTCCGGATGGTGGCATTTCAGCCAGGAAGAGACATAGACGAGCAAGGCGAATGAGGCCGCATGGCTTTCGGGGAAACCATATTCGCCGAAGCCCTTCACCTGATCGAAACAGCGCTGGGCGAATTCCGGTTGGTAGCCACGCGCAGTCATGCGCGACACCATCATGTCCTCATAGTTCTGGATCGTGCCGACTTTGCGGAACGTCGCCATGGCGCGGCGCAGGCCATTGGCCTCGTCGGGCGTAAACCTGGCGGCATCGATGGATATCTGCATCGCCTGTTCCTGGAACAGCGGCACGCCCAGCGTGCGCTGCAGGATTTTGGCAAGCTCATCCGGTGGGCCCTGTTCGGGCGCGGGGCTCGGGTAGCGCACGGTTTCCAGCCCCTTCCGGCGCCGCAGGTAAGGGTGGACCATGTCGCCCTGAATGGGGCCAGGACGAACGATGGCAACCTCAATGACGAGGTCGTAGAATGTGCGCGGCCTGAGGCGCGGCAGCATGTTCATCTGCGCCCGGCTTTCGACCTGGAACACGCCGAGACTGTCGCCTTCGCACAGCATGTCATAGGTTGCTGTGTCGTCCGCCGGAATGGTCGCGAGATTGAAGCGCAGGCCCTTATGGGCCTCAAGGAAGTCGAAGGCCTTGCGGATGCAGGTCAGCATGCCGAGGGCGAGCACATCGACCTTCAGGATTCCGAGGGCGTTGATGTCGTCCTTGTCCCATTCGATGAAGGTGCGATCCGGCATGGCCGCATTGCCAATAGGCACGGTCTCGACAAGCGGTCCCCGCGTCAGCACGAAACCGCCAACATGCTGGGACAGGTGCCGGGGGAAGCCGATCAGCTGCCGTGTCAGGGCAATGGCCCGGCGGATCATCGGGCTGGCGGGATCAAGGCCCGCCTGCGCGATCTGCGGCGCCGGAATATCTTCCCCCCAGCTGCCCCAGACACAGCCCGCGAGCGCGGTGGAAATATCCTCCGTTAGGCCGAGCGCCTTGCAGACTTCGCGAACGGCCGAGCGGGGCCGGTAGGAGATGACTGTTGCCGTCAGGGCGGCACGCTGGCGCCCATAGCGCTGGTAGACATACTGGATTACTTCCTCGCGCCGTTCGTGCTCGAAGTCTACATCGATGTCGGGCGGTTCCTTGCGCTCGCGTGAGAGGAATCGTTCGAACAGGAGGCTGGTTTCGGCCGGGTCCACGCTGGTGATGCCAAGGCAGAAACAGACAGCGGAATTGGCAGCAGAGCCGCGCCCCTGACAGAGGATGTCCTGCGAACGGGCCCAGGCGACGATGTCGTTCACGGTCAGGAAATAAGGCGCATAGGAAAGCTCATTGATGAGATCGAGTTCCTTGCTCAGTTGGGCCCGGATATGGGCCGGGATCCCGGCGGGGTAACGCCAGTCGGCGCCTTGCCATGTCAGGTATTCGAGATGGTGCTGCGGCGTCGAACCGGGTGGGACGGGTTCGTCGGGATATTCATAGGCGAGTTCGTCTAGGCTGAAATTGCATCGCGCGACGATTTCCAGTGAGCGCGTCAGGGCCGGCTCGAAACCCTTGAAAAGGCGGGCCATTTCTTCCGGCGGCTTGAGATGGCGTTCAGCGTTCGCCTCGAGACGGAAGCCCGCTGTGTCGATGGTGCAATGCTCGCGGATGCAGGTGATGACGTCCTGCAGGGGGCGGCGGGCGGCCGTGTGGTAGATGACGTCATTGACGGCGATCATCGGGACGCCGCAGCGTGCGCCCAGGCTTGCGAGACGGGCCAGGTGTTCGCGGTTACGGCCCTGGAAGGCATAGCGCGCGGCGAGATAGAGAGAGCCCGGCCACAGCCCGGCCAGGTGCTGCAGCATTGTCTCGAAAGCCGTGCCCGGACGCTCTGGCGGAAGGGCTATGAATACCTGGCCTTCGCTGGCAGCGGCAATATCCGCGAGGGTGATCAGGCAGTCACCCTTCTCGGCTCGCCGCTTGCCATCTGACAGCAGGCGCGAGAGGCGACCATAGGCGGCGCGATCCGTCGGGTAGCAGATGAGTTCAGGGCCATCCTGCGGGACAAGCCGGGCGCCGACCAGCAGGTGCATGCCTGCTGCCTTGGCGGCCAGATGGGCCCGCACGACACCGGCAAGCGTATTGCGATCTGCAACGCCTATTGCAGACAAGCCGAGCTCGCGGGCGCGGCCCACCAGTTCCCCGGCATGGGAGGCGCCGTGGAGAAAGGAGAAATTCGTGGTGACGGCAAGTTCGGCATACCGGCTCATGCGAAAAGGCCCAGCACATACCATTCGGGCGCGGCGCCACGGTCATCGTCATACAGGCCGTCACGGAACAGCCAGTAGCGCCCACCCTTGCTGTCCTCGACGCGGTAATAGTCGCGGGCGCGGGGTATTTTCCCAGTGCCGACTACAGGCGGCAGGCTGCGCCACCATTCCGGATTGATGCGTTCGGGGCCGTCGGCGCGCGAGACAGTCCGCACGACACGGCGCCAGACAAAGCGCAGCGGCGGGCCGTCCGGCACCTCGGCAATGACGTCGATTCGTTCGGGGTGGGAGAGCATGCGGACGGGGCGCGGGCCGGTGGTGGCAGGGGTGTGGGACGGGGGTGGCAGGACCCCGTCATAGGGGTGCCAATGCTCTGCCCGGTCCGGTGCATGGCTCTCCTGCGGCGTGTTCACCTGGACACTGCCCGCACCAAGTTTTGCGACGATCCGGTCAGCGAGCGCGGCCAGTGCGGCCTCGTCCGTGTCGCTGGCGGCGAGGTCGCCCGAGAGGGCGACGGCACTGACGCTCATCGGGCCGGTGCGGCGCGCTTCGAGCAGGAGGAGATCTATCCCGAAGCCGGGGTCGATACTGTCCAGCGTCTCGCGGAACAGGCGCAGGATGTGTGCGGGTGTCCGCACCGGCCGGGCGGCGGTGACGGCGAGGCTGGAGACCTCGCCATCGGACTTGAAGGCGTGGAAGGCAAAGCTGCGTGCGCCCTGACCGAGGCGGGCGAGGTCTGCGCAAAGGATTTCCGTGATCTGCCGAAGCCCCTCTGCCACGCCTTCGGTGCTGGCGATGGGGTCAGGACATGGCAGACGCGCCGCATGGGAAGGCGGCGGCTGGAGAGGCCGGAGCGGCTCTATGCGGAGGCCGAGCGCCTGATCGAGCCGGAGGCAGGCGGCATCGGCCATGTCGCGGGACTGGAAGCGCCGGGCGAGCGCCTTGCGATCGATCCCGTAGAGCTGCCCGATCCGGGTGAGGCCGAAGCGACGCAGCAGGGTCACGGCCTCGTTTGAGAGGCGGAGCGCGGCGACCGGTAATTCGGCGAGGCCGTCCCGTTCAGCGCCTTCCGGCAGCAGCGCCGGGACACCTTCCCTTGCAGCTGCGCGCGCCAGGGCCGAGGCAGCGCCGGGTGTGCCGGCGAGGCCGATCCTGTGCGTATAGCCGGCGCGCGCCAGACGCTGCGAGAGGGCCGCGACCATCGCCGCCTCGCCGCCATGCAAGTGGTCGCAGCCGGTTGTCTCGAGCATCAGGCCATCCAGGCCATCAAGCGCTGTCAGCGGTGTCCAGCGGACCATCCAGGCGGCGAGCGCCCGCAGGCCGCGCGCATCGGCCTCGCGGTCGATCTCTCCGGACAGGAGTTGGGGCGCGCGGGCGCGGGCATCGGTGAAGCGCAGGCCGGGCGCGATGCCGAGGCCCAAGGCGGTGCGGTTGGCCGCCGCAACGACAAGGCCCGCCTGCCCGGTTTCTGTCAGGACGAAAGGCGGCGGATCAGCCGGCCCGGCGGATGCCGGACGCATCGGGCGGCCCGCGGCGTGGAGGCGCTGGCGGCGCAACCTGTCCAGCGGCCAGTCCGGAAACCACAGTGAGAGATAGCGTTTCATCGTTCCACTCAAGGTCAAAGCTGTGCCCGGCAAGATGCGGGGCGGTACGTGAGCGCTCGAGAATGGCGTGCCAGCGGGGGGCGCCGGGAGCGCGGGAGTCGTAGCGATTGGGGGCGGAGGGCTTCGGGGCGATGCGCCAGCGTGCCTCGGCAGCAGTTGCCCCTTCCCTGCCATAGGGCATCAGGAGGACCACGGGCACGCCGTGCCGGCCGGAGGCGAGCGCGAGGCGGCGCGTGGCGGTAAAGTCAGCGTCGGATATTTCGGCGACGACAAGGGAGACAGCGCTGGAGGCAATGGCTTCCTCAATGGTCCAGAGCACGTCGGCCAGCTTGCCCGGATGCACCACCAGCCGGGGTGTGTGATGGGCCGAGAAAGCCCGCAGGGCACTGTCGGGCACGCGGCCATGCTCCAGGCCAAGGCCGGCCTGCGTGACCCAGAGAAGAGTCCCTGCCCTGTTGGCGTTGCGCCCTTCGGCGCGGGCCGCGAGGGCAAAACCGGTCAGCGCCGGCATGTCCCCGAAACGGGTCTCTGCCAGTTCATGCACACCGGCCTGGGCCAAGCCAAAAGGAAAGACGGCGCGCACGGGCGGACGTGCCGTCTGGGCACGCACGATGCCTTTCGCCTTGAGGGTTGCGAGGTCCATATGTTCTTATTTTGTTCTTTTGCTTCGGAGTCAAGCTGAGGCGCGGATTCAGAGGTGAAAATCCGGTAGCCATGCCGACAGCAAGGCCTGCTTGGCGCGCAGGTCATCCGCCGCCTGCTGCTGTGTCCTGTGCAGGAAGCGGATACGGTCGCCGGGCCGGACCTGGCCGAGCAAGTGCCGGTCGGCGCGGATGACCTGCAGGATATGCGGATAGCCACCGGTGGTCTGGGCGTCGGCGAGAAGCAGGAAACCCCGTCCGCCGGGAGGGAGTTGAAGGGCCCCGGGGAAGATGGCGGCGCTTGGATGGCTCGCGTCCTCCGGAATCCGTGGAAACGCCCCTTCGAGTTCGACACCCATGCGACTGGCGCGTTGTGTGGCGGTGAAGGTTTCGTCCCACATGTGACGGGCCGAGGCTGGAAAGCCCGGTCCTTCCACGGCCCGCAATGCGTAGCTGTTGCTGCAGACGGGGTGCAGGCCTTCCGGCGTCTCCCGGGATGGGATGACACGGACCGACGCCAACTGGATCGTGTCGCCTGTCTTAAGCGCCCTGCCCGCGTGCCCGCCGAGCGTTGCCGGGAGATAGGTCGACGTCGAGCCGAGGAAGACGTTTGCCTCGATATTCGCCGCGATGGCGACGTAGACACGGCAGCCCTGACGGGCGGGTGCGATGTGGAGTTCGTCGCCCTCACCTGCCATGTGGGTGGCGTGGGGTTGGACAGCGCGTCCTGCAAGCGCCAGTGCAGATTGTGCGCCGGTGACGGCAAAGCTGACAGGCGTCTCGAACCGGATTGCCGCGCCGCCAAAGGTGATCTCGATGGCGGTCGCATCGCTGGCATTGCCGACGAGGCGGTTGGCGAGGGCCATGGACAAGGGATCGGCCGGACCGCTGGTGGGAACGCCAAGGTGCCGGCTCCCGATACGCGGCGCACCCTGAAGGGTTGCCTGGACGCCGGGTTGGAGGATGGTGAGGGTCATGATGCGTCTGCATCGGCCAGCCGGACCTGCATGCCGGGCTGCAGGCGGAAGGGATTGTCGGCGGCGGCGTAGAACAGGGACACTGACGTGCGTCCGATGATCGGCCAGCCAGCGGGCCCTGCCAGGGCATACAGGCCGCACTGGCCCGTGATGAGGCCGATGGAGCCGGCCGGAACCTGTTGACGCGGCTGCAGGAGGCGGGGAATTTCCAGCTCCGCATCGAGACCGGACATATAGGCAAAACCGGGTGTGAATCCGAGCATATCCACGCGCAGGGGGGCGGACAGGAGGCGTGAAATCACCTCCGTTTCAGACAGGCCTATCCGGTGGGAAATGTCAGCGAGGTCCGGCCCGTTTTTTCCCCCGAAATGTACCGGCAGCTCGACCGTTTCGAGGGTGCGGGATGGGGGTGGCGCGGGGGTGGAAAGGGTGCGGGAGAGGCGCGCCAGGGCCTCGTCCGGGGTATGTCGGAGCGGGTCGAACTGCACGGTTACATCGCGGCGCCCGGGCACCACTTCGACCCAGTCACCTGTCGCCCGAATCTGGCTGGCCCGCGCGAAACGTTCGTCCCTGTCCGGCGCAGAGAGGCGCAGCGCGTCGTCACCGCAAAAGGTGATGGCTGGATCGCTCATGGCTCGACGGGGGCTACCATAATGCCGGCATGCTGAAGCGCGTCCCGGATGCTGCGCGCACTGGCGAGGGCGCCGGGCGTGTCGCCATGCACGCAGATTGTCCGGACCGGGAGGTCGATGGTTTCGCCGGTTCGGGTGGTGACGGTGCCGGTCGAGGCGATCTGGACGGCTTGCCGGATACGGTCCGCATCGGACTCGATGACGGCGCCGTCCATGGTGCGCGGTGTGAGGTTGCCGGAGGCTTCGTAGGACCGGTCGGCAAAGCCTTCGGAAAGGTATGGGAGGCCCGCATAGTCAGCCGCCGCCTGCAGCCGGGAATTCGGCGGGCCGATCAGGAGCGGGATGCGCGACTGGATCGTCACGTCGACAATTGTGCGCGCGACGTCTTCATCCCGTGCGGCGGTATTGTAGAGGGCCCCATGGGGTTTGAGATGGGAGATCGCGACGCCGCGTTCGCGGGTGATAGCGGCCAGGGCGCGGACCTGGTTCAGCAAGGTTGCGCTGAGCTCGACCCGGGACAGTTTCATGTCCTTACGGCCAAAGCCTTCGCGGTCCGGATAGGACGGGTGGGCGCCCATCAGGACGTTGCGGGCGTCTGCCGCCTTGACGGTGGCGGCCATGCTTTCCTGATCCCCGGCATGACCGCCGCAGGCGATGCTGCAGCGGGTAACGACGTCCAGCATGGCGCGGTCCAGCGCGCGGCCATTGGCGCCGACCAGTTCACCGATATCGGCGTTGAGGCAGATCGCCCGGGTCATGGCCAGACACCGAGGGCGCGGAGGATGAGGCGCATGCCAAGACCCAACGTAATGAGGATAACACCGCCGCCGAGCAGGTTGGCGAACGGTCCGTTGACCTTGTCGCCGAGGAGCGAGCGACGGTTCATGGCGACGAGCAAGAAGATCGCGACCACCGGCAGGAGGATGCCATTGGCGACCTGCGCGACGAGGATGATGCTGATGGGCTTGTAACCGACGAGTGCGACGAGCGTGCCGATGACGAGGATGGCCAGAGCGACGGTCTTGAAAAGCGGCCCGCCGCGCGGTTTGCGGGCAATCTCGCTGAGGGCATAGGCGGTGGCAAGCGGCGCCGTGATGGACGAGGTAAGACCGGCCGCGAAGAGGCCGATGCCGACCAGGTAGCGGGCCGCCTCGCCATAGGTCGGCGCGATGGCTGCGGCCATGTCTGCAGCGCTCGCTACTGGCTGGCCGCTGGCAAACAGGCTGGAGGCCGCCGTTGTGAGGATCAGGATCGAGATGAGTCCGCCGAGGCCGACGGAGACGCGTGTGTCAGCCTGTGCTTCGGCCAATGCCTGCGGCGTGGATTCCGGCCAGTGTTCTCGCGCCGAGGCCGCGTGGAGGAAGAGATTGTAGGGCACGATCGTTGTGCCGATGAGAGCGATGGATGTCAGGAGGCCGCCCTCCGGCACACGCGGGACGAGTCCGCCCAACATGGCGCCGATGTCGGGCCGGACGAGGATGGCACTGCCAGCGAATGCGAGGCTCATGACGATGACCAGCGCGACCAGCAGGCGCTGGATCAACTGGTAGCGCCCAAACACAAGTACGGCGCCTGCGATCATCGCGAGGACGAGCACGATGATCCGGCGGGTTTCGATGCCCTCACCGATGATTGCTTCGAGGCCGAGTGCGCCGCCGGACAGGTTGCCGGCTTCATAAGCGGCATTGCCGAGGGCGAGCGCGGCCAGGACCAGACCGGCTGCGCCCCATTTCAGGAAGACGTTCCCCGTGCCGCCGAGCAAGGCTTCGCCGAGACCGACACGGCCCATGACGCCGAGACGCGCGGCCATGTCCTGAAGGATGATTGTCGCGACCGTGGCGAACACAAGCGCCCAGATGAGCGCAAAACCGAAATTTGCGCCCGCGAGCGTACAGGCCGTGACCGTACCGGGGCCAATGAAGGCCGCTGCGACGAGTGCGCCGGGGCCGATGGGAAGTTTCATTCCGGGCTGATCCCGCGGCGGGTTTCCAGATAGGTCGCAAAACTGGCGAGCCAGTGACTGCCCGCGTAATGCGTGTCGCTGACGGCCGCGATGCCTGTCTGCTTGTGCACATCGGCAGCGGCGAGAAGCGACGGGATACGCGGGTCGTCTGCAGGCAGCGCGCTGGCGATGCCTTCCAGCGCCCAGGCGCGCGACAGGTTCACACCGTCAAGATGGACAAGCTTGCCGTCTGTCGGGTCGAGCACGACGCCGGGCAGCAGCCAGTCCGACCGGCCGGAGGTTGGCACCTGCGGCAGGAAGGCTTTCAGCCAGTCGGCATACTGGTCCGACGGCATGACACGGCGCATGAGGTCGGCTTCCATCAGGCAGGGCGAGAGGAAGTCTTCGCCCGAGGGCTCGTAAGCGAGCGGGCAGTTGACGTCGCTGGAATGGAATTCGAGGACCTTTTGCGTGAGCTGGGCGTTGAACGCGCCGGCATTGTTCGCCCTAGACCAGTCAAGCATCAGGCCGAAGGCGAAGGCAGTCTGGTTGTGGGTACCAAGGCGGATCGGATAGGCGAGCTTGGTGAGCCAGGTAGATGTTTCGCCGATGATGAAGGTTTCAAGCGGTTCGAGCGTAGCGACCCATGTTGTCGCTTCGGGCAAGTCGGACTCGCGCAGTTCGGTCATCATCTGGAGGAACCAGGCAGTGCCATAGGGCCGCTCGAAGCTCGCGCGGTCCGCGCCTTTGAAATAGGCAATTTCGCCGGCGATATTGTCCGGGGTGAAGCTATGGCCGAGCGCGGCGACGATGGCATCGCGGTAAGGCGTGTCGGGATCGGTGTTCAGGATGCGGGCGAGCAGCCAGTGGCCGTGCACCGAGGAGTGCCAGTCGTAACAGCCATAGAATGCCGGGTACAGCTGGCGCGGCGTGGCCGCGTCTGCATCACTGTTCATGACGTGGCTGATCTTGTTCGGGTATTCCTTGTGGACGCATTGCAGCGCCATGCGCGCGAACCGGTCGGTCACGACGCCTTCGCGGGACTCCGGCAAGGCGATTTCGGGTGCAGGCACAGGGGTCTCCGTTGCGGGCGGCGCTGACGGCGCGCAGGCGGCGAGCAGGAGGGCAGTCAGGCCTATGAGCAGGTGACGGGTCACGCAGGGTCCTCCGGTGATTTGGGCTGGCTCCTGCGTATAAGGGTGGATGCCTGCGGGCAAGGCCCCTGCCCTAGATGTGAAGCGCCCTGCCGTCGGCGTCGAGCACCGATTCGTGCATGGTTTCCGAGATGGTCGGGTGCGCGAAGATGGTGTGCGCAAGGTCCACGTCCGTGAGTTCGCCCTGACGGGCGATGACATAACCCTGGATCAGTTCGGTGACTTCCGCGCCGATCATGTGCGCGCCGAGCAGTTCGCCTGTCTTCTTGTCGAACACGGTTTTCACCATGCCGTTTGTTTCGCCCATGGCGATGGCCTTGCCGTTGCCAATGAAAGGAAAGCGGCCGACCTTGATGTCGTAGCCCTTTTCCTTTGCAGCCGCCTCGGTGAGGCCGACACTGGCGACCTGCGGGTGGGAATAGGTGCAGCCGGGGACGTTGGACGCATCGAAGGGCTCGACATGCGCCTTGCCAGTGCCGGCGATGGCCTCAACGCAGATGACGCCCTCATGGCTGGCTTTGTGGGCGAGCCATGGCGGGCCGGTGAGGTCGCCGATGGCGTAGAGGCCCGGGACGCCCGTCTTGCCGAATCCGTCGACCTTGACGTGGGTTTTCTCGACCTTCACGCCGAGGGCTTCGAGGCCAAGATTCTCGACATTGCCGACGATGCCGACGGCAAGGATGGCGCGGTCGAATTCCTGCGTCTCCTTCTTGCCGTCCTTGTTGGTGATGTCGGCAGTGACCGAGTTCTTGCCGGCTTTCAGGTTTTCGACCTTGGCGCCGGTGATGATTTTGAGACCCTGCTTCTTGAAATCCTTCTCGGCCAGGGCGGAGATTTCAGCGTCTTCGACCGGCAGGATGCGCGGCAGGACTTCGGCAACGGTCACGTCGCAGCCGAGCTCATTGAAGAAGCTGGCAAATTCGATGCCGATGGCGCCGGAGCCGATGACGAGGAGGCGCTTGGGCATGACGTCGGGCGTCATGGCTTCGCGATAGGTCCAGATCAGCTTGCCGTCAGCGACGAGTCCGGCCTGCGGGATATCGCGGGCGCGGGCGCCGGTGGCGAGCATGACGTGCTTCGCCTGGAGGGGCGTGTCCTTGCCGTCCTTGCCCTTGACGATGACCTTGGGCGCGGGCACGCCCTTTTCAAGGCGGGCGGTGCCTTCGATGACGTCGATCTTGTTCTTCTTCATCAGGAACTTGACGCCGCCGGAGAGCTGGCTGGCAACGCCGCGCGAGCGTTTCACCACGGCATCAAGGTCAACCTCGACCTTGTCGATCTTCAGGCCGAAATCCTTGGCGTGCTTGGCCAGGTGCATGACTTCGGCCGAGCGCAGCAGCGCCTTGGTCGGGATGCAGCCCCAGTTGAGGCAGACGCCGCCGAGGGCTTCGCGCTCAATGATGGCGGTCTTCAGGCCGAGCTGGCTGGCGCGGATCGCGGAAACATAACCGCCGGGGCCGGAGCCGATGATGATGAGGTCGTATTGGGTGGTCATTCGGCACCTCGCATCACGTTCCACTCTTCCTGAGCAGCCATGGAATTCGCCTCGCGGCTTTCAAATATTTCGGGCGTGCAGACATATGCCTTGTCGGCCACACGCAATTCTTCGATTTTTGCATCATTGGCAGCCATCAGGCTCGACACGAGTTCGGGCGGCGTTGTTGATGCGCCAAGCTCAGCCATGAACAATGTGAGGCGGACGGGCACCTCATCTCCGCACAGGTTCATCATGCCATGCTCAGTTGCAAACACGTCGGCGATGGCTTTGAGCCTGTCGGGATCGAACTGAACCTCCGGATCGGGGGCGGATACGGATTCAGGAGCCGATGCCGGTTCGGTTGCTTGTGGAGAACAAGCGGCCATCAAGGATAGCGCCAAAATCAGCCCGGTACGTTTCATCATCTCTTGTCCCTTTTCACGTTCGCGTGTTGGCACGCGTTAAAGCAGCATCGCTTCGGGCGTTTCGACGTAGCGTTTGAAAGCCTGCAGCCATTTGGCGCCTTCGGCGCCGCCGATGACGCGGTGGTCGCAGGTCAGCGTGACGCTCATGACGGTGGCAACGGCGAGGTCGCCCTTGGCGTTGACGACCGGGCGCTTCTCCCCTGCCCCGACGGACAGGATCATGCCCTCGGGCGGGTTGATGATCGAGGCAAAGTTGCGGATGCCGAACATGCCGAGGTTCGAGATGCTGAACGTGCCGCCGGAATATTCCTGCGGCTTCAGCCTGCGCTCGCGGGCGCGGGCGGCGAGGTCTTTCATCTCTTCGGAAATGTCGGCGAGGCCCTTGCCTTCGGCATTGAAGATGACCGGTGTGATCAGGCCACCGTCAATGGCGACAGCTACCGAAACATTGGCGTGCTTGTGATAGGCAATGCCCTTGTCCGTGTACGATGCGTTGCAGTCGGGCTCGTCCATCAGGGCCATGGCGCAGGCCTTGATGAGCAGGTCATTGACCGAGACCTTGATGCCGTTCGGGGCGGCGGCATTGATGGCCGCACGGCTGGCCAGGAGGTGGTCGAGCGCGAGGTCGATGGTCAGCGGGAAGTGCGGCACCTGCATGAAGCTGGTGGTGAGGCGTTTGGCGACGACCTTGCGGACGCCGTCGAGCGGTTTCAGTTCGTAGCTGTCGGGCGCATAGACACGGTCGTCGAGAATCTGCGGCAGGATGAGGCCGTCCGGGGCAGGCGCGCCTGACCGTGCGGCGGGTGCGGCGGCGCCGGGCTGGGCGCTTTCGACATCGCGCTTGATGATGCGGCCGCGCGGGCCGGTGCCCTTGAGGGCGGCGAGGTCGATGCCCTTGAGGCCGGCAATGCGCTTGGCGAGGGGGCTCGCCTTGATGCGGTCGCCGGAAGCGGACGAGGCGGCGACGGGTTGTGGCTTGGGTGCGGGTGCTGCCTGCGGCTTCGCCGCTGGAGCAGGCTGGGGCGCAGCGGGTTTCTTGTCTTCGCTACCTGAGTCGCCGGCTTTTGCCGGGGGCGCGGACGGTGTGGGCGCCTTCACGGATGATGCGTCTTCGCCCTCTTCAGCGAGCACGGCGATGACGGCATTGACCTTGACGCCTTCAGTGCCTTCGGCAACGAGGATTTTCGCGACAGTGCCTTCATCGACGGCTTCGACTTCCATCGTCGCCTTGTCGGTCTCGATTTCCGCGATGATGTCGCCGGAGGAGACGGTGTCACCTTCCTTGACGAGCCATTTGGCGAGCGTGCCTTCTTCCATCGTGGGCGAGAGGGCGGGCATGGTGATGTTGATGCTCATCGCGCTACTCCATATCCACGTAGCAGACCTTGCGGGCTGCTGCGACGATGTCGGCGACGCCGGGTAGGCTCATCGCTTCTAGATTGGCGGCGTAGGGCAGTGGCACGTCCTTCTGGTGGACGCGGGCCGGTGGGGCGTCGAGATAGTCGAAGGCTTCGGCGACGACGGTGGCGCAGATCTCAGCGCCGATGCCCATGTAGCGCCAGCCTTCTTCGCAGGTGACGATCCGGTTGGTCTTCCTGACGCTTTCGATGATCGTGGCGGTGTCGAGCGGGCGGATGGAGCGCAGGTCTACGACCTCGGCGCTGATCCCCTGCTCTGCCAGCTCGTCGGCGGCCTGGAGGGCGAAGCCGACCATGCGGGAATAGGCGACCAGCGTGACATCCGTGCCGGCGCGCTTCACGGCCGCCTTGCCAATGGGCAGGACATAATCGTCAAGGTCCGGCACCGGGAAACTCGTGCCGTAGACCAGTTCATGCTCGAGGAAGACAACCGGGTTGGGGTCGCGGATCGCGGCCTTGAGCAGGGCCTTGGCATCGGCGGCGTCATAGGGCGCGACGACCTTGAGGCCGGGGATATGGCCGTACCATGAGGCATAGTCCTGGCTGTGCTGGGCGCCGACACGGGAGGCTGCGCCGTTCGGACCGCGGAAAACGATGGGACAGCCCATCTGGCCGCCGGACATGTAGAGCGTCTTGGCGGCGGAATTGATGATGTGGTCGATGGCCTGCATGGCGAAATTGAAGGTCATGAACTCGACGATGGGCTTCAGGCCGCCAAAGGCTGCGCCGACGCCGAGGCCGGCAAAGCCATGCTCCGTGATCGGTGTATCGACGACGCGGCGGGCGCCGAATTCCTGAAGCAGTTCGCGCGTGACCTTGTAGGCACCCTGGTATTCGGCAACTTCCTCGCCCATGACGAAAACGGTTTCGTCGCGGCGCATTTCTTCGGCCATCGCATCGCGCAGGGCATCGCGGACCGTGGTTTCGGTGAAGGTCGTGCCTTCCGGAATTGAGGGATCGGAGAGAATGGCCGCAACGGGCGCTTCTTCGGATTCGGATTGGGGCGCAGGCGACGCTTCGCTGGCTTCTGCCGGCTGTTCTTTCGGAGGGGCAGCGGGCGCTGCGGTGCCATTGGATGACGGTTTCACGCTGCCTGCGTCTTCGCCCTCTTCGGCGAGGACAGCGATGACGGCATTCACTTTGACGCCTTCTGTGCCTTCAGCGACGAGGATTTTGGCGAGGATGCCTTCATCGACAGCTTCGACTTCCATCGTCGCCTTGTCGGTTTCGATCTCGGCAATCACGTCGCCGGAGGAGACAGTATCGCCTTCCTTTTTCAGCCATTTAGAGAGCGTGCCCTCTTCCATGGTGGGCGACAGGGCCGGCATGAGAATATCGACGGACATTTAGACGGACTCCACTTCGCGCAGGACATCTGTCCAGAGTTCGGATGGATCGGGCTCGGGACTTTCGAGCGAGAAGTCGGCGGCGTCCTTGACGATGCCCTTGATCTCCTTGTCGATGTTCTTGAGTTCCTCTTCCGTCGCATGGCCTGCTTCGACCAGCTGGCCCTTGAGGCCTTCGATCGGATCGTGATGGGTACGGATGTCGTCGACCTCTTCGCGTTTGCGATACTTGGCGGGGTCGGACATGGAGTGGCCGCGATAGCGATAGGTTTTCATCTCGAGAATGTAGGGGCCCTTGCCAGAGCGGGCGTATTTGACCGCCCTTTCGCCGGCTTCCTTGACCGCGAGCACGTCCATGCCATCAACGGCTTCGCCCTCGATCTCGAAACTGATGCCGCGCTTGAACAGTTCGACTTCAGCCGAGGCGCGGGCAACGCTGGTACCCATGGCATACTGGTTGTTCTCGATGACATAGACGACTGGCAGGTCCCAGAGGGAGGCCATGTTGAATGCCTCGTAGACCTGGCCCTGATTGGCCGCGCCGTCGCCGAAATAGGCGAGGCTGACATTGCCATTGTCCTTGTACTTGTTGGCGAAGGCGAGACCGGTGCCAAGCGGCACCTGCGCACCAACGATGCCGTGACCGCCGAAGAAGTTCTTTTCGCGGCTGAACATGTGCATCGAGCCGCCCTTGCCCTTGGACAGGCCGCCACTGCGTCCGGTGAGCTCGGCCATGACGCCTTTCGGGTCGAGCCCGCAGGCGAGCATGTGTCCATGGTCGCGGTAACCGGTGATGACCTGGTCGCCATCCTTGAGGCAGGCCTGCATGCCGGTGACGACCGCTTCCTGACCGATATAAAGGTGGCAGAAGCCCGCAATCTTGCCCATGCCGTAGAGCTGTCCGGCTTTCTCCTCGAAGCGCCGGATCAGAAGCATCGCCCGATAATATGCGAGCATGTCGGCCTTGCTTGTCTTAGTGGGTGCTTTTTTGACACTCTTAGGTTTTGTCGCCATCAGATAACTCCATCCCTTAACCGTCTTATGTATGCGCGTTTCCGCTGCGACAAGTCAGAACATCTATGTCAATTTGCAACGCTGTCCGCTGACGCCATCAGGACGATCTCGTTTGGGTACACAAAAGCGAGCTTATCGCGCGCGAGGGCTTCAACAAAATCCGGATCGACCGATCCCGGCGTGAGGC
Source organism: uncultured Alphaproteobacteria bacterium (assembly GCA_963973995.1). Taxonomy (GTDB): domain Bacteria; phylum Pseudomonadota; class Alphaproteobacteria; order Caulobacterales; family Hyphomonadaceae; genus Hyphomonas. The sequence continues at coordinate 50,331 of CAXBCO010000005.1, forward strand.
GGCGGATATCGGTCCGCAGGCGCGTCAGATCAGCCTCGATCCTGGCCAGATCGGCCTTGCGGTCTTCGAGTTCCAGCTGGGCATCCGACCAACGGCCAAGGCCCTTCTCCCCCGCAAACGCGTGGTAGGCGAAGTAGAGCACAAGCAGGCTGAGCCCGAGGGCCTCGAGGCGGGATACCATAGAGCGAATCTGTAGACGCGATTGGTTAACCGCGCGTTTGCGCTATTCCGCGTTGATGCGCGACCGGCCGGCATAGATGCCGATCGGGCCGAGCTCTTCCTCGATGCGAATCAGCTGGTTGTATTTCGCGATCCGGTCGGAGCGGGAGAGCGATCCGGTCTTGATCTGTCCGCAATTGGTGGCGACTGCGAGGTCGGCAATTGTCGTGTCCTCGGTCTCGCCGGAGCGGTGGGACATGACGGCAGTGTAGGCGTGGAGGTGGGCCAGTTCGACGGCGTCGAGCGTCTCCGACAGCGTGCCGATCTGGTTGACCTTGACCAGGATCGAGTTGGCAGCGCCTTTCTGGAGGCCGGTCGAGAGGCGTTCCGGATTGGTCACGAAGAGATCGTCGCCGACGAGCTGGATGCGGTCGCCGATCATTTCGGTCAGTGCGACCCAGCCGTCCCAGTCGTCCTCGGCCATGCCGTCCTCGATGGAAATGATCGGGTAGCGGCCGCAGAGGTCGGCAAGGTATTTGGCGAATTCCTCGGACCCGAGAATCTTGCTCTCGCCCGCGAGGTGGTATTTGCCGTCCTTGTAGAACTCGGTCGATGCGGCATCGAGCGCGAGTGCGATGTCTTCGCCGGGCGCGTAACCAGCCTTTTCGATGGCTTTCATGATGAAACCGATCGCTTCTTCGGTGGAGCCGATGTTTGGCGCAAAGCCGCCTTCGTCGCCGACATTGGTATTGTGACCAGCGTCGCTGAGCGTTTTCTTGAGGGCGTGGAAGACTTCTGCGCCCATGCGAACCGAATCCGTCAGGCTCTCGGCGCTGACCGGCATGATCATGAATTCCTGGATGTCGATCGGGTTGTCGGCATGCTCGCCGCCATTGATGATGTTCATCATCGGGGTCGGCAGGACGCGGGCATTGGCGCCGCCGATATAGCGGTAGAGCGGCATGGCACAGCTTTCAGCGCCCGCCTTGGCAACGGCCAGCGAGACGCCGAGGATCGCATTGGCGCCGAGGCGGGACTTGTTCTCCGTGCCGTCCAGATCGATCATCATCATGTCGATCAGGCGCTGGTCGGTGGCGTCCAAGCCCTCGAGTTCATTGCAGATTTCGCCGTTCACGGCATCGACGGCCTTGAGCACGCCCTTGCCGCCATAGCGGGACTTGTCGCCGTCGCGTTGCTCGTGGGCTTCATAGGCGCCAGTCGACGCGCCCGAGGGCACGGCGGCGCGGCCGGTGGAGCCATCATCAAGGGTAACGTCAACTTCCACCGTGGGGTTGCCCCGGCTGTCGAGAATTTCGCGTGCGTGAATGTCGATGATCTCGCTCATGGCGGTCCTGTGCCCCTCAATTGTTTTCGGCTTCAGATGTAAAAAGCGCCCCCGGCCGGATGGCGGGAGGCGCTGGAACCCTTAGTCTTGTGCGCGTGGAAGCGCAACCGGACTAGATATCGCCTTTAGGCTCAAGCACCTGACGACCGCGATACATGCCGGTCTTGAGGTCGATGTGATGCGGGCGACGAAGCTCGCCCGACTGGGCGTCTTCAATGTACGTATTCATTGCAAGCCGGTCGTGCGAGCGGCGCATGCCGCGACGGGACTTGGAGATCTTGCTCTTAGGAACTGCCATGACAGGTATCCGGATTGTTGCGCATTTTCAGCGTGTGAATTGGAACGGGCCTCTTACAGACGCCAAACAGGCTTTGCAAGGTCTGAACATCACCAAACCCGCGAATTGTGTGCTCCCCTGTCCTATTGGGACGCGGAAGCCTCTTTGGCCGCTTCCGCCTGCTCTAGCATCCGCAGCATGTTGCCGCTCCATATCTTCTGGATGTCCTGCTCGGAATAGCCCTCTGCCAGCAGGCGTTCGGTGACTTTTGGCAGGAAGGAGACGTCTTCCATGCCCTCGACTCCGCCGCCGCCGTCCCAGTCAGCACCCATGCCGATATGATCGGGTCCGACCACGTCGAGGGCGTGGTTCATATGCTCCATGAACTTCTCGAAGGTGGAGCGAGGGGGCGGGAATGACGCGTCCAATTCTTTCATGCGGGCCATGTATCGCTCGCGCGTCTCGGCGTCCGCCGTGATTGGCGAGATTCCTTCGAATTCCAATGCCAGTGCATCAAGTGCTGCCTGGCGTTCCGGCGTCGGTTCCAACGCTTCCAGGTAACCGCCATAGGCATTGATTTGTATGACGCCGCCATCTTCGGCGATCTTGCGCAGGAGATCGTCACTGATGTTTCTCGGGTGGTCGTAGACGGCCTTGACGCCTGTATGCGTGAGGATAAGCGGCGTGGTCGACAGTGCGATCATGTCATCGACTGTCGAATCAGCCGCGTGGGACCCGTCCAGGACCATGCCGAGGCGGTTGGCTTCCCGGACCAGGTCTTCGCCGAGGGGGCTGAGGCCGCCAAAGTCTCCGGCGGAGAGGTCGGTTGCGCTGTCGGCGAACTGGTTGTCGCGAAAGTGCACCGGGCCAATGAAGCGGACGCCGCGATCATAGAAGGTCTTGACCAGCGAAAGGTCGGTACCGATCGGATAGCTGTTTTCGATGGACTGGTAGACCACGCGTTTGCCGGACGCCGCGATGCGGTCCGCATCGTCCGACGTGTAGGCGAGTTCAAACGAATCAGGGTGATCGGCGACCATCGTGTGGATCTCATCGCTGCGGGTGAGGGCCGCCGTTCGTGCGGCCTCAAAGGACGCTTCGTCGACAGGCCCCTGCGGCGTGAAAATCACCCAGAAGCCGCCATCGAGGCCTCCGCGCGTCATTTTCGGCAGGTCGACCTGGACGCTGCCGAGCACGCTCGGATTGTCGGCCATGATGTCGAAATCGGGCTGGGAAAGATTCGCAGGCGTATCGAGGTGGGAATCGAGCACAAGAAGCCGCTCATGCAACTGGGCGGCTGATTCGGGCTCAGGCACTGTGTCTGCAGGCGCAGGCGCCTTCGGAGAGCAGGCCGTCAAGGCCGCCAGTACCAGCATGCTCGTCATTGTCGTTTTCAAGTGTCAGCCCTCGCCATTCGTTCGGATGGAATGACCTTATCCGTAAAATGCTGCGGCACAAGAAAATGGCCGCCCCGAGGGGCGGCCGAGGTAAAGCAAGAAGGACGTCAGTGCGTTGCCCTGGCAAAAAGCCCAAAAACGCGGCACCGACAGGTTGGTTAATAGCGAATCCCACCTGAACGGACCCGTGTCCCCTTGTTATGTTCTGTTCACCTGAGAGGCGAGTTGGACGACAGGCTAGGTTTCCGGGTCGGGACGCGTGAAAATCGCTTCAAGGCTGCGCAGGTTCATGCCGTTCTTGAGGTAGTTCGCCGGAGTGAGATTCACGGCTTTCACGACGCCCCGCTCGATCTGGGTGCCCCTGCCGTCTTCGGTTGGCACCATATCGAAATCGATGATGTTGATGCAGCCGGTATCCTGCTCGAACCCGGCACTGGCGCCGAGCGGTGCCCCGACGACAGAAGCCAGCACCATGCGATTGACGACCTCGTGAGCGACGACGAGGGCGCTGGCCCAACCGGGACGGGTGAGCAGGTCGCTCAAGCCTTCCAGGATGCGGTCGAGCGCATCGGAGAATTTCTCGCCACCCTCAAGGAAACGCGCGCCCGGCTCGCCTGCCTGTTCAAACGTGAATGTCATGGTCGCGGCCAGGTGCTCGGCTGAATGGAAGTCGATGTACTGTCCGGACCGGACTTCTCCGAAACGGGCTTCTTCTTCGAGAGTTGGCGCGTTCGGATGTTCCGCCAGGACTATCTCGGCGGTTTGGCGCGTGCGTTTCAGCCCGGAACAGATCGCGAGATCGAAATGAACATCGGACAGGGCCACGCCTGCGGCTTTCGCTTCAAACTCCCCTTCCGGTGTCAGTACGGCAATCGATGGGTCGCGGGCCTTTCGGACTGCTGCCGACGTATAGTCCACAAAGCCGTGGCGCATCAGGTAGATGCGCCGCCGGCCCGTGGTTCCCGGAAGTGCGCTCATCAGCGGCTGACATGCCAGTCGCGGAGGATTTCCTCGGTATGCTCGCCGACGCCGGCGGGGCGCCGCTGGATTTCTGCCGGCGTGTCGGAAAATCGTGGTGCGGGCGCGGGCTGAACGACGCCCTCAACTTCGACGAATGTCTTGCGCTCGGCATTGTGCGGATGGCTTGGCGCCTCTGCCATGGACAGAACCGGCGCGAAGCAGATGTCGGTGCCTTCCATGATGGCGCACCATTCATCGCGCGTCTTGCCTTTGAAGATCGCGGTTAGCTTCGCTTTGAGCGGGCCCCATTTCGACCGGTCCATCTGGGACTTGAATTCCGGGTCGGTGACGCCGGTCTTCTCAAGCAAGAGCGCATAGAATTGCGGCTCGATGGAACCGATGGAGACCCATTTGCCGTCGCTGCATTCGTAAGTGTCATAGAAGTGTGCCCCGCCATCGAGCAGGTTCGACTCGCGGTCATCGGTCCACACGCCCATGGCTTTCATGCCGAAGAACATTGTGGAGAGCGAGGCCGCGCCGTCTGTCATCGCGACATCGATCACCTGGCCCTTGCCGCCATTCTTGACGTTCACGATGCCGGCCAGCAGGCCCATCGCCAGATAGAGCGCGCCGCCGCCATAGTCGCCGACCAGGTTGAGTGGCGGGCTCGGGCGTTCATCCTTGCGGCCCATGGCGTGGAGCGCACCCGTCAGTGCGATATAGTTGAGGTCGTGACCGGCCGCTTGCGACAGCGATCCGAACTGTCCCCAGCCGGTCATGCGCCCGTAAACGAGTTTCGGATTGCGCGCGAGAACGGTATCCGGGCCAAGACCGTTGCGTTCCATCACGCCGGGGCGGAAGCCTTCGATGAGGCCGTCAGCCTTCTCAATCAGTTTCAGGGCGACTTCGACATCCGCCGGATCCTTGAGGTTCAGGCTGATCGACCGGCGTCCGCGACTCATGACGTCAGCGGCCCGCCCTGGCTTGCCGTCGCCAGCGCGATCTATGCGGACCACGTCGGCGCCCATGTCCGACAGCAGCATGCCGCAGAACGGTCCCGGACCGATTCCCGCGAATTCAACAATTTTGACACCGTCCAGTGGCCCACTCGCCATGATATTCTCCCGTTCTCGATTGGCCAATGCAGCCTGATTAGCGGAACTTTAAGTGTGAAACCGGCAAAAGGAAGGGGTGTCCCAGCGTCGACCGCTGCAGCGTTTCGAGAAATTCATGCCTGATCTGACATATATGGACCCGCCAATCGAGGTCGCCGCGACAGGTGTGCGGTTCAAGATTGTTGCGGCGCGCCTGCGATCCGGCGGCATGCGCCCCTATGCGAGCGGAGACAGGGTGGATTTCGAGGCATCCGATCCCCTTCTCATCGATCTGGCCAGCGTGTCCAAGGACGTGCTGCAGGCCTGCCGCAAAGCCTGCCTTCGCGGCCTGAGCCGCCGATTGATCATTCTCGATACCGCAGAAGCGGGACTGTTCCTGTCCGACGTGCTCACAGTCCGGCGAGACCGGGACCTGGTCATGTTGAAAGGGCGGTTGTCTGCGATGGCGCGCCGGGAGGCACGAAGCATGGAAGTCGAGATCCGCGCCGAGACGGCGCAGGCGTTCGGGATCGTCCCATCGGCCGCGTCGCCCGATATGGTCCCTGAACTCCTCTATCTCGGCCAGAGTTCGCCGATGTTCCTGTCATTGCAAAACGCCCTGCGGGCGAAAGGCGTGTCGGTCACTGCTGCCCTGTCGCGCAACATGGCGAGCGACTATTTGTCGACGCGCAGGTTTTCAGCGGCGCTGGTCGACATGATTTCGGCCAGCGATAGCGGCGCGCATTTGCCCGACAGGACGGAGCCGGGCGAATGGCTCAACGGCTTGCCCATCCTTGCCTTGATCCAGGGCGACTCGCGCCGGCCGGATGATGCGCATGACCTGCTTTCACACGCCGACGAAATCATCGAATGCCAGGATTCCGAGCCGGATGTGGTGAAACGGATCGAAAGCCTGTCGCGGAAATACCAGGCCTTGCGTCCGGCAAGGCCGACGGGGCCGGTCACACGGGGCGTCTGTGACGATGCGACCGGTTTGTTTTCGAGTGCGTTCCTGGAGGCGCACCTCGAGCGCCAGATAGACGTGTCCAACCAGCGGGCGGAGGCGCTGTCTGTCATGACCCTGAAGCTGGCTGGCGAGCACAGGAGCGATGTTCGACTTCTGGAACGGCTCGCAACCTGTCTGGGGCCCCTCTTGCGCGAAACAGACTGCGCGGCTGTCGTCGAAACCGGCACGATTGCGGTGTCGATGCCACTGACCTCCTACCATGGCGCTGTCCAGCTCTCGAAGCGGATCGCAGAGGCCATTGCGGAGATGGATGAACTCGCGGGCCTCACGCTCAACTGGCGGGTCGTCGAAAAGCGGAATGTCCATACGGCGAAAGCCCTGCTCGAAGCGAGCCTGTCCGGCCCCTTCATGCGCCTGGATGCGGCCTAGGCGGAAACGAGACCGGAGACGGATTCCAGTTCCTTGAGGAAGGCCTTGACGCTTACCAGACGGCGTTCCGGTTCGCCGCCCAGCCCGGAATGGACGAGCTTGGAATCCGGACGGAGCTTCAGGACATTCGGACGGGTACGAACGAGTTCCATCAGGCGTGCCGGGTCCATGACCGTATCCGGCCGGAAGGCGAAGACCGCGCCCTTGACGCCGGAGTCCAGCTTCGAGATGCCGAGCGCCTTGCACTGGACCTTGATGGCGGTGACCTCAAGCAATTGCCGCGTGGCCTCAGGGAGGGGGCCGAACCGGTCTATGAGTTCGGCAGCGAATGACTCGCGGTCAGACGCAGTGCTGATTTCGGCGAGGCGCCGATACAGCGACAGGCGGATCGTGAGATCTTCGACATAGTCTTCGGGGATCAGGACGGCGACGCCGAGATTGATCTGTGGCGACCAGTCGTCCACGACTTCGTCTTCGCCGTGTGCGCCCGACTGTAGCGCCTTGACGGCATCTTCCAGCATGGACTGGTAGAGTTCGACGCCCACTTCCCGCACCTGTCCGGACTGCTGGTCGCCCAGCAGGTTGCCCGAGCCACGCATGTCGAGATCGTGACTCGCCAGCTGGAAACCTGCGCCGAGGCTGTCGAGCGATTGCAGGACCTTCAGCCGCTTTTCCGCCATTTCGGTGATGACCTTGTCGCGTGGGGTGGTGAAGTAGGCGTAGGCGCGTAGCTTTGATCGCCCGACGCGTCCGCGCAGCTGGTAGAGCTGGGCCAGGCCGAACATGTCGGCGCGGTGGATGATCAGCGTGTTGGCGCGCGGGATGTCGAGCCCGCTTTCAACGATGGTCGTGGACAGGAGCACATCATACTTGCCGTCATAGAAGGCGTTCATGATGTCTTCGAGTTCGCCGGCTGCCATCTGGCCATGGGCGACAATGAAGGACACTTCGGGCACCTGTGCCGACAGGAAAATCTCCAGCTTGTCGAGATCCTGGATGCGCGGCGCCACGAAGAAGGCCTGCCCGCCGCGATATTTCTCGCGCAGCAAGGCTTCCCGTATCGTGACGGTATCTTCCTCGGTGATGTAGGTTCGGACAGCGAGTCGGTCGACCGGCGGCGTCGCAATGATGGAGAGGTCGCGGATGCCGGTGAGCGCCATCTGGAGCGTGCGCGGGATGGGGGTGGCCGACAGGGTCAGCACATGGACGTCGGCCTTGAGTTCCTTGAGGCGTTCCTTGTGCTTTACGCCGAAGCGCTGCTCTTCGTCGACAACGAGCAGGCCGAGCCGCTTGAAGTCCATGCCCTTGGCGAGCAGGGCGTGCGTACCGATGACGACGTCGACGCTGCCGTCCGCCAGTCCGTCGCGCGTTTCGACCGTCTCGCGCTGGCTGACAAGCCGGGACAAGTGACGCACCTTGAGCGGCCACCCGGCAAAACGCTCGGAAAAGGTTTTATAGTGCTGACGGGCCAGCAGTGTTGTCGGCGCAATGACGGCGACCTGTTTGCCGCTCATCGCTGCCATGAAAGCGGCGCGCAAAGCGACTTCGGTCTTGCCGAAGCCCACGTCGCCGCAGACGAGGCGATCCATTGGCCTTCCTGAGGCCAAGTCGCCCAGCACGTCTTCGATGGCGTTCAACTGGTCGTCTGTTTCTTCATAGGGGAAGCGGGCGGCAAATTCCTCATACATCCCCTGCCCGGCTGCCAGCACGTCGGCCCGCTTCAGGGAGCGTTCTGCGGCGATGGCCATCAGCTCGGCGGCCATTTCGAGAATGCGTTTCTTGGCCTTGGCCTTGCGGGTCTGCCAACCGGCACCGCCGAGGCGGTCGAGTTGGCTTTCGGATTCTTCCGATCCGTAGCGGCTGATCAGGTCGATGTTCTCGACCGGCAGGAAGATCATGTCTCCGCCGGCATATTCGAGCTGGAGGCAGTCGTGCGGCGCGCCGGTCAGGTCAAGCGTCTTGAGACCGATATAGCGTCCGACGCCATGGTCGACGTGGACGACGAGGTCGTCCGGCGACAAGGCCGAGGCATCGGTTATGAAGCTTGCCGACTTGCGGCGACGGCGCGGCGCCGCGAGCCGGTCGCCCAGGATGTCGGCTTCGGAAATCACTGCGATGTCGGTGGTGACAAATCCCGATTCGAGCGGAGCTTCGACCACAGTGAAATCGGTCTTACCTGCGGCTTCAAGCGAGTGAACCTGAACCAGATCGGGCAAGCCGTGATCGGCCATGACGTTGATCAGGCGATCCGCGGACCCGGCAGACCAGGCTGCGAAGGCAACCGGCTTGCCGGACGCGTACAGGGCCTTTGCGTGCGCGATTGCCGCTTCGAAGATGTTCTCATCAGGGCGCAGGCGCTCCGGTGCAAAATCCCGACCGATCCGGGCACCCATGTCAAAGGCCCCTCCGGCAGGCTCTGCAGGACTGAATCGCACGACAGCGTGCGTCGCAAGCAGCTGGTCCAGTTCCGACGATTCAAGGAAGAGTTCGGCTGGCGCGAGCACTCGGGCCGCCCTCGCGTCGCCGCCAGCGGCATCAAGGCGCGCCGCGTAATAATCCTGAGCCTGCGCCAGACGTTCGGCTGACGATTCTGCAGACAGGTGCCCGAATCCGACAAGGGCTTCGTCGCCAACATAATCGAAGATGGACTCGAGATGGTCGTGGAACAGCGGGAGCCATGCTTCGACCCCTTGCCTCCGAATCGACGCACGAGCCGATTCATACATAGGGTCGCCGGAAGGCGGGCCGAATGTCGCGAGGTAGCGCTCGCGAAAGCCGCTGAGGACCGAGTCGTCAAACAGAATCTCGCTGACCGGTGCGAACCCGACCGAGCGCGCATCGCCCGTGGAGCGTTGTGTCTCCGTGTCGAAGGTCCGCAGGGTTTCGAGCGTGTCGCCGAAAAAGTCCAATCGATAGGGCTCGCCGGATGTCGGCGGGAAAATGTCGATGATGCCGCCGCGGATGGCGAACTCACCGTGTTCGCGCACAGTGCCTGCCCGGACATAGCCGTTCACCGAGAGGTATTCCGTCAGATCATTCTGGCTGACCGTCTGGCCAATGGACACCGAAAAGGATGCCCGGCGCAAAGTCGAGACAGGTGGCACGCGCTGAACCAACGACGTGGCCGTCGTGATGACCAGAAGTGGGCCCTGTGAGGGGTCATAGCGGGCCAGTCGGGCGAGACCGGCACAACGGCGGGCCGCAACGCCGGGCGTCGGGCTGACCCGGTCGTAGGGCAAGGTGTCCCATCCGGGCAGGTCAGTACAGTCAAGGCGTGGCGAAATGAACTGGGCAAGGCGACGCGCCGTGCTTGCGCTCTTGTCATCCCGCGCGACATAGAGGCCGATCCCGCCCCGTGCCTCCAGCGCGCGACAGAACGTGATGAGGTCTGCGCCGAAGGGCGCACCGGCAAAGCTGGCCGGGCCGCTCAAGGATTTGAGAAGGTCGACAGGGGTCATCAGTATCTTTGGCAAGGTTCGTTTCAGGGCGCAGTGCCGACTGTGTGATCAACCAGCCTGCGCGGCGTAGCGGAAAGCGACCAGCTGGTCCAGCACCGGACCCTTGTGATTGTCAGGTACGTCCTTCTGGCCAATCAGCCATGCATAAACATCCCAATCCGGCACCGACAGCAGGCGTTCGAACTCGTCAAGTTGCGCTTCGTCGAAGTCCGGCAGGAATTTGTCGGCAAAGGATCCCATATAGAGGTCCATTTCCCGGAAACCGCGCCGCCAGGCCCGGAACGTCAATTTTCGGCGTCGCGTTTCCATCGCATGCTCCCGCATCTGTTGCCCGCAAAGGATATAGTCTGCTGGCGCGGCCCGTAAACCACGCATTGTATGCTCAAGTCCGCGCGCTTAGTGTCGCGCCATGCGGGATGAAAGACTGTTTCCTATGTTTGCCGGGTTGGACACGCTGACAGGCGTCGGCCCGAAGCTGAAACCCCTGCTTGAACGGCTGGTCGACGGGGACACGCTCTGGGACCTGCTGCTTCACCTGCCGGAACGGTGGGTCGATCGCCGCGTGAGGTCGAGCTTCGAACAGGTCGTTTTCGGCGAAGTGGCGACTGTTCAGGGCGAAGTGCACGCCTATCAGGCGCCCTATTCCGACAAGGCACCCCACCGGATACAGTTGTTCGACGGAACCGGATTCCTGACGCTGGCCTTCTTTCGGGCGGACGGACGCTGGCTGCAGGGCCAGTTCCCGATCGGATCGACCCGAATCGTCTCGGGTCGGGTCGAAGACTTCAATGGCGAGCGCCAGATGACCCATCCCGACTATATCGTGGACCCGGCAAAGGGTGACCGGCCACCGGAAGTCGAACCCATCTACGGGCTGACCGCAGGCCTGACCAACAAGCGGGTTCACGCGCTGGCCGTACAAGCGCTGGACAGTGTGCCGGACGACCTGCCCGAATGGGGGGATGCCCATCTGGTTGCGCAAAGAGGCTGGGTCGGATTCAAGGCGGCACTGACAGGGCTGCATAATCCTTCCGTTTACGATGAAGCGGCATTCGAGGCGGCGCGCCTGCGACTTGCCTATGATGAAGCGCTGGCACGGGAATCGGCCTTTGCGCTCGCACGGGCGAGCCGGAAGCGACGCAACGCGCCGGCGATCCCGAAGGCACAGGTCGCCCAGTCCCGCCTCGCGCGCAGCCTACCCTTCCGCCAGACCGGCGCACAGGTCCGCGCCGTCGCCGAGATCAGCAACGACATGTCGAGCCAGTCCCCCATGCGGCGCATGCTGCAGGGCGATGTCGGGTCCGGCAAGACGCTCGTCGGCGCCTTGGCAGCGGTACAGGCGGCTACTGGCGGCTTCCAGTCTGCATTCATGGCGCCAACGGAAGTCTTGGCGCGGCAACAATACGAGACACTCGACAAGCTCCTGTCACCTCTCGGCTACACGGTTGCGTCGCTGACGGGACGCGACAAGGGCGCAGCGCGTGAAGGCACGCTTCTCGGGCTCGCGGATGGGTCGATCCAGGTCGTTGCCGGAACCCACGCGCTCTTCCAGGAATCTGTTGTCTTTCGAAATCTCGGCCTGATCATTGTCGACGAGCAACACCGGTTCGGGGTGCAGGACCGGATGCGACTGGTCGGCAAGGCTGTGTCACCGCATATGCTGGTGATGAGCGCGACACCGATTCCGAGGACACTGGCACAGGCCGTCCATGGCGACCTGGACGTGACGATCCTCGATGAAAAGCCTGAAGGGCGCAAACCGGTAGAAACACGGGCCGTGCCGGATACGCGGATCGAGGAGGTGGTGGATGCCGTCGGGCGTGCCATCAAACGCGGCGAGCGGGCATTCTGGGTATGCCCCAAGGTCGATGTGGATGACGATGATTCCACGGCAGTCGGACGCCATGCCGCCCTGAAGGATCAATTAGGCGTGCCGGTCGGCCTCGTGCACGGGCGGATGAAGCCGACGGAGAAGGATTCGGCACTGGAAGACTTCCGATCGGGCCGGACGAAAATCCTGGTAGCGACGACTGTGATCGAAGTTGGCGTGGACGTGCCTGAGGCGACCATCATGGTAATCGAACGCGCTGAAGGTTTTGGCCTGGCGCAGTTGCACCAGTTGCGTGGCCGGGTTGGCCGGGGTGACAAGCCGTCCTTCTGCCTGTTGCTGTATCGTCCGCCGCTTGGTGAAATGGCCCGCGAGCGGCTTGAAACCCTGCGTCGGACCGAAGACGGCTTCGAGATTGCCGAGGCCGATTTCAAGCTGCGCGGTCCCGGCGACATGCTCGGCATTCGCCAGGCCGGGGCGACCGACTATCGAATCATCGACTTGTCGCGCCACGCTGACCTGCTTGCCATTGCCAAGAAGGATGCAACCGCTGTCGTGGAGGCCGACCCGGACCTGACCGGCCCGCGCGGCAAAGCCTTGCGGCTCGTCCGGGAATTGCTGACGCCGCGCCTCAATACGGGCGGCGCGAGTTGATTCACAGGCTGCGCTGAGGCTTCGGCGTTTTCGGCGCCTTCGGGTCCGTCTTGGGCAGCGGCGGGAACTCGGGCACGACGAGCCCGGCCGACAGGATCATCTTGGCGCCTTCCTCGACAGTCATTTTCAGGCGGATGATCTCTTTCGACTCGACATACATGAGAAATCCCGATGTCGGGTTGGGCGTCGTGGGCACAAAAATACCAAGGAAGTCCGGGCCGAGTGCGGTGCCAATCTCGCCCTTGGCAGGCGACGACACGAATCCCAGACACCATGTGCCCGATTTCGGGTATTCGATCAGCACGACTTCGCTGAACTGGTCCGTATTGTCCTTGGCGAACACTTCGACGAGTTGCTTGAACGCCGAATAGAGCGACCGGACGACGGGGACCTGACTGAGGATGCGGTCACCGATGCCGATGACCGATCGTCCGATCAGATTGGTCGCGATCCCCCCCAGAATGGTGAGGAACACGACGAGCACGATCAGACCGAAACCCGGCACGGCGTATTTGAGATACGTTTCCGGGTTCAGGGCCGCCGGGATGAGCGGCACGACCCTTTTGTCGATTTCCCCGATCAGGAATTGAAGTATCAGGAAGGTCACAGCGATTGGCGCGGCGATGACCATGCCGGCAAAGAACCGCCCCCTCAGCCATGCGAACAGGCTTTGCGGATGCGGTTTGTCAGGCAGCAATGGGCCGTCGTGGTGGTCTTTCCGTCGAGCCATCGGGCCCCTCCCGTCGTCGATCCGCAAGGTTACTCGGGGTAATACCTTGGCGAGCCTCTTGTTCCGCGCAATTGTGGCCAAGATGGGAAGTAATGATCAGATTGAAAGAGCTTTGGAAAGCTGGGCGCGTCGCGATTTTGGCGATACGGCGCGAATAGCGGATCTGAAGCGATTGTCGGGCGGCGCAAGTCAGGAGACTTGGGCCTTCGAAGTCGCGCATGGCGGCAAGACGCAGCGCCTGATCCTGCGGCGCGCACCGGGCGGCGAATCGGTGGCGCGGTCGTCCGAGGCGATCACGCTGCGCACCGAATCGGCGCTGCTCGCCTGTGCCGACATGGCGGGCGTGCCCGTGCCGGGCGTGCTGGGCGTGTTCGAGCCGGGCAGCGATGTCGGCGAGGCCTTCATCATGCACCGTATCGAAGGCGAAACCCTTGGCCGGAAGATCCTGCGCGACGCCGCCTATGCGGCAGCCCGTCCCTTGCTGGCAAAACAATGCGGTGAAGCGCTGGCGGGAATCCACGCCGTGGATGTCGACACGCTGCCCGAACTGCCACGAAGCGACGGCGCCGACCAAATCAAGAAATATGAAAACATCTATCGCGCCTTCGACCTGCCGCGGCCAGTGTTCGAGCTGGCCTTTGCCTGGCTGAAGGCGAATGAACCGGTACCTCAACCACCGGTCCTGGTGCATGGCGACTTTCGACTGGGGAACCTGATCGTTGACGAACAGGGGCTCGCCTCGGTTCTGGACTGGGAGCTTTCACATATTGGTGACCCACGCGAAGACATTGCATGGATATGCGTGAACTCCTGGCGTTTCGGCCAGATTATGCACCGCGTTGGTGGATTTGGCGAACTGGACGAATTGCTCGACGCCTATGCGGCGGCTGGCGGCACACGTTTCGATCCCCGCGAAATTGACTGGTGGGAGGTTATGGGAAGCCTCAAATGGGGCATCATGTGCATGATCATGTATGAGGCCTTCCGGTCGGGTGGCGACCCGAGTGTCGAGCGGGCGGCCATCGGTCGGCGCGTGTCCGAAACCGAGATTGACCTGCTCAACCTCCTCGAAAAGGCGGTCTGACATGCATGACGCCCCCTCACCTTCCGAACTCATCGCTGCCGTAAAGTCGTTCATCGACGACACAGCGGCGCCGCAGCTGACGGGCCACGCGGCGTTCCATGCCCGGGTCGCATCGAACGTGCTCGCCACCCTGTTGCGGGAACTCGAGCAGCGTCCTGCTGCCGAAGCAGATGAGGCCGAACGACTCCGGGAAATCCTCAAGGCTGATCCGGATGCCTCCGCCGATGCGATGAACCGGGACCTGTGTGCCCGCATTCGGAGCGGCGAGATAGATGCTGCAACGCCCGGCTTGTTCCAGCACCTCAAAACGACCACTATTGCCCAGTTGTCTATCGACCAACCGAACTATTCCGGACTGAAGGCCGCGCTGTCCAAGCCCGCCTAAAAGCATGAGAGGCGTCAGGACCCCAGATGAAACGCGTGTTTTTGGTTCTCGGGATTCTGGTCATTCTCGGTGTCGGACTGGGCCCGTGGGCCTATCGCACTTTTTTCGTGTCAGGCGTTCCGATCGCCCTGCCTGCATTCGATTATCGGACTAGCGATAGCTGGGCCGCCCTTCCCGCCGAATCGCCAGCACCTGTCTGGAAAGACGGGTGGGCCGTCGATGTGATCCTGGTGGGACCGGGCGTCGGACTGGAGCCGCGATCCGAATCCGATGTGTTGCCCCATATCAATCGGGCCAAAGAACAGTCCGAACGGCTCGCCGGATCATTGTCATCGATCGGCCCGGTCTACGCGCCTCTCTATCGCAAAGAGGACGAAGCAACCGACCTGGCAGCGGCGTTTCAATCTTATGTGAACACACATAATCGCGGACGCGCCTTCGTCATCGCAACCGACCATGCGCTTCCTCCGAAAATGCTCTCGTCATTGTCAACCGACGAGGCGCTTCGCGCCCGGTTCGGCGGGTTCCTGCGGCTGACGCGGGCCAAGGGAGCGAACGCGCCGTTTCCGGCTGTCGCGACCGGTCCGTCCGCGCCTGACGGCCTGATGGCCTATTGTCCCGACCAATACGACACGGCGGATATCTGCCAACCTGTCGTCAGAATCGGCCGTCAGGATGGTATGATGATCGTGTCGCAGGATAAGCCTGTCGGCGGGAAAAGCCTCGCTGGCCTAACGGACTGGCTGGAGGCCAACGTTGCCAAAACGGCTGAGCCGCTTGGCTCGCTGGAAGAAGTCGAGATCATCGACATCCGCCGTCCCGGCGATACGGATGCGAAACGGGCCGAAGACGACAATTAGGTTGAAGGTCGAGTCTGGGCTTCGGGCGCGGCTCGGGCGAACGCTGTGATCTCGCGGCAAGCGGCATCGACTGCGACAAGGCGGGGATAGTCGGTCAAGTCCATATCGAAACGCCTTGCATTTGCGACCTGTGGTACGAGGCAGATTTCCGCGATCGTCGGCTTCTCCCCAAAAAGAAGAGGCGTGTCTGGCAGGTCCCGGGCGATCAATTCCAGCGCGGTGAATCCCCGCCTGATCCAGTCATGGTACCAATCCTTCACAGCCGCATCGTCAGCGCCAAAGTCGCGGCGCAATGCGGCCAGGACTGCCAGATTGTTCAGCGGATGAATGTCACAAGCGATCGTGTCGGCGAAAGCACGCGCCTGCAGTCGCACCCACGGATCTTCCGGTAGCAGGGCCGGTCCTGGAATGGTCTCATCGATCCACTCGATGATCGCGAGCGATTGTCCTGCGATGCGTCCATCCACTTCGATGGACGGCACCCGCATCTGTGGATTGATGAGACGATACGAGTCCTGCAATTGTTCATCGCGCCCGGGCGCAATGTTGACCGGTATGCTTTCGTATCGCGCTTCCTTGAGGTTCAGCGCAATGCGCACGCGATAGGCCGCCGACGAGCGCCAATAATCGTAGAGTTTCAACATGCGTTATCTCCCGTCGTTCAGGCGAGCGACTCAAGGTCAAGCACGGCCAGGAGCTGTTCGCGCGCCGAGCGGCATTCGTCTGCGAATTTCGGGTCGGCGAGATCAGATGGCGCCAAGCGGTCGCGGTAGGTTGCCCGAACCACATCCTGAAGTTCGTCGATGGCTTCCTCGTCCAAAAGCACGCCCTGATGGCAGGCATTGATTTCAACCTCTGTCATCACGACACGCAGGCGCAGGCAGGCTGGGCCACCGCCATTGCGCATGGACTGGCGGACATCGACATATTCGACGCGACCGATCGGACCGTTTCCCGAAACCATTTTCTCGCAGAAGGCGCGGCTCGATTCCATCTCCTGTGTTTCGGTGGGCGCGATCAAGACCAGACGATCCTCGCCCGGCATCTGGACCAGCTGGGAATTGAACAAATAGGAACCTATCGCATCCGAAATGGGCACATCCGCATCGGGGACCATGACTGGTTTCAGTTCGAACAGGCCGTCCGCTGCCTGGCGAATGGCGGCAAGTGCGCCTTTGGTATCGTCAAAAGCCAGCTCGTGAAAAAACAGCGTATCCAGTGCGCCGACGCAGACGACGTCATTGTGGAATGCGCCCGCGTCTATCGCGTCGACCGATTGGCGCACGACGACCGAGCGGTTGGAAGCCAACGCGTGTCCCCGAATAATGGATTCACTTGCAAGTCGACTCTGACGGGCCGGAAATCCCAGCGTACTTTCTCCCGCCAGCCGGCCGAACACGAACAGTTCTACACCCGCCGCACCATGTTCGGCGCAAAGACGGACATGATTCGCGGCGCCCTCATCGGCAAAATCGGGATGCATCGGAAGCGCCGAATGCACGGCAAAATGGTCTTCATTGTCGAACAGCGATATCAGTGTTGCCGTCGTGTCCGGATGTTCGATACTGCGGTGAAGCATTGTCGAAAGGTTCGCCGTCGTGAAGTGCAGGCGCCCGTCAGACGAATCCGCTGACGGCGACACAGTGGCGGCATTCGCTGTCCACATGCTGCTGGCTGAATAGGCTGCCTTGAGCAGATGTGGAGCAACCCGTGCCGCCGCCTCGATGATCTGGGCGTCGGTGCCTCCGAAACCTGCCGAGACGAGGAAGTCGAAGTTGGGTCGAGGCAGGGGCGGCAGGACGCCTTGCACGAGCCCCGAGCGCAACATCATTCGCATCTTTTCAAGGCCCTGAAGAGCCGCTTCACGGGGATTGGAAACAGCTCCCGCATGCGTCGCGCTTGCAAGATTTCCGTCGGACAGGCCGCCGTAATTGTGCGACGGCCCGATCAGGCCATCGAAATTCACTTCAAAAGCGGTCATTGCGGGAAGCCTTGCGCACCCATGCGTTCAGCTTTGTCGGATACCTGGCTTGCTTGTGGCCATGCGCAATAGTCTGCGGCGTAATACGCCCCCGGCCGGAAGTTGCCTGACAGGCCGGGGCCGCCGAATGGCATCGCGCCACTGGCTCCTGCGGTTGGCCTGTTGCGGTTGAGAATGCCAGCGCGCATTTCGCGGTGCGCCTTGACCCATAGCGCGTCGTCGTCGCTCACCAGGCCACCGGAGAGACCGTAACGTGTTGCATTGGCGCGCTGCAGCGCGTCGTCGAATGTCTTGACCCTGACGACCTGCATGAGTGGTCCGAAAAGCTCTTCGTCGGGGATATGGTGGGCTTCTGTCACGTCGATTACACCAGCGGTCACGAAACCACCGCCCCGGTCCATGCGCTTCAGGCGCCGCAGCGATTTTCCGCCTGCCTTTGACAGCATCATCTGGAAGTCTGTTGCGGCTTGTGCTGCGGCCTCTGAGACGAGCGGCCCCATGAACACGTCTTCTTCGTCCCAGGATCCGATCTTGAGCGCCTTGGCGCGCGCGACAATTGCCTCAATGACGTCGTCGCCGAACTTGCCTTCGGGCAGAATGATCCTGCGCGCACAGGAACAGCGTTGCCCTGTCGTCAGAAAAGCGGACTGCGCCGCGATGTCAGCAGCCGCCTCGACGCTTGCGGGATCCCAGATGATGAGCGGATTGTTGCCACCCATCTCCAGCGCAAGGATGACATCCGGGCGCCCGGCAAAATGCTTGTGGAAGAAGACGCCTGTGTTGGCCGAGCCTGTGAACAGAAGTCCATTTATCTCCGCATTGAGAAGCGCGCCGCCGGTCTCGCGTGCACCGTGGACGATATTCAGGCAACCTTCGGGCAGGCCCGCCGCTTCGAATGCTTCCGCCATGTGAACAGCTACGCCCGGCGCGAGTTCGGATGGCTTGAAGACGCATGTATTGCCCGCAAGTAGGGCCGGCACGATATGACCGTTTGGCAGATGACCCGGAAAGTTGAAGGGCCCGAATACGGCCATCACGCCGTGGGCGCGGTGAGTCAGGTGCGAAGACCCGAACGCGGCCGTCTCGAATTTCGAACCTGCGCGCTCGTTCTGCGCGGCTATAGACACAGCGACTTTTGCCTTCATTGTCGCGGCTTCGGCCCGGGTCTCCCACAGGACCTTGCCCATGTCGCGACTGATGGTAGTGGCGATGGCGTCTGTTCGCTTCGCGATCTCCTCAGCATATCGCTCCATGACCGCCGTTCGGTCGCCCTGTGGCAATCTCGACCAATGTGCAAATGACTTCCGGGCAGAATCGATGGCGGCAGTCACGTCGTCCGGGCCGGCGGCATTGCCTTCCCACACTTTCTCGCCTGTTGCGGGGCATGTGTTCTCGAAACGCGGGCCGCTGCCCTCATACCAATTACCGCCGATATATACGCCAGCCGCCATTACTTGCTCCGTAACCAGATGCGCGCTTCGGCGCCCGGCTTCAATTGAAGGGCTTCGATGATAGAGGGTGACAGGGTCGCGACATTATCGTCGCCAACCGCCATTGTCGCGAGTGATACACGGAAATCGGGGAGCACATTGCTGGACACCAGCCCCTGCCTTGCATCGGCGCGGCCTGAGACGTCTCCTGCCTCGAGCGTCACGATCCGGCTTTCCTGAATGGTTCTCAGGTGCCGACGCTGCGCGGCAACCAATGGTCCTCCGTCGAAAATATCGACGGTCCGATCGAACTGGAATCCTTCCCAATGCAACAATTTGTAGGCTCCGACGCCTTCGGAATGACAACGCCCGATGACCTCGCGCGCCTCCGGCGGCAGGAGATCCACATAGATCGGATATTTTGGCATGAGATCGAGGATAAACTGATTGTCGGTGGTCGCCGAAAGACGGTCGGCCTCCGTGAAATCCATGCGGAAGAAATGACGTCCCAGACATTCCCAGAACGGCGAGCGACCGTCGTCGTCCACGACGCCGCGCAGCTCAGCGAGCACGTGTTCGCTGAACCGCTCGGGTGCCGCGGCCATCAGGAGGTAGCGCGACTGCGCAGCGAGCCGTCCTGCGCCGCCACCGCGATGTTCGGGCTTCAGGAATAGCGTGCCGACTTCAGTGTAACCGACATATTCGTTCGTGAGGATCAGCGCATCCATGTCGAAGCGCAAGTTGCCGGCAGCATGGCTCGCCTGGGCGAGCGTTATGACGCGATAGTTGAAGAATGGCTGGTCTATTCCGGTGCCAGCCTTTACCGCCGAGCATCCCACGACTTCGCGAGTCTCGACATTCTCCATCATCAAAAGGTATTTGCCGTATTCGATGCGCTTCTGGAGACCTTTGAACGCACGCTCCGACTTCTCAAGGCGCTCGCGCAGGATGCATTCGTCGACGGGTAAGCTGGTGAAGCCTGGCCCTGATTGACGGGCGAGTTCCATCAGTGCGTCAAAATCATCAAGTCGCGACGGCCGCATGACATAGGCGCTGGACATGTCAGTTCTCCATCATCGCCTTGATACGCGGCCCATCCATACGTCCGTCAGCCAGCCTGTTCAGAAGCAGCGCCGACAGGGTCGCACGTTCCGCAAAGCTCTCGGTTACAACGAATTCCTCATGCGAATGAATCCGGCCGCCTCTGACGCCGAGCGTGTCAACATTGGGCACGCCGGCGGCAAAGATGTTATTGCCTTCGCAGACGCCGCCTGTGTCGATGAATTCGAGATCCAGGCCGATCGCCTGACCGGTTGCGTGTACGGCCGAGAAAATGGCCTGCTGCGCGGCGTTACGCGGCTTTGGCGGACGATAGAATCCTCCGTGAACGTGTCCGGTGATGCCTGGCCTGGACGTGGCGTGCGCAAAGAGCCGGTCGACGAAATCCGTTGCCCAGGCTGCTGCAGCTGCGTCAGGCGCGCGTGCGCCAAACCGGACAATGGCCAGATCGGGTACGATGTTGACCGCGCCGCCACCTTCAATGGCACCGACATTGAATGTCACGCCGTCACGTTTTCCATTGAGCCCTTCCAAGGCGACGACCAGTTCAGCAGCTGCTTCGATCGCGCTGCGTCCCTCTTCCTTGGCCCTGCCCGCGTGCGCCGCTTTTCCGTGAAGTACTATGTCGAATACGGCCGAGCCCTTGCGCCCGCCAGCCATCGCGCCGGTGTCCATCGCCGGCTCATATGTCATGCCGATATGAGCGCCTGACCGAGCCGCTTCGGTCAGTGCCGCGGAGCTGGCGTGGTTGCCGATTTCCTCGTCGGGCGTGATGACGATCTGGTAGCCCAGGCGATCACGAAAAGGACCGGCCTCGAATGCCTTAAGGGCTTCCAGCATAACGCAAAGGCCGCCCTTCATGTCAGCAAGTCCAGGCCCGTTGAAGCGACCATCGCCAAGGTCTGTCACGCCTTCAAACGTCCCTTTCGGAAACACGGTATCATAGTGCCCGGTCAGAACGATCTGAACCGGGGCCGCCATACGCGCCGATGCCCGCAAAATGGGTGCAGTGTGAATCGTCTGAATGTTACCCGACGAGTCGATCGTATCGAAACCCGGGGCTTCCTGGAGCCGGATATCTGCGTCGAGTTCGGAAAATGCATCGGCGAGCACGCCGGAAAAGGCGTTCAATCCATCTATGTTCCAGCTGCCTGTATTCATGTCGGACCAGGAACAGGTGCGTGCCACCATATCCTTGGCAGCAGATTCGATGCGTTCGCGCGCATCCTTGTCTTCATTCGTCAGTCTGGAAAGATCGTTCATGGCTACTTGGTTTCATAGGTAACGATGCGGGGCAAGTGGGCTGTAGTTGGCAGCACAAACTAAAACGGCCCGGCTATTCGCCGGGCCGCCTAAATCGTGGATGTTGATCCGTTACTGAACGGTGATCTCGACCACCGAACGACGGTTCAGAGGTTCACGAACGCCATCACGCGTGGCTTTGGCGAGATCTGTTTCGCCTTTAGCCGTTTCAGTGATGAGCGTTGCGTCGACACCACGTGACACGAGAGCCGAAGCCACGATGTCTGCGCGGCGCTGCGACAGCTTCGCGTTGTAGGCACTGGCGCCCGACGTATCAGTGTGACCAGCGATAGACACGGCACTTGGCGCACAACCGGCACCTGCTGTGATGTTGGCAACAGCCTGATCGATAACCGCAGCAGCCTGGCTTGTCAGATCAGCTTTGTCCCACTCGAAGTAGACAACGAAGTTCTGGTTCAATCCTGCACACACAACTTCCGGAGCAACCGTTTCCGTCGTCGGAGGTGGTGGCGGCGGAGGTGGTGGCGGAGGTGGTGGTGGAGGCGGTGGCGGTGGAGGCGGCGGTGGCGGAGGTGGCGGAGGCGGTGTCGCGCCAAACGCATAACGAAGACCAACCGTAGCAGAATGCTTGGTCAGATCGCCGTCATAACCAATGCCGCCGTGGACGCCGTCGAGGTCCAGTTCCTCAGCCACAAAATACTTGTAGCCGACATCCATGGTGAGCTTTTCGCTGAGCTTGTAGCCGAAGCCGAGCAAGCCCTGGTAAGCCAGACCGGTATCTGATCCGGAAAAACCGTTCGCCGCAGACAGGTCTGTTCCCGTTGCGAACGCAAGATTGCTTCCCTTGGCCTTGGCGCGAACAGCGCCGATGCCGAGACCGACGTAGGGCTGGAAAGCACCTGCGCGGTTGAAATCATAGATGCCGTTAAGCATCAGGTCGGTTGTCTGAAGACTACCGCGTGGATTTGAGACTGCACCTAGCAAGACGCCGTTGACGTCGGAAGAAACGCTCAGATCGCCACTGCTGTATCCGAGAACACCTTCAATGCGAAATCCGTTGTCGAGGCCATAGCCCAGACCGAGGTCTCCGCCCCAGGCTTCTTCGACGTCGGAGTTGCCGCCCATCGAGCCGATAACGTCCTGCGTTACCGGATCATGGTCCAGACGACCATCAAACGCGTAAGTTGCATCGGCGCGACCGTACCAACCTTCTTCAGCTTGAGCGACCATACCAGCAGACGCAAACGCGGCCGCGGCTGTCGCGCACATAAGAGTTTTTTTCATACTCGATCCCCTTCTTGTGCCGAATGACGGGATTGTCCTCGACCGCAGGTTCATACGCGCATCGTAGCGCATAGTTCCTGTTAAACTTATTTATTTGGCACTGCGAGTGGTTTCAAACACTCAAACACCCAATCGCACGGTATTTTTCAACCAGCGCGACCCAATTGCAACAGATTGTGGCCTGTTCGTCAAATCCTGCCGGGTATTTCGGCCTGCCCGACCGACAGCAGGGAATGGTACCGCCTCTCCGGTTTGAACGGAGGACCTCTGGTTCCACAAACCAGCGCTCTAACCAACTGAGCTAAGGCGGCCTATAGCGGGGAGATACAGCCCTATTCCCGACGATTCAAGCGTCAGGACGCCGGAAACTGCTATCCCCGCGAATCAGATCTTCGCAACCTGGTCGAACTCCAGATCAACCGGCGTTCCGCGACCAAATATGGATACGGTGACCTTCAGGCGACCGTTGGCTTCGTCGATTTCCTCGACAGCGCCCTCGAAGCCCTGGAACGGACCGTCATTGACCTGAACCTGCTCACCGATTTCGAACGAAATCTTGGGCCGTGGACGTTCTTCCGCCGAATCGGTCGACGAACCGAGGATGCGATCAACTTCACGCTGGCGAACAGGGAGTGGCTTCTTGCCGCCTTCGGAACCCAGAAAGCCGGACACTTTCGGCGTGTCTTTGACCAGGTGATAGACGTCATCACTCATCTGCGCCTTCATAAGCACATAGCCCGGGAAAAAGCGGCGCTCGACGGTCTTTTTCTTGCCGCGCGCGACCTCGACAACTTCCTCTGTCGGCACCTGAATGTCCTCAATGAGATCGGACAGCCCCTTGCGCTCCGCCTGCTCGAGAATCGAGGCGGCGACCTTCTTTTCGAAGTTCGAATAAGCGTGGACGATATACCATTTGGCTTCAGCCATAGGGCCTGCGCGCTCCTTGAATACGTGTTGTCCGGCCTGCATTACAGGCCGGTGATTGCCTTGACGGCCATGTTGATGAGGGTATCGGCGGCAAACAGGAACAACGCGATCAGGACTGACATGATCACCACGAAAATCGACGCCTGAATAGTTTCAGGGCGAGTCGTCCAGGTAACCTTGTTCCCCTCAGCGCGCACCTGGCGCACGAAGGTCACGGGTCCTACGCGTTTTTTCTTGTCCTTGTCGGCCATTTCGACACTTTCTTGAAAGGCGGGGGGTTAGCGGTTTTGATCCGCCTCGTCCACGGTTAAAGTGCATACGCTCATTTGTGAAGGCATGTGAGGCCGAAAAGCGACGCGCGCAAGGGTGATTCCACCCGGATCAGATACTTCATTCCATATTCCATGGCCATAAGCCGCGGCGCTTAGCCGGCCACGCCAAACTGCCGGGGCGACAAACCTGGAACATCAACGGAAACGGCGAACAAGCTGCCCGAGAGGGGGCGGGAATCAAGCGCAGGGAAACTCATCCCCACACGGGAAGTCGTAATGAACAGGGTTTTAAGGTCATCGCCACCGAAGGCGCAGGACGTGGGCCGCGGCGCTGCCAGCGTGATAACCTGGTCCACGCTGCCATCAGGTCGGTATCTTACGACCCGAGATGCATCCCACAGGCAGGTCCAGAGACAGCCTTCTGAGTCAATCGCCGAGCCGTCCGGGTAACCGCCGAACTCATATGTCGAGGCAAACACGCGGCGGCCCGTCAGGCCACCCGTGTCGGGATCGTGGTCGAAGGCCAAAATTTCCTGTTCCGCGCTGTCGCACGTATAGAATGTTCGACCGTCCGGCGAGAACTGCATCGTGTTGGTCATCATGACGGACGGCAGGCGCAACTGGCTGATCTGGCGATCTGGCGACAGACGGAAATAGCCGCCCTGCGCATCTTTTTCACGGTCATCCATCGTTCCGAACCAGAATGAACCGTCCGGCGCCACACCTCCGTCATTCGTTCGGTTCGTTTCAGGTTCCCCATCCAGCTTGCACCACCGCTCGTAAGCCTCGGTGGCGGGATCATAGAGGCCGATTTCCTGATCACCCGCCATAAGGAGACATCCATCGTGCAGCGCGATGGCGCTGGCGCGTATGGGCAGGTCGTAACGCCTTGTATTGCCAGTCTTCGGATTATAGCGGTGCAGCTTGGCCCGCTTGATATCAACCCACCAAAGGAACCCTTCGGATGGGCTCCAAACTGGCCCCTCCCCCAGCGCACAACCGGTCGGCGCGACACATTCCGGTGTTATCAACATGCAGGCACCTGCCGGGCTTCATTCGGAAATCTAGGGTAATGCATCAGCTAAGGAATCCTACCAGGTCCGCGAGTCCAAACGAACCGCCCGGAATCGCGTGGTCCGCTAAGCACTCTTCCACGCTGGTGGCAGATGCATCAAGGGGCCATGCGATGTGCCACAATGATCGGCTCTTGCCTTTGCGGCTCCGGATGCCTGCGCTAGGAGGTCAAAATGACAAAATCCCACGACACGACCGCCCCTGCCAGCGCCTTTCTCAAACTGATCGACGTAATGTCCAAGCTGCGCAACCCTGAATCAGGGTGTCCGTGGGATCTCGAGCAGAGCTATTCGACGATAGCCCCCTACACGATTGAAGAAGCCTATGAAGTGGCCGATGCGATCGAGCGTGGCGACATGACCGATCTCAAGGAAGAGCTGGGAGACCTGCTTTTTCAGGTTGTCTTCCACAGCCAGATGGCGGCCGAAGACGGTGCCTTCGACATCGCCGATGTCACCAGCGGGATTGCAGACAAAATGGTGCGGCGACACCCGCATGTATTTGAGTCCCCGGATGCTCGCTCTGCCACCGAACAAGCGCGCGCATGGGAACGGATCAAGGCCGACGAACGTGCGAGCAAGGCGAACGATGTGAATCCGAGTGCGCTTGACGGTGTCGCCCTATCGCTTCCTGCCTTGCTGCGGGCGGAAAAGCTGCAGAACCGTGCAGCGCGCGTTGGGTTTGACTGGGCAGAAGCGGAACCGATTTTCGACAAGCTGGAGGAGGAAACCCAGGAAGTCCGCGATGCCATCCAGTCCGGAATCAGGGACGATATCGAAGATGAACTCGGTGACCTGCTGTTCGTTGCAGCCAATTTGAGTCGACGCCTGGATGTCGATCCCGAGCAGGCGCTACGCAGGGCGAATGCAAAGTTCGAGAGGAGGTTTCGGGCCATGGAAGCAGAAGCCACGGCAGACGGCGTGAATTTTGCCGACCTGACGCTGGACGAGCAGGAATCCTACTGGCAGCGCGTCAAACGCGGCGAGAAGACTGCGGGCTAGCCCTCTATCCCGATATCCGGGAATTCAGCCTGGAACTGGCCGACACGCTCTATCGGAAGACGAACACTCAGGGCGACACGTCCATCCTTGAGGTTTGTTTCCGCATTGACGTCGCCATGTCGGTGCAGCCATGCGCGGGCGCGCCCGTCCTGGGGGCTAAGGGTAACAGCCACGTCTCGGCCTCCGCGAAGCAAGGCATGCTCAATTTCGTGGAGCAGGGCATCCATTCCCTTCCCCTTCAGCGCGGAGACCAGGACTGCTGGCGTATCGGTGCTGGCCTTTGCGGCAATTTCGAGTGCCTCAAAACGCTCGGGCGGCAGGACGTCTGCCTTGTTCCAGGCCTCGATCATGGGCGGGAGCGGGAGGCCAGTTTCTTTCTCCAGCCGCTCAAGCACGATTGCCACGTCCTTTGCCTGTTCCATATCGGCGGCGCTGGAGCGATCCCTGACATGAACCAGCAAATCGGCCTGCATCGCTTCTTCAAGCGTCGCCTTGAAGCTGTCGATCAGGTGGGTGGGCAAATCCGTGATGAACCCGACCGTATCGATGAGCGCAGCCTCTCCCAACGTGGGCAGGTCTATCCGGCGGATCGTTGGATCAAGAGTTGCGAACGGCATGTCCTTGGCAAAAACCCTAGCGCCAGAGAGCCGGTTGAATAGAGTCGACTTGCCTGAGTTCGTATAGCCGACGAGCGCGATGACAGGCTTGCCGCTCCGCTTCCTACCGGCGCGTTGCACGGCTCGCGTGCGTCGAACATCTTCGAGGTCTCCTCGCAGGCGGACGATCTTGTCATCCAACATCCGGCGATCGGATTCGAGCTGGCTTTCACCCGGACCCGAGAGAAATCCGCCACCCCCTCTTTGTCTTTCAAGGTGTGTCCATGTGCGAACAAGTCTGGAGCGTTCATACAAGAGCCTTGCAAGCTCTACCTGCAGCCTGCCCTCCTTTGTCCGAGCCCGCAGCCCGAATATTTCCAGGATTAAGCCGGTCCGGTCGATCACCTTGACGCCCAGACGGGTTTCCAGGTTTCGCTGCTGAACCGGCGTAAGCGCGCCATCGACGACCGCGATCGTGCAATTGTGCGCTTCAAGGTCTTCGGCAAATCGATCCAGCAAGCCGCCGGAGAACAGCACGGACGAGTTTACTTTGCGAACGTGGTCTGCGCGGAGAAACGCAAGCTCACAGCCCAACGCTTCGACCAGGCCGGCGGTCTCTTGCAGCCGCTCTTCTGTCGGGCGATTTACGGGTGAGAACCAAGGAATGACCGCACCGGCTATCACCGGCTCTGGCAAACGATCAATGAGCTTGTCGTTCAAGGGGACCTATTGCCCCTCCAACTCTTCGTCGAACAATTGGACAGGGGCGCTCGGAGCAATCGTCGAGATTGCGTGCTTGTAGACAAGCTGGGGTGGCCGACCGTCGCCGCGGAGCAGGACACAGAAATTGTCAAACCAAGTGACCACGCCTTGCAGCTTTACACCGTTCACCAAAAAAACCGTCAGCGGAGTCCGCGACTTTCTGACAGCGTTCAGGAACGTATCCTGCAAGTTTTGTTTTTTCTCGGAAGACATGAGAGATGGCCATTCCTGCAATTGTTCTTGTTATGTGTCGCGAGCTAAATGGATTGGCGCAATTGTGCAAGTGCGAACACTGCTTATCCGCGCCAAAAACTTGGTGAAAGGGCTGGAATTACTGCCAAAATCTCTAATCTGCCCAACAACATTGACAGAATAAGCAGGCCAGTCGTCCCACCATCCAAGTTATCAGTATGGCCAAGCAGGAGCGCACCGGAATTGGTGAGGCCGCCGATCGATAGCCGGATCGTTTCCTCGAAAGGCAGGCTCAGGAAGCTAAAGCCGATCATCATGACGAAAACGGCTACGATGTAGGCAATAAGATAGACCCACACACCGATGACACTTCGCTCGTCGAGGTCCCGGTCCCTGAAACGGAATCCCAGCACCGAGCGTCGGTAGCCAAGTTGCCGGAATTCCTGATCGGCACGCCGGCCCAACACGATGAGTCGCGCGATCTTGACGCCGCCCGCAGCCGACAGCGCCGATCCCCCGATCAGGGAAGGAAGCACAAGGATCGGCAGCGGGATCGATTCCCGGACGGGTGAATTGGTGAATGTCAGCCCCGAGGTGGAGAGGTCGGACAGAGCCCATGCGACTCCGTCGCCGAGCGAAACCCCGATAGGGATCACCAAGGTAGCAAAGGCCGCGATCAGGAACAAGAATACAAGCGTTTCAGGGTCCATGAGTGCCGCACGCGGCTTTCGGTCCTTCAGTGGCAGCCAAACGGCCAGCCCGAGCGCTCCGACGATCAATCCCGCTCCCAGAATAAGGTTGGGGAACGGCGGCAGTGCGCGTCGCCCCAGTGCGTAGGGATCAACCAGGCCCGTCGTAATAGCGCTCACCGAGTCGCTAAGTGCCCTGGGAAAGGGAACGCCTGACATGATGAGAAGCCCCAGCAGTACAATTATACAAATGATCATCATGGCGAATACTGCGCGTGCAACGCGGGGTACAGCATCAAAAAAGCTGGTTTCAGGCACGGTGAACAAAACCGTTCGGTGAATGCCGGGGCCGCCAAGGTTGATGGCGGCCAGCACACTGGCTGCAGTTGTTATGGACGCAAGTCCTCCAAGGATGTGCAAGATGCCGCGCCAGACAACAAGGCTCGCCGGCCACGAGCTTCCTTCTGTCAGGACGACGGTATGGCCGGTTGTCGTAAGACAGGATGCAGCCTCGTGAATCGCATGCAACAATGAGCGGTCGGGCACGCCGAGCACAAACGGCAGCGCGGCGGCGAACGGCGCCACGAACCACCATATTATTACCACTGCCAAGGCATCTGATGGCCGCGCTTTTCGTTCCGGCTTTGGGGTCAGGAGCAAGACGCTGGTGGCCAGGACAGTGATGCCTGTCGCCATGACGACAAAGGCGACAACCTGATCGGTCTCACCCGCGATTGCGGCAACGAGCGTCGGCAGCAGCGCACTTCCTGCCAGAATGAGCATGATCAACGCCAGAACCCGAACGATGGACGCATAATTCATGACGTCAGAAGAAGTCCGGACTGACCCGGAAATATTTTTCGACTTTTCGGACCATGCTTTCCTCGTAGAAGACGATGAGGTGGTCTTCAGCCTGAACTGTAACGTCAGGCCCGGCGATTATAACGTTTCCGTCGCGGATCACGGCCGCCGCAGTAACGCCATCGGGGAGATCGTCGTAGCCGAGCGTTTTCCCGATGAGCGATGACGATTCGAGCGTGATTCCCTCAGCCACCTCGGCCAATCCATCCTCGATCGACTGAAGCCCCAGAATGCGCCCACGGCGCATGCGCAGCAGTATTTGTGAAACGGTGAGGGCCCGGGGATCGAGCACCGCATCGACCCGCATGTCGCGCGCCAGGCCCGCCAGTTCGGATGCGTTGACCAGCGCAAGCGCGCGTTTGGCCCCTGCTCTCTTGGCGAGATGGCAGATCAGCAGGTTGGTTTTGTCATCATTGGTGATTGCAATCACAAAGTCGGCCTTGGGCGCGCCCGCTTCCGCGAGGATTTCCGGACTGAGCCCGTCACCCTGGATCACGATCGTCCGTTTGAGTTCTGCCACGGCCGCGTCGGCACGCTTTGCGCTGGATTCCACGAGGCGGATGCGAATATTGCTCTCGCGTTCAAGCGTCTGGGCGACGTACAGTCCGACGTTTCCTCCGCCCACGATGACAACATGGTCGAGACGCTCATTGTCACGGTTGAATATCGATGTCAGGCGGTCAGCGTGACTGTCGAGCACGGCAATGTAAGCGCGGTCTTCGGGTTTGAGAACGTCGGTCGACCTGGGCGCGCGCACGGCATCATTGCGTCCGATTCCAACGATGCGAGCGGAGAGATCCGGAAACAGACCCCGAATCTGGTCGACGGGCGTGTCCAGAAGCGGACTCTTGGCGTCTATTTCCAGCCCAAGAAGCTTGACCTTTCCCTTGCCGAAGGTCGCGCTCATCACGGCGCCTGGTGTGCGAAAACGCTGGAGAATGGCCTCGCCCACTTCAACCTCGGGCGAGATGACCATGTCAATCGGCAGTCCCTCGCGGGAAAAGATATTCTTCCAGGCCGGGTCGATATAGGACTGGTCCCGCACCCGAGCGATCTTGTAGGGCACGGAAAACAGCGTGTGGGCAATCTGGCAGATCACCATATTAATTTCATCAAAATGCGTGACCGCGATGATCATCTCGCAGTCAGCCGCGCCTGATCGCTTGAGCACGTCGGGATGCGCCGCATGGCCCGTGACGCCCCGGACGTCGAGATCCGTGGACACCTGGTCCACGAGGTCGGCGTTTTCATCAATGATGGTAATATCGTGCTTTTCCCGCGCCAGTCGCCGGGCAATCCCGTGCCCAACGCGACCTGCGCCGCAAATAAGTACGCGCATTTCTTAATGCCTTTCGACGGTCATTCAGCCGTCCTGACGAGAAAGACCGGAGGCTACGCCCAAAGCCTTTAATTTTCTATGCAATGCGGAGCGTTCCATTCCAATGAATTCGGCTGTTCTGGAGATATTTCCGTTAAAACGGGTGATCTGAAGGGCGAGATACTCCCGTTCGAACTGCTCCCGCGCGTCCCGCAGGGACAACCCGACGAGTTCGGCCGAGCCACCTTTGGCGTTTTGCATGGCGCCTACGGCTGTATCGCGTGGCAATTCGTCAACGCTCACTGGTCGGCTGGCATCCGACGGCGAGAGTATGAGAATCCGCTCAACGACATTCCGCAACTGCCGAATATTACCCGGCCAATCCATGGATTGCAGGACGGCCATGGCTTCAGCCGAGAAGGCGCGCGGCGTGAGGCCGGATGAGTCCGAAATCCGGTCCGTGAAATAGCTGACGAGATCGGCGATATCGTCACGCCGTTCGGCCAATGAGGGGACCCTGAGCGGAACGACACTCAGCCGGTAGAAAAGGTCTTCCCGGAAGTTCCCCTCCTCAATTTCTATTCGGAGATCCTTGGTCGTCGCCGACATGACTCGCACGTCGACGCTCACATCTGAGCGCCCGCCGACGCGCTGGAAACGCTGTTCCGTTAGCACACGCAATATCTTGTTCTGTGTCCCCAGGGGCATGTCTGCCACTTCGTCCAGAAGGAGCGTGCCATTGTGCGCCTTCTCGAACAGGCCGACCCGCACCGTGCGTCCTTGCTCGTCTTCTTCTCCAAACAGCGCACTTTCCATTTGGTCAGGCGCAATGCTGGCCGCGTTCACGACGACAAAAGGTCCGGTCTCGCGAAGCGAATTGCGATGAATGAGCCGCGCTGCAAGCTCTTTTCCGACACCGGCTGGTCCGTTGATCATGACGCGCGAATTGGTGGGAGCGACCTTGTCTATCGACGCGCGCAGATTGGCGGCCGCCTGGCTGTTGCCGATCCAATGCTCGTCTTCCCCTGCCCGATTTCTCAAAGCCGCATTTTCATACTTCAGCGCGGCTGATTCAATCGCGCGTTCAATGAGGTGCAGAAGCCTGTCTGTCTTGAACGGCTTTTCGATGAAGTCGTAGGCGCCGCGCCGGATCGCCGCGACCGCCGTTTCGATGTTGCCGTGCCCGCTGATCACGATGACCGGAAGAAAAGGATCGATAGACTTCAAATATTTGAGCAGCGACAGGCCATCCATCTGGCTTCCCTGGAGCCAGACATCCAGCACAACGAGACGCGGCGTCCGTATACGCACCTCTTCGATTGCGCGCTCTGCCGTGTCTGCCGTTCGAACAGAATAGCCCTCGTCGCTCAGCACGCCAGAGACGAGTTCGCGAATATCGGGTTCGTCATCAACAACCAGAATATCTAACGCCATGGTGCCGGCTCCTCTACACGATCATTTAAGGGAGAATTTTGGGAATGAGTGCTGTCCGATGTGATGTCTTCATCGTCTGTATCGGCGCCCCTGGCAGGCAGCCACACCCGCACGCGCGCGCCGCTCAGGCCATCCAGACGGTTCTGGAGTGAGATTGATCCGCCATGATCTGCGATGATGCGATGGACAATCGCCAAACCAAGGCCCGTGCCCTTTTCACGCGTGGTAACGTAGGGTTCCAGCAGGCGATCCCGCACGGCTTCCGGAAAGCCCGGGCCGTTGTCCTCGATCGTGACTTCAACGCCCTTCGCATCTTCCGACAACACGACACGAATGTTTCCGTCGATGTCGGCGTCTTCGGGCAGCCCCTCGATGGCTTCCGCGGCATTCTTCAGCAGATTGCCGAAGGCTTGCCCGAGAAGGCGCTCATCGCCTCGATACGTGGCGTCTTCGGAATTTGTGTGGAAGTCGATTTCGACATCCGGGGATACCATGCTTTGTGAAAATCCTGCGCCCTGAAGAAGTGATCGTAAATTGAAAGGGGCCACATTGGGTTTCGGCATGCGCGCAAACGAGGAGAATTCCTCGACCATCCGACCGATGTCTCCGACCTGCCGAAGAATGGTCTCGATACAGCGATCAAACACGCCATCGGAATCGTCGATCACGCTGGCATAGCGACGACGAATTCGCTCAGTAGACAGCATGATAGGCGTCAATGGGTTGCGAATTTCGTGGGCAATCCGTCTCGCCACATCACGCCATGCGAGTTGTCGCTGTGCATTCACCAGGCCGGTTGTGTCATCAAAGGTGAGAACGCAGCCGCCCGCCGGATCCGGCGCGGTTTTCAGGCGGATGTGACGGACTTCACCATTGATATTCAAGTCAAGCGAGGCATCGACCGGGGCGGTGCGCTCAAGCGTGTCGCGCGCATATCGTTCGAACAGAGGCGCGACAGCATCCAGCGTCTGACCTGGCAAAATCTCCCCGACACCCAGCACATCGGCAGCCGAGCGGTTGGCCAGCGTGACGACCATCTCGCCGTCCATCCGGATAACGCCCGCACTGACTTCCGCCAGCAATGTCTCGACAAACTTGCGTCGATCCTCTTCGTCTTCCCGCGCCCGGATAAGGGCATTGCGCTGCTCGGCCAGTTGCTCGGTCATCGCGTTGAAGGAATTGGTCAGGGCGTACACCTCATCCTGCGGGCCGGAAACAGGCACGCGCACGGTAAGATCCCCATCGCGAACTGTGTGTGCAGCAGCGGCCAGGCGTCCAATCGGACCCGTAATTCTCCCTGCGGCTTCCAGACCAAGGCGGCCGGCCAGAAGAAGAATGAGCGCGGCAATCTGGGAATAGCCAATCGCGAATATGTACTGCAGACGACCGCTGCGGCGCTTCGCATTTTTGTACTGCGCAAGCGCCGCTTCGGCTTCACGCAGTTGAACAGCCGCATTCTTGTCGAAATTCTTGACCGCGTAGATATATCCGTCGAGTGGCTCCTCAATACGGATCAAGGCTGTCGCGATCCCTCTGTTCTCATAAAGGGTGGTTGCGATATTGCCTGTATTCGCTTCCTCGAATGCGGACTGCGGCGGCGGCACAAGGATCGGCTGCTGGACGCTTTGCTCAGCGATGAGTTCGACGCCGTCGGGGCCCAGCACGGCAATTGTGAGGAACTCACGAAACCCCAGTTCCGACCGCAACCCATCCGTGAAGGCCTTCGAGGCATCCTTGGTCAGGCTGTCGGCATTGATTTCGTCGTTCTCGCCACTTGCTGCCAGCGACGCCTTCACATCGCGCGCGAAGTTTTCGATGTCGAGTGCGGCGAGACGAAGATCAACGTCCAGGGTGCTCTCGAAATTATCGACATAGTCCTGAAAAATCTGGGCGTTCTTTTCCATGATCGTGTCGACTCGCTCACCGAGCCAGTTGTCGAGACCGCGAGAAATGAATGCGCCAATGAACAAGGCCACGATCATGGCGGGTATAAGCGCCGAGAACCCGAACAGGAGGACAAAGCGCTTTGCCAGACGCCCCTTGCCTTCACCGCGGCCGCTGACCTGAATTGCGAGATATTCTCGGACCACGATCATCGCGAGCACGACGATCACGACAAAATTCAATCCCAGCAGCCAAGGTGTCGCGCCTGCTGTCGGATTATCCGGATCGACTCCTGAAATCGCAATGAATGTGGCAAACACGGCGACGAGCGCGGCAATGATAAAGAGGCCCTCGAAAAGGGCCCAGCTTGCCTTCGTTGCCTGCTGGCTCAATGTGTTTGACACTCGACGTTGCTCTACAGTGGCCACCCCGGCCCCGTTGCTTACGCGCCACACGTACGTGTCGGTTCAGCAACAGTGGTGCACTAAAAGCACAGTTTCGCGTACCGTCAATCAGTCTTCTGCAATTCCGAGCGCGTTGATCTTCGCTCTGAGCGTGTTCCGGTTCATACCGAGCAATTGCGCGGCCTTAACCTTGTTGCCTGCCGTCACGGAGAGGGCGAGCTTGATCAGCGGTCGTTCAACCTGGTCTATGACGCGAGAATACACTGAAGAATCATCGGCATCTCCCCCGGCGATCAGGTCGCCCATCACGTATCGGTGCAGCAGTGTCTCGACGTCCTTTTCAAGTCCGCCGCTGACGCCTTTTTGTTCGCTGGCCCCTGCCCTGAGTTCCCGCTCGACGTCCCGGAGCGTAATGGCTTCATCCGGGCTCAAAACGGCCAGACGGAGAATCAAATTCTCCAACTCCCTGACATTGCCGGGCCAGTCATAGGCTGTCAGCAGGTCCAGCGCCGATTTGTCGAGCGTCTTGGCAGACAGTCCTTGTCTCTGGGCCCGGATCAGAAAGGCGCGGGCGAGTTCCGGAATGTCTTCCTTGCGCAACCTGAGCGGCGGCATGGTCAATCGAACTACATTCAGGCGATAATACAGGTCCTCGCGAAAGCGGCCTTCTTCCACGAGCCGACCAAGGTTGCGCCGTGTTGAGGCGATCAGGCGCGCACCCGCAGAGTCTCTCAGCAGTTTGACGAGTTGGGTCTGTGCTTCTGCGGGCAGGTCACCGATTTCATCCAGATAAAGCGTTCCGCCCTTGAGATGAACTGCGCCGCCTTCGTCATTACTGCCGAAAAGTTCCTTGTTGATCTCGCTTGCCGGCAAAGCCGCCAGATCGAGGGCCACGAACTTGCCAGCCTTGGCAGCGCCCAGCTGGTGGATCGCCCGCGCAGCCAGCTCCTTGCCAGTGCCACTCTCACCTTCAATCAGGACAGTGAGTTCGGTATTCATCACTTTCGCGATTATCCGGTAGACTTCCTGCATGGCATCCGAACGACCAATCAGCGGTAATCCGGCGTCGCTGATGGCTTTCTGCGCTTCCGGATTGATTGAGCGGTTTGTCGATTTGGGTGCCGACTTGAGCGCGCGCTGAACCAGGCTGGACAATACGTCGATGTCGAACGGCTTGGGCAAATAGTCAAACGCGCCATGCTCGGCGGCAGAAGCCGCCGTCAGGATCGTGTTCTGCCCACTCATGACGATGAAGGGGAGTTCTGGCCGCGCCAGCTTTAGTGACGGCAGCAGGTCGAAGACCGACGTGTCTCCAAGGTACACGTCCGTCACGACAACATCCCCTTCACCGTTTCGCACCCATCTTTCCAGGGCATCGGTCGAACTTGTCGCTCGCACGTCATAGCCCGCCGCAACCAGTGTCTGGTTGACGATCAATCGGATGCTCGCATCATCTTCCGCGAGAAGGACTGTCTTTTCAGCCATGGTCTGCTCCATCTCCAAGAGGTAGCAGCACGGTGAACCGGGTTTTCCCCGGCTCGCTGTCTACCCTGATTTGTCCGCCATGTGCTGTCACGACTTCACTGACAATCGAGAGCCCCAGCCCACGTGCGCCCGATTTCGAACTTTGAAAAACGTCAAAAATAGTCGCCTGACGCTCGCGCGGAATGCCGAGGCCATCGTCTTCGATCGAGACGAGCATCGCCCGGCGCAAACCGGCGCCCAGACGGGCCTGTTTCATCGAGAGGCCTGCGGCGTAGGCCGTCCGGATGGTCACCTGCCCCCGCGCACCACCGTCTATCGCCGCTTCAGCCGCATTCCGAATGATGTTGTGAAACGCCTGCTGCAAGTGATCCGCATCACCAATGATATCCGGCAGCGACGGATCAAACTCACGTTGAAACGTCACTGTCGGACCAATGGCAGCGCGCTCGGCTGCGATGATCTTCTCAATCAGGGCGTGAATATTGAGGGGTTGCATTCGCGGGGCTGAAAACAGCTCGAATGCCGACAAACGGTTCACGAGCCGTTCGATCCGCCGGGCTTCGTCCTTGATGATGTCGAGCAGTTCGCTCTGATCTGGCTGTCCCTGGCGATCAAGCAGCTGTGCGGCGCCGATGATGCCTGCCAGCGGGTTTTTCACTTCATGCCCGAGTATCCTGCCGAACCCGGCCGCACCGGCGACAGAATCCGTGCTTTCCCGGGACGGTGTTTCGGATAGCGCGATGACGAACGCGCCGCTGTCGGCGCTTCGTACCCGAATGTCACAGATGGCGCGTGTGTGCATGCCGGGGCCGGAAATTGGTGTGCCGGGCGCAGTGATATCGCCTGCCTGACGCTGGGCGCGATCAACCAGTTCGAACAGAGGTGAGTCATGATAGATTACTTCGCTCAGCGGACGGCCGGCGAGCGCCCGTCGAGACATCTTCAAGAGAGACTCCGCTGCGGGATTGGCCTCCAGGATACGGCGGCGCGCGTCGATTAGGACAAGTGCAACGGGAGAAAGTTCACCTAGCATGGGTGGTTTCAGGGAGGCTAAAGGTGCCATGTTCAAGCCGCCTCAAGTTGTTGGGGGTTGAGGTAGAGCGTCGCCAGGGAATCGATCAGGCGATCCGGATCAGCGATCTGGCACATTTCGGCGCGCAGTGACCGGCGGCGGGCCGGCGCCACCGGAATGTCCAATGCGTCAATGGCTGCGGAAACATGTTTGCGGACCATCCGCGTGCCGAGGGGCGCGCCGTACAGGGCAACCGAATCGCGGATTTGTTCGGACAGGCTGTCAAATTGTGTAGCGAAATCGGGTGCGGCGAAGGGCGTTCCTGCCAACCCGGCGGCAATTTTGCCTGCCAGCCAGGGCTGGCCCAAGGCGGCCCGGCCGATCATGATCCCATGGGCCCCAGACGCTGCGAGCGCGGTTTTGGCATCGGCGAGCGAGCCAATGTCTCCATTGACGATTACAGGAAGCGACACGGCGTCGACGGTCTTGCGAACGGCGGCCCAATTTGCCGCGCCTTTGTAGAACTGGCAGCGGGTCCGGCCATGCACGGTGATCATGCGGACGCCCAAAGCCTCAGCTATTCGGGCGAGTTCGGGCGCGTTCAGGTTGTCGTCATCCCATCCCAGTCGCATCTTGAGCGTGACGGGAGTGCCATCGGCGCCCTCGAGAGCCGATTCGATAATGCGGGTCGCGAGCGGAATATCCTGCATCAAGGCTGACCCGGACTGGCCACCGGTGACCTGTTTGGAAGGGCAGCCCATATTGATGTCAATGACGTCCACGCCGGCATCCCGCATCAAGGCTGCACCTGTATACATGTCTGCAGGACGACGCGCGGCCAGCTGGACAATCCAGTAGCCTGCGCCTTCGTGGCGGCAGGTACGACGAACCATGTCGGGCCGTTCAGACGCGAGTGTTTCGCTTGCCACCATTTCAGACACAACAGCGGGTGCGCCGAAGCGTACGGCTTGCCGTCGCATCGGGGCGTCTGTTGCTCCCGACATGGGGGCCAGCCAGACCTGGGGTGCCTTAAAATCAGTCATGTTTCTATAGTTCCGACTTTTTCTTTCTTCGCAAGTGCACAAAAGACGCGCAGCCATGCAAAAAAGCACCCTTTCGATGGCCTATGGCCAGAATTGGCCGTCTCGCCTAGAAAGCCGGGCATGACATTGGCAGCTGCAATCATCGTTGCGGGAGGCACAGGGACGCGCTCCGGGCGCGCCGGGCCCAAGCAATTTGAGACCCTTCTGGGCCGGCAGGTACTCGACTGGTCGATCGAGGCCTTCCGCGAGCACCCACAAGTGGGGCCGATTGTAGTCGTGACGTCCATCGGCGGGGAATCCGAAGGGGGTGGCAAGGGTGTGGTAAGGGTGCCCGGAGGTCCGTCCCGGACCCAGTCCGTGCGCAACGGCCTGGCGGTTCTCGACCTGCCTCTGGACACGCCCGTGCTGATCCATGATGCGGCCAGGCCCGGCCTCAGCCAGGCCATGATTTCCTCTCTCCTGGAAGCACTGGCGAAGGCAGATGCTGTCGCCCCCGCCCTGCCCGCTTCCGATGCCTTGAAAACCTCGCTTGAGGGCAAGCTGCTGACCGTGCCCCGCGACGGCCTGTTCAGAGTCCAGACGCCTCAGGCATTCCGGTTGGGCGCCATTCGCGCTGCGCTGGACGCGGCAGGCGCCGACCTCGTGGATGATCTTGCCGCGATGGAAGCAAGCGGCGCGCGAGTCGAACTCATTCCCGGCGATGAGCGCCTTCACAAGATTACGTTTCCTGAGGATTTTGACATGGTCGCCCGTCTGTTGAGTCCGGTCTCCTCCATTCCTCGCATCGGTAAAGGATTTGACGTTCATGCCTTCGAGCCGGGTGATCATGTCACGCTGTGTGGCGTGGCCATTCCGCATGACGCCAAGCTGAAGGGCCATTCCGATTCGGATGCCGCTTGGCACGCGCTGACCGATGCGATCCTCGGCGCGGTCGCGCTCGGCGACATCGGGGATCATTTCCCACCGTCGGATGCGCGCTGGAAGAATGCGGACAGCGCCATTTTCCTGAAGGAATCTGTCCGTTTGGCGGAAGCGGAAGGCTATGCCGTGTCCAGTTGTGACATCACGGTTATCTGCGAGGCGCCCAAGGTGAAACCGCATCGCGAAGCCATGCGAGTCCGTACCGCCGAACTGCTGGGTCTGCCTCTGTCTTCTGTCAGCGTCAAAGCGACAACCACCGAAGGGCTCGGCTTCACCGGGCGACGCGAGGGAATAGCTGCAGAGGCCATCGCAGTGCTGGTGCCGTCGGTTCCTGCGCGCTAGTCTCATACAATGTTTCCAGCCCGTCTCCGAAATCTCGCCATGTTGATCCTCGACGATGCCGAACGGGCACGCCTGAAAATATGCACCGCTGAAAGTTGCACCGGTGGCCTGCTCGCCGCCCTGCTCACCGACATTCCCGGCTCGTCCGCTGTGTTCGAACGCGGTTTCGTCACCTATACGAACCGCGCGAAGGAAGAGATGCTGGGCATCGCTGGCGACGTCATTGCCGATTATGGCGCCGTGTCGGAGCCCGTTGCGCGCATGATGGCGGAAGGCGCGCTTGAGGCCAGCCGGGCAAATATTGCTGTTGCTATCACCGGGGTCGCCGGCCCCGGTGGCGGGACGCGGATGAAGCCGGTCGGCACCGTGCATATAGCGTGTGCCCGCGAAAACCGCGCCGTGGTGCATGAAATGTTGCAGCTTGGGGATGTTGGCCGGTCCGAAGTCCGGATGGCATCCGTCGAAACCGCGCTCAACCTTATCCAGGTACAGATGCGTTAGGCGCATCTCCGTAGCGTTTTTGCGCTTCCAGCAGGAAGGCGCTCATGATTCGATCGACGGCGATGTCGTGGTTGGCGGCAGCCAGCATGGCGATAAGTACATTCCGGAACTCATAATTGATCTGGAGCGCGATATCACAGCCGCCCCGCTCCACTGGCAGAATCGTCCATTCCGCTTTCAAATGCCTGAATGGCCCCTTGATCAGGCTGGCCATGACGGCGCCTTCGCTGACATCTGCTGAGACAGTGGTCGAGAAACGCTCAACGAAGCCCTTGAACCCGACAACAGCGTCGCCCCGGCAATGCCGGACTCCGGCTTCATCGACGCGATGGTCGGACACGCGCAGGGCCGTGATCCATTTGATGAATTCCGGATAGCGGGCAACGTCCGATACGAGATCGAAGGCCTGCGTCGTTGAGTAAGGCACGCGGACCGATTTTGAGAACCGGGGCATGTTAAGCTGGCAGGCCCGCGAGCTTGGCTTCACGGGCGGCGCGCATAAGGGCGAAGTCTTCCCCGGCATGATAGCTGGAGCGCGTGAGCGGCGTTGCCGAGACCATGAGGAAGCCCTTGGCGCGCGCGATTTCCTCAAGCGCCTTGAATTCTTCCGGCGTAAAGAAGCGGTCAATCGCTGCGTGCTTGCGCGTCGGCTGCAGGTATTGGCCGATCGTGAGGAAATCGACGCCGGCGGACCGCATGTCGTCCATGACCTGCATGACTTCTTCCTTGGTCTCGCCAAGGCCCACCATCAGGCCCGACTTGGTGAATTGCGACGGGTCGCGATCCTTCACCTTCTGGAGCAGTCGCAGCGAGTGGAAGTAACGCGCGCCCGGGCGTATCTTCAGGTACAGGCGCGGCACGGTTTCAAGGTTGTGATTGAACACGTCGGGCCGCGCATCGATCACCCGGTTTTCCCAGCCATCCTTGCGCAGGAAGTCCGGCGTCAAAATCTCGATCGTTGTGCCGGGAGAGGCCGTGCGGATGGCTTTGATAACGTGGACGAAGTGCATCGCGCCGCCGTCTTCGAGGTCGTCCCGGTCAACCGACGTGATGACGACGTGCTGGAGCCCCATTTCCGCGACGGCCTCGCCGACGCGTCGCGGTTCGTCGGCATCGACGCCTGCCGTCGGTTTGCCGGTTGAGACATTGCAGAACGAGCATGCGCGGGTGCAAACGTCGCCCAGAATCATCATCGTGGCGTGCTTCTTTTCCCAGCACTCGCCGATATTGGGGCAGCTCGCCTCCTGGCAGACAGTAATCAGGCCGTTGGATTTCACGATATCGCGCGTCGCGGCATAGCCTGCCGATGTCGGCGCCTTGACGCGGATCCAGTCCGGCTTGCGCAGGACCGGTGTATCAGGGCGAGCCTGCTTTTCCGGATGCC
This sequence comes from uncultured Alphaproteobacteria bacterium, assembly GCA_963973995.1. Lineage (GTDB taxonomy): Bacteria > Pseudomonadota > Alphaproteobacteria > Caulobacterales > Hyphomonadaceae > Hyphomonas. The sequence goes on from CAXBCO010000005.1 coordinate 91,077, forward strand.
GGTGCTTGCGTCCGGATGGGGTAAGATCAATGAGCGTTGCCATGGGCGGAAGATGGACGCGAGCAGCCGATTCATCAAGGGAAATGCCGCGCAGACTGCATATGCAAACTTGCATTATCAGTTGCACAAAGGCCCTTACGTGACAAAATGTTACAAAAGTGAGGTCATTCCTCACGAAGTCAAAGGGCCACTGATGAACAACGTGACCATCCCGTCTCCGATTCCCTACAAGCCTGCGCGCACACATATCGACCTGTTTTCAGCCCTCCTGCGCGCCAAACGTGAGTTTGGCGGCGACAAGGTGATCGTTGTCGACGGTGACGAGCGAGAACTGTCCTACATGGACATCATCCGTGCCGCCTTCGGTCTCGGGGCGGCCCTGAAAAAAGGCACATCGCGCGGCGAATCCGTCGGCGTCATGCTGCCCACCGGCGCCGGTGCGGTGATCGCCTTCTATGCACTGACCGCCTATGGGCGCACACCGGCCATGCTGAACTTCACGGCGGGCTCGGCGAATCTCAAGGCAGCCATGACGGCAGCGGGCGTGAAGCGGATCGTCACGGCGCACAAATTTGTCGAACTCGGCGGCCTTGAGGCCCTGATCGAAGAGCTGAGCAAGGTCGCCGAGATCGTTTACCTGGAAGATGTCCGGGAGGCCCTCACACTGGGCAACAAGGTTGCCGCGGCACTGGGGCCCATCTTGCCCGGCCTGTTCCGCTCAAAGCCGCGATACAAGTCACCCGCTGTTGTCCTGTTCACGTCCGGCACCGAAGGCGAGCCCAAGGGCGTCGTCCTGAGCCACGAAAATGTCATGGCGAATGTCGAACAGGTGCGCGCGCATATCGGCCTGAGCGCCGAAACGGACAAGGTCTTCAATCCCCTGCCGACGTTTCACTGTTTCGGCCTGACCGTTGGTGCGATCCTTCCCATCGTGGCCGGCATCCAGGTGATGTTTCACCCGACACCCCTGCAACCGCGCGAAATCGTGAAGCGTATACGGAGCAGTGGGTCGACGATCCTTCTGGCAACAGACACGTTCATTTCCCAATATGCGCGGACCGGCGCCGACGGTGATATGAGTTCCGTGCGGCTGGCCGTATGCGGAGCAGAGCGCGTGAAAGACGAGACCCGCGCATTGGTTCGACGGAAATTCGAGATAGAAATCCTGGAAGGCTATGGGGCGACAGAGGCATCGCCCGTTGTGGCAGCCAACCAATGGGAGAACAACAGACCCGGTACTGTCGGGCAGCTGATGTCCGACATGGAATCGATGCTGATCCCGGTTGATGGCATTGTTGATGGCGGCCGGCTCCAGATACGCGGTCCGAACATCATGCTTGGCTACCTGCGGCCGTCCCGGCCGGGCGTCCTGGAACGGCCGGAAGGCGGTTGGCACGATACGGGTGACATTGTTGCGATCGACGATGAAGGATTCATCCGGATCATGGGCCGCGTGAAGCGGTTCGCGAAGATTGGCGGCGAGATGGTGTCATTGGCTGTGGTTGAGAATTGTGCGAGCGCGGTATGGCCAGACAACCTTCACGCAGCCGTTGCCATGCCCGACCCGCGCAAGGGCGAGCAAATCATCTTGTTGAGTGATTCAGAAGCCTGCAATCGGGCTGACATACTCGCCTGGGCCAAGAACCATGGCGTGCCCGAATTGTCCGTGCCGAGACGGGTGTTCCATGTTCCGGAGATTGCCGTGCTCGGAACAGGCAAGATCGACTATGCGGCGGTACAGAAGCAAGCCGATGACCTGATGGCGATCTAGGCGGCTGCCTTGCCTTCAAATTCGTGAGGTTCTTCAAGGAACCCACGAATAACGCTGGCTGTCTCGTCAGCCCGTGTCACCAGGAACAGGTGACCGCCGCCCTCGACAATGTGCAGTCGTGAATTCGGCAGCGCCACTTTCAGGATGTGGCCATTGGCGACCGGAACGATCGAGTCATTGTCACCCATCATCACCAGTGCAGGCATGCGCAGGAATCGGATGAATGGCAGGCTCGACCAGCCTATGAAGGCCAGGAGCTGAAAGACATAGCCTTTCGGATCCGGTGGCATCAGGCGGGTAATGTGTTCACCTGCCTGCGCATCAGCCTCGTCGCCGTAGAGCGTCGCGAAATTGTCCCGCATATAATTCGGATCGGTGTAACGGCGGGCGTCCACCATCTTGGAGAGCGACTTAGGTTTGCCGGGAACCATGGTCATGCCAGCTGTCGTCGCGCAAAGGATGAGTTTGCCGACGCGGTTACGATACTGGAAGGCGAATTGCTGGGCGAGCGCCCCGCCCCATGACACACCCATCACGTCGACCTCATCAATGCCGAACTGGTCAAGCAGTTTGCGGGCCCAGCGGGCCAGCATCCATGGCCGGTATGGCCATTGGGTGACCGGGCTCTTGCCGACGCCCGGCACATCGAAGGTGATGATGTCACGATCCGGGAACATGTCTCCAAGGGCGTGGGTCAGCTCTAGGTTCGCGCCGATTCCGTTGAAGAACAGAAGCGGGCGTTTGCCCTCATCCTGCCGGGCGGCCCAGAAGGCCGTACGCAGCATGACGCCGTCAATATCCTGCATCGTGATTCTGGGGCGCGGTTCAGTTGCGGCCATGAGCTGGTTCCTTGGTCTGTTCGGCACGTCAGCCGCGCTATTCGTCAAAGACGTATTTGCCCGGTGCCGCATAAAGTGGAGGGAATGCCTCGCTGCCACAAGACTTGGGTGACACCTTCAGCGCGCCGGAGCGCTCCTTCAGCCAGGCACCCCAGCGCGGCCACCAGGATCCGGCATGCTCTTCAGCCGTTGCAGCCCATTCGTCAGCGGTCGGCTTTATCTCGGAACTGGCGAAATACTTTGCTTTCGGGTTTCCCGGCGGATTTATGAGGGATTGAAGGTGTCCGCTCGATGACAGGACAAACTCGATATTCTTCGATCCGAGCAGTGATGGCGTGCGATAGCAGGCCTTCCATGGCGTGATGTGGTCGGTGAGACCGGCAACGACGAACGAATCACACGTGACTTTCGTCAGATCCGCCTTGTGCCCGGCGATATCGACCTGCCCCGGATTGGCGAATGGTTGCGACATGCCGAAATCCAGAAAATCGGAATGCAGCTGGGCCGGCAGGTTCGTTGTGTCATTGTTCCAGAAGAGAACGTCATATGGTGGCGGATCTTCGCCCATCAGGTAATTGTTGACGACATAGTTCCAGATCAGGTCGTTCGGGCGCATCCAGGCGAACATGCGGGCGAGATCATCGCCTTTCAGGATTCCCTTCCGTTTCGAGTATTTGCGGGCAATTTCGAGGCTGCCGTCAGAGACGATCTGTCCGAGGTCGCTATCGTCGCGTTTCGGGTCGAGGACGCAGACCATGAATGTCAGCGCGTTGATGCGCTTGTCATCGGCGGCGGCCAGGAGGCTTGCGAACGTCGCTGTGGTAATGCCGCCCGAGCAGGCGCCGCCCAGATTGATCTTGGACGATTTGGTGATCTTGCGGATGACTTCACTCGCCTGGATCAGGCTGTCGACATAATCGGTAAGACCCCACTCAGCATGTTCCTTGGTCGGATTCCGCCAGGAAACGATGAACGGCTGCAGGTCCTGGGACAGCAGGAATTGCACGATTGATGTGTGGGGAGTGAGGTCGTTGGCATAGTATTTGTTGATCTGCGGCGGGATGATCAGGATCGGTATCTTGTGCACCTTTTCGCTCGTCGGCGCGTACTGGATCAGTTCCAGAAGGTCGTTCTTCCAGACCACCGAGCCTTTGGACGTGGCGAGATTTTCACCCACCTTGAACGGACGCTTGTCGACCTGGGACGGCATGCCGCCATTTTTCGTGAGGTCCGTATAGAGGTTCTGCAGCCCCTTCAGGAGCGACATGCCGCCGGAATCGACGACGCGCTTGGTGGCGGCGGGGTTTCCGACCAGCGTGTTCGTCGGTGCCATGGCGTCGGTGATCATGCCCATCACGAACTTGGCCCGCGCGTGCTCGAGCTCGGTCATCTTGAGTTCGCCGACCCATTCGTTGAGATGTTCCTGCGTGGCCAGATAGGCCTGCATGCCGCGCTTGTAGAATGGGTTGTGTTCCCAGGCCGGGTCCTGGAAGCGGCGATCCTTACGGTTCGACTTGCGGTCGGACTTGCCCAGCAATATCTTGGCGTTCTCAGCCGTGATCTTGCCGGCGGTCTTGGCGGTCGTGACCGGGTTCGTCATGGTGGACCGCAGCATCATGGCGACAGCGCCCAGCAATTCCTGCCGGTTGATCCCTCCCATGAGCGGGTTCAGCGCCGTCGTGCTTTCAGCAGCATTCCTGGCAATCTCTTCCTGTGGTGTCGGCATTCTCGCTCCTCCCTGTATGCGCCGGTCTTCCGCTGACACCTGTGCCTGCGCCGCCGACTTAGTTATTTTCTCTTTCAATTCCGGAAAGAGAGACTTGTAATATTTGAAACAAAATTCGTTCCATAGTGATATTTGCGTGCCAAAATGCAAGTAGAGCCATGAAAACGCGCGACCGCATCCTTCAAACCAGCTTGCTTCTCTTCAATCAGGAAGGCGAAGCACCGCAGACGGCTGTCGATATTTCAAATGCACTCGAAATCAGTCCGGGTAATCTTTACTACCATTTCAAAGGCAAGGACGCGATCATCCGGGCCCTGTTCGGCGCCTTCGAGGATGAAATGCGTGTCATCCTGCGGGGCTCCAAGGGCGGCGTGACGTCCATCGAGGACAATTGGGTCTACCTCTATATCATTCTCGAAGAGATCTACGACTTCCGCTTCTTTTACCGCGACCTCGGTGTGCTGCTTGACCGCTATCCCGATCTTGCTGTCCGGTTCCGCGCACTCGTTGCCGAGAAGCGCCGGACAATCACACGCGTGCTGCATGATCTCACCGAGAGCGATGTGCTGCAACTCGATCCGCGCCTCAAGGCGGCGCTGACGGACCAGATCATGATGTCGATCACGTTCTGGCTGGCCAATGACTCGATCGGGAACGAGGTGCATGACGGCCCCAGCCTGATTCACAAAACCGTGTTCCAGGTCATGTGCCTGATCGTGCCATATATGGGAGAAGCCGGTTTCGACGCGCTCTCCCGCATGATTGACCATTATGAGGGCACGCTTGCATGAGAAGATGGGCAGCTTCGTTCTGAAGCCGCCCACCCGTCTCGTCGGCCCTATTTCATCAGGGCTTTTGCCTGCTTCACCCAAGCGTTCCGGGTGATCCGGCCGCGCGCGCCGATCTTCTCGTCGAGGGCGTCGATATCAGCCTTCTTGAGAGCGGCAATCTGCGCATAGGTCGTGATGCCTTCGGCCTTGAGTTTCTTCACGAGTGCGGGACCGACGCCGGTGATCTGGGTCAGATCGTCCGCCACGGTCGTCTTCGGCTTGGCCTTGGCTTTCGTGTCGGTTTTGGGGGCGACAGCGTGCTTGACGGCGGCTGACGTCTTCTTGGCAGCCTTCTTGGCCGTCTTGGCCACTTCGGAACCGGTCTCACCAGCAACGGCTTCGATCTCGGCGGTGAGGCGCGAAAGACGGGCTTTGAGGTTCACGTCGCCCTTGAACGCCTTTGCCTTTGCGGCGATCTCGGAGACTTCGTCCTCAAGTTTTTCGAGTTTCTTGTGAATCTTCTCACCCTTGGTGCCGAGTCCCTTGACGCCGAGCAGGTCGCGCATGCGATCCATACGGGCCTCGAACTTGTCACGGGCCTGAACCTGGAATTCACGGGCGCCGGCGGCCGCCTGGGCCATTTTCTGGCTGGCCTTGAGAACACGCTCATCTCCGCCGAGGCGCGCGCGCACGTCGCTTTCGATTTCAGCGCCACGCTTGACCAGGTCTTCGAAGACATCAGCCGATTGCGTGTTCAGGACATTCGCACCAGCCAGCGCGCTGTCATAGGCCTTGCCGTAGGCGCCAACGCCTGCGAGCCAGATCTTGTGCGCCATATCAGCGGAATGCGCTTCCATCGCCTTGCCGACTTTTTCGGCCTTCGCGCGGGTCTTTGTTTTAGCTTTCGATTTCGACTTTGCCATTGTGTGGCTCCTTCGTGGTTGTTCGATGGGGCCAGAAATAGGGAGAAAGTCTAGAAAGCGCATACTAATCGCTGCCGGGGTTGAAACCCTGCAATGAATGTCGTGTATCTCACCACAGAAACCACAAGAGGATGAAACCGATGAGCGCAGTTGATTATCAGGTCGATGGCAAATCGTATGAGGGCTTCTTTGTCCGTCCGGCAGGGAAATCGAACGCGCCGCTTGTCGTGATCGCGCATGCCTGGGGCGGTCTTGGCGACAATGAGCGGCAAAAGGCCCAACAGGTCGCCGACAAGCTTGGCTATGCGGCTTTTGCCATGGATGTTTACGGCAAGGGCAAGCGCGGCGCGAGCGTCGAGGAATGCCAGGCCCTGATGAACCCGCTCGTCGGCGACCGGGCAGAGCTTCAGAAACGCCTGGCTGGCGGGCTGGCTGCAGCGAAGGCTCAAGAGGGTGTCGACGCCAGCAAGACGGCCGCAATCGGGTACTGTTTCGGTGGGCTGAGCGTCCTCGACATGGCGCGCGCCAGGCATGACGTTTTGGGCGTCTGCTCATTCCATGGCCTGTTCCGACCGGCAGAAAACCTCCCCTCCCCCAGGATCAAGGCTAAAGTCCTCATCGAGCACGGCTGGCAAGACCCGATGGCCACGCCTCAGGATGTGTTGGCAATCGCAAAGGAAATGGACGACGCCGGTGCCGACTGGCAACTGCATGCGCATGGACAATCCATGCACGCGTTCACAACGTTCGGCGCAAATGATGCCACTATGGGCACCGTCTACAATGCCGATGCCGACCGGCGCAGTTTCGCGTCGCTCACCGATTTCCTGAACGAGATATTCTAGTCACCGCGAAGGGCGTAGCCAGCAGAGCGGACGGTGCGGATGGGATCCTCGCCGCCGTCCTGCCGGAGCGCCTTGCGCAACCGACCAACATGAACGTCGACCGTTCGGGCTTCGACATACACGTCTGACCCCCAGACAGTGTCCAGCAATTGCTCGCGCGAGAACACACGGCCGGGATGCTGCATGAAATAGTCGAGCAGCCGGAATTCGGTCGGACCGAGGTGGATTTCTCCATCATTGCGCATGACGCGATGCGCGACACGGTCGATCACGATGTCGCCGACGGATATCTTGTCTTCCTTGAGGCCGGGCCGGATGCGCCGGAGCACTGCGCGCACACGCGCCATCAGCTCAGTGGTTGAAAACGGCTTCGTGACGTAATCATCCGCACCCGTATCAAGACCCCGAATCCGGTCGCTCTCCTCGCCGCGCGCGGTGAGCATGATGATAGGCATGTTCGGATTGTTGCCGCCACTCCGAATGCGACGGCAAACTTCAATTCCGCTGACCTTGGGAAGCATCCAGTCGAGAAGGATGAGGTCTGGAGCGCGCTCATCGATCATCATCAAGGCTTCTTCGCCATCAGCCGCAATGGCGACTTCGTAGTCTTCCTTCTGGAGGTTGTAGAGCAACAGTTCAGAGACGGCGCTTTCGTCTTCTGCGATGAGCACGAAAGGTTTCATACTGTATTCCTTGTAAGCGGCCGTCAGCCGTCCAAATGGGGGGTCTTCGGTCGATCGGTTGACAGGAGGTATTCCCCCGTCGCCTGAAAATATACGAACTCGGCAATGTTCGTGCAGTGGTCGCCAATGCGCTCAAGGTTCTTGGCCATGAACAACATGTGTGCCCCTGCCCCGATCGTCCGGGGGTCTTCGATCATGTAGGTGAGCATTTCCCGAAACAGCGAGTTGTAGTGCTGGTCAATATCCTCGTCGCCTTCCCACACAGCTTTTGCCGCGGCGGCGTTGCCCGTCGCATACGCATCCAGGACCATGTTGAGCTGCCGTGAAACCGGACTGGCCATGCGATAGATGCCCTTGCGCATCGACGCACCGACATTCTCGTCCAGTCGCAGCGTGCGCTTGGCGATGTTCTTTGACAGATCGCCGATCCGTTCGAGCTCGCCAACCACTTTCAACGCGGAAAAGACGGCACGCAGGTCATGCGCCATGGGCTGGCGCCGAGCGATCAGGCTGACGATCTGGCGTTCCACATCCGCTTCAATCTTGTCGACCTGCTCGTCACGCGCAACCACATCGCGTGCGGCGTCGACGTCGTTCTTGTTTACGGCCGCGCAGGCATCGAGAATCATCGTCTCGACAATACCACCCATGCGGAGGATATCCGCTGCCAGCTTGTCGAGTTCGTCCGTAAACGCAGAAACAATATGATCAGACATGCTCTAAACCCTAGCCGAATCTACCAGTGATGTAATCCTCGGTGCGGCGTTCCCGAGGATTGGTGAATATCTGGTCTGTCTCACCCATTTCGACAAGTTCGCCCAGATGGAAGAATGCGGTGCGCTGCGACACGCGTGCGGCCTGTTGCATCGAGTGGGTCACGATGACGATACAGTAGCGCTTGCGTAATTCGTCGATGAGCTCTTCGATGCGCGCCGTTGCGACAGGGTCGAGCGCTGAACACGGCTCGTCCATCAGGATCACTTCCGGCCTGACCGCGATGGCCCGGGCAATACACAAGCGCTGCTGCTGGCCGCCGGAGAGACTGTTGCCCGGCGAGGTCAAGCGATCCTTGACTTCATCCCAAAGGCCGGCGCGGCGAAGACTCTTTTCGACAATCGCGTCGAGGTCTTCGCGAGATGCGGCCAGTCCGTGAATGCGGGGTCCGTAAGCGATGTTGTCATAAATCGACTTCGGAAACGGGTTCGGCTTCTGGAACACCATGCCGACACGCGACCGCAACAATACCGGGTCGATGTCGGGGTCGTTGATGTTTTCGCCATCCATGATGATCTCGCCGGTCACCTTGCAGGACTCGATCGTGTCGTTCATCCGGTTCAGGCACCGCAGGAAGGTTGACTTGCCGCAACCGGACGGCCCGATCAGCGCCGTGACGGAACGATCGGGAATCGGCAGGGAAATATCGAAGATCGCCTGCTTGTCACCGTAGAAGACATCGATGTTCTTGCACTCGATCCGTGGAAAGGTAAGGCCTTGCTTCTCGTCCATGGTGGTCCCTGCCGCCGACACTTCGCGGCTTTCTGTCATTGTGGTTTCCATTACCATCTCCGCTCAAACCGGCGTCGCAGCAAGACGACAATACCGTTCATTGTAACCAGGAACATGAGAAGGATGACGATAACCGCTGCTGTCATCGGTTCCCAGGCGCGTTCCGCATTTGTCGACCAGCTGTAGACAAGCACCGGAAGCGCCGTGGATTCATCTGTCGGCCCGGTCGGTACATCCGCAACGAAGGCCACCATGCCGATCAACAGCAATGGCGCGGTCTCGCCCAGCGCCCTGGCCATGCCGAGGATAGCGCCGGTGAAGATGCCCGGTCCCGCCACGGGCAGGACATGGTGAAAGACAGACTGCATTTTCGAGGCGCCGACACCGAGCGCTGCGGCGCGGATCGACGGCGGCACGGATTTCAATGCGGCGCGCGAGGCAATGATGATCGTGGGCAGTGTCAACAGCGCCAGCACGAGGCCGCCCACAAGGGGCGCCGACCGCGGCAGGCCGAAGAAGCCCAGAAACACCGCTGCGCCAAGCAGGCCGAACACAATCGACGGCACAGCCGCCAGGTTGTTGATGTTGACTTCGATGATCTCGGTCAGGCGGTTGCGGGGAGCAAATTCCTCGAGATAGACCGAGGCGAAAATCCCGATCGGAATGGCGATAAATGCGGTGACCATCATGGTCAGCAAAGACCCAATAATCGCTGCTAGTGCGCCAGCCAGTTCAGGATAGGTGCTGTCTGTATGGGAGAGCAGGCTCGTGTGTGGAACCCGCGAAATGCGGCCCTTGTCCTTGAGGGCAAGCGTCCAGGCAATCTGAAGGTCCGATACATTTCGTTCCGGCTCAGGCAACGCGATCATCCGGGCCGTTGCGCGCACACTGCTGAAATCGGATGCTGAGCCCGTCAGAAGCGTCACCTCGGCTTCGTCGGCGTCCAGGCGTGTGACACGTCCCGTCGAGGCGCCGGCCGAGATCAGTATCGATCGCGCATCGACTGCATCTCCCACTTCCTGGCGCTGGACTGCGACCAGGGATTCGAGCGCCTTGAACGCACCCGTTCCCGTCAGCTGCAATTGCCGCGGCGCCGCTTCCGTAACAGTACTGATGTCTCCCAGCCGGAGGCGGAATTCTTTCGAAACAGCACCTTTGAGATACAGGTCGAGATCGTCACTGAGCGGCACCTTGATCGTCGCCTTCTGGCCGATCTGCGTGGGGTTTTCGGAGACCCATTTCGCAGTTGGCAAGACGGCCAGACGCGTCACGAGATCACCCAACTGGCGTGAAGTTATGCGATCTTCGGCAGCGTCGGGAAAGGTCGCCTGAAGATTTGAACGGATTAGGGCGTAAAACCCATCCACGTTGCGCGAAATATCGGCCGGCGTGTCCTTGCCTTTCGGGGCAATCACCGCCGGATCGAGGACCACATCGAATTCTAACTTGTGGTATGTCGCAGCGGAAATAGCCTGAAAGCCGATAGATGCGACCAAAGTCGACAGCGCCAACAAAGCGAATGCGATTGCAGACAGGCCGTACAGCCTGAACCGTGCGTCTGCTGCCCGCCGCTTTTTCAGCCGACGCAGCGCGTTCTCGTTCCTGAAGGATGGCGGTGCGACGTCAGTCATATTTTTCACGATACTTCTGGACGACCCGGAGGGCGATCAGGTTGAAGAACAGCGTAATGACGAAAAGGACCAGTCCTAGGGCGAAAGCGGACAGGGTTTTCGGGCTGTCAAATTCCGTCTCCCCGGTAAGCAGCGCCACGATCTGGACCGTAATCGTGGTCAAATCGGCAGTCGGGTCGGCTGAGATGCGGGCGCGTTGGCCAGCCGCCATGACCACGATCATGGTTTCACCGATGGCGCGCGACACAGCCAGGAGAAGTGACGCTATGATCCCCGGCAGGGCCGCTGGCAACACCACATGCTTGACCGTCTCGGATTTCGTCGCACCCATTGCATAGGCGGCATCGCGCAATGTTTGCGGGACGGCATTGATCACATCATCGGAAAGGGATGACACGAACGGGATCACCATGATGCCCATCACAAGGCCTGCTGCGAGCGCGCTCGTCGGCTGGGCGGCGAGAAGTGGCTCGCTGGCCAGCCCTGTCGAAATCAGCGTCGTATTGATCCATATGGCGACCGAGCGAATCGCCGGCGCGACCACAAGCAAGGCGAAGAAGCCATAGACGACGGTCGGTATGCCCGCCAGGATCTCAAGAATCGGCTTGACCCAGCCACGCACTTTCGGTCCGGCATATTCTGACAGGTAAATCGCCGCAAACAGGCCGACTGGCGCCGCGATCAGCATCGCAATCAATGCGATCATGAACGTGCCGAAGAACAGTGGCAGAGCCCCGAACTCGGCGCTTGTTTGTGCGTTCCAGCGTGTTCCGAACAGGAAGTCCCAGAACGGGATCTCCGCAAAGAAACGAAGACTCTCATACAGCAGGGACGCGACAATCCCGACTGTCGTTGCAATCGCTATCGCGGCGCACAGGAACAAGAATATCTCAATTCCGCCCTCGACGCGATTGCGTGCCCTGAACCCTGGCGCGACCCGGCGTTTCGCGAGCAGGAAGCCTGTGGCGGCACAGACCATGGCAAGCACAATCGTAGACGCCTTGATAAGTCCCTGAAGTTCGAGAAACCGGATCGTGATCGCGGAGAACACCCGGTCTGCGCCCGAATATCCCTGATGGTAAGCGGCGCGCGCGATCGAGTTCAGGTACACGTCGAGTTCGACGCGCGGCATATCCTGGAAATTGGCGGGCAATTCGCTCGACAGCATTGACCGGACGATGCCGTCGCCGAGGAGGCCATATGCGAGAGCCACGACCATTGCCGGGACGAAGGTCCACATCGCGACGTAATAGCCATGATAATTGGGTCTTGAGTGGACACGCGCGGAGCTGACTCCGGCGAACCGCTCCGCCTGGACGCGCCCCACGAAAAAGGCACCTGACGCCAGCATCGCGAGCAATGCAAGCATCAGCCAACCCATGGGCAAATGGCCGAGTTGTTGAACCATCCAGTCCGAAATCCCCGTTGCTGATGCCCCCCTTAATGCTGATCCGCGACAGTTCTGTGACACTCGGCCAAGACATGACAGATGTTCGCAGATGTCTTGCACCGGCGTGCCTTATCGGCCACATCTGGGGGCATGAAACATGACACTAATTCTGATGCGATCTGGCATGGCACCACGATCCTTGCCGTGCGGAAATCCGGCAAGCTGGCGATTCTGAGCGATGGCCAAGTCTCGATGGGCCAAACGATCATGAAGGGAAACGCGCGCAAGGTGCGGCGCATCGCAGGGGGAGACATCCTCGCCGGGTTTGCCGGTGCCACGGCCGACGCGTTCACGCTGTTCGAGCGGCTGGAGGCGAAGCTCGAGCGCCATCCGGGGCAGCTCCAGCGGGCCGCCGTTGAGCTCGCAAAAGACTGGCGAACCGAAAAATACCTACAAAAACTTGAAGCTCTTCTGATCGTGGCCGACAAGGACGTTACGCTCGTGATCACCGGTGCCGGAGACGTACTCGAACCCGAGCACAATGTCGTTGCCGTGGGATCGGGTGGCAATTTTGCGCTTGCTGCAGCGCGCGGCCTTTACGAATACGAAGACGATGCCGAAATCATCGGACGCAAGGCCATGCAGATCGCTGCGGACATTTGTGTCTATACGAACGCGAATTTCACGCTCGAGACACTCGAAATCTGACCTGGCCTCGCACCGCCCCCCATTTCCTCCTGAAAGACCCGTATGCAAAACCTGACTCCCCGCGAAATCGTCGCCGAGCTTGATCGTCACATTGTCGGACAGAATGGTGCCAAACGCGCCGTTGCAATCGCCCTGCGCAACCGGTGGCGTCGCAAACAGGCGCCTGAAGCGCTGCGCGGCGAAATCACGCCCAAGAACATCCTGATGATCGGACCGACGGGGGTGGGCAAGACCGAAGTGTCGCGCCGGCTCGCCAAGCTGGCCAATGCGCCTTTCCTGAAGGTCGAAGCGACCAAGTTCACTGAAGTCGGATATGTCGGCCGCGACGTCGAACAGATTATCCGGGACCTTGTCGAAGCCGCGATCGGCATGATCCGCGAACAGAAGCGCGCGGGCGTGTCCCAGCAGGCCAAGGATGCGGCCGAAGAACGCCTGCTCGACGCGCTGGTTGGCGAAGATGCGCAGGCATCGACGCGCGAGGCTTTCCGCCGGAAGTTGCGGTCCGGAGAACTGGATGACAAGCCGGTGGACATCGACTTTTCAGAGACCGCAAACCCGATGCAGATGCTCGATATTCCGGGCCAGGGCGGATCCATGGGGATGATCAACCTGTCCGACATCCTGGGCAAGGCCATGGGCGGGCGCTCCAAGCGCGTCCGCACGACGGTTCAGGAAGCCTATCGCCCGCTTCTGGAAGAAGAAGCAGATCGCCTGCTTGATGAGGATGCGATCATTCGCGAGGCATTGAGTTCGGTCGAGGAAGACGGCATCGTTTTCCTCGACGAGATCGACAAGGTTGCTGTCCGCAAGGGTCAGGGCGGCGCCGATGTCAGCCGCGAAGGTGTTCAGCGCGACCTGTTGCCACTGATCGAGGGTACGACCGTATCGACGAAGCGCGGCGCCGTGAAGACGGACCATATCCTGTTTATCGCCTCGGGTGCCTTTCACCTGTCCAAGCCATCGGACCTGCTGCCAGAGCTTCAGGGCCGCCTGCCCATCCGGGTCGAACTCGAGCCATTGTCGCGTGATGACCTGCGCCGCATCCTGATTGAACCGGAAGCCAGCCTGATCAAGCAATACCAGGCGCTGATGGCGGCAGAAAACGTCACGCTGGAATTCGAGGATGCCGCGATCGATCGCCTGGCCGACCTCGCTGAGGCCGTGAACAAGTCTGTCGAAAATATCGGGGCGCGCCGATTGCAGACGGTTCTGGAACGGTTGCTTGATGAAATCAGTTTCGATGCGCCGGACAAGTCCGGTGAGACGATCACGATAACGGCGGACTATGTGAACGAACGAGTCGCCAGCCTCGCTGGCAATGCCGACCTCTCGAAATTCATTCTTTAGGCCGGGACGCTCAGTTCGCTGTCGCCCTGCGCACAGGCAAATGCTTCTTTCCCCAATCGCGAAGCGTCATCATGGCCGGCGCTAGTTCCTGCCCCTTCTCTGTCAGGACATAGTCGTAGCGCTTCGGCGCGTCGGAATAGGCCTGCTTGGTAAGAACACCCGCCTCGACAAGCCGTTTCAGCCTGTCAGCGAGAATATGGCGCGTCATGCCGCTCGATTCGGCAAACTGTTCGAACCGCGACAGGCCCAGGAAACAGTCCCGCAGGATGAGCAGAGTCCAGCGATCCCCCAGGATCGACAGGGTCCGCGCGACGGGGCACCAGTTATCTGACAGTTCTGACCATTTCATACGTGACACGCCCAACTGAAATCTATTAAGTTCCAAAACAGTACTTAAGCATGATTCGGGAGCAAAGCATGACCAAATCGTTCGAGTTCTTTTTCGACTATGTGAGTCCGACAGCCTATCTCGCCCTCCCCGTCGCGCAAGGCGTTGCCGAGCGCACAGGCGCGACTGTGGTTTACCGGCCCATGTTTCTCGGCGGTGTCATGCAGGCAACCGGCAATCGCCCGCCCGGGATGGTGCCGGCCAAGGGCGCATACATGAACCGCGATATGCAGCGTTGCGCCGACCATATCGGTTTGCCCTTTCATCTCAATCCCGCGTTTCCGATGAACACGCTGGGATTGGTCAGGGCGACCATCGGGCTGGAACCGGACCCAGCCGAGCAGCTCAGGTTTATAACCACCTGCTTTCACGCTTGTTGGGGACAACCCGAACCGCTTGATCCCTCCAACAAGGAGGCGGTGGCTGAGATGTGCTCGGCGAACGGGTTCGATGCGAACCAGATCGCGGCGCTGGCCGGGTCAGACGCTGCGAAAGACAAACTGAGGGCCAACACGGAGGAAGCCGTTGCGCGAGGCGTCTTCGGTGCGCCGAGTTTTCTGGTCGGAGACGAGCTTTTCTTCGGTCATGACCGTCTGGACTATGTCGAACGGATGCTCGCCTAGGCTTTGATGCCAGCTGCCAATGCAAGACCGGCCAGCGAGACTTCCGGCCGTGGCCCAAAATGGCTGATCACTTCGGCGGCGGCGATATGGCCGAGACGCGCACAGGTCGCAAGCGGCAGGCCCTTGGAGTAACCAAATAGGAAGCCAGCCGCGTATTGGTCGCCGGCTCCCGTCGTGTCGACGACCTTAGCGACAGGCTCGGCTGCGATGGCGATCGGGTCGCCATCGCCGATAATGACAGAGCCCTTCTCGCTTCTTGTCACAGCTGCAATCGCGGTGTCGGCCTGCAGGCTCGATATGGCCTCGTCGAAATCCCGCGTCTGGTAGAGCGACAAAAGCTCCTCTTCATTGGCAAACAGGATATCCACGTGGCCCTTCACGAGATGGAGGAAACTGTCGCGGTGACGATCAACGCAGAAACTGTCGGACAGCGTCAGTGCTACGAGACGTCCGGACGATTTGGCGATTTCTGATGCATGGATGAAGGCCGTTTTGGCGTCATCCTTGTCAAACAGGTACCCTTCCAGATAGAGAATCTTGCCAGCGCGTACGACCTCTTCGTCGACATCGTCCTTCGAGAACAGGACGGACGCACCGAGGAATGTATTCATGCTGCGCGCGCCGTCTTCATTCACAAAGATGATGCTGCGCGCGGTTGCCGGGCCGGTGTCGAGCGGATGCGTGGCAAATGGAACACCCGTGCTTGCCATCTCGGAACGAAACTGCCGGCCGAGGTCATCATTCGCTGTCTTGCCGATATAGGCGGCTTTTCCGCCAAAGCTGGCGACGCCGGCAATGGTGTTCGCGCCACTGCCACCGGATGTGATGATGGGATCTTTCGCAGCCGCCGTCAGCGCATGGGCGCGTGGCTCCTCGATCAGGTTCATCGCATTCTTCTGGATGCCCCACGCGTCGAGAAAGGCATCATCAGCACGGGACAGAACGTCAACAATCGCATTGCCCAAGCCGACAACGTCAAAACGGGTGGGGGTCATGATTACTTTGCCTTGAATTCCAAACCCGCCGATTGCCAGACAAGGCTGCTGGACGCAACCACGCCGCATGCTAAATGGCGACAATGAAGATCGCATACCTCTCATCCCGGGTCACACTGCCCGGGTCTCCGGCACGCCGCAGTGATGCGTTTGAGCACGACTACATGATGGACGCCCTGAGCCCGGCCTTCGCAGCGTTCGGCATGAGCCTGCACGACCTCGCATGGGATGACCCGGACGTTGACTGGTCGTCATTCGACGCGGCCATCATCGGAACTACCTGGGACTACTGGAACCGTATCGATGAATTCCTCGCCACTCTGGAACGGATCGGCACAGTTACGGCATTGTTCAACAGCGCCGCACTCGTGCGCTGGAACAGCCGCAAGACCTATCTCAAGGAAATGGAGGCCAAAGGCGCCAAACTGATTCCGACACTCTGGCTCGACGCAGCGACGCCAGAACTTGCGGCGACGGCGTTCGATGAACTCGGAAGCGACGATCTTGTATTCAAGCGTCAGATAGGGGCCGGCGCGGCGGACCAGCACCGCCTGAAGCGCGGCGATCCGATTCCTGACATGCCGCACGCAATGATGGTTCAGCCATTCCTGAAAATGATCCAGGACGAGGGCGAAATCAGTTTCATTTTCATTGATGGTGCATTCAGCCATGCCTTGCTCAAATGCGCCGCAGTGGGAGACTACCGCATCCAGTCGACATATGGCGGAACGGAGCGAGCCATCTCACCGTCGGTTGACGATCTTGCCGCGGCCAATTCGGTCATCTCCACGCTTGACGACGCGCCTCTCTATGGGCGGGTCGATATGCTGAGAGGGCCGGACGGACGCTTGCTGCTCATGGAATTGGAGCTGATCGAACCCTACCTCTATCCAGTCGAAGGACCCGAACTGGGACCGAAGATGGCATCCGCCGTTGCGCGGCGTCTGAAATCCGGCTCATAGGAAAAAGTCGGCGCGATCGGAGTGCCGCCGAGTGCGCCATCCGCCCCGAGGATTCTCAGCCTGGTGACAAGAAACTGCACTCTTCGCTATGGCCGCTTTATGTTTTGCCGGCACAGCCCAGTCGCAGGCACTGGAGGAAGACGGGCTCTACTTTGCCTTTCGGACGTATGGCGCGTCGAGGCCGAGTATTCGCGGCGATGGGACAAAATCGCCGGTCTGAATTGCGCATCGACCACCAAGGGCGATTTAGATTCGCATACGCTTGGCGTGCACTTGTTCCAGGATTTCCGACCGGCAAAGAAACCGCGTCCGTTCGTAGGTCCCTGGCTTGGCGGCGGAATTCTGGATTTCGACTTCAAAGGCCCCGCCGATATTAATCCAGACTTCATCGTCATCGGCAACGACACGAACATCAGCACGGTACGGCAATATTATTGCTGGCTCGACTTACCTCATCGATTCGAAACTCAGAGTCGGCTTCGGATTCGAGTATTTCTCGTTTTCCGACCAGGCCGTCGAGTCCAATATTGGGGACATCGACGGCATCAACCGCAGCTATAACTTCTTTGTTTCAATGCGCTGGCGGCCGGACTTCTCGCGCTAAACGGTCTACTTGCCGAAGCCATAGACGAGTGCGACCTTCAGCGCCGTGTCGGTATCTTCAAAACCATCGGCGGGATTCGTATCGTGGCGGACATTGAACGACACGCGAGCGGATATGGCCGATGAGACCGAGGCTGTCAGAGCAACCATGTTTTCGATTTGCGTCGACGCTTCGCCATACAACAGGTCTGTCTCGTTGGTGAGTTTGACATTGTCGTTGAACTTGTAGCCGAACGCAGATCGGGCAACGGCGCCGAATGACGATACGGTTTCTGCCGGTATGATAAGCGGCGCACCCAACGAATCCGTGGTGACGGTGCGCTTCACCTCGTCAATCTTTACGCCGGGACCGCCCCGCACGGTCCATTTGACCTGTTCGCCATCGTAGATGTGATAACCGAGTCCGCCACCCACAAATGAGCGGCTGTCAAACCCGGTGAACTGGTCGACTTCATATGACGTCCGGCCAAACGCAAACAGTTTGTCGCCGAGCAGACGATCGACATCTCCGGAGAGGAAATAGCGGTTCCGGCTCTCGACGCTGTCCTGCTCACCATAGTCTCCCTCAGCCACGAATGCGTAGGTCCACACGCCCTGCTCACGTGCGACATCAATTCCAAGCCCCAGATCGGTGGTTTCGGTGTTTCCGGTCGTATAGCCCGCACTGAATGCGGCCTCGCCGCTCCAGCCACCATCTTCCTGGGCGACAGCGGCATTGCCGGCGAGCATGGCAGCGCTGACGAGGGCAATAGAGAGTGCCGGGCGACTGACTTTGGGCATGATATGACTCCTGATTTCCGGAGACCCCTCTCACGGCATTTCGTGACCAAGACGTTATCGAATTGTGGCCAGCTGGTGGCAGGCGAACCGGCTGGCAGATATGTCACAATCCGGGTTTGCGCGGCGGCGCTTTCTTGCGCGGGCCCAATTTCGAGACGGTCGCGGGATCAGGTGTCTTGGGTGTGTACTTACACAGGTGCGCGATGATGCAGTGCCAGCATTCCGGCGTCTGCGCCTTGCAAACATATCGACCATGCAGAATTAGCCAGTGATGCGCGCCATGCTTGAATTGCGGCGGCGTAATACGTTCCAATCCCCTCTCGACTTCTTCCGGCGTCTTTCCAGGCGCCAGGCCGGTGCGATTCGACACGCGAAATACGTGCGTGTCGACGGCAATCGTCGGAACGCCGAAGGCCTCGTTCAGCACGACATTTGCCGTTTTTCGGCCGACGCCCGGCAATTGCTGCAATTCGTGCAGCGTATCGGGCACGACTCCATCGAATTTTTCGATCAACATCTGGCTCAGGGCGATGACGTTCTTTGCCTTGTTCCGCCACAAGCCGATCGTGCGGATGTATTCGGCAACGCCTTCTTCCCCCAACGCCAGCATCTTCTCGGGCGTATCGGCGACAGCGAACAGCCTGGCTGTCGCCTTGTTGACACCCACGTCTGTCGCCTGCGCAGACAGTGCCACGGCTACAACAAGCGTGAACGGGCTTGTGAAGTTCAGCTCCGTACGCGGGTCAGGCCTGTCATGCGCGAGCGCTTCATAGAGTTCTGTCGCGCGCTTCAGACTGAACGTTCTGGGCGCCCGCTTTTTCTTGCGCGGGGACACGAGGGGTTTCTCATCAGGCATGACGGACGTGTTTAAGTCGCACTTTGCACTGCGCAAGGTCGTGATTACTATTCTTGCATGAGTCAGATCGACGAAATCATCTACTTTGATGCCCTGCTGACACCGAACCGGTCACTCAGTCCGCGAGGGTTTGCGGTTTTGATGACGGTCGTCGGCGTCGTGAGCTTCGCATGCGGCGTGGCGTTCCTGTCCATGGGCGCCTTTCCGGTTGTCGGCTTCTTCGGTCTCGATGCGCTGGCGGTCTATATTGCGTTTCGGTCGTCGTTCCGGCGCCAGCGGGAGCAAACGCGCGTTACCGTGACGGGAAAAACAATGCAATTGCGCCATCGCGCTGCAGACGGATCGGAGAAAAGCGTCGAACTCCCCTCAGCATTCACGCGGGTGGAGCTTGATGAACCCCTCAGCCCGACAAGCTGGCTGCGAATCGAGCACGGTCGGACGGCCTATATTATCGGCAGGTTCCTGACGTCACCCGAGCGAAAATCACTGTCCATCGCGATCCGCGCTGCCCTCGCCAATGCCCGCGCGGAACGCCATCCGGTGTGATTTGATGGTAAACAAAAATAAATGACGCCTGCGTCATGGTTTTTTCATTCCGGCCATGGTATCTTGATCAAGAAATCAAACTTGAGGCCCCGTGAGGGGACACACCGGAGGAAGAAACATGGCTGCCGATACAGCACAGACCTTTGACCATCCTGCACTCGAACGCCCGAAAGTGTCGGATCGTGAACCACTTCACCCCGGCTACCTCCGGGTGGGCGAGGAGGTACCGCCCGCCTCCACGCTCGACATCGAAACGTTCGACTTTGTCGATCCTGAAATCTGGCGCCAGGGCAAGTACTGGGACCGTCTGGAGCGCCTTCGGAATGAAGATCCGCTGCACTTCACTCCCGACAGCTTTGTCGGCCCCTACTGGTCGGTGACACGTTACGAAGACATCATGGCCATTGATGTCGATCACAAGCGCTTCTCGTCGAGCTGGGAGCATGGCGGCATCACGCTTGGCCAGCCACTCGAAGATTTCGAGATGCCCATGTTCATTGCCATGGACGAACCGCGCCATGCCGAACAGCGCCGCACGGTCCAGCCGGCCGTCGCCCCGAACATGCTCAAGGAATACGAGCCGCTGATCCGTTCACGCACGCAAGACCTTCTGGATTCCCTGCCGGTCGGCGAGCCTTTCGACTGGGTCGACAAAGTGTCGATCGAACTCACCACGATGATGCTGGCGACCCTGTTCGACTATCCATTCGAACGCCGGCGCGACCTGACCCGCTGGTCGGATATTGCCACCAATATGAACAATCCCGACATCTGCCCCGGCGGCGAGGTGCAGTGGAAACAGGAAATGATGGAATGCCTGACCGCATTCATGGGCTTGTACCAGGAACGCCAGGCTGCCCCGGTCAAGAACGACCTGATCAGCCTGCTCGCCCATGGCGAAAAGACCAGCAACCTCACCCCCATGGAATTGCTGGGCAACGTTATCCTGCTGATCGTCGGCGGCAATGACACGACCCGTAACTCGATGACGGGGTCGGTCTATGCGCTCAACAAATTCCCGTCGGAATACGAGAAGCTGAAGGCTGATCCGTCGCTTATCCCGAACATGGTGTCGGAAACGATCCGCTGGCAGACCCCGCTCGCCTTCATGCGCCGCACAGCGCTGGAAGACGTGGAAATGCACGGCAAGACGATCCACAAGGGCGACCAGATCGCCATGTGGTATGTCTCCGGCAACCGGGACGAGCGGTTCTGGGACCGTCCGAATGATTTCATCATCGATCGCGAAAATGCCCGTCGGCACATCTCGTTCGGCTTCGGTATCCACCGCTGCGTCGGCAACCGTTTGGCCGAACTGCAGCTGCAGATCCTCTGGCAGGAAATCATGGAACGCTTCAGCCATATCGAAGTGCTGGACGAGCCATCGCTCACGTCCGGTGCCTTCGTGAAGGGCTACACGTGGATGCCGGTGATCTGCCACCCGAAATAAGCGTGTTGGCTGACGCCGCGCAAAGCCTGATAAGCCTCCCATCAGATCCTGATGGGAGGCTTTTTTCATGGATGTTTCAACAGCCGTCGCGCAACGCATTTCCACGCGGGCCTTCAAACCCGATCCCCTGTCAGAAGCTGACATCCGCGACTGGCTGACTGCGGCGCAGCGCGCGCCTTCGGGGGGGAATACGCAGCCGTGGCGGGTGATTGTGGTGACGGGGGCGGCGAAAGATGAGGTGATCGGCAAGGCGGCGGGTGTCCTGAAGGACAGCCCGGCGGGGCAACCGACGGACCGGCCGATCTATCCCAAGGACCTGTGGGAGCCGCATGAAGCGCGCCGGCGGCGAGTGGGAGAGATGATGTATGACGTGCTGGATATCCCCAAGGCGGACCGCGCAGCACGCATCGCGTGGTTTGCCAACAATTTCCGCTTCTTTGGTGCGCCGGTCGCCGTATTCATTGTAATTGACGAGCGTATGGGCCATGGCCAGTGGGGCCATACCGGCATGTATCTGCAGACGCTGGCCCTGCTCGCCGAGGAGCGCGGATGGGGGACATGCATGCAGGAATGCTGGGGAATACTCCGTCCGATGCTGAAGGAACATTTCGGCCTGGGCGAGAGTGAAATGGTCTGGTGCGGCATGGCGGTTGGCATTCCGGACGCCGATCATCCGGTCAATTCGCTGCGCGCGGAGCGGGCCGATATCGACGAAATCGCGGTTTTGAAAGGGTTCTGACGGGGTGGCCTGCGGGCGTCGCAGGTGGGTCCGCAGGGGGTGGCAAGGGGGTGATTGGTCCGCCTCCCGTCCCGTTGCGCACCATTTTTGACCTATTCCTGCCGCATCGGGGTGATCTCCTGACGAGATGATCACGCGACGTTCCGCGCTCTCCGGCCTTGTGGCCCTGCCCCTCGTGCCGAGTGTCCTTGGCGAGCGGCTAATCCCCTGGGAGACTCGCCTCATCGTCGCGGCGCGCAGCCAGATCGGAATCACGCGGTCTTACGACCCTGCCTATGTCAGTCTCGCCTATCCCAATGGTGACGTTCCCCGCGAGCGCGGCGTCTGCACCGATGTCGTCGTCAGGGCGTATCGCGACGCGTTTGCCTTCGACCTGCAATCAGCTGTCCACGACGACATGGCCGCGGCGTTCAACGCGTACCCGAAGATATGGGGCCTGACGCGGCCCGACAGGAATATCGACCATCGCCGCGTGCCGAACCTGGAAACCTATTTCCGCCGGCAGGAGACAGAGGAGGCCGTACCGGCAGCGCTGAGTGAGTGGCAGGCCGGCAACCTCTATACGATGCGGCTGAATGGGCGGCTGCCGCATATCGGAATCGTCTCGGACAAGGTAACGCCGATGGGGCACCGCTACGTGATCCACAATATTGGCGCGGGAACGGCTGAGGACGACATACTCGGCCTGTTCGACGATGAGCGTCGCTTCAGGTTCGAGCCGCCAATCCTGTAATGGCTATTCCTCGTCGTCCCAATCGGTCATGGGGCGTTCGGGCTCGCGCGGCGTTGCGGCGAGCTGGACGACGGCGGCCTTGACGCGGGCGCGATCGAACTCGTCCTCGTCTTCGGCGGGACGCGGACGTGGCTTGAGATAGGCGAAGACGCTGACGCCGCTGTCGTCCGCCTCTTCCCCTTCACCTTGTTCGTCCTGCGTGCCGGCGACCGCGAGCGCGTCTTCCTCAATCTCTTCGGGACCATCCTCGATAATCGCTTCTGATGCGGCTTCGACGCCTGTCGCAGGCGCGTCTTCGTCGTCCATATAGTCCGTCACGAATGCATCGATGGCTTCGACATCCGATGCATCCTGGATGAGCACGTCTTCCTCGTTGAGCGCTTCCTCGTCAGGCATCTGGAAGCCGGACGGAATGACGTCTGTCAGCAATCCTTCCGCCGCAAGGTCGGCCTTGCCCGGCAGGGTGTCGAGGCTTTCGAGACCAAAATGCTCTAGGAAGGCATCTGTGGTGCCATAGGTCATCGGCTGGCCCGGTGTCTTGCGACGGCCCTTGATCTTGACCCAGCCAGCTTCCATCAGCGTGTCGATCGTCGTCTTGGCGACGGCCACGCCGCGAACCGCCTCGACTTCGGCGCGCGTCACCGGCTGGCCATAGGCGATGATAGCCAACGTCTCGAGCGCAGCCTGTCCGAGCTTCTTCTGGACCTGGCGCTCTTCAACAAACAGGTAAGTAAGGTCGGTGGCCGTCTGGAAACGCCACTTATTGGCGACCTCGACCAGGTTCACACCCCGATTGGCGTATTGGGCGCGCAGTGCCATCAGCACTTCGCCGGACTCGACGCCGTGCGGGAGGATTTCAGCGATCTGCTCAGCCGACAGCGGTTCACCCGCCGCGAACAATACCGCCTCGGCACGCCGGATGCCCTCTGACAGGGCCTCCTGGATGCCACCTGCGAGTTCCGCTTCGGAGCGCTTGTAGGCGAAGGACAACTGGGCCAAGGGATCCCGCGTCTCTTCCGGTGAATCTTCCATCATTTCAAACTTCTCAAGCGGTTGCATCCCTGCCCTCCCCGGGGTTGGTTCCTGCATTACGTAGGTAAAGTGGCGCAAAGTGGGCGTCCTGGCGCACATCGACTTCGCCGTCCCGGGCGAGTTCAAG
Organism: uncultured Alphaproteobacteria bacterium; assembly: GCA_963973995.1. Taxonomy (GTDB): domain Bacteria; phylum Pseudomonadota; class Alphaproteobacteria; order Caulobacterales; family Hyphomonadaceae; genus Hyphomonas. The sequence goes on from CAXBCO010000005.1 coordinate 115,050, forward strand.
TGCTGCCGCGAACACACTGGCGGTGACAGAGCGCGGTGGCAACAAGGGGTCGACGTCCGTCATCGTGGTGCGAATTTCGTCCAGGGTCGACCATTGGTTCAGTTGGGCTCGCAGAGCCCGCAGCGTTGTACGCGCCAGCTCCAGGGGCAGCACCAGTTGCTGCTCGATCCTGTGCGGCGCCGCCTGTTCCTTGCGGTCGCGAATGGTGCCGAAGGCCTGGGTCAGGTCGTAGAGCGACGCCTTGAATTCGGTATGTTTCACAACGCGCGGCTGTTCCGGCTGGCCACGCAGGAAGATCACATTGTTGAGGACCGGGCCGGATTCAAGTTCGAGAACGGCTGTGCGCATGGCATCGAGACGCTTGAGACGAAACGCGAGGCGCTCAGCCATTTCCTCGCCGGAGGGCTCGTCTTCGTCGGGCTTTTCCGGTTTCGGCAACAGGAGGCGCGACTTCATGAAGGCGAGCCAGGACGCCATCAGCAAATAGTCGGCGGCAAGGTCCATTCGCTTTGATTTCGCATCCTCGATAAAGCCGAGATACTGGACGGCCAGATCGAGGATGGAGAGGTGAAGCAGATCGACCTTCTGGCGCCTGGCCAGTTCCAGCAACAGATGTAGCGGGCCTTCATAGCCATCCACGTCCACGCGGAACATGTCGCCTGCTTCGGCGTCTTGCGCGTCGGCCGACAGCGCATCGATGGAAATGGCGTCAACGCTCATGCCATCGCCTTGAATTCAGGGAAGAGTTGATGGAACCGGGCCCAGCCGGCCTGACCGTCGAACGGCATCTCGGCTGTCGACAATGCTTCGGCCCGCCGTGCGCGCTCGCCTGCTTTGCCGGCGAGCACAGGCGTCGCTTCAGCAACTTCGGTCATTTCTGCGAGGATGGCGCCCTCGTCTTTCAGGAAGCCCGAACAATGCAGCAGCACGTCACAGCCGGCAGCAATCGCTCCGTCTGCACGCGTCGTCAGGCTGCCGCCCAGAGCTTTCATCCCCAGATCATCCGTCATCAGCAGGCCATCAAACCCGATTCGCTGGCGAATGATGCCCTGAATAAGCTTTGGCGACAGGGTGGCCGCGACGCCCGGATCGATGGCGTCGTAAGCGATATGGGCGGTCATCGCCATCGGGGCGTCCGCGAGACGCGCGAACGCGTCAAAATCCTTGGCGAGTTCATTCTCGCCAGCCGTAACGCGCGGCAGTTCCAGATGACTGTCGGACATCGAGCGGCCATGCCCGGGAATGTGCTTCACAACGCCAGCCACGCCGCCATCTGCCAGTCCCTTGAGGGCGGCGCGTGCAAGGTCTGCGACCTGTTCGGGCTCAGTTCCGAAAGCCCGGTCGCCGATCACATCATGCGCGCCCGGCACCGGCAGATCGACCACGGGGGCGCAGTCCGCGTGGATCGACATTGATGCAAGTTCCGCAGCAATCAGGCGGTGGCCGAGCCAAGCGGCTTCGAGTCCGCGTTCCCGGTCGGATTGGTAGATCAGGGCATAATCCTGACCGCGTGGAAAAAGCGGCCATTCCGGCGCCTTCAGGCGCGCTACGCGGCCTCCCTCCTGGTCGATGAAGATCAGCGTCGGCCGTCCTGTGGCATCCCAGATGTCGGCGACAAGCTGGCGGATCTGCGCTTTCGTCACGCAGGAGCGGCCCATGAGGATAACGCCCCACGGATCGTGCGCGGAAAAGAGGGTCCGTTCACCCGGAGTCAGTCTCGGACCCGAGACGCTGAGGATGCAAGCTTTCGTCACTATCCAGTCACCACAATGCAGTTTTCACCAGCGGACTTCAGCGTGGTGCAGAAGGCCGTCGCCTCCGATCTTTCGGCAAAGGCGCCAACGCGCAAGCGGTAAAACACACCTTTGGCGCCGAGATCGGCCCGCTGGATATGTTTCGCTGCGCCCCGATAAATGTCAGGACGAGAGCCAGACGCCTTGCGCCACGCTGCCTCGGCGGCTTCCTCCGAGCGAAACGCCGCGATTTGCACGAGATATGCGCCATTATCGCTGAATTCGAACTCCGACGTGGCCTGGGCATTGACCATGGGCCCGGCGGCCATCGGCATAGGCGCCGGATTTAGCGAAGCGATCTCGACATCTTCGTCCGACTCGGCCGGGCGTTCGTCGAGATTGGCGAGGGCGCGGACCTGGTCTGCGACAATGTTCGGCATCCCGTTTTCGGGATCCGTTTCATTTGCGCCACCTGATTCGATTCCCGGACGCAGTTCAATGGGCGGCCCGCCCTGCAGGAATTCGGTGCTACGGGCATCTTCGAAATCGGCAATGCTCGTGTCGCTGGATTCAGGCCGGTCTGACGCATCCATCTGGTCGTAGAATCGCTTGTCGGTGTCGGGAACCGCGATACCGCCACGATCTTCCGGTGTGCGTTTGTAGGGCTGCGCATCTGCAATGACACTGGGGATTCCAGCCCCGCTGGAGCGCACGCCCTGCCGGTAAGTGTTCCAGACCACAGCGCCAAAGACCAGCAGCACGCCAATGGCGAGCGCCAGGATCAGCGGGCCGCGGGCCGTTTCATCATCGCGGATCTCGAATCCCCGGTAGTCATCGTCAAAAGGCGCGTAGTTGCCCCTCTCGCTGCGCGATCTGCCCATGGAATACGTCCTTCAGTATTGTGTCCTGAGGTTAATATTAGAGGGCGTTTCGTTAATGACGCTTGAACATCAAGGCTTTTCCACAGTCTCGGGCAGCCGCTCATGATGGGAGAAAAGCGCGAAAAGAGACGTCAGCGCATGCCACTGGCATCGAAAAGACGCCGATGTTCTTCCATGGCAAACGTATCAGTCATGCCCGCAATATAATCGCAGACGATACGGGCGCGCCGCGCTTCGGGCACCTGCTCGGCATCGTGACGCCAGGGCGGTGGCAGGGTCTCGGGTTCGGCGAGAAAGATGCTGAACAGGTCGGCCAAGAGGCGCTTCGCCTGGCTGCGCATGCGGTTGACCTTGTAATGCTTGTACATGCGTTCGTAGAGGAAGGCCCTGAGCGCGCGCTGACGGGCCTCCAGCTCGGCCGAGAAGGCGACCAGCGGCACGTCCATGGCGCGCACGTCGGCCGCACTGGCGGGCTTGTGGAGCTTGATGCGGCGACGGGTCTCGTCGGTAAGGTCATTGATCCAGACGCCGATGAGGCGCCGGACGGCCTCGTAGGTGACCATGCGGTCGCTCAGCTGCGGGTATTCGATCCGGACGCCGCGAAATTGCTCGCCGACGACGGGGATGTCCATCAGGTCGTCGATCGTGAACAGGCCCGAGGCGATGCCATCGTCGATGTCGTGGTTATTGTACGCGACGTCGTCAGACAGGGCGGCGACCTGCGCTTCGGGGCCGGCAAACTGGTCAGGCTCCAGGTCGGCGAGATGGGAGAAATCGCGGAAGGCAGCCGGCAGGCTGCTGATCGGCGTGTCCGGCCCTGTGACAGGGCCATTGTGCTTGACGAGCCCTTCCAGCATTTCCCAGCTGAGGTTCAACCCGTCAAAGCCCGGATAGCGCACTTCCAGCTTGGTCACGATGCGCAGGGTCTGGGCGTTGTGATCAAAGCCGTCATAAGCCTTCATGCATTCGTCGAGCTGGTCCTCGCCGGCATGGCCGAAGGGCGGATGGCCAAGATCATGGGCCAGCGCCATGGCTTCGGCGAGGTCTTCGTCGAGGCCCAGTGTCCGGGCGACGCTGCGGGCAATCTGGGCGACCTCAAGGGAATGCGTCAGTCGGGTGCGGTAATGATCCCCCTCATGCGCCACGAAGACCTGTGTTTTCTGCTTCAGGCGGCGGAATGCCGTGGAATGGACGATCCGGTCGCGATCACGCTGGAATGGCGTGCGCGTGGCGGATGGCGCCTCGTCAAAATAGCGTCCCCGGCTGTCTTCAAAGCGGGTCGCGAACACGGCTCTCTTTTCCATCGCGCAATTCGTTCCTATGTTGTGGGCATGAGCACCGTAACAGTTCCTGATGTGACCCTGTCCGCCTCCGCTGCCAAGCGGATTAACGCGATTCTGGCAAAACAGGACGGCGTCGACTTCCTGCGCGTCTCTGTCGAAGGCGGCGGGTGTTCCGGCTTTTCCTACAAATTCGACTTTGCGGATGCCGCGAATGCGGACGACCTGATTGTCGAGCGGGACGGCGCGCAGGTGCTGATCGACGAGATGAGCCTCGAATTCCTGCGCGGCGCAGAGATCGACTTTTCGACCGAACTGATCGGTGCCGCGTTCAAGATCAACAATCCGAATGCAACGGCGGCCTGCGGCTGCGGGACGAGCTTCTCCGTCTGACCTGCCCTTGCGTCCGGCTCGCCTGACGTCGCTATTGCGCCTAAAGTGATGCGCAGGAGGACACACGCATGAGCAAGGCAAAGCCGTTTCGGATCGATATTCCCGACAAGAAGATCGAGGCGATCCGCGAACGCGTCGAAAACTACAATTGGTTTCCGGCCCCCGCCAATGAGCAGGGCTTTGCCTATGGCATGTCGACGCCGGTGATGAAGGACCTGCAGCGTTACTGGCTGACCGGTTATGACTGGCGCGAGGCAGAAACCGAGCTCAACCGCTATCCGAGCTACAAGGCGGACGTGGACGGGATGGACATCCATTTCGTGCATGTCATTGGCGAAGCCGGCGGACGGCGACCTCTCCTGCTGACGCATGGCTGGCCGGGATCGGTCTTCGAGTTCTGGGACGCGATCGGGCCGCTCGCCTATCCGTCCAAGCATGGCGGCAAGGCCGAGGATGCCTTCGACCTGATCATTCCGTCCCTGCCCGGTTATGGCTTTTCCGAGAAACCGGCGTCGCCGATGGGCCAGCGGGCAACGGCGAACCTGTGGAACACGCTGATGCAGGACGTACTGGGTTACGAGACCTATCTTGCCCAGGGCGGCGACTGGGGCGGGCTGGTCACGTCATGGCTGGGCTATGAGCATGGCACGGTCGACGGCAAGGGCGGCTGCAAGGCCATTCACCTCAACATGATCGGATTCCGGCCCAACCCGCCCGTACCCGAAACCCAGGCAGAGACCGACTGGCTTGGCATTTCGCAGGCCGCGATGCAGCGCGAGGGCGCCTATTTCATGGAACACGCGACCAAGCCGCAGACGTTGGCCATGGCCCTGATGGACTCGCCGATGGGGACGGCGGCCTGGATCATCGAGAAATTCCACGGCTGGTCGGACCTGGAGGATGGCGACCTGTTCAGCGTCTATTCAAAAGACCAGTTGCTGACGAACGTGATGATCTACCTGGTCAATGACGCCATCGCGACCAGCATCTGGTACTATAATGCCCTGTTCCAGGAGGGCGTCGCCAGCCTGCCTGAAGGCAAGCGGTGCGAGACGCCGACGGGCTTTGCGAACTTTCCCGGCGAGGCCGTTTACCCCGCCCCGCCCCGCAGCTGGTGCGAGCGCGCCTACAATATCACGCACTGGTCCGAGATGGACAGCGGCGGGCATTTCGCCGCGATGGAGAAGCCGGACCTGTTTGTCGCGGATGTGCGCGCCTGGGCCCGCGAGGCAGGCTAGGCGGCGGAGCCTGTCCGCAGGTCGCGGCCGACATTCTGCAGAACGGCGTTGACGAACTTGGCCTCGGTCTCGTCGAAGAAGTCGTGCGCGAGCGAGACATACTCATCGAGGATGACCGCGCCCGACAGTTCCTGGTGGACGATGAACTCAGCTGCGCCGGCGCGCAGGATGGCCCGTGACGTCGCGTCGAGACGGGTCAGTTTCCAGCCGTCCGACAGGCGGGACAGGATGGCGGTGTCGATGGCGGCCTGGTGTTCGACGACGGCGTTCAGGATGGCCTTGAACAGGTCCGGGTCGGCTTCCTCGATCGGGCGTTCGTCCGGGCCGATGCCGAGGCGGTCGTCCATGAAGGCCCGCACGGTTGCCTTGGCCGACTTGCCCGTCTGCTCCATTTCATAGAGCGCCTGAACCGCCGCCAGCCGGGCGCCGGCGCGACGGGCGCGGATGACTTCGAACGGGATTTTCTGCTGGCTCAACGAATGAGTTCCTTGCGGAACTTGATCATCGACAGGCAGGCTTCGGCGGCGTCCTTGCCCTTGTTCTTCTGCTTGCGGTCGGCGCGGACCCAGGCCTGGTCCTCGTTCTCGACGGTCAGGATGCCATAGCCGATCGCCTGGCGACGCTGGACGATGAGGTCCATCAGGCCGCGGGCGCTCTCGCCGCAGACATAGTCGTAATGGGTCGTCTCGCCGCGAATGACGCAGCCGAGCGCCACGGCGCCATCGAAGCGGCCGCTATCGGCCGCCATGGCGATCAGGCCCGGCAGCTCGAACGCGCCCGGCACTTCCATGACGGTCACTTTCGCGCCGGCAGCTTCCAGTTCTTCCATCGCGCCCAGTTCCAGTTCGTCACTGATGCGCTTGTAATATCTCGATATGGCAATGAGGACGCGGTCCGCCATCAGTTGGTCTCCTCGTTCAAGCGGCGCCAGCCCTCTATGGTCAGGCCGTATCCGTCAAGCCCTGCAACGCGGGTGGGCTGCGTATCGGACAGGAAAGTCATCTTCCGGACGCCAAGTTCACGCAGGATCTGGGCCCCGATACCGTACTCCCGCAAAGGGGCTGACGGGTCATGCGATGTATTGGTTTTCAAGCCGAGGCGCTCGGCAAGGACATTCGGGCGCATGGAATTCACGAACACGACGACACCCGGCTCGTCCGCATCCGCGATAATACGCATGGCCTTGCCGACGAGGCCCTGGCGGGGGCCCGTTTCACCCAGCACATCGGCCAGGACATCCGTGCGGTGGACGCGAACAATGGTCGTGGAATCGGGTGTGATGTCGCCATGAACGATGGCAATGTGTTCGGAATTGTCGAGCGTATTGAGGAAGCAGACCGTCTTGAAACCCTCCCCATAGGTCGAGTTCAGAACGGCCTCGACGCGCCGCTCCAGGAAACGGTCATTCTGGCGACGCCAGGCGATGAGATCGGCAATCGTGCCGATCTTGAGATTGTGTAGCTGGGCGAAGGATACGAGGTCCGGAAGGCGGGCCATTGAGCCGTCTTCGTTCATGATTTCGCAGATGACGCCAGCCGGATAGAGGCCAGCCATCCGGGAGATATCCACGGCCGCTTCGGTATGGCCGGCACGGACCAGCGTGCCGCCGTCCTTGGCAACCAGCGGAAACACATGGCCCGGCGAGACGATATCGTCTTGGTCGGCAGTCGGATCAATGGCGACCGCGATGGTACGAGCCCGGTCATGCGCAGAGATGCCCGTGGTCACGCCGTCTTTCGCCTCAATGGAAACGGTGAAGGCCGTCTGCATGCTTTCACGGTTATTGCGCGTCATCATGTCGAGGTTCAGCGTGTGTGCGCGTTCCTGCGTCATGGCGAGACAGATCAGGCCGCGGCCATGCCGGGCCATGAAATTAACCTGTTCAGGCGTCGCGAAAGTTGCCGGGATGATCAGGTCGCCCTCATTTTCGCGATCCTCGGCGTCGACCAGGATATACATACGGCCATTGCGGGCATCTTCGATAATTTCGTCGATCGACGAGATCGCAGCATGGAAGTCATCAGACATCTTTGGTAAGTCCTTCCGGCGCGTCGGCGCCTATCATGCGCGCCACGTAGCGCGCCAGCATATCGATCTCAAGGTTCACGTGTGCGCCGGGTACCAGCTCTGACAGCGTTGTGACATCCCAAGTGTGGGGAATAATTGCCAGTTGGAAATCGCCATTTGGCAAGGCCTCAGCCACAGTCAGCGACACCCCATTGATCGCGGCGGAGCCCTTGGTGGCGAAATATCGTGCGATGGCGGCCGGCGGCCGGATCGTCAGGCGCCAACTCTGGCCCTCTGGTTCGACGGACACGACCTCACCGACGCCGTCGACATGGCCGAATACGAAATGCCCGCCAAGTTCATCGCCCAGTTTCAGGCTTTGTTCGAGATTGACGCGTGAGCCAGCTTTCCATTCGCCAAGCACGGTTTTTGAGAGGGTTTCAGGCACGGCCTCGACCGCAAACCAGGCACCGCGCTCCCCCTGCCCCATGTCGACAACCGTGAGGCAAACGCCGGAATGCATGACAGAGGCACCCATAGAGATGGAGTCCAGCGGATATCCGCTCTCGACTTCGAACCGCACCAGCCCATTGCGCGCTTCAGCCTTGCGGACCGTTCCGACGTCAGTGACGAGACCTGTAAACATGGCGGGGGTAATCCTTCGGGGGACTTATGCTAAATTCGAACATAAGTGTCGAGAACGTCATCTCCAATCCGTTCCGTCGCGACAGGGCGCCAGCGTGACGCAGCGGCGAGAGTCTCAAGTCCCAGTCCGCCGAGTGCGGGCAGGCCGTCGCCGCCGATCAGGATGGGCGCGCGGAACCATGCAATCTCGTCAACGAGCCCGGCCCGTATAAAGGACGCCGCCAGGGTGCCGCCTCCCTCGAGAAGGATGGACCGGATTCCCTCCTCCTCCGCGCGGCGCACAAGTGCGGTCACGTCGACCCGGGTGCCATTGCCGCAACGCCAGATGTCGATACCTCCAGCCGCGAGAATGTCCTGCGGCTGGCCTGCCGTCGCCACCACGACCGGACCGCTTGATACGGACTGGACGAGCCGCGAGTGTTTGGGCGTTCGCCCGCGAGAATCAGCGACGATACGGATGGGCTGTTTTTTTGGCATCGGAACGGTGCGCGCCGTCAGCAACGGATCGTCCGCCAATACCGTGCCGATGCCGACGAGGACGGCGTCATGTTCGGCGCGCAATTGATGGGCCCGCGCGCGGGATCCGCTCGTGGTAATCCATTGGCTGGTGCCGTCAGCAAGCGCAATACGCGCATCAAGCGAGGTCGCAATCTTGAGGGTAACCCTCACACCGCTCATGACTCGTCGATATCTTCTTCGAGCGCCGTCTTTTCAATGAACTGGGCGAAATCGCTCGGATCCTTGAAGTCCCGATACACGCTGGCATACCGGACATATCCGACCGGATCGACGTGTTTCAGCGCCTCCATGACGAGTTCACCCAGCTGCGACGACGGCACTTCGGACTCGCCGCCGCTCTCGAGCTTGCGCACGATGCCGGACACCATCTGGTCTATCCGGTCGCGGTCCACCGGCCGCTTGCGCACGGCGACAGAGATGGACCGGAATAGCTTGTCGCGTTCGAAAAGCGATCGTTTGCCATCGCGCTTGATCACGACGATTTCTCGCAGTTGGACCCGTTCGAAAGTCGTGAACCGGGCACCGCAGCTTTCGCACACGCGGCGGCGACGCACAGCGGTGTCATCTTCAGCCGATCGGCTGTCCTTTACGGCTGTATTCTCAGAACCACAGAACGGACACCGCAAGACGCATCAAGCTCCCAAGCCGTTATAGATCGGGAACTGGGCGGTCAGCGCCTTTACCTCGGCGCGGACCTTGTCTTCCACCGCTGTGCTTTCACCGGCAGCGACGGCCCCGACAACTTCGCCAATCCAATCGCCGATCTGTGTGAATTCCTGCTCGCCGAAGCCGCGTGTCGTACCAGCCGGCGAACCAACGCGGATACCGCTCGTGACGGTCGGCTTTTCCGGATCGAATGGCACGCCATTCTTGTTGCAGGTAATGAATGCCCGCTCCAGCGCATGCTCGGCATCGCGGCCGGTGACCTTCTTGGGGCGCAGGTCGATCAGCGCAAGATGCGTGTCAGTGCCGCCAGAAACGACATCCAGCCCGCCCGCCTTGCAGGCCGCAGCCATGGCCTGTGCATTCGCGACAACCTGTGCGGCGTAAGCCTTGAATTCGGGCTTCAGCGCTTCTCCGAATGCGACGGCCTTGGCTGCAATGACGTGCATGAGCGGGCCGCCCTGAATCCCGGGGAAGATCGCCGAGTTGATTTTCTTCGCCATGGCCTCGTCATTCGTGAGGATCATGCCGCCACGCGGGCCGCGAAGGGTCTTGTGCGTTGTCGTCGTCGCGATGTGGCAGTGCTCAAGCGGATTCGGGTGTGCCCCGCCCGCCACGAGCCCGGCGAAATGCGCCATGTCGACGAGGAAGATCGCACCGACTTCGTCGGCGATCTCTCGGAATTTCCGGAAGTCGATCTGACGCGGGTAAGCCGAGCCACCTGCGATGATCAATTGCGGGCGATGGGCCTTCGCCAGGCGCTCGACCTCAACGAAGTCGATCTGGTCATCTTCACGGCGGACACCGTACTGGACGGCATTGAACCATTTGCCCGACTGGTTCGGCTTGGCACCATGCGTGAGGTGGCCACCCGCATCGAGGCTCATGCCGAGGATCGTGTCGCCGGGCTTTATCATTGCCTGGAACACGCCCTGGTTCGCCTGGCTGCCTGAATTTGGTTGGACGTTGGCATAGCTGCAATTGAACAGCGTCTTCGCACGCTCAATTGCGAGGTTCTCGGCGACGTCAACGAATTCGCAGCCACCATAGTAGCGTTTACCAGGATAGCCTTCGGCATACTTGTTCGTCAGGATCGACCCTTGCGCTTCGAGCACCGCTTTCGAGACGATGTTTTCCGAAGCGATCAGCTCGATTTGTTGCTGCTGGCGTGTGCGTTCATCCGCGATTGCCGCGAACAATTCCGGATCCGCATCCGAAAGCTGAGTTGTAAAAAATCCGCGATTTCTGGTCTGCGCCGGAGCCGCCGTATCAGCCATGAGAATCTCCTGTGGCAAGGGTCAGAAAGTCTTTACGCCGCCTGCACTCCTGCTGCAACCGCGACGAATTGCTTTGAAGTGCATGCTCAGGCCACATTCTTGTTTACAACCGGCCTTGAATATTGTGTGCAATTACTTCGATCTTTATGGTATTGAGCTTTGCCGGGACTGAATTGCTTGGCGAACTGCGCATATTTACCGCTACGGGGCTAAGAGCGACATGAGTGATATCGACAACACTGATGTGCTGAAGATGGCGACAGGCATCATATCAGCTTTCGTTGCCAACAATGCAGTACCCGCAGCAGACCTGCCCGACCTGATCAGGACCGTGCATGCCACGATCATCGATCTGTCAAAGGACGAACCGCCAAAGGCGGAAACGCCGGAACCTGCAGTTTCCATTGCGAAATCCATCACACCGGACTACCTCGTATGCTTGGAGGACGGCCGCAAGCTGAAGATGCTGAAACGCTACCTCCGGTCGCGCTATGACATGACACCGGAAGAGTACCGGACACGCTGGAACCTGCCTGCCGACTATCCGATGGTTGCGCCGAACTATGCGAAACTCAGGTCACAGCACGCCAAGGATATCGGCCTCGGCAAGAAGAAGTCGTCATAATTCTTATAGTATTCAATGTAGTTTAAGTAACGCCAGTCGACTCATGCAGCCTTGTCGAGCCCAAGCTGCTTCCAGACGGCCAGAATGGCCGCGACCAATTCGTCCATCATCGCCTCACCATGCACCGGGCTGGGCGTGAAGCGCAGGCGCTCGGTTCCGCGGGGAACTGTCGGGAAATTGATCGGCTGCACATAAATGCCGAAGTCGAATAGCAGCGTATCTGACAGCGCCTTGCAGCGCTCCGGATCGCCGACGAGCAATGGCACGATGTGCGACGGCGATTCCATTACAGGCAGACCGGCATCCGCAAACTTCTGCTTGAGCATTGCCGCATTGGCCTGATGCACAGAGCGCAAACGGCGTCCCTCGTCCGTCCGCAATTTCGAGACGCTTGCCAGCGCGCCGGCGGCCATGACCGGGCACGTCGAGGTCGTGAAAATGAAACCCGACGCCATAGAGCGGATCGAGTCGATCACGGTCGTGTGCCCGGCGATATAGCCGCCCATGACGCCATAGGCCTTGCCCAGCGTGCCTTCGATGATATCGATACGATCGGCCAGGCCCTGCATCTCGGCGACCCCTGCCCCATTGTGCCCGTAGAGGCCCACGGCATGAACTTCGTCGAGATAGGTCAGCGCATTGAATTCATCCGCCAGATCGCAAATCTCTTCCATCCGCCCGAAATCGCCATCCATGGAATAGACGCTTTCGAAAGCAATCAGCTTGGGGCGATCAGGATCATCAAGTTCGAGCAAGGCGCGAAGATGATCGACGTCGTTATGCCGGAAAATCCTGCGGTCCAGGCCCGACCGGCGAATGCCCTCGATCATGGACGCGTGATTCAGTGCGTCGGAATAGATGATCATGTTTGGCAGGATCTTGCCCAGCGTCGACAGGGTTGCCTCATTAGAGACATAGCCCGACGTGAACAAAAGCGCCGATTCCTTGCCATGCAGGTCGGCGAGTTCGCGCTCGAGATCGACATGGTAACGAGTCGTGCCGGAAATGTTGCGCGTTCCGCCGGACCCGGCACCAAAACTGTCGATCGCCTGATGCATCGCATCGATCACATCGTCATCCTGGCCCATGCCGAGATAGTCGTTGGAGCACCAGATCGTGACTTCGCGCTCGCCATCCTCAAATCGGGCCGTCGCCTTCGGGAAGCGGCCCCGATGACGGTGAAGGTCGATAAAAACCCGGTAGCGGCCTTCGCCATGGATTTCGCCAAGGGCGTCTTCGAATGCTTTGAGGTGCTTCATGGCTGTAGAACGCCCTTATATTTTGTCTGGCGGTTAAATAGGCGGACGCAGCCCGCTTGATAATCCTCAACTACGACAAAGGCTGTATTTGTCGCATACGTGGATACCCCTAGGAATCGTACCCGGGCGACTGACGGTCCAGTTTGCGCAGCAGCGCCGGCCAGGCGAGGCGATTGGCAAGCACGTTCGTGCCTTCCGGATTGCTCTGGCCCTTGACGACGTTCTGGACGGCTTCCGGGGCAAGGATGACACCATCCCGTCCCGCCGAAAGCGCCCGGACCTGCATGGTGCAGGCGCGCTCAAGGAAGAACATGCGCAGGAAGGTTTCAGCCGCCGTGCCGCCGACGGTCATGGTGCCGTGATTGTACAGCAGCATATTGTTCTTGTTTCCGAGGTCTGCAACGAGACGCTCACGCTCGCCAAGGTCCAAGGCAACGCCTTCATAATCGTGATAGGCCAGATCGTGACGCACCAGCATTGATGTCTGGCTAAGCGGCATCAGGCCCTCCTTCTGGCAGGAAACGGCCACGCCATCATTCGTGTGCAGGTGCATGACGACGTGGGCATCGTCACGGGCTGCATGGACAGCAGAGTGGATCGTGAAGCCAGCCGGATTGATGAAATACTCGGTTTCCTGGATGACATTGCCATCGAGATCGACCTTGACGAGCGAGGACGCCGTGATCTCCTCGAACAGCATGCCGTAAGGGTTGATCAGGAAGTGATGCTCGGGGCCCGGCACGCGGTGGGAAATGTGCGTGAAGATCATGTCGTCCCAGCCATGCAGGGCCACGAGGCGATACATCGCCGCCAGATCGACGCGGGCTTTCCACTCTTCAGCGCTGACTGATCCACGAACATCCACATTCTGGGCACCATCGGCCATAGTCATCTCCTCCATATTTTGGCATGAAAGTAGCGGAAATGATGCTTCGGCGCCAGTTAAACCTGACACAGGCGTCATCAGAGCGCACCCGTGGCGGGCGCAGGCTCCCTGCCGAAGAATTCGCGAAATCCTTGACGATTCAGGCAACGCCGCCGACATGTGGGCGCAATGACCCAGCTGCGCCTTGCCTTTTTCGCCTCGAAACGTCCTGAAGCCCAGGATGCCCTTCCGGAATTGATCCGCCGCTATGGGCAGGTTTCCGAATCCGACGCCGATGTCATCGTGGCCATCGGCGGCGACGGCGCCATGCTCGACACGCTGCGGCGCCGGTTCGACGACAACAAGGCGGTCTACGGCATGCATCGCGGCACCGTCGGGTTCCTGATGAACGATTACAGTCTCGACGGGCTGGTCGAACGGATCAACGCAGCCGAGCGGGCCAGCATCATTCCCTTGCGCATGATCGCTACCGACGTGCACGGGGAACAGCACCGGGCCCTGGCGATCAATGAGGTCTCGCTGCTGCGGCAGACGGCCCAGTCCGCACGCCTCAAGATCACGGTGGACGACCGGATCCGGATGGAGGAACTCACGTGCGATGGCGTAATGGTGGCAACGCCCGCGGGTTCGACGGCCTATAACCTGTCGGCCCATGGCCCGATCCTGCCGATCGGCGCCAATCTGCTCGCGCTGACACCGGTCAGCGCATTCCGCCCCAGACGCTGGAAGGGCGCGCTCCTGCGACACGATGCGACCGTGGACATTGACGTGATTGCGCCGGACCTGCGACCCGTTGCGGCTGCGGCCGACAATCAGGAGGTCAGGGACATCGTCCATGTACAGGTGCGCGAGAGCCGCGACCGGCGCCTCACCATGCTGTTTGACCCGGGCCATGCGCTGGACGAGCGAATCCTGCGCGAACAGTTTGCCTTCTAAAGTTACCGGCCCTGATTTGTCAGCGGTTTTTTAAGCCTTGCCGGTTATCGTCGCCCCACAAACCATGGACGAAACGATGATCAGCAAGCTAATTGGAAAATTCCTGCCGTTAAAGACGTCCTCCGTAGCGGATGCCAAACAGATTCAGACGCCGGATATTTCCCGCGTGATCAAGATTCCCCCGACTGCGCCGGCGCCCGAAGCGGAGGTGGACGTCGATCTCAGCGCCGACCCGGCGGACATGGCCGATCGTGCCGAGGCCGCCGTAGACTCGCTTTCAGGCCAATTTGAAACCTGGATGACGGCCGACCTCGACAAGCTGGTCGCCGCATGGAGGGATGCGCAGGTGCCGGATGCAACGCCCGATTCCTATCGCGCCGTCTTCATGGCCTCCCACAACATTCACGGTGTCGCGGGCTCCTACGGCTATCCTGCTATCTCCAGGCTGTGCGGTTCACTCTGCACACTCCTCAACGACACGCACCCGGGTGAAAACTCGGCCCTGATCAATCTGCACATTGAAGCGTGCCGGGCCGCCTTCGTGGGCGTCGGATCAGGCGACAGCGCGGCGTCGGTTGCCGACGCTGTCTGCGATGCTCTGGAACAGAGCGTCGCCGCAAAAACCGCCAGCAGCTAGTCAGACATTGACGCGCGACAGCAGTTCGACCGTCTGCCCGTAGCCCGCCTCTTCCGGTATGAACAGGCACGGCTGGCCGGATTCATCCTTGCCGGCATATGGCAGGACCTTGACGACGTCTTCTGCCCCGAACCGCTTGGCGGCGTCGGCGACTGATGTGCTGCGGGCCAGTTTCACCAGGTTCATGCGCGTCGGGAAGATGATCGTGGCCTTTCCGGCCAATTCCATGTCGAGCGCTTCCTGCGCGCCCAGCCAGACCGCATCCGTCGTCTCGCGACCGTCATGGGCCGCGATCTGGTCACTGGGCGCTGGCGCAAGATAGAAATGGGTGTCGAAGCGTTTCGGCATCATTTCCGGCGTGATCCAGTGTCCGAAATGAATCAGGCTGTCGAGCGCGAGGACGAGGTCGTGCTGGCGCATCAGGCCAAGGAAGCTCTCTTCGCGCCTGTCGACCGGGCCGCGATGTGGCGCAAGCATTTCGGAAATGTCCGGTCCGACGAGCTGCGCACCGGGGCCACGCCTGTTGGCGTGCCGCGCCAGCAGGAGGCCGGATTCTTCAAATGCCTCTCGCACGGCGGCGATCCGCGCATCCTGCTGGACCGGCCCGAAATCGCCATCCGTGAAGGCGTCCCAGGCCGCATCCGAGTCTTCGTCGTTCGCCTTGCCGCCCGGAAACACAAGCGCCCCCGCCGCGAAATCAATCTCGTAGTGCCGTTTCACCATCAGCACTTCGGGCATCTTTTCGCCGTCGCGGATGATCAGGACAGTGGCGGAAAGCCGTGGATCCGAAGGAGTCTTTGTCATGCTCGTAACCTCGATTGGTCAAATTTCGCAAAAATACGGCCGAATATCTGCGCGTGATGTTCAACTCTCGCCCTTAGGGAAGGCAATAGCCAACACACAGGAAAGGACACAGGCCATGCGCGCCATTCACTTCCCGCTCGATCGCCAGAGCCGTCTTTCCCCTCCCCCGGCCTTCCGCTTTCACAGCATCGTTCACCTGTTGAGCGGTGATTCCCTCGGTCAGGTCTGCGAATCGCCCTTGGCTTTCGAAGAGCGAGTCGTGTTCGGTCCCCGTACCCAGCCGACCGAAGTGGCCAATCCTGCGAAATGGCTTTCAGACCAGCTGACGCGCATCGCCAGTGCGACGCAAGGCCAACCGGAAAGTCTACGTCCCATCCTCGTGCCGGCGCCGGTCGCCTCGCTCGCACATGCCAACACGGCTGTGGCCTGCGACGCCGCGATTCGTCGGACCTCGCTCTGCCAACAGGAAGTGTGTCTCGAATTCTCAGATTCGGCCTTTGCCGGCGGCGTCAGCGATTATGTCAGCCGCGTCGGCCACCTGCGCCGCCATGGTTTCCGCGTCGCAATCGACATGCGCCGTTCGTGGCAGACGCCGCTCAACGATGCACTCCGCCTGCTGATTGATACGATTCGGGTCGACGCCCGCGCGTTGGAAACCAATGCCGAATTGCTGGACCTGGTCGAAGTGGCTGATGCGTCGGGCATCCTGATCGTCGCTGAGAATGCCCATTGGCGCGACGGTGAATACCTGGCGAATATCGGCGTCCATGCCGCCACGCGCCCGAGAACTGACGCCTAGGCGGCGTCGGTCTCCTGCTCTGCGGCTTCTTCGGCAGCCATTTCAGAATAATAGTCGAGCTTGTCGAGCAGGTATTCGAGATCGTCCTTCGGAATGGCCTGGAACTGCGTCAGCACGCGCTCAATCATGCGCGCGCGGAAACGCGCCCGATCATTCGGACCACCGTCATGGCTGGTTTCATGGAAGACGTTCACAGCCGCCCGGAACGCCGGAAGCATCTTGCGCGGCATGCCGGCGCGATCAAACACAGCCTGCAGGCCGAGCGGGCCTGCATCATGGATCATCAACCAGACGCGTTGATGGCCAACGCCCGAAAGTTCGGCCAGAGAATGTTCGACGAACGGCATTTGGCCACAGCAGAGCGCGCGCATGATCAGCGAGTGGCTCAGACGGCCATTGAGGTTCAGCTGTGAAACGAAGCGCGGGAGATCATGAGTCCGTCCTGCCTGTTCGACCAGATCAATCGTGGCGCGTTCGCGGGCGCTGCCCGCAAGGTCGATCGCCATCTGGGCCGGCAGTTCGTGCCGGTTGACGAGCAGGTCGAACAACTGGCCCGACACCAGCGACACCATCTTCTCGGCGATGTGGGTCGGAATAAACTCCCGCTTGATCAGGCCGGTCTGGACAATCTCGTCCCGGCCGAACCGGCGAAGCGTGTCGTCAAACGCCTTGTCGCTGTACTCGGCACCCTCATTCCTGGACGCGGCCCTGACAGCTTCGACGGCGCCATGCTCTGATATGACTTCCGTAAGCGTAATCGAGAGCGTATCGCGATTTGCTATCGCGGCCTGCTTGGCGGCAGTCACGGCAAGCACCAGCTCGATCAGGTCCTCGTCCGTAAAGACCGGCGAATCCTGGAGCACCGGAATCGCGACAGCTTCAATATCCTGCGCCAGTTTCAGTGCGATTTCGCGCGGTAGGACAGGCGAATTTCTCAGCGTGACAGACAGTGTCCGACGCACCAGGTCGGCGGAATCCTCAGCGAGAATCCCCATGATCTCGTCCGCAAAGGCCTTTTCCCGGTCGCTCAGTACGTCCAGCGCGATGCGACGGCACACCCTGTGTGCCACCGATGCACGCTGTTCGGGGGTTTCCCCCCGCATCAGACGCTCGATGTCCTGCTCGGTCAGCTGCGGTCTTATGCTCTGAACGCTCATTGGGCCGTATTCCTTCAGAATCGCTATCGGTCAACTTCGCCTAGTGCGGTTAACACAGCGTTTACCAGCCTTGCCCAGCATCGCGCAAACGAAAGGCGCCGGACTTCATTTCTGAAGCCCGGCGCCCTTGTTTCTATTCAGGATTGGTCGAAGACTACTCGTCTTCTTCCTTAAACAGTTCCTCACGCGTGACCGTCTCGTCGGTGACCTTGGCAGTCGCGAGGATGTGGTCGACGACCTTGTCTTCGTAGATTGGCGCGCGCAGTTGGGCCATCGCATTCGGGTTCTTCTGGAAGAACTCGACGACTTGCCTTTCCTGGCCCGGATACTGGCGGGCTTCGGCGATTAGGGCCTGGTTCACTTCCTGCTCGGTAATGCGAACGTCGGCGATACGGCCGATTTCGGCGAGCACGAGCCCGAGGCGCACGCGGCGTTCGGAAATCTTGCGGTACTCGGCTTTCAATTCGTCTTCCGACTTGGCCTTGTCCTCGTCAGACACGCGACCGGCATCCATTTCAGTCTGCAGCTGCTGCCAGATCTGGCTGAACTCCTGCTCGACCATGTTCGGCGGCAGATCAAAATCGTGTGCGTCGTCCAGTTTGTCCAACAGGTCACGCTTCGCCTTGGCCCGCGAAACATTGTCATGTTCGGCCTTGAGCTGGTCCTTCACGAGGCCCTTGAGCTGCTCCAGGTCCTCGAGGCCGAGTCCTTTGGCGAACTCGTCGTCCACTTCGGATGATTTCGGTGCGCGAACTTCACTCACCTTGACCTCAAACACGGCGGCTTTTCCGGCCAGGTCTGCCGATGGATAGTCCTCGGGGAAGGTGACGTTCAGCTCTTTTTCTTCGCCGGTTTTGACGCCGAGAAGCTGCTCTTCAAAGCCCGGGATGAAACGGTTGGCGCCGAGAACAACCGATTGTTGCTCGGCCGTGCCGCCTTCAAACGCAACGCCGTCGACCTTGCCGACGAAGTCGATGATGACAGCGTCGCCGTCCTTGGCTTTCGCTGTCTTGGCGCGAGGCTCGTACTGGATGTTCTGCTCGGCGATACGGCCGAGGGCCTCGTCGATCTGCTCGTCAGAGACTTCCGCCACGGGGCGCGTGATCTCGATCGTCGAAATATCAGCCGGCGTGAATTCGGGCATCACATCGATGTGCATGTGATAGGATAGGTCGGCTTCGCCTTTGACGACGGCTTCCATGTCGGCGTCGAGTTGAACGTCCGGCTGGCCCGCAGGGCGCAGTTCGTTTTCCTCGAGCGCCTTCTGGTTGGTCTCGTCGACAAGCTTGTTGACCAACTCCCCCATCAGGTCGCGACCAAACATCTTGCGAACGTGCGCAGCCGGTACCTTGCCGGGACGGAACCCTTTGAGCTTCATTTGCGGACGAATTTCCTCGATCCGCTCATCAAGCTTCGTTTTGAGTTCGCTCGCCGGAACCTTCACTGCGAATGTGCGGCTAAGACCTTCTGCCTTGGTCTGGGTAACTTCCATTGGTTTATTCATCCGTTTTTGGGGTCGCGAGGCAAAAAAGCACGCTGGAGGCTGTGTGAAACCTGTCTGAAGGCGCGGCTTATGTCATAGGCGAAAGCCCCTGTCCACGCAGACTCTGCGGGATATGCTGCATGATCAGGAGCCTGGTGCGGATGAGAGGACTCGAACCTCCACGCCTTGCGGCGCTGGAACCTAAATCCAGTGCGTCTACCAATTCCGCCACATCCGCGATGGGCGGTTCCTACGCGAGCCTGCAGGGCGTTTCAACAGGAAACACCATGGGCCCGGATTTTCAGGATTTTTCACCATGCAAGGTGCCGAGAATGGCCGGTATCTGGCGCTCCAGATCCTCTGAAACCAGCCCGGCTCCGACCCGCCTGCCCGCTTCACCGTGCAACCAGGTAGCCATCGCGGCGGCCTCAAAGGTGGGCATGCCCTGTGCCATGAGACCGGCGATCAGCCCCGCCAGCACATCGCCTGAACCTGCCGTCGCCAGCCAGGGAGTCGCATGCGTATTGACGATCACACGCCCGTCAGGCGCTGCAATCACGGTATCAGCCCCCTTTAGCAGTACCACGCATCCCGCCTCGCGCGCTGCGCGCCGCGCGGTCTCGATTTTATTGACCTCGGATTCACCGATATCTCCGAAGAGCCGACGGAACTCACCGATATGCGGTGTCATGATGTCGTCTGGCCGCAAGCGTTTGAAGAGGGACTTGGGCGCACTGTCAAAGACGGTCAGCGCGTCGGCGTCCAGCAACACGCGCGCTTCCGATTTCAGAAGGAGTTCGACATTGGCGCGCGTCGCAGGCGTAATGCCGGCGGCCGGGCCGATCACGATCACCTGAGCGGTCGCTACAGCCGATTCTAGGTCGTCGGAGCCATTGATGGCCTGCAACATGACGGCGGTGAGGTGGCTCGCATTCGTGGCCACCGCGCCCGGCGGCGACAGCACCGTAACCAGGCCGGCCCCCACCCTCAGGCCGGCCGTGGCAGCCAGGCGCGCTGCGCCTGTCGCCGATGCCGGCCCGCTGATAACCTTGAGATGACCGCGCTGGTGCTTGTAGGCGGCCTGCCCCGGACGCGGCATGACCGGCGCCCAAAGCATCGGACTGTTCTCGAACGCGGAGACCTGGACAGGCACCCCGATATCGGCGGCGGCGACCAGTCCGCAGTAGGCCGCCGCAGGCTGCAGCACATGTGCCGGACGCAGGCCGGCAAACGTCATCGTCCCCTCAGCGCGGAAACATGGCCCGAGCGGCCTCGCGGTCAGGCCGTCAATGCCGGACGGCACATCGACCGATACGACCCGGCCGCCGCGCTGCGCCAGTACGGCTGCCACGCCGTCGAGCGGGCGCGACAAGCCGCCGCCAAAGAGTGCATCAAGAACGATAGCATGTGGCGCCTGCACGGCGGCTTCGAGCGGATGAACCTCACCTTCCCAGAGCGCCGCTGCCTTCGCGGCGTCGCCGGTCAGCGAGGCGATATCCACGAGGCAAAAAACGTCCACTTTGCGCCACAGCTTGGACAATCGTGCGGCCGCGACGAACCCGTCGCCGCCATTGCCGCCCGGCCCGCACAGGACCTGTACTATTCCTTCGGGCCAGCGTGCATGGAGGAACTCCGCGACGGCCGTTCCGGCGCGCGTCATCACTTCAAAACTGTCTGTGCCTGCCGCGAAGACCGCCTGCTCAGCGGCGGTCATTTCCTGTGGTGTAATGATTGGTCTGCCCATGGGGCGACCTCATAACACGCGTGTTGCGGATTCGCTTCCATATTCAGCAACAGAAAGCAGGCCGCTTGCCCGGTTCAATTGCGTTACAGAACAATGCCCCGGACGAAACACGACAACCCTCGGATCCGCCTCGATCATTCCGACCAGCGCATTGATCGCGACAAAGTGCGAGAAAACCACTGTTTGATCGGGAAGCCCTGCGACGAAGTCCAGCATGGCGTGGCGCCACTCGCTGAAGCTGTGCGTGCCGCTTTCCCACTCCCCCGCCATAAGCGCGCGAAGCCAGGTGACGCGGTCGTCAATATCGTCCGGCGTATCGATCTCGGAGACTTCCGGCGCCACGGTGGCGACCAGGCCCATGCGCTGTTCGAACGGCAAAGCTGTTTCCCGGCATCTCAGCATCGGGCTGGTAATGGCAGATGTGGCGCCAAGCGCCATCAGGGTGTCAGCCGCAGATGCTGCCTGCTTCTGTCCAAGTTCGCTCAGCCCCGGATCAGGGTGGTCACCCCAACCGGCCGCGGCCTCGCCGTGCCTTACAAGATAAATCATGCGGCGATCTGAATCTGGTCAGCCTCGATGCCAATGTCGGCACACACATCCAGCGCATGCAGGTAGGCGACCGGCGTGGCGATGTTGAGACGCGCTCGGGCCGCTTCGAGGGGTTCATGCAAAAGCGCGATGATATCTTCCCGCACAATGTGCGATGCCGCAGCACCGTTGCGCTTGCCTTCCCGGAAGCAATCCATCACCCGCGCCTCTTTCGGCACGCTCTTCATGATCTGGCGGGTGCCCATGAAGGAGATGAAGATCACGCCCATTCCCGGGTTCTGGCTGTAGGTGAAGGCGAGCAGGCTGGCTTCGCCGAGCGCATCGCGACCGTATCCGGAGAGCACGTGAAACAGGTCGTGCGTATCGCGCAGACGATTGCCGTACCAGTAATAGTCGTCATCGAATTCGCGCATCGCGCCTTTGAATTTCTCGCTTTCCTCGACAAGCCCCTGAGCCGTGAGTCCCTCGCGCTCCATGAAATCGACATAGGCGCGGCCAACCGTGCCCTCGGGCAGCGCGCGAATCCACTCATGGTCATCCAGCAGCGGTGGCAGGTATTCCTTCTTCGCGAGCAGGGCCTTCCCCGCGTCGCTGGCAGCGAAGGCGTCGAAATTCTTCTCGAACGACCGTCCGTTGAGCGACTCGATAATATGAAACACCTGTTCGGTGTCTTCCTTGTCGGCGATCAGCTTCTGCATGTGCTTCCAGGCGACCAGCGGGCGAAACCTGGCCGGACGGCGGTCTGGATGGATGAACACTTCGGTCATTGAATTCCGCTCTCGCTGCAATTTCTTTTTCTGGGTACCATAGGCTGCCGGACAATAAAAGTGACGCCCGCGTCACATTCGTCTGTCGGGCACGCTCACTCGGCGCCCACTTTTTAGGCACGGATGTCCAATATTCGACCACCCATCCCAATCCCCCGCTGTTTCGGTATCTAGTGCTCGCCTCTCAGGCCGAGTGGGCCTACCCAAAATCAATATCAATTCAGCGGCTGGGAGAACATGGGCCATGAAGAAAATCGAAGCAATCATCAAGCCTTTCAAATTGGACGACGTGAAGGAAGCACTGCAGGAGATCGGCCTGCAGGGCATGACGGTCATCGAAGCCAAGGGCTTTGGTCGCCAGCGCGGCCATACCGAGCTCTATCGTGGCGCAGAATATGTCGTGGATTTCCTCCCCAAGCTCAAAATCGAGATCGTACTGGCTGACAGCGCGGTCGACGGCGCTGTCGAAGCCATCAAGAAAGCTGCCCATACCGACAAGATCGGCGACGGCAAGATCTTCGTTTCAGCCGTACTCGAGGCTGTGCGAATCCGCACGGGAGAAACAGGCGACGCTGCGCTCTAATCCTGCAATAGTAACATTCTAGACTCAGCAAACCGCACAATTCTGGAGGGCAAATCCAATGGCTGACAAGCTAATCAAAATGATGAAAGACGAAGACGTACAATACGTCGATCTTCGTTTCACTGATCCGCGCGGCAAGATGCAGCACGTGACATTTCACAAGAACATGGTCGAAGACGACTTCTTCTCCGAAGGCCAGATGTTCGACGGCTCGTCCGTCGCAGGCTGGAAGGCGATCAACGAATCCGACATGCTGCTGATGCCGGATCAGGACACCGCCATCATCGACCCGTTCTTCCAGCAAACGACGCTGGCCGTGATGTGCGACGTGCTCGATCCGATTACCGGACAGCCCTACAATCGCGATCCACGCACAACGGCCAAGAAAGCCGAAGCTTATGTGAAAGCATCGGGCGTTGGTGACACGGTGTTCTTCGGCCCTGAGGCAGAATTCTTCGTGTTCGACGACGTGCGTTGGTCCGTCGAGCCGCACAATACCGGCTACAGCTTCGACTCGACGGAACTGCCGATCAATACCGGCAAGGAATACCCGATGGGCAATATGGGCCACCGCCCAGGTCCAAAAGGTGGCTACTTCCCGGTGCCGCCGATCGATTCCGAACAGGACATGCGCGGCGAGATGCTGTCGGTGATGTTCGACATCGGCCTTGATCCCGAAAAGCACCACCATGAAGTGGCCCCTGCCCAGCACGAACTGGGCCTGAAATTCTCGACCCTGACCGTGATGGCCGACCGCCTGCAACTCTACAAATATGTCATCCACAACGTGGCCGCATCCTATGGCAAGACGGCAACCTTCATGCCCAAGCCAATGTTTGCGGACAACGGGTCCGGCATGCACGTCCACCAGTCGATCTGGAATGGCGGCAAGCCCCTCTTCGCCGGCGACAAATATGCCGGCCTGTCTGAAACGTGCCTCTACTATATCGGCGGCATCATTAAGCACGCCAAGGCGCTGAACGCGATCACCAACCCGTCGACCAACAGCTACAAGCGCTTGGTCCCGGGATACGAAGCGCCTGTCATGCTGGCCTATTCGGCCCGCAACCGGTCGGCTTCGATCCGCATCCCATTCGGCTCGAACCCGAAAGCCAAGCGTATCGAAACACGCTTCCCGGATCCGGCGGCAAACCCGTATCTGGCCTTCGCCGCGCTGCTCATGGCCGGTCTTGATGGCATCGAGAACAAGATCCATCCGGGCGACGCCATGGACAAGGATCTCTATGACCTGCCGCCAGAAGAGGCCAAGGCCATCCCACAAGTTTGTGGATCACTGCGCGAAGCCCTTGCAGCGCTCGACGCAGACCGTAAGTTCCTCACCAAGGGCGGTGTTTTCGACGATGATCAGATCGATGCCTATATCGAACTGAAAATGGAAGAAAACATGCGCTATGAGCTCCACCCGCATCCGGTGGAATTCGAAATGTACTACAAGGTTTAAGAGCCGAATCTCTCTCTCTTAAACCTTGTGGGGCCGGCACCTTCGGGTGTCGGCCTTTTCTTTGTCCCAGACCCAGCCACCAACGAAAAAGCCCCGGACCAAAGGTCCAGGGCTTTTCGATACTTGATGCTGTCAGTTAGTTCAGCCGGCTTCAGGCTGGCTCTTCTTCGAATGCACGTAAAGCGGCTCGGCATTGCCTTCGACCACTTCGCCATTGATTACGACCTCTTCGACACCGCGCAGGTTTGGCAGTTCGAACATCGTGTCGAGCAGGATCGATTCCATGATCGACCGCAGGCCACGGGCGCCGGTCTTCCGACCGATCGCGCGACGTGCAACGCTGGTCAGGGCTTCCGGCGTGAACGTCAGCGAAACGTTCTCCATGTCGAAAAGCTTCTGGTACTGCTTCAGCAGCGCGTTCTTCGGTTGGGTCAGGATCTCGATCAGCGCGCCCTCATCCAGGTCTTCAAGGGTCGCAATGACCGGAAGGCGGCCGATGAATTCGGGGATCAGGCCGAAACGCTGCAGGTCTTCCGGCTCCGTGTTGCGCAGGATTTCACCCACGCCGCGCGCTTCCGGATCCTTGAGCGATGCGCCAAAGCCGATCGAGGCATTCTCGCCGCGCGAGGAAATGATCTTGTCGAGCCCGGAAAAGGCACCGCCGCAGATGAACAGGATGTTCGTCGTGTCGACCTGCAGGAATTCCTGCTGGGGATGCTTGCGGCCGCCCTGGGGCGGCACCGCGGCAACCGTGCCTTCCATGATCTTGAGCAGCGCCTGCTGGACGCCCTCACCCGACACATCGCGTGTGATGGAGGGATTGTCCGACTTGCGCGAAATCTTGTCGATTTCATCGATATAGACGATGCCGCGCTGGGCGCGTTCGACATTATAGTCGGCCGACTGCAACAGCTTCAGGACGATGTTCTCGACATCTTCACCGACATAACCGGCTTCGGTCAGTGTCGTCGCGTCGGCCATGGTGAAGGGCACGTCGAGGATGCGGGCCAGCGTCTGGGCCAGCAATGTCTTGCCGCAACCCGTCGGGCCCACCAGCAGGATGTTCGATTTTGCCAGCTCTACGCCGTCCGTCTTGCCGGCATGCGACAGGCGCTTGTAGTGATTGTGCACGGCAACGGACAGGATGCGCTTCGCATGGCGTTGTCCAATGACATAGTCATCCAGCACGTCACAGATTTCCTGTGGTGTCGGCACGCCTTCGCGCGACCGGACCATAGCCGTTTTGTTTTCTTCGCGGATGATGTCCATGCACAGTTCAACGCACTCGTCGCAGATGAACACCGTAGGTCCGGCGATAAGCTTCTTAACTTCGTGCTGGCTCTTTCCGCAGAAAGAACAATATAGCGTATTCTTCGAATCGCCTGAGCCGTTTTGCTTGGTCATGCCGTCCTCAATGCCGGGTAAGGTTTAACGGGGCCTTTAAGCGCCCTCACCCGGTTTCTTAATATGACAATAAGGGTCATGGCCCACCCTGCAAGAGGCGGGCCGCAATTGGTTAGGAGCGTCGGCGCCTATTTTTCGTCCTCAGTATCGCGGCGTTCAAACACCTTGTCGACAATGCCGAACTCGACAGCTTCTTCCGCCGTCAGAAACGTATCCCGGTCGAGTTTACGCTCGATCACGTCATATTCCTGACCGGTATGCTTGACGTAGATATTGTTGAGGCGCCGTTTCAGGTCGATAATATCCTGCGCGTGACGCTCGATATCTGTAGCAACGCCTGAATATCCGCCCGATGGCTGGTGCAGCATCACACGGGCATTTGGCAGGCACGTGCGCATGTCATGCTCGCCCGCAGCCAGCAGCAGAGAGCCCATGCTGGCCGCCTGGCCGAAGCAGACTGTCGAAATCGGGCAGCGGATATATTGCATTGTATCATAGATCGCGAGGCCCGACGTGACGTAGCCGCCGGGGCTGTTGATATACATCGCGATGTCTTTTTTCGGGTTCTCGGACTCGAGAAACAGCAGCTGCGACGTAATCAGCGCGGCCATGCTGTCGTCAATTCCGCCGGTGACGAAAATGATTCGCTCTTTCAGAAGGCGCGAAAAGATATCAAACGCCCGCTCCCCCCGGCTGGTCTGTTCCACCACCATGGGAACAAGGTTGAGGGCAGTCTGGTACGAACTCGTCATGAAATCAGGCCTCAGGGCTGGCTGTCAGGAATCTCTATTCTGCCAGAACTGGCAGAATGACTTATATTTGTCCACGCGCGACTGACCGCAAGGGGCTTTGGGCTGTGGAATGCGCGCTTCAGCGCCAGGGCCATTCCGAACCGCCGCTTGGCAAGGGTGATGACGGGTCCCTCATGAACGCAAGATAGTCGGCCTGAACGGTTTCGGCCTGCAGGTCTCGCAAGAGCATGTGATAGCCGTTCGGATAATACACGGTGCGAACACCGTCCGGCAGGCTTTTAGCTGTCCGTTTCACGCCTGCTGGCGGTATCACGAGGTCGTTTGCGCCATAAGACACCAATGTGGGCAAGCCGGCCGGCAGTCGCCCGGCCCGCTCGTGGGCTGTCTCCATCAGGCTGACAACGCCATACACCTGGTCGATCCGGTTGAAAGGCATCATCAGGGGATCAGACCATGTCCGCTGCAACATTTCGAGATTGTCCGACGGTTCGATCTTCACCAGCCGGCGTGGCGGTCTCACGATCCAGCCCGGGCGCGTGCGTGTCGAGGCCCAGAGGCTCGCCTTGTAGAGGGGATTCATCGCCCCCCAGCCTCGCAGGCCCGGCCCTGATGCGATAAGCCTGTCGGCTGCCGGAGGACGGTCCGATCCGAACGCGCTCATGGCGACAGAGCCCCCCATCGATATGCCCACCACGGTTATCACTGCCCTGGGGTGCCTCGCCCGTGCAACCCTCACGGCCGTGCGCAGGTCCTCCCTCATCAATTCTTCCTCGGGCCAAATCCCGCGGCCCGGCGACCGGCCAAACCCGCGCTGGTCGTAGGCATAGGTCGTCACGCCATTTTCGGCCCAGTAAGGCGCCGCCATATGGAAGGCGTTCGCATAATCGTTCATGCCATGGACGCCGACGACGACAAGTTCCGGAGCCGCGACACCCTTGGCTGGCCAGACCGTGAGGCCCAGTCTCGCGCCATCGTCAGCAACGAACACATGATTGTCGGGATCGAAGTGCGGCGTGACCGGTGCTGACATCAGGAAGGCCCCCTGGGTTAAGGGATGGGTGCAACTGGTGACGGCGAATGCCGCGATCAGGAGTGTCAGGAGTCCAAGGCATCCCGCACGGCGCGCCGCAATTCCGGCAGCACGTCGGCATCGAACCAGGGATTTCGCTTTAGCCATCCGGTATTTCTCCAACTCGGGTGCGGTATAGTGAACGTTCGCTCACTTGTAAAGGCCTGCCAGTTCCGGACCGTTTCGGTCAGCGACTTCCCGGCTCGTTTGCCGAGATGCCATTTCTGCGCATAGCCTCCGACGAGAATGCTCACCTTGAGGTCGGGCAATTGCGCCAGCAGGTCCGCCCGCCACGTTTCCGCACAGCGCTTCATCGGCGGCAGGTCGCCGCCCTTGTCATCATTGCCCGGAAAGCAGAACCCCATCGGCACGATAGCCACTCGCGACGAATCGTAAAACTCGGCCTCGGTCACTCCCATCCAGTCGCGCAAGCGAACACCGGAGGGATCGTTGAAGGGAGTGCCAGTCACATCCGCCAGGTTTCCCGGGGCTTGTCCGGCCACCAGTATTCTCGCGCCGCCGCTCACCTGCAGCACAGGGTTCGGCGCGCGGGGCATCTCATGTTCACACAGTCGGCAAGCCCGGATCTGTTCGAGATATGATTTGAGATTGTCCGTCATGTAGACATATTTGAGTATGGATGCGGCGCAGGAAAGGCTTTGGTCCCATGGCTAACGAAATTGTCAGGAAGATAGAGCCGCGCGCGCGTGACCTTGGCGGTGGTTTCCGGGTCCGGCGCGTGCTGCCACACCACGCGCACAAGATGGTCGGACCTTTTATTTTCTTCGACCATTTCGGTCCGGTGAAGTATGCGCCGGGCGACGGGTTTGACGTGCGTCCACATCCTCATATCGGCCTCGCCACCGTGACCTACCTGTTCGAAGGCGCCATCCGCCATCAGGACAGCCTCGGGACAGATCTCGTCATCCGACCGGGCGCCGTAAACTGGATGACCGCCGGCCACGGCATCGTCCATTCCGAACGCACACCACAGCCAGAGCGTGAGGCCGGCCAGAGCATGCACGGCCTGCAGACCTGGGTCGCCCTGCCGGTCAGCCACGAGGCGATCGCGCCGTCTTTCGTCCATCACGCCGCTGACACGCTGCCTGTGTTCAAGCAGAACGGTGCTGATATCCGGGTCCTTGCAGGCGATGCCTGGGGCCACCACTCACCCGTCGAATTTCCATGGCCGATTCTTTATGCCGCGATTGAAACGCCAGATGGCGCCAGCCTGACGCTGCCTGCGAACCTCGCGGAGGAGCGCGCGCTCTATCTGGTTTCAGGTGGCGTCCGCGTCGATGGTGCGCTTGTCGAAGAAGGGGTCATGCTCGTCCTCATGCCGGGGAATGACATCCAGGTGAAATTCCTGCCGGGAACGAAGGCCGTGGTCTGCGGCGGTGCACCGATGGACGGCCCCCGAAAGATCGACTGGAATTTTGTCGCATCCGATGGGGATATGATCGAACAGGCCAAACAGGACTGGAATGAATCCACGCAGTCACACGGCACAGACCGGTTCCCGCTGGTGCCGGGTGACGAGACAGAATGGATCCCCCTGCCCTGAAATCGCCGCATTTGATTGACACGCCCGCCTCAGGCGAATTCCGGGAAGGGCGTTCGCCATACACAAGACAATCAAGTCTCAGAGAGGGTGAATCCATGAACATCAAACTTATCGCCGGTGCTGTTGCATCGATGGCTATGCTTTCCGCTTGCGCAACACCGACCGTTGCAGAATCCGAAACCGCTGCAAGCCTCGACGCCGCTTCGGCAGACGTTTCCGCCGAAACCGCAGCCGAGGCAGCTGTCGAGACAGAAGCCGCAGCCCCCGCCGCTGAAGCTGCCGTCGAAGCTGCCGCTGAAGCAGAAGTCGCCGCTGACCTTGCCGCCACCACCGATGACGCAGGCGTCGCCGAGGCCGCCGCGGATGCTGCAGAAGAATCTGCCGATGTTGCTGCCGACGCCGCCGCAGACGCAACCGCAACTGTTGCAGAAGAAGCCGCCGACGCTGCCGATGCTGCCGATGCTGAAGCTGACACTGCTGCCGAGGAAGCCGACGCTGCCGCTGAAGCTGCCCAGTAACACGTATCAAATCGTATGACCGCAGAAGGCGGGTTCCGGAAACGGAGCCCGCCTTTTTGCTGGGCGCCATAAACCGACTGCGTCTTGAAGCCGAACGCTCCGCATGCCAGACCCTGTTCCAAATTCGACAAGACGCCCATTGGAGGGGCAGACATCCATGAAACATCTCGCACTCGCCGTGTCGCTTATCGCGCTGGCCGCATGCGGTGGCCCGAAGCAGGACGCACCTGTCGAAGCCCCCGTCGCCGAAACACCGCCAGCCGAAACGCTGCTTCTTCCGCTCCCGACTGATACGACCGCGGATATCAACGCCGGCGATCTGGCCAAGCGCGTCAAAGCGCTGGCTGACGACACGTTCGAAGGTCGCGGTCCCGGTACGCCAGTTGGCGAAGCCGCTGCTGCCTGGATCGGCGCCGAGATGGCCCGCATCGGGCTCCAGCCCGGCGGCGATAACGGCACCTATTTCCAGAAGGTCGCCATGGTCAACCAGGCCATCGACCCGGAACAGTCCTTCCTCACCTTCACCGCGCCTGACGGCACGGAAATGCCGACCGTCCTCAAGGAGGACGCGGTGATCTGGACCAAGCACCAGGAAACGAACACGATTTCCTTCGAGCCGTCCGACGTCGTGTTCGTCGGCTATGGAGTCGACGCACCGGAATACCAGTGGAACGACTATGGCGACCAGGATTACACGGGAAAGACCGTTGTCATCCTCGTCAATGATCCCGGTTTTGCCACCGGCGACCCGGACCTCTTCAAGGGCAAGGCCATGACCTATTATGGCCGCTGGACCTACAAGTATGAAGAAGCCGCCCGCAAAGGCGCCACCGCCGCGATCATCGTGCACGAAACCGAACCGGCCTCCTATGGTTGGGACGTGGTCAAGAACTCCTGGTCCGGCGCCCAGTCGGACCTCGTCCGCAGCAATGGCGGCGCTGACCGCGCGCTGATGGAAGGCTGGGTCACACGCGACATGGCTGAGAAACTGTTCGCCTCGGCCGACCTCAACTTCGAAGAGATGAAGACGGCCGCCAAGACACGTGGCTTCCAGCCGGTCAGCCTGACCGGCCTCAAGGCCACGGGTGAACTCGTCCAGACCATCGACCAGGTCGACAGCCGGAACGTCATCGGCGTCCTGCCGGGCACGACCGCGCCGGACGAGTACATGCTCTACACCGCACACTGGGATCACCTCGGCAAGAAGACGGGCAAGAAAACCGGCGCCCCCGGCGAAGACTTCTACAACGACGAGATCTTCAATGGTGCGGTCGACAATGCCACGGGCGCGGCGGCCCTGCTGGAACTGGCTGAAGCCTTTGCCGCCGAGCCGCATGACCGCTCGCTCCTGTTCGTTTCCGTGACACTGGAAGAGTCCGGCCTGCTCGGTTCGGAATTTTTCGCCGAGCATCCCACCGTGCCGCTCAACAAGATCGTGGCCGGCGTCAACATGGACGGCGCGCTGCCGGTTGGCCGCACGCATGACATGGTCGTGATCGGTTACGGCGCGTCGGAACTGGAAGACCGCCTTGCCGATATCCTGAAGGCCAATGACCGCGTCATCAAGCCGGATGCCAAGCCGGAAGCCGGTTACTTCTACCGCTCCGACCACATCTCGCTGGCCAAGCGCGGCGTGCCGATGCTCTATGCCGACGGTGGCGAAGACAAGCTTGAAGGCGGTGTTGCCGCCGGCAAGGCTGCGGCAGCGGCCTACACAGCCGAACGCTATCACAAGCCGATGGACGAATATTCGGACGACTGGGACCTCTCCGGTTTCACCGAAGACATCCAGGCCCTGTATGCTGTCGGGGAAGGCATCGCGGACTCGACCGACTGGCCGACCTGGTATGCCGGCAACGAGTTCGAAGCTGCCCGGAAGGATTCACTCGCGTCCGAGTAATTTCACTTCTTCTTGATCATAGTCCCGGATGGCCAGACCGGCTGTTCGGGACTATTTCATTCTGACCATCGAAGGCTGGCCCCATGCTCTCCTACCAACACGGCTATCACGCAGGAAACCGCGCGGACGTGCTCAAGCACGCCGTCCTTCACGCGCTGCTCGGCCACATCGCGAACGCCGGAAAGCCGGTCCTTTATGTCGAGACGCATTCGGGCCGCGGCCGCTACGACCTGA
Source organism: uncultured Alphaproteobacteria bacterium (assembly GCA_963973995.1). GTDB lineage: Bacteria > Pseudomonadota > Alphaproteobacteria > Caulobacterales > Hyphomonadaceae > Hyphomonas. The sequence continues at coordinate 146,818 of CAXBCO010000005.1, forward strand.
CCGGCGAGCAGGCCCGCAAGGGCGGCGAAGCGGAGACAGGAATCCTGGCCCTGCACCGTGGCAAGCCGCCCCGTGCGCTGAAGCCATGGGTATCGCATGTCGAAGCCTGCGGCATGAAAAACTATCCGGGCTCCCCTGATCTTGCCCTTCAGCTTTTGCCGCCAACGGCGCGCATGGTGTTCTTTGAAAAGCATCCTGCCGAATACGCCGCATTGGAAGCTGCCGTCGGCAACGATCCCCGCGTCCAGGTCAAGCATTCCGACGGCTATTCCGGCGCGCTCAAACTGTCGCCCCGGGGCGGCGAACAGATGGTCTGCTTCGTTGACCCGAGCTATGAGACCAGCCGCGACATCGATGCTCTTGCTCTCTGGACACCCCGCGCCCTGAAACGCTGGCCGCAGGGCATCCTGATCCTCTGGCTGCCGCTCTTCCGCGACGGCCGCGAGGCCGAATTCGGCGAATACCTGTCCGGCCTGGACGATTGCATCATCGCCGGTGCCAGATGGCCGGTCGACGTCAATGATGAAAGCGCGCTCGAAGGCTCCGCCGTCGTTGCCTTCCGCGCACCCGCTGCTGCCAGTGACCCGAGCCATGCCATTGCCGCCGCGATCCAGTCCTGGTGGTCGTCGCCAGCAGCCAACGCATGACCCGCATCCTCCTGATCGGGGGAGGACACACGCACGTCGTGGCGCTAAGGCAGCTCGCCCGGTGCAAACCTGCCGGATTCGACATTCATCTCGTCAGCCCGGACCTCACGACATCATACAGCGGTTTGTTGCCCGGACACATTGCCGGACACTGGGCGCGCCACACCCTTGAAATACCCCTCCCACCCCTCTGCCGCACCGCTGGCGCCACCCTGCATTCCACCCGCGTCACCGCGCTGGACCCCGTGGCACAGACAGTCGGTCTCGCTAGCGGTGAGACGCTTTCCTTCGACTATGCGTCGCTGGATATCGGTGCGATTGCCGACGTCACAGGCCCGGAAAGCCTGCGAAAACGCGGCGTTCCCGTGAAACCGCTCGGGCCGTTTGCAGACCGCTGGTCTGACTTTGTCTCCCGCGTCGCGACCGGTGAACTTCCACCTCACGCCGCCGTTCTCGGCGCCGGAACAGCCGGCGTCGAACTGGCCCTGTCGATGAAATACCGGTTGGACAGACTGGGGCGTTCCGAACCTGTCCGCGTGGCATTGATTGAGCGCGGGACCAACCTGCTCCCGGGCGGCACCGCGTCAATGCGAACGCATCTCGAGCGCGAACTGAAACGGGCCGGCGTTGCAGTGGTCACTGGTGTGTCTGTTGTCGATGCTGACGAGACTGGCCTGCGCCTCACGCAATACGAGGATGTCCCGGCAGGCTTCGTGGCCCTCGCAACCGGCGCGCGCCCACACGCGTGGCTGGCCGGGACAGGGCTCAGACTACACGACGGATTCGTTTGCGTGGGTCCGACGCTTCAATCTCTCAGCCACCCCCACGTTTTCGCCTGCGGGGACACCGCCCACCTCGCATTTGATCCAAGGCCCAAGGCCGGCGTTTTCGCGGTACGCCAGGGAGCGGTGCTCGCAGATCAGATGATCAGGCTCGCCACCAACCAGCCGCTCGCCCATTACCACCCCCAGAAGGATTACCTGAAGCTTGTCAGTCTTGGTCGACGCCGCGCCATTGCGCAAAAATGGGGCATCACCCTGAACTTGCCGGGACTATGGGCTCTTAAGCGCCATATCGACCTGAAATTCATGGAAAATTCCTGATCAGCACAACTGATCGTAACTCAAGGTAGAGACGCCCGGCTGGACATGCCCGCCGAGCGTCGACCGGACTATTCTGTGATTTCTTCTTTGACGTCCTTGGCGACGTCCTGGACGACCTCACCGCCCGCTTCAACATCTTTGCCTACGCCTTCGACCGTGTTGCAGGCGGTGACGAACGGCACATAAGAAACGGCCATAAGGGCGATCAGAAACTTTTTCATGGAATGCTCTCCTTCTCGACTGAGCAATTCATGATGGGCATCTTATCGGAATCCAGCAAGTACTAGTTTCGCCTTGGCGGGCCTGTCTTGAAATGTTGCGGCGCGCGCAGCCGGTGCCGCCAAAACCAGTTCCCTTTTGCTTCGACTCCCTGCTAAAGGACGCGCATGAAAACCGCCGTCATTGTTTTTCCCGGATCCAACTGTGACCGGGACGCACAGGATGCCCTGGCCAAGGTCACGGGCAACGCTCCAGCCATGGTCTGGCACAAGGACGGGACGATCCCGCCCGATACCGACCTCGTCATGGTGCCGGGTGGCTTCTCCTACGGCGACTACCTGCGATGCGGCGCGATTGCCGGCAACTCACCGATCATCGAGCAATTGACCGCCCACGCCAAGCGCGGAGGCTACATTCTAGGTGTCTGCAACGGGTTCCAGATCCTCTGCGAAACGCGCCTCCTGCCCGGCGCCCTGATGCGGAACGCATCGCTCCACTTCGTCTGCAAGCCGCAACGCCTTTCCGTAGAAAGCGCCAATACCGCCTTCACCAGCGCCTATGCCGGGCGCGACATGGTGACATTCCCCATCGCCCACCACGATGGTAATTATTTCGCCGACGATTCGACACTTGACCGTCTCGAAGGCGAAGGCCGCGTGACATTCCGTTATGCGCGGGGCGAAAATCCGAATGGCGCCGCGCGCGACATCGCTGGCATCCTCAGCGAAAATGGCCGTGTGCTTGGCATGATGCCACACCCGGAACGCGCCGTTGGCGGAACCGAAGGCGGCCTTGATGGACTCGGCGTCTTTGAAAGCCTCGTCAACGCAGCCTGAGACCGCTGGTCACGCGCGCCTGTCGCAATTAAGACGACAGGCAGAATGACTAGAAAGCCACTAAACCCTCAGATAGCCCAGCGCCTGGCTCAAGCATCCATGCTCAGGGAGTCTGGAAAAGTGCCGGAGGCCATCGCCGCCTACCGTGCGGTTCTGGCCGATGCGCCAAACCTTCCCGATAGCTGGTACAATCTCGGCTGGCTGCTGCGGCGCGCCGGCGACCCGAGTGCCGCAATTGCCGCCTACGAACGGGCCCTCGCGCTCAATATCAGCGGGCCGGAAGAAGTGTTCCTCAACAAGGGCGTGATCTTTGCTGACGACCTGCTCGATCCGGCCAGGGCGCAGGAAGCTTATCGCGCCGCGCTGGCGATCAATCCCAGATATGGAAACGCTAGGTTCAATCTCGCCAACACGCTTGAAGACCTTGGTGACCGCGAAGGCGCGGCATCAGAATACCGTATGCTGCTCCAACAGGCACCGGGCGAACCGGAACCGCTTGCCCGCCTCGCCAATTTGTCGAAAATCAGTTCACCGGGCGATCCGCTGGTGGTGCAGCTTCAGTCTGCGCTGGCGCGCACTGAATTGCCCGCTTCTGCCCGGGCGAGTCTGGGATTCGCTCTCGGTCGCCTGCTCGATCAGGCCGGAGCCTATGACCACGCATTCGAGGCGTTCAAGGATGCGAATGCCCAAAGCCTCGCGTCACGCGACCCGAAGCAACCTGGCTACGATCCTGCGCGCCAGGATGCGCTGGTAGCTGCGCTCACCTCCCTGCCGGCTCCTGCGCCAATCGCTCCCGCAAGTGCTGGCTCGCTGTCGCCTGTATTTATCCTCGGCCAGTTCCGGTCCGGCTCGACTTTGCTCGAACAGGTCCTGTCCGCGCACAGCGCCGTCACAACGGGCGGAGAGCTTCCCCTGCTGGGCATGATCGCAGCCCGCGACCTGAGACCTTATCCGCAAAGCCTTGCCGACCTTACGACCGAACAGGCCGCCGCGCTCCACGACGCGTACCTCTCGGGCGTGGCGCTCCGCTTGCCCGGCGCCTCAGGCATCATCACCGACAAACGCCCCGACAATTTCTACCATATCGGCCTGATCCTGAGATTGTTTCCGGACGCGCGAATCCTGCACACTGTCCGGGATCCCCGCGACACGTGCCTGTCGAACTATTTCCTCCACCTGAGTCACGCCCAGCCTCACGCCATCGACCTGTCTCATCTTGGCCACCAGTACCGTGCCTACGAACGCCTGATGGCGCATTGGAAATCGATCGCGCCGGACAATATTCTGGATGTCGACTACGATGCGCTGGTGCGATCTCCCGAGCCTGAAATCCAGAAAGTCCTGGCCTTCCTGAACCTGCCGTTCGACGCTGCCTGCCTCGACTTTCACAACAGCCGCACGCCTGTTAAAACGGCCAGCGTTTGGCAAGTGCGCGAGCCGCTCTACCAGCAATCGTCCGGTCGCTGGCGGAACTATGAATCCCATCTTGAGCCGCTCCTGGAGGCCCTTAATGACTGACCGTGCCGCGCTGATCGCGAAACTCCCGAAAGCCGAACTCCACCTCCACATCGAAGGCAGTTTCGAACCGGAACTGATGATGGCGATTGCTGAGCGCAACAAGGTTACTGTGCCCTTCAATACTCTGGACGAGGCCCGGGCCGCGTACGCCTTTTCGAATCTTCAGGAATTCCTCGACATCTACTATCAGGGCATGGCCGTCCTACTTCATGAGCAGGATTTCTACGATCTCACCTGGGCCTATCTGGAGCGTGTCACAGCCGACAATGTACGCCATGTCGAAATCTTCTTCGACCCGCAGGCCCATACCGAACGCGGGGTTGCGTTCTCCACGGTGGCCAATGGAATACTGACCGCACTGGACGATGGCGAGAAGAAGCTCGGCATCACGTCTCACTTGATCATGAGCTTTCTCCGCCACCTCAGCGAGGAGGACGGATTTGCTCTCCTCGAAGCGTCCGCCCCTTACCATTCGCGCTTTATCGGCGTGGGCCTCGACAGTTCCGAAGTCGGCCACCCTCCGTCCAAGTTCGAACGGCTGTTTGCGAAATGCCGGGAACTCGGTTTCAAGCTCTGCCTCCATGCCGGAGAGGAAGGTCCGCCGGATTATGTCCGCGAAGCGCTCATCGACATCGGCGCCGACCGTATCGACCATGGCAACCGTTCGATGGAAGACGCCGGACTGGTCCAGGTGCTACGCGATACGCAAACGCCATTGACCAACTGCCCCCTGTCCAACCTGTCGCTCTGCGTGATCGACGATCTTCGCGACAGCCCGCTGAAGACCCAGTTGGAAGCGGGCCTGCTCGTGACTGTCAACTCGGATGATCCGGCCTATTTCGGCGGCTATATCAACCAGAACTATCGCGAGATTGCTGACGCACTCGACCTCAGTGACGATCAGCTCATCCAACTCGCCCGCAACAGCTTCACCGGCGCCTTTCTCAGCGATGCCGACAAGGCCCGCCACCTGTCGGAAATCGACAAGGCGCTGGGAATCTGACAGCACTGCTCGGCAAACGAAAAAGCCGAGGAAACGCCCATGTTGAAGAAGCTCTTGATCGGCGCTGCCGCGCTCGTCCTGTCATCCTGTGCCAAGGATGCGCCGAAGGTTGACGAAACACCCGTCACAGAACCGGCAGCGGCGGAAACCCCCGATTTTGAACACAATGATTATGCCGACATGGCAAACTGGTTGTGCCACCCGGACAAGACCGATGATGCTTGCGCCGTTGACCTGACCGCGACGGCCATCTCTGCCGACGGCACGACCTCGATCATCCCTTTCACACCCGCTGTCGAGCCCGCATTCGACTGTTTTTACATCTATCCCACCGTCTCATTTGACCCGACGCCCAACAGCGACATGACCCCGGGACCAGAAGAGCTGAATGTCGTGGCCAACCAGTTCGCACGCTATGGCGAAAGCTGCCGCCTTTTCGCGCCAATCTACCGTCAGCGCACCCTGCTGGAACTACGCACCCAGATGATGACGGGCCAGTCCACCGCCAATGCAGAGATGCGTTATGCCGATGTGATCGACAGCTGGAACAACTACATTAAGAGCCAAAATACTGGACGCGGCGTGGTCCTGATCGGTCATTCACAGGGCGCCGGCATGATCTATGACATGCTGGATACCGACATCATCGGATCACCAGACCAGGCGAAACTGATTGCCGTACACGCCATCGGGTTTCCAACCACGCTCGACCCGGTTACTGGCAAGGCCGCTGGCCTGCCGGTCTGCAAATCGGGCAGCGAAACAGGCTGCCTCGTAAGCTTCGAGAGCTTCCGCGCGACCAATGCGCCACCAGTCGCTTCCAGGTTCGGGCTTGCGGATGGTGATCGCCGCGCCGTCTGCAACAATCCCGCCGCGCTCACGGGCAACGGCTCTGCCTTAAATGCCTACATGCCGCGCCAAAGTCTTGGACGGACCGAACCGAATGACTATGGCGTGACCGTCGATACGCCCTTCGTATTGCTGCCGGGCCTTCTGACCGCCACGTGCGAAACCAATGACACGCACGACTGGCTGTCCATTGCGATCAATGCAGATCCGGCAGACCCGCGCGCAGATGACATTCCCGGCGACGTGGTCATCAACGGCGAAGTCCTGGCTGACTGGGGCCTGCATCTGGTCGACGTGAACCTTGCGATGGGCAATCTCGTCGAACTGGCGAAAACCGAAGGTGCTGCGTGGCAGGCGGCCCAAACGCCCGAGTGAGCACAATCAGGCTGGCGACTCGGGCACTTTGCGGTTAAAGCGCCCGCATGCCTGATACATCTGCGATACTCGCCCACCTGACCACCACTCAGACCGCCAAAGAAGGCGTCGAACACGGCATCAAGGCCGATGAATGGGAAAGGCTGGTCACCCGCCTTGGCCGCCAGCCCAACCTGGTCGAGCTCGGCATCTATTCGGTGATGTGGTCCGAGCATTGCTCGTACAAGTCATCGCGGCGCCACCTGTCGAAATTCCCGACCAAGAATGCCCGCGTTATCCAGGGCCCCGGCGAGAATGCCGGCGTGATCGACATCGGCGACGGCCAGGCCGCCATCTTCAAAATGGAGAGCCACAACCACCCGTCCTATATCGAACCTTATCAAGGCGCGGCCACCGGCGTCGGCGGCATCCTGCGCGACGTATTCACCATGGGCGCGCGGCCGATCGCGCTGGTCAACGCCCTGCGCTTCGGCGACCCAAGCCATCCGAAGACCCGCAGCCTCGTGGCCGGCGTCGTGGCGGGCATCGGCGGCTACGGCAATTGCGTTGGCGTGCCCACAGTTGCCGGCGAGACGCAGTTCGACGCCGGGTACAATGGCAACATCCTCGTCAACGCCATGGCGGTCGGCCTCGCCGACCAGGACAAGATTTTCTATGCGCGCGGCGCGACGCCCGGCAACCCGATCTTCTATGTCGGCTCCAAGACCGGGCGCGATGGCATCCACGGCGCAACCATGGCCTCGGCCGAATTCTCCGAAGGCGACGAAGAGAAGCGCCCGACCGTCCAGGTTGGCGACCCGTTCACCGAGAAGCTGCTCATCGAAGCCTGCCTCGAACTGATGGCAACGGACGCTATCCAGGCCATCCAGGACATGGGGGCAGCCGGCCTTACGTCGTCATCTGTTGAAATGGCGGCCAGCGGCGGCGCTAATGGCGAAGGTATCGGCGTGGTTATGGACCTCGACAAGGTACCCCAGCGGGAAGACGGCATGACCGCTTATGAGATCATGCTGTCGGAAAGCCAGGAGCGCATGCTCATCGTGCTCTATCCGGACAAGATCGACATGGCGAAAGCCATCTTCGACAAATACGATCTCTCCGCCGAAGTCATCGGTGAAACGACCGATACAGGCCACCTCGTCCTCACGCAGTTCGGTGAGGTTGTTTGCGACATTCCTGTCGCACCGCTTGCCGAAGACGCCCCCAATTATGACCGTCCATGGGTGGAGCCACCCAAGCGCGCGACGCTCGACATATCCAAATTCCCTGAGCCTGAAGACTATGGCGACGTGCTACTCAAGCTGATGTCCTGTCCGGACATGGCGTCCAAGCGCTGGATCTGGGAACAGTATGACCGCCATGTGATGAACGACACGGTCGATAGTTCGCAAAGCATGGGCAATGCCGCCATCGTCCGCATCCATGGCACGAACAAGGCGCTTGCCATCTGTTCCGACTGCAACCCGCACTATGTCGCTGCCGATCCCTATGAGGGCGGCAAGCAGGCGGTCGCCGAAGCCTATCGCAACCTCTCTTCGGTTGGCGCAACGCCCATTGCCATCACCGACAACCTCAATTTCGGCAACCCCGAAAAGCCCGCCACGATGGGCTATATCGTCAAGGCCATCGAAGGCATGGCCGAAGCCTGCCGCGTGCTCGACTTCCCCGTCGTTTCAGGCAACGTCTCGCTCTATAACGAGACCGACGGTGTTGCCATCCCGCCCACGCCCGTCGTCGGCGGCGTCGGCCTGATCGAGGACTTGAGCAAGATTGCAACGCTCAAGGGCGCACAACAAGACGATGTGCTGATCTTCGTCGGAGACACGACAGGTCAATTCGGCGCCTCGCTTTTTGCGCGCGAATGGCTCGGCCTGAAGGGAGAAGATCTTGGTTCCCCGCCCCCTATCGACCTCGAAATCGAGAAGAAGCATGCGGCCTTTGTTCGGCAGCTCATTCACGATGGGCTGGTCCATGCCGTCCACGATATCAGCGATGGTGGAATCGCTTGTGCCGCCGCCGAGTTGGCGCTGGCGAGTGGCATTGGGATGACTGTTTCAATCGACAACATAGGCCCAGCCAAGCCCGCCGCACTGAACCTGTTCTGCGAAGCCTCGGCGCGTTACCTGATCGCCGTTCCGCAGTCATCGCAGTCCGAAATCGTGCGGAGAGGCAATGAATTTTCGATCAATGCGGGATGGTGCGGACGCGTCAATGGGGATCATCTCGTCTTTGTTGAAGAACCCACCAAGGCACGAAAAGTGGCTGAACTGTCCCTCTCTCATCTCCGCGAAGCGCACGAAGGTTGGCTGCCAGCCTATATGAGTGAAGTCGACTAGTCGGCGGCTTCGCCTTCTATCGACTCCAGCTTCGCGTCAGCGGCCAGTGCCGCCATCACGAGTGTGTCGCCCGCTCGGGCGAAGAAGTCCGGCGTGATCTCTGAATAGTCATCCGACGGATGGTGATAACCGGGGTGATCCTCCACACCGAAATACAGGAACGGAATTCCGGCTTCGTGGAACGGCTCATGATCGGACAGAAGGGTCCAGTCGTCGGCCTCGCCCAAGACAGGATCATCGTGCCCCATCAGGACCCCGACCGGCGCATCCGCCGCAACCGTTTCCACCAGCGGCTTCAGACCAGGCGTGTGAAAAGTACCCGCGATATAGATTTCACCTGCAGGCGACCGACTGACCATGTCGTAATTGATGTTCAGCGCGATCCGCTCCAGCGCCACCGGCGGAGAGGCAACAAAGGCACGCGACCCGAGATGGCCAATCTCCTCGGCATCGACCACCGCGAAAATCATGTCGTGCTTGGGTGCGTTCAGCGTGAAATACTGGGCCACGGCAATCAGGGCCGCGACGCCGGAGGCATTATCATCGGCGCCATTGTAGATATCACCCTCGACGATCCCGAGATGGTCATAATGTGCCGTGATCACGATGGCCGGACCATCGCCCGGCGTGTGTCCGGCGATCCACCCGACGACGTTCACACCGGAAACAGGTGCCCCGCCCTGCTCTTCAGACGCTGCTGTGAATGGCTGGAAATACGTGTCGCCAAACTGTCTCAGCCCCAGCGTCTCGAACCGCTTCTGGATGAAGTCCCGCGCCGCCTCATTACCGCGCGAGCCGGTCGCTCGCCCTTCTAGGGCATCGCTGGACAGGGTCTCCGTCAAACGCAACATGGCGCCTGCATCAATATAACGGGCATTATACTGTACGAGGCTCGGTTCAGCATCGTTCCTGTCGAGCGACAGTAAAATGCCGCCAATCACAACCGCCACAAGTCCCAGAATCGCCGCCAGGCCCCACGCTTTCCCGCTTTTCATCGCTGTATCCACTCTGCCAGAAACCTTGACCCTTCAGGGGCCCGCGTCCATGTGCCTAGCTGAATTGAGGACACGCTGCCATGGCCATGACCCGCGACACCCTGCTCGGCTACCTGACCGACGCTTTCCCCGACGCCGAGATCACGCTCACCGACCTCGCCGGTGACGACAATCATTGGCAGGCCGAGATCGTCAGCCCGCAATTTGCCGGCCTGCCGCGCGTGAAGCAGCACCAGCTGGTCTATGCGGCGCTGAAGGGAACGATGGGCGGCGAACTGCACGCCCTCGCCCTCAAGACAAAAGCACCCTGACGCCTCAACCAGGGACCAGGAAGTCCCGTTTTCCCAGCACGACGCCTTGGTGGCGCAGCAAGCCATACGTCATCGTCGCGTGGAAAATCAGGTTCGGCAGTACGAAGGACGTCAGGTACTGGCGGCCCTGCATGGGCACAGTCTGCGGACCGAGCGGAATCTGCAACGTCTCGAGTTCGTTCGCATTGATCTTGGCATCGTCCGTCGAATTGACGAACGCCATCGTCGCGTCGCAACGGGCCATCAGTTCCGGAAAAGTCGTTTCCGTGTCAGGGAAGCTCGGCATGTCGAGGCCGGCAAGTCGAGCGGCGCCACGGGCAGCATTGTCACAGGCGATCTGCACCTGCCGGCTCAGCGGCAGCATGTCAGGATAGAGGCGCGCCGCCAGCATGACGGAATCTTCGACTCCCAGGGCGCGGGCGTGGTCTTCGCCTTTTTTGAGTGTGCTCCGGGTCGAACCAAGTATCTGATTGACGGACGTCTTGAGAACATAGGACAGGGTATCGGTCATAGGATTTCAGCTCCATTTTCTGCGCAGACACTAGCGCCTGAACACTGAAAGAAACAATCATTCTTTTGTCGGTTGTCGCGATTGACGGCATTGCGTCAATCCTGTCACTTCGGGCAAATCTCACCAAGGGAGTCCCATTTCACCATGCGTTTTTCACTCGCAACCAGCGCAATCGCGCTAACAATTGCCGTCGCCAGTTGTGCGGCCCCCAAAGAAACCCTCGCAGAAACAACACCGGTCACCGCAGAAACGGTTGCTGAAGACACTGTCGTCGCCGACGCAACGGCTTTTATGGCGCGCGCCGAATCGCAACTGTCGGACATGTCCGACGAAGCCAGCATCATTTTCTGGAACCAGGCGACCAACATCACCGACGAAACAAACGCCGCGGCCGCCGAAGTTGGCGCGCGTTACACGAAACTGGCCGTGTCGCTGGCGAACGAATCCAAGAAATTCAATCTCGCCGACCTGCCCCCGGAACTGGCCCGCAAGATGACCCGCCTGCGCGCCGGCATCACAATCCCTGCCCCCTCCACGGAAGGCGCCGCCGAGGAACTCTCAGCAATCACGACAGATCTCGAAGCCAAGTACGGAACCGGCACCTTCAACTACAAGGGCAAGGACCTGACACTGGACGAACTGTCGACAATCATCGAGACATCCCGCGATCCGGAAGAGCTGAAGGCTGTCTGGGAAGGCTGGCGCACGGTCTCCCCGCCGATGAAGGACGAATATGCCCGTATGGTGGAAATCGCCAATGAAGGCGCCCGGGAACTCGGCTATCCGAGCCTCGACCAGATGTGGCTCTCCAATTACGACATGCCGCCCGAGGAGATGGAGGCAGAGGTCGACCGTCTCTGGGGACAGGTCGAGCCGCTCTACAAGGAACTCCACTGCTATGCCCGCAACAGGCTCAACGCCCAGTATGGCGATGACATCCAGCCCAAGACCGGTCCCATCCGCGCCGACCTGCTCGGTAATATGTGGGCGCAGGACTGGTCGGGCATCTATGATGTCGTAAAGACCGACACGCCGGGGCCGAGCTATAATCTCACCGCGCGCCTCGTCGAAAAAGGTTATGACCCGCTCAAGATGGTCAAGACCGGCGAAGGTTTCTTCACATCGCTCGGGCTCGCGCCACTGCCGGCCACGTTCTGGGAACGCTCCATGATCACCCGTCCGGAAGGACGCGAAGTCGTCTGCCACGCATCGGCCTGGGATCTCGACAACAAGGAAGATGTTCGCATCAAGATGTGCACCGAAGTCAACGAGGAAGACTTCGACACGGTCCACCACGAACTCGGGCACAATTTCTACCAGCGCGCCTACAAGGATCAGGACTTCATCTACAAAGACGGAGCCCATGACGGCTTCCACGAAGCCATTGGCGATTTCATCGGCCTGTCGATCACCCCGGAATACCTCAAGCAGATCGGCTTGATCGATGAGAGCGAGATGCCGCCGGCGGATGCTGACACGGCACTCCTTCTCAACGTCGCGCTCAAGAAGGTCGCCTTCCTGCCCTTCGCGCTCACAGTCGACGGCTGGCGCTGGGACGTCCTGTCCGGCAAGACGGCACCGGAAGACTATAATGAAGCCTGGTGGGCCAAACGGCTCGAACTGCAGGGCATCGTGCCCCCCGGCGAACGCCCCGCCGACGCATTCGACCCGGGCGCAAAATACCACATCCCGGGAAACACGCCTTACCTGCGCTACTTCCTGTCCTACGTGATGCAGTTCCAGTTCCACAAAGCCGCTTGCGAGCAGGCTGGTTGGGAAGGCCCGCTTCATCGCTGTTCGATCTACAACAACAAGGACGTCGGCGAGCGCTTCAATGCGATGATGGAAATGGGCGCATCCAAGCCTTGGCCGGATGCTCTGGAATCCTTCACGGGCACTCGCGAGATGGATGGCAGCGCAATTGTCGAGTATTTTGACCCGCTAATGGTCTACCTGAAGCAGGAAAATGCCGACCAATCGTGCGGCTGGGACGACTCCGCTACCGAGTAGGCGCATTGCTGTTGTGCGCGGTGGCCTGCTTGACTAGGGCCGCCGCGCACCACACATCAGCCGGGAACACGAATTTCAGGAACCTGCCATGACCGACCAGACCACACTCGACGCCATCGACAAGGCCGTCAAAGCGAACGACGTCGTATTGTTCATGAAAGGCACGCCCACATTTCCCCAATGCGGATTCTCGTCAGTCGTCGTGCAGGTCCTCGACTATCTCGGCGTCGAATATGTCTCGACGAACGTGCTGGAAGACGCCGCAGTCCGCGAAGGCATCAAGGCCTATTCGCAATGGCCCACGATCCCTCAGCTCTACGTGAAGGGCGAATTCGTTGGCGGCTGTGATATCGTCAAGGAAATGTTCGAAAGCGGCGAACTGCGCGACTTCTTCCAGGACAAAGGCGTCGAAGTCGAAGCAGCCTGACTTCAGGCGAACAGGTAAAGCCCACCCAGGATCAGCAAGGGTATGACCGACATGCCGAACAGGTTGCGCGTGAAGGCGTAAGTCCCGATCCATTTGTCGATAACCGGATCGCCAGACGACGCCGTCGTTGTCACCATCTCGACCCTCTCGCCTTTTATGACCGTGTCATCGGACACGATGTATTTTTGCAAAGACCCTTCCGTCAACAAGGCGCCGAAATAGAACAGCCCGCTAAAGGTGATTCCTGCAAAAGCGAAACTCATCACGAAAGGCGCCAGCTCCGGCTTTCGGAATTGACCCATCAGCCACAGCGATAAAACGAAAACTGCGGCACCCGCGATCAGCGCGCCAACCTGCAGCCGGCGCAACCTTTTGAAGTCGGGCTGTTGATCCATGCAAGTCCCCTTCGCGACAATGCCAAGGCTTATAGCAAATTTGGGCGCTGAACTGTACCCGCCAGCCTTCTAGTTGCTTATGAGGCTGGCAACCATGTCCGGAGCGGCGGCTAAAGCGCACCCCGCGCAATTGTTCGGGCGCAGGCTCAGCGGCACCAGCGTGACAATGAGACTGAACAGAAGACCCGACAAGTATCCCTTGCGTCGATGGAACGGCATTGGGTAACAGGCCCGCGCTGACTTGCGCCAGCGTACAAGCACATAGCCGATCAGGAACAGTCCCACACCGGAGGCGAGCCAATACAGCGCACTTGCGCCAAACACTGTCATCGGAACCTCCGCATCGCGTTCACGGGAGTTTTCTAACACAACCCTGTTTTCCGTCGCAAAAACGAAACGTGCGAAAATTGCCGATCACGTTTACCCATTAGTGACCAATGGCAGGGATCGGGCCGCTGAGACAATCGGCTCGCAAACGCCGCGCGATGTGCTAAAGCGCCCGCCATGACAACAACCACACTCAGCGCCCGCGCGCCAAAAGTCGGTATCGTTTCCCTCGGCTGCCCGAAGGCGCTCGTGGATTCCGAACGCATCATCACGCGCCTGCGCGCCGAAGGCTACCAGATCGCACCGGATTATGCGGGCGCCGACCTCGTTCTGGTCAATACGTGCGGCTTCCTTGACAGCGCCCGTGACGAAAGCCTCGAGGCGATCGGTGAGGCGATCGAGGCCAACGGAAAGGTCATCGTCACCGGCTGCCTCGGCGCCGAACCGGAGGTGATCGAGAAGGCCCACCCAAAGGTGCTCGCCATCACTGGCCCGCACCAGTACGAGGACGTCATGGCGGCGGTCCACACCCACCTGACACCCCCGCACAACCCCCACCTCGACCTCGTGCCGGAGGCAGGCATTCGCCTCACGCCGCGCCACTATGCCTACCTCAAGATTTCCGAGGGCTGTAACAATCGCTGCAGCTTCTGCATCATTCCCAAGCTTCGCGGCGATCTTGCCTCCCGCCCGATCCACCACGTCCTCACCGAAGCCGAACAGCTCGTCCGTGCTGGCGTGAAGGAACTGCTCGTGATCAGCCAGGACACGTCAGCCTACGGGCTGGACGTGCGTTACAAGCCGGAGACATGGCGCGGCACGGAATACCAGACCCGCTTCCTCGACCTCGCCAAGGGGCTCGGCAGCCTCGGCGTCTGGACGCGCATGCACTATGTCTACCCCTACCCCCATGTCGATCAGGTCATCCCGCTGATGGCGGAAGGGCTGATCACGCCCTATCTCGACATTCCCTTCCAGCACGCCTCCGCCAATGTCCTGAAGGCGATGAAACGCCCAGCGAAACAGGACCGTGTCCTCGAGCGGATCCAGCAGTGGCGCCGCGACGTGCCCGACCTCGCCATTCGCTCGACCTTCATTGTCGGATTTCCGGGCGAAACCGAGGAAGACTTCCAGATTCTTCTCGACTTCGTCCGCGAGGCAAAGATCGACCGGGCCGGCTGTTTCAAGTACGAGAACGTCGCCCATGCTGACAGCCGCGACCTGCCCGGCCATGTGGATGAGGCCATCAAGGAAGAGCGCTGGCACCGTTTCATGCAAGCGCAAGCTGAAGTCAGCGCCGCCCGCGCAGCCGCCCAGGTCGGCACGACGCAGGATGTGATTATCGATGGCCCGGGCGAAGACGAAGGCGAAATGCTGGCGCGCACGAAGGCTGACGCCCCGGAAGTCGATGCCGTCGTCTTCCTGTCCAATGCAGGTCACCTGAAAGCCGGTGACATCATCCCCGCCCGCATCACCGATGCGGACGAGTATGATCTCTATGCCGAGCCTGCCTAGCGGGCGACCTTGTTGAGAACCCGCACAGTTGATTCGTGCGGAATGCCGAGTTCATCATAGCTCCAGCTCAGTTGCGCCAGCCCAGGTGAATCCTCGTTGCATAAATCGGGATCGGTATAGTCGACGCCAATTTCGTATTCACGACGGCCATCCTTGTCGACCTCCGCCGCGACATTCTGATTTGTGGCGCAGGCACCCGGAATCTCGACCGTCACCGCACTCTGGCCGATTGATACAGACTGTAGGTGAGGCAGGCCGAACTGGGTGATGACATGGAAATTGTCGCGATCAGATTCGTCCGCATCGATGATGATACAGGCAGAGAGGCTGGCGGCAGCGACGGCGAGTACGACGAAAGTCCTTGGATTCACGAATAATTCTCCTTATTGAAAAACAATATATTGACTTATCGTATTTCGATATATCATAGTCAACTGAAATCAATTCGGAGACACACTATGACCCGCGCCGCACTACCCCTTCTTGCCCTCGCCGCCGTTCTGGCTCCGCTCGCAAGTGCCGAAACCAAATCTTTCCCTGCTGGCGATTTCACTGGAATCAATGCCGGGGGAGTAATTGATGTCACTTTTGAAACGGGGCCGGTTGCATCGATCAACGTGGAACAGGAGGGAGGCGACTTCAGCGATATTTATATCGAGCAATCCGGTGACACACTGAAGATCGGTCGCAACAGTCTGCGCGAAGGGTTCGGCTGGTCACGCAACGTGTCCGTCAAGACCGACAATGGCCGCAAGGTAGTCAAGGTGAACGGAAAGCGCGTGCCCGCCTATACCGTCCGTGTCGTCGCACCGACACTTGCTGAGACATCGGTTTCGAATTCATCCTCGATGACCGCCACCGGTCTTGATAGCCCGACATTCTCCGGCTCGGTCTCTTCCAGCTCCGACCTGATCTTGTCAGGTACCGCCGGAGACGTCGATCTGCGTGCCTCATCGAGCGCTGACCTGGACGCATCGAGCCTGGAGACACGCGCCTTGAAGCTGGACGTTTCCTCCAGCGCCGATGCGCTCGCGCTGGTTCGCGACGGCACGCTTGACGTTGACGCCTCATCCAGTGCCGACGTGAACGTCAGGGCGATAGGGGCGACCAAAGTGATCGTTGACGCCTCGTCCAGCGCAGACGTCGAGCTGTCTGGGACCTGCCAGGCGCTGGCAATCTCCGCGTCCTCCAGCGCCGACGTGGAAGCCCACGACCTCAAATGTGCAACAGGCGATATTCGCGCCAGTAGCGGCGCCGACGTCTCCGCATTTCTGACGGACAGCGTCGAAGCGAAAGCCTCGAGTGGCGCAGATATCGCTGTCGCTGGTAACCCGCCATCGCGCGACGTGAGCAAATCCAGCGGCGGCGATATTGAAATCAACGGCTAAATCCTCAAGGAGCCAAGCCCATGCGAAAATCCATCCTGACAGCCCTCTGCCTCACTCTCATCATCCCCGGTGCCGCTCTCGCGGACAGCACGCAGACCTATGATTTCACGGGCTTTGACGCGCTTGACATTTCGGCGGGCGTGGACGTCACCTATGAATCCAGCCCCGAATATTCTGTGGTCATCGATTTCGAGCAAGGCGGCCCCAACGACATGAAGCTACGCCAGGATGGCTCCCGGCTTTATATCGCGCGCAAGGCAACATCCGGCTGGAGGGACAAAGTCCGGGCAAAGGTGCGTGTAACCTCACCGCATCTGGACGAGATAGAGGCCAGTTCCGGGTCGAGCATCCGTGCAACCGGCATTGATTCCGACATCCTTGTTCTCGACGCCTCCAGCGGGGCCAGCATCACGGCCGAAGGCACGTGCGGCGCGCTGAAAATCGTGGCGAACTCGGGCGGCTCGGCGTCGGCAAAAGACGTGCTCTGCGAGAAGGTCGCCGCTAATGCGTCCAGCGGGGGCTCAGCCGCAGCCTACGCATCAGCAGAGGCCAAGAGCCACACATCAAGCGGTGGAAGCGTCGACATCTATGGCGACCCTTCCGACCGTGAGGCAAACCGTCCGGTCTCCGGCGGCTCAACGACGTTCCACTAACCGATCTCGAAGTCGCCCGGCTTGTATTTCGAGCTGGGCCATTCGAGGTTCATGCCCTCCAGTGCGCCACGCACCAGTCTCGCAATCATCGCATTGCGCCGTGTGCGACTGTCAGACGGGATGACGTACCAGGGCGCATGGCGGGTAGAGCAGCGTGCGATGGCGGCTTCGTATGCCGCCATAAATTCGGGCCACAATTTGCGGTCCTTGAGATCTTCCGGGTTGAACTTCCAAAGCTTGTGCGGCTCCTCCAGTCGTTCGGCGAGGCGGATTCCCTGTTCCTCATAGCCGACATTGAGCATGCATTTGACAATGGTCACGTCATTCTCGGTGAGGTGCTTTTCGAACGCATTGATCTGCCCGTACCGCTGCTCAACTGCCTCTGCCGGCGCGAAACCGCGCACCTTGACCACGAGCACGTCTTCATAGTGCGACCGGTCGAAAATTCCGATCCGCCCCTTGGCCGGGACCGCATTGTGGACGCGCCACAGATAGTCACGCGCCAGTTCGTTGGAACTGGGCGCCTTGAACGCCTTCACTTCCATGCCGAGTGGCGTCGTATCGGCAAACACGCGCCTGATCGTTCCGGACTTGCCTGATGTGTCCATGCCCTGGAGGACGACGAGCAGCGCGCGCTTATTTTCGGCGTAAAGTCGATCTTTCAACTCGTTGATGACGGCCGCGTCTTTCTTGAGACTGGTTTTGGCCGTTTCCTTGTCTACAAACAGCGATCGGTCCTCGGAATCCCGCGAGGCCAGGTCAAAGGGCCTGCCGGGCGTGGCGACGAGCGCCCGCCGGGTCGCGGTGATACTGGGTATGTGCATAAAATGGTCTCCGGAACGAGAAAGGCCGCACCAGTCTGGCGCGGCCTTTCCAAAACTTCAAGAAAAACAGGTCTCTTACGACGAATAGAATTCGACGACCTGCGATGGCTCCATCTGAACCGGATATGGCACGTCGGCCAGACCAGGCACGCGGACAAAGGTTGCCGACATCGCTTTGGGGTCGACATCCACATATTCCGGAAGATCCCGCTCGGGGCTGCCAAGGGCTTCAAGAACCAGTGCTATATTGCGCGACTTTTCACGGATCTGCACGACGTCACCCGGCTTCAGGCGGGCCGAACCGATATTGCAGCGGCGACCGTTGACCATCACGTGGCCATGATTCACGAACTGGCGTGCCGCAAAAATCGTCGGCACGAATTTCGCGCGGTACACGAAGGCTTCAAGGCGCGATTCCAGCAGGCCGATCAGGTTTTCTGCGGCGTTGCCTTTCATGCGGCTGGCTTCAACGTACACGCGGGAGAACTGCTTCTCCGTGATGTCGCCGTAGTAGCCCTTCAGTTTTTGCTTCGCCATGAGCTGCATACCGAAGTCCGAGACTTTGCTGCGACGGTTCTGGCCGTGCTGTCCGGGCTTGTAGTTGCGCTTGTTGACGGGGGATTTGGGGCGGCCCCAAATATTTTCACCGACCCGACGGTCGATCTTGTACTTCGCGCTGTGGCGACGTGACATGGTAGTACCTCATTTCGACGCGGGCCGGTGGGCGGCGCGTATTCGCACCCACGATCTCAACGGCGGCTCCGCACCAACCCGTAGATAAGTGGCGGGTAAAACACCAAATTGACTGGTGCGTCAAGCCGTGCACCTGTTACCGCTGCAATGCAGATAAAAGAAGCATATTCTGGGAGGAATACAATGAAACGCATGGATGGACGAATCGCAGTGGTTACGGGCGGCGCAAGCGGCATTGGCCGGGCCTGTTCGGTGGGATTGGCGCGCGAAGGTGTGGCCGTGCTGGTCACCGATATCGACGACGCCGGCGCCAAGGAGACCGTTGCGCTTATTGAGACGGAGGGCGGCAAGGCCATCTCGGCCCATCATGACGTTACGGATGAAGATCGCTGGGACGCCATAATGTCCCTGTGCGAGACCGAACTGGGCACACCCTCCATCATGGTCAACAATGCGGGCATCGCGATCGGCGGCCCGATCCTTGAATTCAGCCTGGCCGATTGGCAAAAGCAGATGGCCGTCAACATGGACAGCGTCTTCCTTGGCACGCGGGCCGCCATGAAGGCCATGCAGACGTCCGGCGGCTCGATCATCAACCTGTCTTCCGTTGCAGGCCTTCGCGGTGCCCCGGGGGTTAGCGCCTACTGCGCCAGCAAGGGTGGCGTCCGCCTGTTCACCAAGGCCGCGGCGCTGGAATGTGCCCAGATGGGCTTTCCCATCCGCGTGAACTCAGTGCATCCGGGGATTATCGACACACCCATCTGGCAGAAGTCCATCGCTCGCATGACCGGCAGCATGCCGGCCGACCAAGCGTCAGAGCTGGCATCGCATGCGGGCGCAAACGCGCTGGATGCACATGCAATCGCTACGCAATCGACGCCAATGGGCCGCCCCGGCAGGCCGGAAGAAGTGGCCGATCTGGTCGTCTTTCTCGCCAGCGACGCCTCAAGCTATATCAGCGGACAGGAACACGTCGTGGATGGGGCCATGACGGCGCGATGATCAAAGCACAGGCGATCGCTCGCACGTCAGTATAAGCGCGCTCATATTCTTCGTTTCAACGACGTGACGCGGTCTGTGTCTTGCAGAGGAAGCCGCGTCATTGCCACAGAGATTTAGAACATCGGGATCAGATTTGACGGACGTTACAGTAATAATTCCCTGCTACAATAATACGGGCACCATCGAGGCAGCAGTACAAAGTGCGATTGGCCAGACGGTGCCCGTGCAGGTTATCGTTATCGACGATTGCTCATCCGACGACTCCGCCCAGAAAGCCCGAAATGTCGCGCCAGGTGATCCACGCCTTGTCGTCCTCGTCCAGGACCGCAATCAGGGGCCGTCTGCAGCGCGCAACCGCGCCATTGCGAACGCTGGAACCAAATGGGTCGCCATTCTGGATGCCGATGACCGGATGCACCCTGATCGGCTGCGTCGTCTCATCGAACAGGCCGAGTCCGACAATCTTGACCTTATCGCCGACGACCTGATCCGCGTCGACGCCGTCGCAGATCCGAAACAAGGCACACGTTTGTGGTCTGACACGCCGATTGGTGTACTCCCACTCACGCTGTGCCGATTTGCGCGTGAAAACATCGACAGCCGAACCGGAAGCCGGCGCGAACTCGGATACCTGAAGCCGGTCATGCGCAGGGAATTTCTCGAGTCACATGCGCTTGCATATAGAGAAGACATGCGGCTCGCCGAAGACTTTGATCTTTATGCGCGCGCCCTGAAAGCAGGCGCCAGATTCAGCCTGGTCGACCCGTGCGGCTATTTCTCGGTCGACTACCCAAACTCACTGTCGAAGGAATACGCTTCAACACACATGAAGCCTGTGCTGGAATGCGACCTCGAACTTCTCAAGACGCCCAGCCTCACAATCGAAGAGCGCGCGGCTATAGGCGAGCACAAGCTCCTGTGGCACAAGAACTGGTCCTGGATGCGCCTGATTGAATCTGTGCGGGCCCGCGATCCACTGGGCGTTGCTCGGGCGTTCATCGCGCCGCCGCAGGTCGCGGGCGCGCTTGTTCTGCGCTGCTTCCGGCACCTCTCTGGCCAGCCTCCTGTCGCGCAGCACACGCACCGCACGGCACATCTAAAGGATATTGAGACAATCCTGTCTGCCAGCACCGATCAGAGATCCTGACGAGAACGCAGGGAAGCAAAACCCACAAACTGAAACAGCTGGCCAGTTCCGGACTTGCGAATACCTATCGCGCTGTTCAGCTCAATCCTCTTGCCACGGCAAGCGCTTCTGCCGGGCGCCCTTGAACCAGGATGAAGAGCGCCTGAACGATACGTTTGGCGAGACGTGGAGACAGGGCGGCGAGCGCCGCGACATAGGTCACCACGCCGATCGGAACCAGAACCAGAATATGGACAATGCCAGTCCATTCGTGAGGCAAAATCCCCATGCTGAACCAGACAATGAAACCCATGATGAAAGAGGCGATGAGTGCACTGGATCCCGCGATTATTTGCCGGTGCATTGGGAATCCGATCGCCATCTTCACGGCGTAAGCACCCAAAATCCAACTGAACATAAGCTGGGCCAGCAGCGCCCACGCGATCGCCTCAAGACCGATGTGAATCGTGGACACAACCGCAATCGCGGTCAGAACCGTGCCAACGATAGCTAATTTGAAATTCAGGTCTACCCGGCCAACCCCATTCAACACACCTGTGTTGAATGCGGACGTCGGGGCTCGAAGTCCCATGAGCAAGAACACCTGAATCGTGGTGACTGCGGGCACCCACTGCTCTCCGAACACGACCGGAATGGCAATTGGCGCAATGACGCACCCACCAATGAAAATCGGATATGCGACGAGGGCAGCCAGTCGCATCGCCCCTTCGATCGCTCTAAACAGCATCGGCAGATCATTTTGCGCCTGTGACGCGACGGGCAAGGCGACGGCCGCAAAGGGCGTCACGAACGCCGACTTCGCCTGTTCGAGCAATCGCCCCGACATGTTGTACATGCCAAGCGCCGCTGGCCCCAACACGCCCCCAATCATGACCCTTGGAATGGCGCCGCCGAAGGCTTGCACCACTTTCGTCGTCAGATTTGTTGAATTGAAGCGAGTGAGCTCATGCGTTTCGCTCCAGCTGGACTTGAATGAAGGCCGCCATTTCGCCAGCCAGGCGAACATTATCAACCGGACCGTTCGCCTCGAAATTTCCATCCAGACGAGTGCCCACGCGTCCCTCAGCACGACCGCCAGCCAAATTCCGATAACCGCAGCGCTCACCGTACCAACGACGTCAACGATCGTGATTTCCTTGTAGCGGAGATCCCGCTGCAGGAGCGCTGCCGGCACCGAAGTGGCGGCGCCAATGATCAGGACAATCGAAAAAACACGCAAAATTGGAACGAGTTCCGGATGGCTAAACCCGGCGGCAATGGCGGGCGCCAGCAGGCTGATGCCCAAGCAAAAAAGCAGCGCGAGCCCCAAGGATTGCATAAACACAGAATTTACATGCCCCACCGCCAAGTCCCGGCGCTGAACAATTGAATCGTTCAAGCTGCCTGAGGCAAAAATCTCAGGGATCGAGAATGTCACGAGTGCCATTCCGAACACCCCAAAATCCATTGGCGACAACAGCCGGGCTATGAAGACGAGAGAAACCATCCCGCCGACCATGCCGATCCAGTTGCCCATCGCATTGAACACGACAGCGTAGCCTGCGCGTCTGAGCAAGCTGTGAGCCATTAGATGCTGCCCGCGCTCTGGCTTTCGTGCCGCTGGAGTGCGAGTGGTCCTTTAGCTGAAATGGTCATAGAGGCCGCCCGTTTGAGCTTATTCATGATCAGATAATAGCTAACAGATTTCAAACACCTGATCTTTGTGAATTCCGAACGAACTCTCCAACGCAGTCCCCGCGCCAGGGACATAACAATCTGCGCGCCAACCAATGACACGTCGGCCAGGTCGCAAAGCTCGTCGATCAGGGCGGAGTTTGCAAGGATTTCATCGCATCCGTATTTCGATGCAAACGCAGAGCGCAACGCAACAGTCTCAGGCTTGGAAAGGGGTGCCTGGCTCACGCGTTCAGCGGCGCGAAGGTCATTGACAGCGAGTTCCCAAAGCTTCTTGCGCGCCATGACACTCGCCCGTCGCAGGAGCGCATGGCGCCTGTTCAATGGATCAGAAATAGACTTCCCGTTGCTCAGGTACTCATTCAGTTCGATTTGTGGATAGTAGTTGCGGAAGATCACCTTATCGAACTGGGACCAGGATGAGTTCCGTTGCTTGGCCTGCACTTGCTCGGTCTGAGTCCCGCGAATGCCATCATGCACACGTTGCTGGAACACGAATTCTTCGGTGGATACCGGCGTCCCAACCCGTGCGAGGCGGATCAGCATGTCATAATCCTGCGACCGAACGAGGCTTTCGTCGAATGCGCCGACACGATCATAGAGTTCCTTGCGAACGATCATGCCCTGCTGATGGGCAAACATGTCATCCAGCGTAGCGGTCAGGAACTCTTCTGAATCACAATTGGTCCAATAGCCCGTTCCCAGTAGCCGCTTTTCTCCCGACCCATCGACGGAAAAGCGCTCGTGGCGTCCGTATGCCATGTCAGCTTCCGGGTTGGCCTCAAGCAAACCAACGAGGATTTCGAGAGCCGTCGGAGCAGCGAGGTCGTCATCGTCGAATATCCAGACGAGATCGCCCGTCACGTGTTTCAGACCAAAGTTCAGGGCGGCAGACTTGCCTGCATTCGACTTGGACAAGACGCGGACGCGCCCTTCATAAGCCTTCAGTTGTTCGAGCGTGTCATCCGTTGAGCCATCATTGATAATGATGATCTCATGTGCTGGACGGGTTTGCGCCAGAATGGAGTCCAGGCTCTCGCGCAGCAAGGCCGACCTGTTGAAGGTCGGGATAAGGACCGTAACATCATATGGCTGCATTATTCATTCCGACTCATACTATTGGGCCAATTTTTGGCACCTCGCCGCAATCTGCTGCGACGTGGCACCGAACTTGCTCCCTGAGTTCGTAGCAAATAGCGCGCCAGTTCGATTTTCGATACGTAAATTTCGCATATTGATCTCCGCAAAACAAAGGACCGCCCGAGGATGAAAATCGCGTTCTTCGTCAATGCCTTCCCGATGATGTCAGAGGCATTCATTGCGAATAGCGCGGCAGCCCTGATCGATCAGGGCCACAGTGTCGACATTTTCGGAGTCGGAAACGTCGCGCCAACGGGACTTTCGGTGAAATCGGTCGAAGAACACCATTTGGACGAACGGACAGTCAACATGCGCTGGCCAACGTCACGCGTCGGACGGGTTGCCGGCCTGCCGGGCGCCCTCGGTACGATTGTGCGCAAAAATGGTGTAGCAGCGCTCGGCAGGCTTCGTCCGAGCGTCTATCGGCGTTCAATGCGCGATCTCACGGCCTTCTACCAGGCCAGCGCATTCGAACGCGTCGGAGAGTACGATATACTCCACTGCCAGTTTGCTACCCTCGCCGAAGGCGTCATCAAGCACCGCAAGGCTGGCTTTCTTAAAGGCAATATCGTCGTTAATTTCCGCGGATATGACATCTCTGAAACTGTCGCCGCCATTGGGCCACGCGTTTACGATCATGTCTGGTCCGAAGCATCGAGCTATATCGCCAACTGCGACTATTTTCGTCGCCGGGCCATCGATCTAGGGTGCCCGGAAGACCGCATCGACGTCATCGGCTCGGGTATCCGCCTCGAAAACTTCCCTTTCGAACCCGCCCCCCGTCGGGACGAAAAGGATGTCCGGTTCCTCATGGTCGGCCGGTTGATCGAACGGAAGGGGTTCCAGGTCGCGCTTCGGGCGCTCGCTGCGTTCTCGCGTGAGACCCAAACACCCATAAAGGTCGATATCGTGGGTGATGGCGCGATGCGCCCAAGTCTCGAAGCGCTGGTCACTGACCTCGGGCTTGGCGCATCGGTCCACTTTCACGGGGCCCGCACACATTCCGAGATTGCCGGCTATTTGCGTAACACAGATGTTTTTCTTGCGCCTTCAATGACGAGCGCCCGTGGCGGCCAGGACGCACCGGTCAATACGCTGAAGGAGGCAATGGCGGTCGGTCGACCGGTCATTGGCACGGTTCATGGCGGCATTCCGGAACTGGTCATCGAAGGCGAAACGGGTGTGTTGGCGACAGAGAATGATGTCGATAGCCTGTGCGCAGCTATCAACCGCCTCATGGACAAGCGAGCCAATTGGCCTCAACTCGTGACGCGGGCACGGGCAAAGGTCGAAGAAATGTATGATCTGGACCGGGTAACTCAAAAGCTCGTAGCGCTCTACGAACGAACAATCGCGCAGGAAAACGCGCTGTCAAAAGCGTGACACGCGGAATCGCGACGAAGCCGGCAGGCACGAATCTTGCTTTTATATTCCCAATCCAGTCAGTTTGCGTCCCCTAAGGCGTTGCGATTTGGAACGATATCCAGTTCCGCCGAACCAAGATTGCTCAAATCTGTCCGGCAGAATGGCCTGCGGGGGGCTTTCCTCCAAAAGCCGGCATTAGATTGTTAGAGAGTGAAGGTTGGGAGATTATGGAAAGCCAAACGATCAAGACCGCGCCCGATGTCACGATTATCATGGTTCATCGCGACCGGTTCAGTCTTGCTGTCGAAAGCCTGAACCAGATCATCGCGTCTACTCGCGCGCCCTACAAGCTGCTTTACGTCGATGCAGGCAGTCCGCGAAAAGTGGCTGCTGAGTTGAAACGCATCTGTGACGAAAACGGTTTTCGCTACAAGCGTTACGACGAACTCCTCAGCCCGGCCCAGTCAAGAAATCGCGGCCATCGCCTGGCCGACACCAAATACGTCGCCTTTGTCGAAAGTTGTACATTCGTTGCAGATAACTGGCTGCAGGGACTGATCAGGTGCGCCGAAGAGACTGGCGCCGAAGTCATCCAGCCGCTGATGTGCCAGGGCAAGCCCTTCCACACCGAGATCCACCAGGCCGGCGGCACTTTTGCGAAAGATGCCGAGCTCTTCTTTCGGGGCGCCCCTCGGGACCACGTAATCTGTGACATCGACATGCACCAGGGCAAGCAGGTCACAGACGTACCTCTCGTCCGCGCGGAAACCCAGGTCACCGAAGTCCACTGCTTTCTTGTCAGGCGGGACACGTTTGAGCGGTTCGGCGATTTCGATGAATCGATGCTGTCGACGAAGGACCATCTCAATTTCTCGATGACCATCTGGAAGAATGGCGGCCGCATTATGCTCGAGCCCGCATCCGTCGCGACGTTTTATGTTCCGAACCGGCACAACCCCATTCAACTCTCCGATTATCCCTTCTTCATCCTGCGCTGGTCTCCCAAATGGCAGGCGGACAGCCTCAATCACTTCAAGACGAAGTGGGGCCTCGAAGGCGATCCGTATTTCCAGAAACGAAACGACATTATCACCTGGCGCTACCGTGAAGCGATCCTGAAACCCTTTGCCCGTCGGATTCCGTTCGTCGGACACAGTTACAAGGTCCAGAAAATCGTGATGCTGGCACTCGAACCGATTGTTGTCGCCTTCGGCCTCTGGCTGGCGAAGCACCACGAAAAGACGCTTGTCGAGGACGCGGCGCGTCCCTCGCAGCGCAGGGTCGGGAGCCCGGCCCACTCGCTCTGAGCAGCCAGGCGCAGCTCAGACCAATCCGCTTCGCCGGCGCTTGCTATTCACCTCGTCTAAGAATCGAACCGTCATGCGACAACACACCGACAATGCGCCGAACGCCACCATCATCGTTTCGGCGAGGGAGCGGTTCAGTCTGGCTGTCCGGTCCCTGAATGCGATCGTGTCGGCAACGCGGGCGCCTTATGATCTCATTTATGTCGATGCCGGCAGCCCAAGCAGCGTTGCGTCCGAACTGAGACGGATTTGCGCCGAACAGGGTTTTACCTATCACAGGATCGACCACTATCTGAGCCCGGCTCAATCCCGTAACCGCGGCCATCACATGGCGGACACGAAATACGTGGTGTTCGTGGAGAACGACGTCTTCGTTGCCGACAACTGGCTCGCCCCCCTGATCGATTGCGCTGAACAGACAGGCGCCGAAGTCGTGCAGCCCCTGATTTGCCAGGGCGCGCCATTGCACAGCGAAATCCACCACGGGGGTGGCAACTTCACGAATGATTTCGACGGCTTCTTCAACGGCCCCATCGACGCCCGCCGCCTCGCGGATCGCCACTTCCTGCATCAAGGCAAGCAGGTGGGCGATGTCGCTCTGGTGCGAAGCGAAACCCAGGTCTGCGAGACCCATTGCATGCTGGTGCGGCGCGACACCTTTGAACGCTTCGGCGACTTCGATGAAAAGATGCCCTATTCAAAAGATCACGTCGATTTCAGCATATCCGTCTGGGCCAGGGGCGGCAGGATCATGTTGGAGCAGACGTCTGTTGCGACGGTCTGCCATCCCGACAAGGCTCATCCTTTGGAAGCGATGGACCTGCCCCTGTTTGTCCTGCGCTGGTCGCCGAAATGGCAACGTAAGAGCTTGGACTATTTTCGCGAGAAATGGGGTCTTCAAGCCGACCCCTATTTCGACAAGTACGCCAGGCAGAAAAACTGGCGCTACCATGACAATGTCGTCCTGCCGGTTGTTCGTAAGGTTCCCGTCGTCGGGTCGAGCCACAAGGTGCAAAAGATGGCGTCTGTCGCCATGCTGCCTTTCGTGAGCGCTGTCGGCACGCGGCTCGGAAACAGGCACGCAGCCCGGACCGCCAATTGGAACAGTCGCGATATCCAATAACCGGGCACTTCCCGCTGTCGGGGAAGTGCCCCGCGGACACATACGGTATTCGGCGACCGAACACCCACCAGGGGTAGAGTTTTCGGGTGACGCACATGCGTCACCTTCGTCAATCCACAGCTGGGCACCCAGCGCCCCAGCAAGTGGTTTGACACTTGCATTCCGTTGGGCCATCTAGCTCTTCGGGGAACGCAAATGCCAATATCTGACAGTGTAAAGCTCATCGGGGACGTGACCGTTCATCATCCAGCGCTCGTCAACCTGTACGGGTGCGAAGTGCGTGATGGAAGCCGTATCGGTTCGTTCGTCGAGATTCAGAAGGGCGCTGTCATTGGCGAACGCTGCAAGATATCATCCCATACATTCATCTGCGAAGGCGTCACGATTGAGGACGAAGTGTTCGTCGGTCACGGTGTGATGTTCACAAATGACCGCTTTCCGCGCGCGACAAATCCGGACGGTTCCGTCCAATCCGAGGCCGACTGGACTCTGGAATTCACACGCGTGAAACGACAGGCCTCGATCGGGTCCAATGCGACAATCCTGTGTGGCATCACGATCGGCGAAGGCGCGCTTGTGGCGGCCGGGGCCGTCGTGACCCAGGATGTTGCCGATTTCGCGATTGTCGCAGGCGTACCAGCCAAGGTGGTAGGTGATGTCCGGAACAAGTAAGAATTCAGCAGATTCAATTGACCGCGGCCCAGCCGCCAAAACGCATAAAGGGCCTGGAATGAGCGCCGGAAAAGACCAGAAGAAAACCGTCAACATAGGCGTCGTGGGATATGGCTACTGGGGTCCGAACCTCGTGCGCAATTTCTCCGAGCTGAAGGATGCGCGTGTCCACACGGTGGCCGACCTCAATCCGAAAGTTCTCGAAATCGTCGCCCGTCGCTTTCCGGCAACAAAGACCACGACCGATTTCCAGGAAATGATCCGCGATCCGGAGATCGACGCCGTCGCTATCGCGACGCCGGTCAACACGCACTTTTCGCTTGCCATGGCAGCCCTCAAGGCCGGCAAGCACGTCTGGCTCGAAAAGCCCATGGCGGAGACATCCCTCCAGGCTCGTTCATTGGTCGAGGAAGCCGAGAAGCGCGGCCTCATCCTGCACGTCGACCACACGTTCATCTACACAGGCACGGTTCGGAAGATAAAGGAACTCGTTGACGCGGGGGATCTCGGTAAGATTCTTTATTATGACTCGATCCGTGTGAACCTCGGCCTCTTCCAGACCGATGTGAACGTCATCTCGGACCTTGGCGTCCACGACTTCTCGATCCTCGACTACCTGTTTGACGAACACCCCGTCGCCGTGTCGGCCTCCGGCATCAACCACTTCCCGGGCACGCCGGAGAACCTCGCCTATATCACGCTCTTCTATGAAAGCGGCCTGATAGCCCATGCCAACGTGTCTTGGCTCGCACCGGTCAAGGTGCGCCAGATACTGATCGGCGGATCCGACAAGATGATCACGTATGACGATCTCGAGCCGAGTGAAAAACTGAAAATCTACGACAAGGGCGTCAGCTTCACGGACGATCCGAAGCAGATCCAGGAAATGCGGGTCGGCTACCGGACCGGCGACATGTGGGCGCCCAAGGTCGATGGTTCTGAAGCGCTGCGGGTCGAAGGCGAGCACTTCGTCGACTGCATCGTCAACGGCACCAAGCCCCTCACTGACGGCCATCTCGGCCTGCGCGTCGTCGAAGTCATCGAAGCAGCCACGAGTTCAATGCGTGGCCGCGGCGAAACCGTTCACCTCCCCCGCCAAGGAAAGTAGATATGATCCCGTTTGTTGACCTCAAAGCCCAGTATCACTCGATCAAGCCTGAAATCGACGCAGCCATTCAAGGAGTCCTCGAAAGCTGCGCTTTTACGCTGGGCCCCGATGTGCTCGCTCTTGAGAAGGAATATGCCGACTACTGCAACAATGCTGAAGCTGTCGGTGTAAACAACGGAACGAGCGCTTTGCACCTGTCGCTGCTGGCAGCCGGCGTCGGTCCGGGTGACGAAGTCATCACCATACCCCACACATTCGTGGCCTCAGCTGCCGCGATCTACTACACCGGCGCCACGATCAAGCTTTGCGACATTGATCCGGTCACATACACGATGGATCCCGAAGCGCTCGAGGACGCCATCACACCGCGCACGAAAGCCATCATTCCCGTTCACCTGTATGGCCAAATGGCCGACATGGACCCGATCATGGCCATCGCGAAAAAGCACGGCCTCGTGGTTCTGGAGGATGCCGCCCAGGCGCACGGCGCCGAATACAACGGCCGCCGCGCCGGCTCTGTAGGCGATCTCGCCGGCTTCTCCTTCTATCCCGGCAAGAATCTGGGTGCGGCTGGCGAAGGCGGCATGGTCGTTACCGGCAATCCTGAATATGCCCGCAAGGTCCGTATGCTGCGTGACTGGGGTGCCGAAAAGAAATACCATCACGAACTCAAGGGTTTCAATATGCGCCTTGAGGGCATCCAGGGCGCCGTTCTCCGGGTAAAGATGAAATACATTGAGAAGTGGACCGAGATGCGCCGTGACGCCGCCGCTCGCTACGACGAAATGTTCGCCGGCACCGGCGTCGCCACGCCCGTCCAGCTCGACAATCGCAGGCACGTCTATCACCTCTATGTCATCCGGACGCCGGAACGCGCACGGTGGATCGAGGAGCTCTCCAAAAAGCAAATCCAGACCGGAATCCACTACCCCTTCCCCGTTCACCTCCTGCCGGCATATGCCGACCTGGGCTACAAGCAGGGACAATTCCCGCATTCGGAAAAGGCCGGCAACGAAGTCCTGTCCCTGCCAATGTATCCCGAGATCACCGGCGATATGCAGGCTGAAGTCGTGGACGCTGTCAAAGCGCTCCAGATGCAACTTGCAGACTCCTGATCCAGATATTGATTTGACGGCCCCTCTGGCCGTCGCACGACCGACAACACGCGTAGAGTAAAAAGGCGACGGAAATGAACCTAGATGACGCAAAAATCCTGGTCACCGGTGGGTGCGGCCTGATCGGCTCCACGACGATCGACGAGATTCTCGCGACAAGCAGCCCGAAGAAGATCGTGATCTTCGACAACCTGGTCCGCGGCTCGATGCAAAACGTTGCCGAGATCATGAAGGATCCGCGCGTCGAACTCGTAAAAGGTGACATTCGCGACGCCAAGGCCGTGATGGACGTGACATCAGGCATGGATGCCGTCATCCATATGGCGGCCATTCGCATCACCGCCTGCGCCGCCGAACCGCGCGAAGCCATGGAAGTGATGTGCGACGGCACTTACAACGTCATCGAAGCCGCCCAGAAGTGCGACGTCCAGAAAGTCCTCGCGGCGTCGTCAGCGTCCGTCTACGGCATGGCGGACACGTTCCCGACGACTGAAGAGCACCACCCCTACAACAACCGCACCTGGTACGGCGCTTCAAAGGTAATGCTCGAAGGCCTGCTCCGGTCGTTCAACGACATGTACGGCCTGAACTATGTGTCGACTCGCTATTTCAACGTCTACGGCCCGCGCATGGACATTCACGGCAAGTATACCGAAGTGCTCGTCCGCTGGATGCAACGCATCGCTGAAGGCGTACCGCCACTGATCCTCGGCGACGGCAAGACTTCGATGGACTTCATCAATATCGAAGACCTCGCCCGCGCCAATGTTCTGGCCTTGAAATCCGATGCCACGGACGAAGTCTTCAATATCGCCTCTGGTGTCGAGACCAGCCTCAACGAACTGGCCGCCGCCCTGATGAAAGTCATGGGCGCTGACCCTGCAATGGTTCCCGAATACGGACCGGAGCGCTCGGTCAATGCTGTGGCGCGGCGTCTCGCGGATACGTCCAAGGCCGAACGGATGCTTGGCTTCAAAGCCGAGATCGATCTTGAGGAAGGCCTCAGGCGACTGGTATCATGGTGGCAGGCCAACAAGGACATATTCGAATGATCCCGATCATCAAGCCTGTCATGGATCAGGCCGAAGCGGACGCCGCCGCGCGAGTCATCCTGTCCGGCTGGATCACGCAAGGACCGGAAGTCGCTGCGTTTGAAAAAGAGTTCGCATCGTTCATGGGCGCAGAACATGCGGTCGCTGTGTCCAACTGCACTACAGGGCTCCACCTGGCCCTGCTGGGCGCCGGTGTCGAGGCAGGCGACGAGGTCGTCACGGTCAGCCACTCCTATATCGCAACGGCCAACGTCGTGCGCTATTGCGGCGCCGAGCCTGTCTTTGTCGATGTCGATCCGGCAACCTTCAACATGGACCCGGCCCTGATCGAAGCCGCCATCACGGCCCGCACCAAGGCTATTCTCCTGGTTCACCAGATGGGCATGCCCGCCGACCTGTCAGCCATCGTCGGTATTGCCCGCAAGCACGGCCTCAAAGTCGTGGAAGACGCTGCCTGCGCTGCGGGATCCGAAATCAACTGGCAGGGCGAGTGGGAAAAAGTCGGGCGTGTCCGCGGCGATGCGGCGGTTTTCTCGTTCCACCCGCGCAAGATCATGTCGACCGGCGACGGCGGCATGATCACCACACCGCACGAAGACTGGGCCGCGAAGTTCCGCCTCCTCCGCCAGCACGGCATGAGCGTACCCGATACGGTGCGCCACAAGGCCAACACGGTGATCTTCGAGACGCATCCGGTGCTCGGTTACAATTACAGGATGACTGACATCCAGGCGGCCGTCGGTCGGGAGCAGCTCAAGCGCCTGCCAACCATCACGGCAAGGCGTCGCGAGATTGCTGCTGCCTACAAGGCTCAGCTTGCGTCTGCCCAATGGATCGGCTTGCCGGAAGAACCCACTTGGGCGCGGTCCAACTGGCAGAGCTTTTCAGTGCAGATACCGGACAATTGCGATCAGCGTGACGTCATGCAGAAAATGCTCGACGCGGGCGTCTCTACGCGCCGCGGCATCATGTGCGCGCACCGCGAGGCGGTCTACAGCCAGACACCGCTGCGGGCGCCCCTGCCGCATTCCGAATTTGCCCAGGACAACCGGATCATCCTGCCCCTTTACCCCCAGATGACTGATGATGACATCGGCGCCGTCGTCGACGCCCTGAAGCTGGCAACGGCAAAATAACCGCGCGATGCAACACGCGCTAATGCCCCTCATCCGGGGTATCACAGGATGCCCGATCGGGGTCCATTCAAGTCGAGGTTTCTCAGGATGGCCCTGCGCCAGGCAATCAGACGTTCGGTCAAATCGGTCGCCAGGCCGATGGTGCGCGCGGCTTGGCCTCTGGTCGAACAGGTCGCCTATCGAAGTGCGGCCCTGACGCGTGGCAGCCGCGGTCTGAAAGTCATCTGGGCGGATACCTGGAACCAGGCGATGGACGAAGCGCTCGACAACCTGCCTCCCCCGCCCGGGGTCAGTCGCGATCAGTACCGCGAACTTCTCCTGCCAACCCAGCATGCCAAGCGCCACGCGCTCGTCCTCGAGAATGATACGCCGATCTCGATCATCTCCATTCGCCGGCGCGGCAAGCTCTGGGAACCGGTCTCCTACCAGGCACTGTCCGGCTTCGTTGCGCCTGCGCTCGACCCGGCCGCGCTGGGGCGGGCCATCAACGCACTCGGGATTGAACTCAAGATCGAGTCCGGGCTGGGCGAAGAGGCCATGCAGATGGGCGCCCGTCATGCCTGGCCCTATGACGTCGTTCGCGTCTTCCTGCAGACCGAATACGAGGATCATTGGCTTCTGGACGATAGCAAGCACATGAAACACATCTCCAGTGCCCGCAAGAAATGCAAGCGCATGCACCTTGTGGTCGATGGCGAGGGCGATCTCGAATGGACTGTCAATCAGTGGGAAGCCAACTGGGCCGCCTCGTCCGCGCTGGAGACCGTCGCAGCGCCGGATCGTATCCGCTTCTGGAAATCCCTGCGCACGACTCCCGAGATGGACGACACGATGCGCGTTCATACGTATCTTCTGTATGACGGCGAGAAACCCGTTTCCGGCGCGATCGCAACCAGCATCGGCGAAGACCAGCTCGGCCAGTGCCTCGGACAGCTTCCGGCCTATCGCAACCGCGGGGTCGGCACACGCGTTCTGGACGCCACGCTGCAGCACGCTGCCGCCGCAGGCTACCGGGTCCATGATTTCGGCGGCGGGCACGACTACAAAGCCCTCTGGGGCCCTTTCGGGACCCAGCGCTATGCGGCCATTTTCCGACCCCGTCTGATCGAGGCCCTGCAATGGTCCCGGGATTGAAACTTGGACAACCGGGCTGACTTCTACCTTGGTTCGATCTAGAGACTTTTGAATATCATCATAGCGGACCCAGGAAACATCCGCTCACAAGCCACATAGAAAAAGAGCGCAGAGCGAAGTAAATGTCCGGGATTTCCAGCACAAACCAGACGGGTCTTCTCGAAAACCTCCCCGAACTCCGCGCGACGATGGAAGAAAACCTTCGCCAGTTCGAAGCGTTGAGCACGCAGGCAGAGGATCTTTACGCGAAGGGCAACCTGAACGCCGCCGCCGTCTACGCCCTGCTCGCCGCATGGATCGCCGCACATTCCCATTGTGGCCTCTTTGCCAGCGCGCGGCTTGAGCGCCTCCTGACCGCCATCGGTCGTCAGGCGCAGGGCGAAGAAGGCCCTCCCGGACGCAATGCTGACCGCCCCGAACGCTTCGAGCGCGTCCTCCACGTTGCTAGCGACGTCCGCAATCTCGGCGGACTGGCCAACATGCTCCGCCGCTGGATCGAGAGCGATCCCTCGCGCACGCATTCCCTCGCCATCACGCACCAGTCCGGTCGCGTCCTCGAGGGCCTGACAGAGGCCGTGGCAAAGGCCGGCGGTGAGATCATCTATGTCAATCGCGAGGCTGGCGGTATCATCGGCTCCGCCCGCGCGCTTCGGCGAGCCGCGCTGAAGAATGACATTGTCGTGCTCCACACAGCCAATTCCGATGTCATCCCCAGCATCGCCTTTGCGCAGCCGGACCGGTTTCCGCCCGTCTTCTTCCTGAACCATTCCGATCACATGTTCTGGCTCGGGTCGGCGATCAGCCATGTCGTGGGGTCCATGCGGCAGGCCGCACTCAACATTGCCACGGAGCGCCGCGGCATTGCACCGGAGCGCTCGCTGCTTGTCCCCATCCTGGCTACACCGCCCTCGCGCAGTACGGAACGGGCAAAAGCCAAGGAGAAACTTGGGCTCGCGGCAGATGAGATTCTCATGATTTCCGTGGCCCGCGCCCAGAAATTCCGGACGCTCGAAGGCCTGACCTATGCCGATGTTCACGTTCCCCTGCTCCGGGACCGCCCCAATGCGCGCCTTGTCATCGTCGGCGGCGGCGAGCGCCCGGACTGGGACGATGCCAGCGCACAGGTGGGCGGGCGCATCCAGTCCCTCGAACCACAGGATCCGAAGCCCTGGTTCGAGGCGGCCGACATCTATGTCGATTCTTTCCCGTTCTGCTCGGCGACGTCGATGATGGAAGCGGCCAGCTATGCCATCCCCTGCGTCTCGCGGTTTCTGTGGCCAGATTCCGCACGGATCAGCGGCATGGACCATCCGGGTCTGGCCGGGCCGATGCTCGAAGGCCGCACGAACGACGAATACCTGGCCCTTATCCGCTCTCTCATCGATTCCCCCGACACGCGCAAGCAATCGGGCGATGCGATCCTGCAATCCGTGAAACGGTCCAACGCAACGCCCGGATGGAACCGCCACATGGAAGACGCGATGGACGCGGCGATGCATCTCCCACCGGCAGAACCCGACCAGGTTTGCGGGAATCTGCTGCACGAAGTCCCCAATATGGGCGAACCCGACGTGCGGTTGCAGTCACTGTATGGATTTTCCCCTCCATTCATGGACTTGTTGCGCGGACATTTGACGTTATTACCTTTGGGAGAACGCCTGCGAGCCTGGCGACGTGTATATCGTGCCGGCGGATTTAAGAATGCAGGTATTGCCTTGAAACATCTGGCGCCCGAATGGGCTATCAGGCGAATCAAAGATCGCTGAGCCTCGGGGGGGGGAACGAGTAGAATGAACAGGATTTCTGTTATTATACCTTACTACCAGCGCGAGCCGGGCATCCTGCGCCGCGCGCTGGACTCGGTATACGCACAGGATTTCGCAGGACATGATGTCGAGGTAGACGTCGTCATCATCGATGATGAATCGCCTTCGCCACCAGAAATAGAAGTCGACAGCCTCAACCGCGACGGCTTTTCGATCCGGATCCTTCGCCGGCCGAATGGCGGGCCTTCCAAGGCGCGAAATACCGGCCTCGATGCGGTCACCGGCGCAGACTATGTCGCCTTCCTTGACAGCGATGACCTGTGGCGGCCGGCGCACCTGTCGACGGGTCTCTCCTTGCTGAAAAAAGGCGCACAGATCTATTTCTGCGACAGCCAGTACAGCGAGACCGAAACCTGGTTCAAGGGACTCGATTGCATCGACCGCCTCGTGGCGGCATCGGACCCTCAGGGCGACGAACTCTACCTGGTCTCCAAGGAAAAGCTCCTGCCGCTCTTTATCGAGTCATGCCTGGCGCACACGTCCACAGTCATCTACGATTATGCCGCCATCCCCGATGTCCGCTTCGACGCCTCGCAACTGACAGCGGGCGAGGATTACCTGTTCTGGCTTGGCATCCTTCAGCATACCGATCTTGCCGCCTACTCCACACAGGTATTGAGCGATCGCGGGCGCGGAATAGACCTCTACCGGTCAGCGCTGGACTGGAACAATCCGGAATGCGTGAAACGCCTGTACTATGCGTTGAGGCTGCACAAAAAGATCAAGCGCCATTACTGTGAAACACCAGAACAGAAACGCCATGTCGGCGAGAAGATCACCCTGCTCCGCCGCGGTATCGTCTATCTATTCATGCGCAATTTCCTGCGCCATCCCAAACCCAACGCCCGGGTGCTCAGCCGTCTTGCCATCCATGACTTTCCGTCAATCCTGCTCCTGCCCGTAAACATGCTGATCACGGCAAGGCAAAAACTCGCGGGGAAAGTGGAGTTTCCGATTGGCTGACGCCGGCTGGCCAGCGCGACGTCCCCCCGGGCGGGCGCGTCCGTTCAGCTGAAAATGGCACGGGCTGACTGACGAAGTTCAGTCTTCCCAAGCAGGCACCGCAGCGTGCGGGAGGGAAATATCCAGAACGCGCTCGACACCGCCTTGACCACGCCCCACCGCTCCCGTCGCGCGGCGCGCTGCGCAGCGACGTCGAGGAAATACTCCCAATAATACATCTGGCAGGCATAATAGGACCGGATCATCGCGACGGTGTTTTTCCAACGCGTCCTGTTCGGCAAGGCATGCCGCAGGAATATGCGGCGCGTGAAGGCGGACCGCATCAGCTGCATGTTGTTGAACGATCCCTTCGGCCGCTGGCGAAACAGGACACAGGGCTTGGCAACAAAGCCGAATTTCCGGTCCGCGGCGATCCGGATCTGCCAGTCCCAATCGGAATCGCCGATCAGCGACTCATCCATATAGCCGTGCGATTCAAGCACACTGGCGCGGAACAGCGTGCCGCCAACTTGCGGGAAATAGCCGTTCATCAGCATCATGAAGAAATCGCCGTCATCCGGCGTGATATGCGGCCACGGCTCGTTCAGCGGTGTCAGGTCCGGATCGGTGGAAATGATCTGCCCGAAGGCGCCGG